>JBOHUD010000024.1:0-5656 GCA_050734155.1 Candidatus Dormibacteria bacterium
GGCCGCCCACCTCGACGCCGCGCGACCCCCCGTCCCCGTCCTGGCGGCTGTCGAGGAACTGCACGTCGTTGGCGTTGACCTCGGTCTTGTAGCGCTTGGCCCCGGTGTCCTTGTCGTCCCACGAACGCGTCTGCAGGCGTCCCTCTATGTAGACCATCCGGCCCTTCTGGAGGTACTGGCCGCAGAGCTCGGCGAGCTTGCGGTTGCCCTGGTTCCAGACCACGATGTCGTGGTAGTCGGTGAACTCCCGGCGTTCGCCACTGGCGTCCTGTCCGTAGCGATTGGTGGCCAGCGCCAGGTTGCAGACGGCGGTGCCGCTGGGAGTGAAGCGCAGCTCGGGGTCGCGGGTGAGGCGGCCGATCAGCATCACACGGTTGAGCGAGCCGGACATCAGTTCTCCTCCTCGGTGGCGACGAGCAGCGCGGCGGGCGTTTCGTCCTCTTCTTCCTCTTCGTCGTCGCCGTTCTCGCCGCCGGCCGCATCCTCGCCACCGGAGGCGACAACTGCCTGACGCGCTGCGGCGCCGTCACCGGCAGCGGTGACCGCCACCGCCGCGCCGTTCTCCGCCTCGAGGTCCTCGCCCCCCTCGCGGACCACGAGGAGGTGGCGGAACACCGTCTCGTGGATCGCCAGGGCGCGTTCGAGATCGGCCACCCGTCCGCCCTCCATGCGGAGGTGGAGGAGCATGTAGTGGCCATCGCGCAGGTGGTCGACCTCGTAGGCGAGGCGCCGCCGGCCCCAGTTGGTGGTGCGGACCACCGACCCGCCGGCCCCGGTGACCAGCCGATCGACCGAGTCGACGGCTCCCTGCAGGCCCTCGTCGTCGAGCTCGGGCCGGGCGATGTACATGAGCTCGTAGTCGCGCACCATGCGCGCACCTCCTTTCCTGTGGGCTTGCGGCATCCGGACCCTGGGCTGTGCCGAGGTGGCCGGCGGGCAGCGCCGGATGCAGGAAAGCTCGTTGCCGAAGTGTCCCGATTGGACGCGCCGAGCATACCATCCGCCCCGCCCCGCCCCGCTCGGGCGGCGGCCGACCTTCCGGTTAGACTTCGAGGCTGCCGGCGCAGGGGTCAGCTAGCTCAGTTGGTTAGAGCGCACGGTTCACATCCGTGAGGTCGAGGGTTCGAATCCCCCGCTGACCACCATCCGCGCTCAGCCCTGCCGCGGCAGCGGCTGGAGCACGGCGAAGGCGGCCTTCTCCGAGTCGAGGAGCACCGCGAAGCGGCCCACCTCGGAGATGTCGTCCGGACCGGCGAGCGCGGTGCCGCCGAGCTCTGTGGCCTTGGCCACCGTCGCGTCGCAGTCGTCCACGGCGATGTAGGTCAGCCAGTGGGGCGCCGGGGCACCCATCAGCTCCGCCAGCCCGGCGAAGTCCTCGCCGCCCTCGCGAGAGAAGGTCGTGTACTCGCCACCGGGCATGGGCATCGTCTTCGCGTCCCATCCGAAGACCTGGCCGTAGAACCGCTTGGCCGCCTCGGTGTCATCGGAGTGCAACTCATTCCAGCACACCGCCCGCGTGTCGCGGTACACGCCCCACCCGGGGTTGTCACCCGCCTGCCACAGCCCGATCGCGGCCCCTACCGAGTCCTTGACCACGGCCATCGAGCCCGCCGTCTTGACATCCATCGGCTCGACCAGCACCGCGCCGCCGGCGGCCTTCACCGCCGCCACCGTGGCGCGCACGTCGGACACGCCGATGTAGGGCAGCCACGCGTTCGGTGCAGGGTTGTCACCCAGGTCCATGACCCCACCGACCGGCTTGCCGTCGAGCTCGTAGACGGTGTACCCACCGAGGTCGGGGTCCGGCTCCTCGTGGGTGGTCCAGCCGAACAGCTCGCTGTAGAAGCGCTTCGACGCCTCCATGTTCCTCGTGCCCAGGTCCATCCATGCCGGCTGATTGGTCGTCGCCACTGCCGTGTCGCTCATGTGCAGTCCCTCACAGAACCTCCCGCGCCGTCTCAGCGCGCCGAGTCTGCTCCTTTGGACGAGCGCCGTCCAGCAGACTCATCGGTCGGTCGAGCCCAGGTGCCTCAGCTCCCTCCCAGGGCCCGGTAGCCGGCCTCGTCGAGCAGGGTCGCGCTGTCGTCGACGTTGTTGAGGCGGATCATCCAGCCCTCCCCGTAGGGGTCACCATTGACGCGCTCGGGCGCCTCGGCGAGCTGGTCGTTGACCCCGGTGACGGTGCCACCGACCGGGGCGTACAGATCGCTGGCCGCCTTCACCGACTCGATGGTGCCGAACTTGTCGCCGGGCTTGAGCACGGCGCCGATGGCGGGCAGCTCGATGAAGATGACGTCACCCAGCTCCGACTGGGCGTGATCACTGATGCCGACGGTGGCGACGCCGCCCTCCAGGTGCACCCATTCGTGGCTCTCGGTGAAGCGATATTCGCTGAGGTCGGGCACTCATCCACCTCCCTTGGGTCGCCTGTAGAACGGCAGAGGCACCACCTGGGCCGGTGCCGCGGTTCCGCGAATGTCCACCGCGACGTCGCCGTCGCGCCTGAAGTCGGGATCCACCGAGGCTGTGGCCAGCGCCGTCCCGACGGTGAATCCGAAGGTGCCGCTGGTCACCACCCCCACCCCACGGCCGTCCTGGAGCACCGCCTGCCCATGGCGCGCGATGCTGCGCGGACCGAGGCGCAGTCCCACGAATCGATGCGGCGGCGACTCGCGCAGGCGCCCCAACGTCGGCGCGGCGATGAAGTCCCCCTTGTCCAGCTTCACCGTCCAGCCCAGGCCGCAGCTGTAGGGATCGGTGCTGTCATCCATGTCCTGGCCGTAGAGTCGCAGTCCCGCCTCGAGGCGGAGCGTGTCACGAGCCCCGAGCCCGGCGGGAACGAGACCGTGGCCGGCACCGGCGGCGAGCAGCGCGTCCCACATGCTGGTGGCGGCGGCGGCGTCCACCACGACCTCGAAGCCGTCCTCACCGGTGTAGCCGGTGCGCGAGATCCGCTGGGCGTGCTCCGCGCCGACACCGGAGATGGTGGCGGCGCTGGTGGCGAACGGCTTCATGTCGCGCAGGCTGCCGCCCGAGTCGAGCGTGGTGATGGGCTCGAGGATGTCCACGCTGCGCGGGCCCTGAACGGCGATCAGCGCCATCTCGTCGCTGACGTCCTGCACCTCCACCTCGTCGTCCGGGTGGGCGCGCATCCAGGCGACATCCTTCTCGCGTGTCGAGGCGTTGACGACCACGAGGAAGCGCTCGGCGTCGCCGCGGTAGACGATCAGGTCGTCGACGATCCCGCCGTCGTCGTGGCACATCACCGTGTAGAGCGCTTCACCGTCGTGCAGCCGCGACACGTCGTTGGTGACCAGTCGCTGCAGCCACGCGGAGGCGCCGCCGCCGTTGACCAGGACCTCGCCCATGTGGCTGACGTCGAAGATGCCCGCGCGCTCGCGCACGGCCAGGTGCTCATCGCGGATGCCGCGGTACTGCAGGGGCATGTCGTAGCCCGCGAAATCGACCATCCGCGCCCCCGCGGCGAGGTGGCGGTCGTAGAGTGGCGTGCGCCGGCCCATCAGGCGGCGAGTTTAGGGACTCGGCACCGCCGAGGTGGCGACCGCCCTCGGCGGGTACCATCCGGCCGATTCGCTTGAGGAGAACCGGTTGATCGTCGCCGCCGTCGTCGTGGCCGCCCTCGTGGTGGTTGCGCTCGGGGCTCTCACCGCGATGGTTCGCTCGCGCCTTCCCCAAACGCGCGGGACACTGACAGTCGACGGCCTCCATGCCCCGGTCACCATCGTCCGCGACCGCGTCGGCATGGCGCACGTCGACGCCGAGTCGATGGAGGACGCGGCCTTTGCCATGGGCGTGGTTCACGCCCAGGAGCGTCTCTGGCAGCTCGACCTCACCCGGCGCGTCGCCTCCGGCCGCATCAGCGAGATCGCCGGGGCCGACGGCCTCGGTGCCGACCGGTACATGCGGCGCGTCGGGCTGCGCCGCGTCGCCGAGCAGGAGGCCGACCTGCTCGTGGGCGACGCCAGGAGCATGCTCCTGGCCTACGCCGCGGGGGTCAACTCGGTGATCGGCAGCGGACGGCGGCTGCCGCTGGAGTTCTCGCTGCTGCACCTGCGCCCCGAGCCCTGGCGTCCGGTCGACAGCATCACCTGCGCCAAGCTCCTCGCCCTCGGGCTGAGCCTCAACTGGGACAGCGAGGTGCAGCGCCTGCGCCTGCTCCGCGAGGTGGGCCCGGACACGGCCGCGCGCCTCGAGCTGGTCTACCCGGACACCAATCCCACCATCCTGGCCGCCACGGTGGCCGGCAGCGGTCCCCGGGCCGGCGAGGTGCTCCTGGCGCTGTACCAGGAGGCCGCCCACTGGATGCCCACCGCGATGGGGGCGAGCAATGCCTGGGCGGTGGCACCTGCTCTGACCAGCACCGGCAGACCGCTGCTCTGCAACGACCCCCATCTCGAGCCGTCGGTGCCATCGGTCTGGTTCGCCGCCCACGTCCGCGCCGCCGACGATTTCGAGTCCACCGGCGTGACCCTGCCCGGGCAGCCCTTCCCGATCATCGGCCACAACCGCCGCATCGCCTGGGGATACACCAACTCCTGCGCCGACTCCCAGGACCTCGTCGCCGAGCAGTTCGACGCCGCGGCGGGCAATCGCTACCGCACCGAGAGGGGTTGGGAGGAGTCGCGAATCGCTCGCGAGGTGATCCATGTCAGGGACCGCCCCGACGAGGTCGAGGAGGTGATCATCACCAGGCACGGGCCGGTGGTGGAGCGCTGCGACGACGTCAGCACCGGCCGCTGGTTGGGGCTGGCCCTGCAGTGGACGGCGCTGACCCCCGCGTGCGCGGCGCAGGCCGTGCTCAGCCTGCAACGGGCGTCCGACTGGGCCAGCTTCCGCCTCGCCTTCGCGACCCTGGACGCCCCCTCGCAGAACGCGGTGTACGCCGACGTGGACGGCCACATCGGCTACTTCTGCAACGGCCGCATCCCGGTGCGGCGGCAGCGCCCCTCGGGTGTGCCCGCCCCGGGGTGGCAGGGTTCGGCGCTGTGGGAGCGCTTCCTCACCGTCGACGAGGTTCCCCAGGCGTTCGATCCGCCCGGGGGCGTGGTGATCACCGCCAACAACAGGATCGTCGGCGAGCGCTTTCCCCACTACGTCGCCCACGACTACATGTCCGGCTACCGCGCCCGGCGGCTCGAGCAGCTGCTCGACCACGTGGGCATGGACACCGAGTACATGCGGGCCGTGCAGATGGACCTGGTCTCACCGCCCGCGGTGCAGGTGGCTGCCCTTCTCGCCTCGGTCACCTGCGACGGCGAGCTGGCCGAGGCGATGCGGCTGCGCCTGGTGGCCTGGAACGGTCGCATGGACGCCGACCGCATCGAGCCCACCGTGTACGAGGCGTTCATGCTGCGCCTCGCCGAGCACGCGCTGCGGCCGCTCTGCGGGGAGGCGTGGGGCATCGCCGCGGGGATCGACCTCGGGCATCCCCTGTTCGAGTACCCCGCCAACATCACCGGCCGGGCCACGCCGCTGCTGGTGGAGCTGTGGGCTGCCGGCGACGAGGCCATCTTCGACGGGCTGACCACCTGGTCGGAGGTCGCCGGGGACGCGCTCGAGGCCGCCGTCGCCGACCTGCGCAGGGCCCACGGCGGGGTGCGCCGCTGGCGCTGGGGCCGCGTCCACCGCCTCGCCC
>JBOHUD010000025.1:0-88629 GCA_050734155.1 Candidatus Dormibacteria bacterium
CTCGAGCCGGCCAGCGGCCCAGCGCCACCGCAGCCCACCGCGGCGCCGAAGATGTGGTCGGGCCGGCTGGGGTCGCGAACGGCGCGCCGCATCGAGGAGTACACGACCAGCATCGCCGTCGACCGGCGCCTCTACGCCGAGGACATCGAGGGGTCGCTCGCTCACCTGCGCATGCTGCGCAGGGTTGGGCTGGTGACCGCCGGCGACGCCCGCATCATCGACTCCGCGCTGCGCGACATCCGCCGCGAGTTCGACCGCAACCAGTTCGCGGTGGCCGCTGGTGACGAGGACATCCACTCCGCCATCGAGCGCCGGCTCTTCGAGACGGCCGGCGACGTCGCCGGCCGTCTGCACACCGGACGCAGTCGCAACGAGCAGGTCGCCACCGACCTGCGCCTCTATGCCAAGCGTGCCAGCCGCGAGCTCATGCTCGCCATCGCCTCTCTCCAGGAGTCGCTGGCGCGCCGCGCCCAGCAGCACCGCAGCACCGTCATGCCCGGCTACACCCATGGCCAGCGCGCCCAGGTGATCTCGCTGGCCCACCACCTGCTCGCCTACGTGGAGATGCTGCAGCGCGACGTCGGCCGCCTGGAGGATGCGCACGATCGGTGTGACGTGCTCCCCCTCGGCAGCGGCGCGCTGGCGGGATCGACGCTGCCACTGAACCGCCGCATGGTTGCCGAGGAGCTGGGCTTTGCCAGCATCAGCGCCAACAGTCTCGACGCGGTCGCCGACCGCGACTTCGCAGTCGAGCTGACCGCTGCCTGCGCGCTGATCATGGTGCACCTCTCACGTCTCGCCGGGGAGGTGGTGCTCTGGACGTCGAGCGAGTTCGCCTTTGCCGAGCTGCCCGACTCCCAGGCCACGGGCTCGTCGCTGATGCCGCAGAAGAAGAACCCCGACGTGCTCGAGCTGGTCCGGGGACGGACCTCGCGCACCATCGCCGAGCTCTGTGCGTTGCTCACCATGCTCAAGGGTCTGCCGCTCGCCTACAACCGCGACCTGCAGGAGGACAAGGTGGCGCTCTTCGCGGCTGTCGACACCGCCATGGCGGCGACGGTGATGACCACCGACGTGGTCCGCGCGCTCCGATTCGACCGCCGCGCCATGCGCGCCGCGGCGTCCGACCCGGCCCTGCTCGCCACCGACGTGGCCGAGCACCTGGTTCTGCGGGGGATGCCCTTCCGTGCCGCCCACCAGCTGGTCGGTGCCGCGGTGCGCCAGACGGGCGACCAGGGGGGCACCCTGCGGGACATCAGCAGCGCGCGCTGGCACGAGCTGACCGACCTCGACGGCGACGAGATCGTCGAGCTGTTCGACGTCGACCAGGCGCTGCGGCGTCGCGAGATCCCCGGAGGACCGGGACCGCGCGCTGTGTCCCGCCAGCTGGTCAGGGCCGCGACCCTGGTGGCCAAGACGCGCCGCGTGGTCACCGTCCTGGCGCGCCAGCCGGCCGCCGCCAAGGAGGTGGGGGCGGCTGCCCGGCCCCCGCGCACCGGCGCTCGCGAGCAGGACCGCCGCGGCCGCGCAGGGAGGACCAGGGGCTGATCGCTATCCTCGTCTGATGGGCCGTCCCCTTCTCGTCGTCGGCGACGTCCAGGGTGACGTCGAGCGGCTCGAGGAGGCGCTCCAGCCCTACCCCGAGGACGACGTCGACACCGTCTTCCTCGGCGACTTCTTCCAGGGCGGCCGGCCCGGCCGGGGTGGCGGCGCGGCGGCGGCGCGGCTTGCCCGGGTGCGTCGCAACAGTCGCGCGGTGCTCGGCAACCACGACCTCTTCCTGCTCGCGGTGCTGGAGCGCCGCCGCGGCGTCGAGCCTCCGGAGCCGTGGCGGCTGCGCGAGCCCGCCGAGCTCGAGGCCCTGTGGCTGCACCGCCGGGGCGACTGGGCCGACCTCGAGGCGGTGGCCGCAGAGCCGGAGCTCGAGGCCTGGCTGCGGGGGCTTCCCTTCCTCATCCTCCTCGAGGACGCCACGCTCGTGCAGCACACCGACGACGACATGTACGCCGACCTCGGCGACAGTGTCGACGCCGTCAACGCCACCGCCCGCGCATGGCTCGCGGAGCCGGGGGGCGTCTTCTCGGCGGTGCGCACCCTGTTCGGCCGCCGCGCTTTCGTCGAGAGCCGCCGTCTCGATCTCTACCTCGAGCACTTCGGCGCTCGCCGCCTGGTGCATGGTCACACCCCGCATTGGGAGGACCGTCCCAGCGTCGGCCACGACGGCCGGCTCTGGGGATTCGACGGCCGCTTCTCACGCTACTGGTCGCGCGACGAGAGCGAGCTGTTCGGGCCCATCGGCGCCACCGTCGCACTGCTCCCGGACCGCTGACCGCGACATGAGCGGGCTGTGACCACCGCGTACGACGCCGTCGTCGTGGGGGCGGGCCCCAACGGCCTGGCGGCGGCCATCGTGCTGGCCCGGCGGGGGCTGTCGGTGCACGTGATCGAGGCCGCCGACGAGGTCGGCGGCGCCTGTCGCACCGCGCAGCTGACCCTGCCGGGCTTCCACCACGACGTCGGCGCCTCGGTGCTGCCCTTCGGGGCGTCGTCGCGCTTCTTCCGAGACTTCCCGGCGAGCAGGTACGGCCTCGAGCTCGTCCATTCCCCGGATCCGCTGGCGCATCCGCTGGATGGGCAGAGCGCCATCATGCTGGCGCGGTCGGTCGCCGCCACCGCGGCCGGGCTGGGCACCGATGAGCTGCGCTACCGGCGACTCTTCTCCGCGGCGACCCGCTGCGAGCAACCGCTGCTCGACCAGTTCCTGGGGCCGCCGCGCCTGCCCCGTCACCCGCTTCTCGTCGCCGCGTTCGGCGTGCCGGCGCTGCTGCCCGCCGCGCTGCTGGCGCGGACGGTGTTCGGAGACGGACGAGCACGTGCGCTCTTCGCCGGCCTGGCGGCGCACTCGATGCTGTCGCTGCACAGCCCGGCCAGCTCCAGCATGGGATTGGTGATGGCCATGGTGGGGCACGCCGTCGGCTGGCCGGTGGCCCGGGGCGGCGCCGGCCGGGTCAGCGAGGCCCTCGCCGCCCATCTCCGCGACCTCGGGGCAACCATCGAGACCGGCCGGCGCATCTCCGCGCTGGAGGAGCTTCCCCCGGCGCGCGTCCGGCTGCTCGACCTGGTTCCCCGCGACATCGAGCGGATCTGTGCGGAGGCGCTGCCGCCGCGCTACCGCCGGAGCCTGCTGCGCTACCGCCACGGACCGGGGGTCTTCAAGCTGGACTGGGCCCTCGACGGCCCGATCCCCTGGTCGGACCCCAGTTGTGCGCGCGCCGCCACCGTCCACCTGGTGGGCTCCTTCGAGGAGGCCGTCACCTCCGAGGCGGCGGTCGCCGCCGGCCACCATGCGGAGCGGCCCTTCGTCATCCTCGTCCAGCCGTCGCTGTTCGACAGCCGGCGCGCTCCCAGGGGCAAGCACACCGCCTGGGCGTACTGCCACGTGCCCAACGGATCGCGGCGCGACATGACCGTGCAGATCGAGTCGCAGGTGGAGCGCTTCGCTCCCGGGTTTCGCGACCTGGTGATCGGGCGCCATGGGTTGGACACAGCGGACCTGGAGAGCTATGACGCCAATCTTGTCGGGGGTGACATCAACGCGGGCATGTTCAGCCTGGGTCAGATCTTCACGCGGCCGACCGCCCGGATGCCGCCGTACACCACGCCCAACCCCAGCGTGTTCATCTGCAGCGCCGCCACCCCGCCGGGCGGCGCTGTGCACGGGATGTGCGGGTGGTGGGCGGCGCGAGCGGCACTGCGCGCGCTCGATCGACGGTCCTCAGCCTGATCGTCAGCCGCTGCTGTCGCGGTCGCCGTGCAATCGGGGCATGCCCTCCTCGGTCTCGAACCGTGTCTCGCAGGCCGGGCATTCGATGAGCAGCGCCATGGGGTCGTCCTCGGGAGGCAGCATGCGCATGCCGCACGCGGGACAGGTCAGCGTCACCGACCGCTCGTCGCCACGGCGATGCATCTCCACCGCGGCCGCCGCCACGTCGACGGCGACGCTCTGGCAGACCGCGCACACATAGGTGGCCCGGCTGTCGTCATGGCCCGCATAGCGGCCGGCGCGGTCGACGAACATGGGCGCGTTGAGCGCCTCGAAGCGCCCCTCGGGACAGTTGTTGGGACACGCCAGCTGACCGGGTCGCACGGGCTCATGGTCGCAGGCGGGACCGCAGCGGAGCGCTACGCGGAGCCGGTGCCGGCCTCGGAGCGATCCAGCAGAGCCTGCATGCGTGCCACCGGCGGCTGCTGTCCGGCACCGACGTAGGCGGTGACCACCAGCGACAGCAGCATCGCCTTGAGCGCGCCATAGATCGCCACCGGGTGGCTCTCGCGCAACAGACCGGCCAGCGCGATGCCGTCGATGGCCCCGCCGATCGCCTCAGCGAGGTCCCGCGGGGGCCGTCGGCGAGCACCGCCGCCGTGCCGGCCACGATGATGAAGAAGTCGCTGCCCCGGAACCCCTCGAGGACGATCCGCCGCCCGCTGGGGAAGCGCACCTCGTCGAACTGAGCCAGGGTTGCTGGCGACGTCGTCGCGGCCCAGCTCCTCGAAGAGCGGGGCGTCGCCAAGGACCGATGCCAGGTCGGCGTGGGCGGCGGCGCAACCGAGCCCAGGGGTCGCGATGCGCCAGGTTCGCGCCGCCCGGCTACCTGTGAAAGGCCACCCCGATGGCTCCGGGGCCGCCGTGGCAGCCGATGACCGGACCCACGTCGATGAGCTCGGCGGGCTCGCCGGCGGCCTCCCCAACCCGGCGGGCCACCTCCATGCCGGCCTCGGGCTGGTCGGCGTGGGCGACCATCGCCCGGGCACGGCCGCCCCACTCGGCTGCGGAGCGCGCCACCTCCTCGACCAGCCGGTCCAGCGCCCGGGGGAAGGTGCGCACCCGGTCGAGGGGCTCGACTGTGCCCTCGCGCACCTCCAGGATGGGCTTGATGTTGAGGACCGACCCGAGCAGGGCCCGGCCCCCGCCGATCCGGCCACCCCGCCGCAGGTATTCCAGGCTCTCGACTGTGAACACCAGGCGCATCGTCGCCGTCACCTCGCCGACCACCCTCTCGAGCGCGGCGGCGTCGGCGCCCCCTCTGGCGGCGCTGAGCACGGCGTTGACCACCAGGCGGTGCCCGGGCCCGACCGTGCGGGTGTCGAGGACGCGAACGTCGAGGCCCGGCAGCGCCTCACGTGCCTGGGAGGCGCTGCTGTGGGTGCCGCTCATCGCCGCCGCGATGGTGGTGCAGACGATGGCGCCGCCGTCGGCGCCCAGGCGGGCGAACGCCGCTTCGAACTCCGCCGGGGTCGGCTGCGAGGTGCGCGGCACCACCGCCGAGCTGCGCATCCGCGCGTACAGCGTGGCCGCGTCGATGTCCCTGCCGTCGGCGAACACCTCGTCGCCGATGATCACCTTGAGCGGGACGATGGTCAGGCCCCTCGCTGCGGCCTCGTCCGCCGGGAGGTCGCAGGTGCTGTCGGCGACCAGGTGCACCGGGCTCATCGGCCAAGGGTAGCCAGTGCGGCCCCCACCTAGGACGAGGCCGCGCGCCCCTGTCCGGCGGCTCGCAGGACCAGCCATGCGCCCGCCAGGTTGCGCTCCTCCCCGAGCTCGGCGAGCCGGATCTCCGGGGCCGGTTGCAGCTTGAGGTGGCGGGTCACGGTGGCCGCGATGGCCGGCTCGAGGCGAGCCCAGCGGGCATCGGCGACGCCGCCGCCGAAGACTATCCGATCGCAGTCGAGCAGGGCCACGGCGTTGACCGCAGCCAGCCCCAGCCAGGTGCCCACCTCGTCCCACACCGCCTGGTCCTCGATCTCCGCCGCGGGGCGGCCGAACCGCCGGGCGATGGCCCGGCCGCTGGCCAGGGCCTCGAGGCAGCCCTGCCCACCACACTCGCAGGCGGGTCCGCCGGCAACCTGCGGCCAGAGCACCTGGTGGCCGCCCTCGGTGTCCCCCCGGGTGATCATCAGCTGTCCGCCGCGCACGATCCCGCTGCCGATGCCGGTCGACACCGTGTAGTAGACGAGCAGCCCGGCGCCGCGTCCCGCCCCCAGGGTGGCCTCGGCGAGGGCCGCGCAGTTGGCGTCGTTCTCGACCACCACCGGACAGCCGAAGTGATCGCCGAGAGGGGAGGCGAGGTCGAGACGGTGCCACTCCACCGACATTCCGGGAGGGTTGACGAGCTCGCCGGTGCGCCGGTCGAAGGGGCCCGGGACGGACAGGGCGATGGCCTCGAGCCGCCGGCCCTGGCCCACCTCGGCGAGCATCTCCAGGAGCGTGCTCACCACGTCCCCGCCCCGCGGGGTCGGCCGCCGCAGCGTCGGACCGAGCCGGCCGTCGGGGCCCGCAGCGGCGGCGAGCAGCTTGGTTCCCCCGACGTCGAGAAGTCCGATCACTGGTGCGCCACGGTACCAAGGAGGCGGTTCCTACAATGCCGCGACATGCTTCTCGCAGTCGATGTCGGGAACACCAACATCGTCGTCGGGGTGTTCGACTCGGACCGGCTGGTCGCCGATTTCCGTCTCCACACCAACGAGCGGTCCACCGGCGACGAGCTCGGCCTCACCGCCACCGAGCTGCTCCGCCGCCGCGGCATCGAGATCGCGGCCATCGACGCGGTGGCGGTGGCCAACGTCGTGCCCCCGCTGGCGCGGTCGGTCGAGGAGATGTCGCGCGTGTACTTCGGCTGCGCGCCGCTGGTGGTGGGACCGGGGATTCGCACCGGGGTCAGCATCAGGTACGAGGACCCCCGCCTGGTCGGCGCCGATCGCATCGCCAACGCCCTGGCCGGCCGCCACCTCTACGGTGTCCCCGCCATCCTGCTCGACTTCGGAACGGCCACCACCTTCGACGCGGTCTCCGCGGCGGGCGAGTACCTGGGGGGCGCCATGGCGCCCGGGATCCTGATCAGCCTGGACGCGCTGGTCAGCCGCGCCTCCAAGCTCAACCGCGTCGAGCTGGCCGCCCCCGGCTCGGTGATCGGCCGCAGCCCGGCCGCCTCGATGCAGGCGGGGTTCGTGTTCGGCTATGTCGGCCTGGTCCAGGGCATCGTCGCGCGCATGCGCGCGGAGATCGGCGGGAAAGCCCGGGTGATCGCCACCGGCGGCCTGGCCGAGCTCTTCGCCCCGCTGATCCCCGAGATCGAGGCCGTCGATCCCCATCTCACCCTGGTCGGCCTCCGCCTCATCCACGAGCTGAACGCGGAGTAGGGCCAGCCGCGCGGGCATCCGCCGGCCCTGACGTCGTCCCCGGTGCGACCCGCTCGTAAGATCAGGCGGCCATGATCGCCGCCCCCAGGACCAGGCCCGCGCTGCGGATCGGATCGCTCGAGCTGAGCTCGGCGGTGATGATCGCCCCCATGGTGGGGATCACCGACGCCCCCTGCCGGGAGCTGGCCCTCGAGCTCGGGGCGGGGCTGGTGTCCACGGAGATGATCGCCTCCGAGGCGGTGGTGCGCAGCCTCGACGCCAGCCTCCACCTGCTCGACTTCCCCGCCGGGGTGGGCCCGGTCGGCGCCCAGCTGGTCGGTCGCGACCCGGTGGTCATGGCCGAGGCCGCCCAGGTCTGCGTCGCCCGCGGGGCGGTCACCGTCGACGTCAACCTCGGCTGCCCGGTCAGGAAGGTGGTGGGACGGGGGAGCGGCGCCGCCCTGGCGCGCGACGTGCCCGCCACCGCCGCCGTCCTCGAGGCCATGGTGGACGCCGTCGCGGTGCCGGTCACGGCCAAGATGCGGCTGGGCTGGGACGCCCAGAGCATCAACGCTCCCGAGCTCGCCAGGGCGCTGGCCGGCGTCGGCGTCAGTGCCATCACAGTGCACGGGCGCACCCGCTGCCAGGGCTACGCCGGCGACGCCGACTGGCAGGAGATCGCCCGTGTCAAGGAGGCGGTCGACATCCCGGTCATCGGCAGCGGTGACGTGGAGGACGTGCGCCTCATCGACCGCCGCATCCGCGCCGGGGTCGTCGACGGGGTGGTCGTGGCCCGCGGCATGCTCGGCAATTTCTGGTTGATCCGCCAGGCATCGCACCTGCTCGCCACCGGCGAGGTGCTCGACGACCTCGACTTCGCCGCCCGCATGGCGCTCTGCCGCCGCCATCTCGACATGCTCATCGCCCACCACGGGGCCCAGCGGGCGCTGCGCATCGGGCGCAAGTACGTGGCGTGGACCATCAAGGGCTGCAACGGCGCCGCCCGCCTGCGCGCCATGGTCCAGGAGCTGGACAGCCTCGACATGCTCGAAAGCATCTTCGCCCTGGCGCTGGCTGCCGGCCTCGGCCCCCAGGGCTGGTTCCATCCCGTCTTCACCAGCGGCGACGGGTGAGCGACTCACGCCTTGGCGAGCCGCTGGAGCTGCCCTGGTGGACGATCCCGCTCGGCCTCCCGCCGGTCGGCGTGGCCATCGCCGGGGTCATCGTCGCCGCCCCTCTCTGGGCCCACCTCCTCGCCGTGGCCTCATCCCTGACGGTGCTGGCGGCGCTCGCCGCCATCGCCACCCGGGTGGCCAGTCGCAGCATGCAGAGCGTCTGGATCAGCGCCGCCTACGCGGTCTGGGTCTTCGCCGTGATCACCTGGGTGGTCACCGCGGTCACCACCCCACCCTGCACCTGCGGGTGAGACCAAAAGCATCACCACAGAACCGCGCCGTCCTGGGGTGGGTGAGGGTCGAATTCATTTCTACCTCATGAGGGGCGAGGATCTGCCTCGCCCCTGTAGAAAGAGAGGGCGCCCCTGGCGTACCAGAGACGCCCCGAGAGGGGGGGCTGTATGAGTCGACGTGACCTCCGTGATGATAGCCCGACTGTCACAACCGGTCAACGAGCGTAGACGATTCGTCACATCCGTCACAGGCGGGCCTCCCCTATACTCCGGCGTCTCAAATCCACAGAGGGCGGCGTTCGCCCCGTGTGACGAGGTCCCAAATCCACATGGACAAGCCGGTTCTGCTCACGCCTGAAGGTCAGCAGAGGCTCGAGGTCGAACTCGACGAGCTGCGCACCGTGCGGCGCGCCGAGATCGCCGAGCGCATCAAGTACGCCAAGGACTTTGGGGACATCACGGAGAACGCCGAGTACGAGGACGCCAAGAACGAGCAGGGCATGGTCGAGGGCCGGATCCTCACTCTCGAGAACATGCTCCGCAACGCGGTCCGCATCGAGGAGCCCAAGGACCACGAGGTGGTGCGCGTCGGCTCCGAGGTGGAGCTCAAGGACGAGTTCGGCAAGCAGGTCTTCACCATCGTCGGCCCGGCGGAGGTCGACGTCGCCAGCGGGCGCATCTCCATGGAGTCGCCGGTCGGCAAGGCCGTGATCGGGCATCGCAACGGCGAGTCCGTCGACGTGCAGAGCCCAGGTGGGTCACGCCGGGTGAAGATCGTCCGCGTGTCCTGAGCGCGCGGCAAACCCCGAAGACCGCAAGATTGGGCGCGCAATGCCCGCCGACGAGCTCCTCACCGAACGCCGCCACAAGATCGACGAGCTGGCCGCGCTGGGGGTGGCCTCCTACAACGTCGACTTCACGCCCACAGTGAGCCTCGACCGCGCTCGGCGGCTGCTCACCGAGTTCGAGACGGCCGCCGCCACGCCCGCCAGCGCCGCTGCGGCACCCGAGGGGCCGGAGGTGCGCGTGGCCGGTCGCGTGATGCAGTACCGGCTGCAGGGCAGGAGCTGCTTTGTGGACATCGAGGCGGAGGAGGAGCGCCTCCAGGTGTGGATGCGCCTCGACCGAGTCGGCGACGAGCAGTTCGCCATCGTGCGCCTCCTCGACCTCGGTGACATCATCGGAGTGCGCGGCCACCTCATGCGCACCAGGCGCGGCGAGCCCACCGTCGCCGCCGACGAGATCACCCTGCTGGTCAAGGCACTGCAGTCGCCGCCCGACAAGTACCACGGGCTCCAGGACCAGGAGACGCGCTACCGCAAGCGCCACCTCGACCTGCTCGGCAGCGCTGCTCAGCGCCGTCACTTCGCGGCCCGCAGCCAGCTGGTTCGCGCCCTGCGGCGAACCCTGGACGGGCGGGGGTTCCTGGAGGTGGAGACGCCGATCCTGCAACCGATCCCCGGCGGTGCGCACGCGCGACCGTTCAGCACCCACTGGAACGCGCTGCACACCGACGTCTACCTGCGCATCGCGATCGAGCTGCATCTCAAGAGGCTGCTGATCGGTGGGTATCAGCGCGTCTACGAGATCGGCAGGGTGTTCCGCAACGAGGGTCTGTCGCCGCGCCACAACCCCGAGTTCACCATGCTCGAGGCCTACCAGGCGTACAGCGACTACAACGGGATGCGCGAGCTGACCGAGGCCCTGATCGTCGACGCCGCGAGCGCCCTCGGACCGCAGCCCAGCAGCGAGGGAGGCGGCTTCCCGTGCGAGGATCCCCTGCGCCGCAACGTCGCCGGTCGTGAGCTGGCGCTGACGCCGCCATTCCGGGTTGCGCGCATGGTCGATCTGGTTGCCGAGGCGTGCGGCTTCGACCCCGCCGCGGAATGGGAACGGCTTGCGGAACACGCCGTCCGGCTCGGTGTCGAGGTGCAGCCTGCCCAGGGGCCCGGGGCGGTGCTCCTGGAGCTCTACGAGCAGCGCGTCGAGGCCCGGCTCTGGGATCCCACGTTCGTGATCGACTATCCCGCCGAGGTCTCGCCGCTGGCGCGCCGTCACCGCGACGACGGTCGCTTCGTGGAACGCTTCGAGCTGATCATCGCCGGACGCGAGCTCGCCAATGCCTTCAGCGAGCTGAACGATCCCATCGACCAGCGGCGCCGGTTCGAGGAGCAGGCCCGGCGGCGTGCCGCCGGTGACGAACAGGCCTTCTTCCTCGACGAGGATTTCCTGGAGGCGATCGAGATGGGCATGCCGCCGGCGGGCGGCCTGGGCGTGGGCGTCGACCGCCTGGTGATGCTGCTGACCGACTCGCCGTCGATCCGCGACGTCCTGCTCTTTCCCACCATGCGCCCGCGTCCACGCGAGGGCGACCAGCACGGCGGCGACACCCACGTCTCTCCCTCGCGCCGCGCCGAGGAGGGCTGACGCTGATCCCGTTGCAGCGTCTGCGCGACGAGCCCGACGTCATCCGCGAGGGGGCGCGCCTCAAGGGAGAGGCCGCGCCCATCGACGAGATCCTCGAGCTCGATGTCCAGGCGCGCCGATCGCGCACCGAGCTGGAGACCATGCGCGCCGCCCAGAAACGAGCCTCCGCCGACATCCGCGGCACTCCCACAGCGGAGCAGCGCACCTCGCTGGGCGAGTTGAAGGAGCGCGTCCAGGCAGCCGAGACCGAGCTTGCCGCGCTGGAGTCGCGCCGCGACGAGCTGCTTCTCCATGTGCCCAACCCGCCCCATCCCTCGGTTCCCCAGGGCAGCCGGGAGGCGGACAACCTGGTGGTGCGCAGCTGGGGGACGCCGGCCCAATTCGACTTCGAACCGCGCTCCCATGACGCGCTCGGCGCCGCGCTCGGCATCTTCGACTTCGAGCGCGCCGCCAAGGTCAGTGGCGCGCGCTTCGCGGTTCTCTGCGGGGTTGGCGCCCGCCTCCAGCGAGCCCTGATCACCTTCTTTCTCGACGTGGCCACAGCGGAGCACGGCTACACCGAGATAGCTCCCCCGTACCTGGTGCGGCGCAGCGCCATGGTCGGTGCCGCTCAGCTGCCCAAGTTCGAGCAGGACGCCTACAAGACCGACGACGGCCTCTTCCTCATCCCCACCGCGGAGGTCCCGGTCACCAACCTCTACCGCGAGGAGATCCTCGACTCCGCCGACCTTCCCATCGCGCATGTCGCCTTCACCCCGTGCTGGCGGCGGGAGGCGGGCGCCGCCGGCAGGGACACCCACGGCTACATCCGGCTCCACCAGTTCGACAAGGTGGAGATGGTGCGCTTCACCACCGCGGATCGATCCCTGGACGAGCTCGAGCTGCTCACCGGCCACGCCGAGTCACTGCTGCAACGACTGGGCATCGCTCACAGGGTCTTGCTGATGTGCAGCGGCGACATGGGATTCGCGCAATGGAAGAAGTACGACGTCGAGGCCTGGGCGCCCGGGATGCAGCGCTGGCTCGAGGTGTCGTCGTGCAGCGCGTTCGGCGACTTCCAGGCGCGCCGCGCCCAGATCCGCCACCGCTCCGCCGCCGGGGAACGCCCCCAGTTCGTGCACACGCTGAACGGCAGTGGCCTGGGGGTGCCCCGGGCATTCGACGCCCTGCTCGAGACCCATCAGCAGGCCGACGGCAGCGTGCTCGTCCCCCCCGTCCTGCAGCCCTACATGGGCGGCCTGAAGCGGATCGGGTGACGGTCGACGGGACCTGCTGGGTAGGCTGCGCGCATGGACGACGCCGCCGCTGACGACCTGGACCAGGCGTGGCTGAACGACCACACCGAGTACCAGCGCAACTTCGTGCACGGTCTTCGCAATCCCCACGGCCTGCACCTGCAGTACCACCTCGCCGGTGACCGCGTCGTGACCACCTGGGTCGCCGCCGAGGACCACGCCGGCTTCCCGGGCTTGGTCCACGGCGGCCTGATCGCGGCCGTCCTCGACGACGCCATGGGCCGCTGTTCCGTGCTCCATCGTCGCTGGGTGGTCACGGGCAGGATGGAGACACGATTCCGGGACGCGGCGCCCCTGGGAGTGCGGCTCCGCGTCGAGGGCTGGATCACCCGTCTCACCCGTCGCCTGATGACGGCCGAGGCGCGCATGACGCTCGCCGATGGCAGGGTGGTCGCCGACGCCTCGGGGACCTACCTGCCCATCCCCGCCCCCCTGCTCGACCGCATGGTCGACTCCTGGCCGGGGTTCGCGGAGTTCACCGGCGACGGCGCCTGATGGAGATGGCGGAGGGCGCCGAGGAGCGCGAGGTCAAGCTGGAGGTGCCCGAGGACTTCGTGCTCCCCTCCCTGGCGCCACTCGACTCGGTGACCGCCCTCGACCGCGGCGACGCGCGGCTGGCCGCGGTGTACTGGGACACCGCCGACCTGGGGCTGGCCCGTGCGGGGGTGGGGCTGCGCCATCGCAACGGGGTGTGGACCTTCAAGGGTCGTTCCCGTCGCGATGGCGATGCGGTGGTTCGCGAGGAGGTCGAGGTTATCGCCAACGCTGACAGTATCCCGGGGCCGGTGCGCGCCCGCATCGAGCGGTGGATCGACCCGAGCGCCGCCCGTCCCGTCGCCCGCCTCGACACGGTTCGCCACTGCCTCGACGTCAGCGAGGACGACGCCCGAGCCGAGCTCGTCCATGACCGCGTGCAGGTCCTCGATGGCACCCGGTTGGTGACCCGCTTTGCCGAGGTGGAGGTGGAGTTCAGCGCCGGCAGCGGCGCGCTGGCCAACCGGCTGGTGGGGCTGCTGACCGCACACGGAGCCGTGCTGGGCACCACGCCCAAGCTGGTGCGCGCCCTCCGCGCCCTGGGTCACCGGCTGCCGGATGCCACGCGGTGAGCGAGGCGAACGCCGCTGCGCCACCGGCGCACGCCGCGGTCACGGACCCGCTCCCGATCTGGGGGATGCGCGAGCCGCTCCCACCTCCCGGGGTGCTGCCGGAGCGCGTGGAGATCGTCGTGGTGGGAGGCGGGATCAGCGGGGTGGCCCTGCTCGCTGCCCTGCGCGCCCGGGGTGTGGACGCCATCCTCCTCGAGCGCGGTCACCTGGCCGCCGGGGCGAGCGGCCGCAATGCGGGCCTCCTGCTCGCCGGGGTGGCCGAGAACTACGCGCGCGCCGCGGCCCGCCACGGTCGGCGCGTCGCCGAAGAGGTGTGGCGCTTCACCCTCGACAACCACTCGCTGGTGGCCGCCGCGGCGGGGCGTCTCGACGCCGCCCACCGGGTGCGCGGCAGTCTCACCGTCGCCCTCGGCCCCGAGGAGGCCGCCAGCCTCGAGGAGTCGGCCACGCTCCTCGCCGAGGATCGGCTCCCCGGCTCGATGAGCGCGGGCCCCGAGCCGAGCGGCGCGCTGGCGTCGCTGTTCAACCCCCGCGACGGTGAGATCGACCCCGTTCGGCTGGTGCGCGGGCTCGCGGCCGCGCACGGGGATCGCGTCCACGAGGCGGTGCGCGTGGTCGCGGTGGAGGACGGGGCGACGCATGCGGTGGTGCATCTCGAGGACCGCGCCATCGACACCTCTGCGGTGGTCCTGGCCACCAATGCGTGGACCCGCGATCTGGTCGACTCGATTCCCATCGATGCTGTGCGAGCGCAGATGCTGGCCACGGCCCCGGTCGCGGCCGCCGTTTCCCGCCCGGTGTACGCGGAGTGGGGGAATCGCTACTGGCGGCAGCTCCAGGACGGCACCCTCCTGGTGGGCGGCTTCCGCCACATGGCAGCGACCGAAGAGGTGGGTTTCGACGTCAGCCCCACCGCGGCGGTGCAGGCACACCTCGACACGCAGCTGGGCGAGCTGGTCGGGGGCGCGACCGTGACCCACCGCTGGGCCGGGACCATGGGGTTCAGCGCCGACGGCCTGCCCGTGGTGGGGCTGCTCCCCGGCCTGCGCCACGTCCACGTGTGCGCCGGGTACACCGGCCACGGCATGGGTTTCGCCCTCAACGCCGCGGCGGGGCTGGCACGGCTGATGCTCGACGCGCACCCCCTGCCCGCGTGGATCGACGCCGCCCGCCTCCCCATTCGCTGACCGCGGACGCGGCGCAGCGCTCAGGCCGTGGTCTGGGGCGCCACCCAGGCGGCCAGCCTGACCACGAAGGTGGTGCCGCGGCCCACCTCCGAGGTGACCTGGATCGTCCCCCGGTGGGCGGCGACGACGTGGCGAGCGATGGCCAGCCCCAGCCCCGACCCCTCACCGTCGCGCCGTCGCGAGCCGTCCGCCTTCCAGAATCGTTCGAAGATGCGGGCCAGGTCGTCGGCGCGGATGCCCACGCCGGTGTCGGTGCAGCGCAGCTCCACCTCATCGCCGCGGCGGGCTGCGGCGATGGTGATCGTGCCGCTCGAGGGGGTGAACTTCACCGCGTTGTGCACCAGGTTGCGCACCACCTGCTGCAGGTGGGTCACGTCTCCGCGGATGGGAGGGATGTCGGGGGGAACGTCGAAGACCAGGTTGATGTGCTTGTCGTCGATGAGCGGTCGCAACCTGTCGATGGCGAGCAGCAGGTCGACGACCGGCACCGCGTCGTCGGGCACCGGGCGCTGCTCGCCCTCGAGCGCGCTCAGCTCGAGCAGCTCCTCGACCATCTGCGCCATCTGCTCGACCTCGAGGCTGATCCTGTGCACGAACTCCTGGGCGGCGGGTCCATCGTCGAGGGCGCCGGCGAGCAGGGTCTCGGTCATCACCCGCATCGCCGCCAGCGGTGTGCGCAGCTCGTGGGACACGTTGCTGATGAAGTCGCGCCGCATCTTCTCCAGATGACGCATCCTGGTCTCGTCGCGCACCCAGATGAGGATGCCCGCGCCCGGTCGCGTCACCCGCCGCGCCCGCACCGCCAGCTCACGATCAGCCATGCTCCAGCGCGTCTCCATCACGGTGTCGGTCGCGGCGGCGGTGCTCAGCAACCGCACCAGCCGGTAGTCGCAGTCGCTCGCCGACACGGGACGTCCGATCGAGTCGGCGTGGAGCTCGAGGTGGCGCAGCGCGGTGGGTGACGCGAAGCGGATCACCGAGTCCGAGTCGACCAGCAGGAGGCCCTCGTCAGACTCCTGCAGGACCTCGGCGAGGACGTCGGCAAGCGGCATCGAGGCCACCCAGCTCGCCTTCTCCATGCGCCGAGCATAGGCCGCCACAGCTCGCCACCGCGCTCGGCCCGGGGGCGCGGTGGTGGCGCCGTTAACCGGTGCTTAACCGGCGCACAAAGTGCCCACAACCGCCGCTGCGCGAGCATGTCGGCGAGACCGACGCCCCCGCCAGGACGCCACCGGAATGCAAGGAGGCAGCACAGATGGTTCCCATGCGACATCTCAGCGTCGGAGCCACGCTCGCCGCGGCGCTGACGCTCGCCGCCTGCGGTGACCCCATCGCGACCGGCACCGGCCCGGCATCACAGGCTCCCGTGGCCACCCCGACCACGGTCGCCACCTGCGCAACAGGATCGCTGAGCACCGATGGCTCCTCGGCGATCAAGGCCCTGATCCAGAAGGCGGCCGACCAGTACCAGGCGAACTGTCCCGGGGCCAGCATCACGGTGGCCGCGACCAACTCGTCCACCGGCGTCACCAAGGCGGCCACCGGGGCGGTGGACATCGGTGACAGCGACGTCCCCGCCGGGCTGGTGCAGGGAGTCGACGCGAGCTCCATCGTCGATCACCACGTGGCCATCGTGCTCTTCGACGTGGTCGTCAACAACGCTGCGGGCGTGAGCGCGCTCACCGCCCAGCAGGTCCGTGACATCTTCAGCGGGCACACCACCAACTGGTCACAGGTCGGGGGCGCCAACCTGCCCATCGCGGTCTTCGAGCGCACCGCCGGCTCGGGCACACGGTTCACCTTCGACAGGGACATCATGCAGGGCGCCAACGAGACCACCAACCCGGCCCAGGTCATCAACACCAGCCAGACTGTGGTGCAGAGCATGTCGACGACGCCCGGCGCGATCGCGTACCTCACCAACTCGTCGGTCGCGGCCAGCGGCGGCCTGGTGGCTGTGAAGATCGACAACCACAGCCCGAGCGCCGCCAACGTGGCCGGCGGCACCTACCCCTTCTTCTCCCATGAGCACTGCTTCACCAAGCCCACGCCGAGCCTCCTCGCCCTCTCGTTCCTCCAGTACATCCGCAGCGCCTCATTTCAAATGGGGGCGCTGACCAGCCTCGGCTATCTCCCGCTCTCGACCACCACGCGCCTGGCCGCAGTCGATCGGTAGGGGGCTCGTCCCGTGACCAGCCTTTCCCGCGACATGGACGCATCGCCGGCTTGGGGGCGCCGGCTTCGCGCGGAGAGGATCTCCCGGCGCGGCCTCGCCGCGGCCGCCGGTCTCAGCCTGGTCGTGGTCGGCCTGGTCATCGTCTTCCTCACCGTCAATGCCTGGCCGGCGTTCGTGCACATCGGGCTCGACAACTTCTTCGGGTCGGCGACCTGGGATCCCGAGGGAGCCAACCACAGCGGCGTCGGGCGCTTCGGGGCGCTGACCCCGATCGCCGGTTCCGTGGTGGCGGTCGGCCTCGCGCTGGTGGTGGCGATCCCGGTCGGCGTGGCGCTGGCGATCATGATCGCCGAGACCGGTCGTCATCTCGGTGAGCGCGTGCTGCGTCCGGCCATCGAGCTCTTCGTCGGCGTCCCCTCGATCGTCTACGGCTATGTCGGCCTCGTGCTGCTGGTGCCCCTGCTCGCCAGGTTGGCGCCGCCGGGCCGCAACGGCCAGGGCTTTGCCGCCGCGGCGATCGTGCTCGGCGTCATGGTGGTGCCGACCATCGCCACTCTCAGCGCCGACGCCATCGAGTCGGTGCCGGCGTCTCTTCGCGAGGGCTCGATCGCGCTCGGCGCCACGCCCTGGCAGACACTGCGACGCGTGGTCATCCCGGCCGCGCTTCCCGGGATCATCAGTGGCATCGTGCTCGGGCTCGCCAGGGCCATGGGCGAGGCGCTGGCCGTCGCGCTGGTCATCGGCGGGGTGGCGCAGCTGCCCCATCTCACCGATGGCATCACCTTCCTCTTCCAGCCGGGGATGACCATGACCACGACGATCACCGACGGCATCAGCAACCTCGGCGCCAACCCCAAGGCGGAGGCGGCGCGCTACCTGCTCGCCATTGTCCTGCTGCTGATCACCTTCGCGTGTGTCACCACTGTCCGCGCGGTGCAGCGGCGCAGCGAGGTGACCGGGTGAACCGGCGTGCCCGACTGCACAACGCGATCGCCTTCGGTGTCATCCGCGCTGTCGCCGTCGCCTTCCTGCTGCTGGTCATCGCCGTGTTGCTCTCCACCGTGGTGCAGGGGCGCTTCGAGCTGTTCCGAGACGGCTTCTACACCAGCCCACCGAGCACCGATCACGCCGGCAGCGGGGCGGGGCCGCAGATCTTCAACACCGTCTACCTGCTCATCCTCACGCTCATCCTCACCGTGCCCACCGGGCTGGCGTCGGGCATCTACTTCGCCGAATACGCGGGCACGGGCCGCCTCGTCAACGCGGTCCGGCGGGCCACCGAGACGCTGGCCACGCTGCCCTCGATCGTCGTCGGCCTCTTCGGCTATGCGCTCTTCGTGCAGGCGACAGGCAGCCAGCCGTCGCGCCTGGCGGGGGCGCTGGCCCTGACGGTGATCGCGCTTCCCTACGCGGTGCGCATCACCGAGGACGCGCTGCGCTCCCTGCCGCCGACGCTCCGCGAGAGCAGTCTCGCCCTGGGTGCCACCCGCTGGCAGACGATCACCCGCGTCCTTCTCCCCGCCGCCCTGCCCCAGCTGGTCACGGGGATGATCCTGATCGCCGGGCGGACCTTCGGCGAGGCGGCGGCGGTGCTCTTCACGGCCAGCCTGGGAACCCCGACCAGCCACGCCAACTACAGTCTCAACCCCTTCCTCCCCGGTGACACCCTGGCCGTCAACCTCTACGTGTTCCGCAGCCAGGTGGAGCCGGGCACAGTTCCCGATGCGGCGCAGTACGCTGACGGGCTGGCAGCTCTGCTCATCCTCGTGGTCCTCGCCTTCAACCTCGGGGCGCGGTACCTGGCGCGACGGGTGGTGCGCCGCAGGCAGGGGGCCGTTTAGAGATGTCCGCCCAGCTCCGAACCGCGATCGATTCCGATATCGTCGCCAGCGTGGCCACCGAGGTGCTGCCCGCCCCGGCGGTCGAGACCGTGGGCCTCGACGCCTGGTACGGGGATTTCCAGGCACTGCGCAAGGTGGACTTCTCGGCTGCCAGGGGCCGGGTCACCGCGATCATCGGTCCCAGCGGCTGCGGCAAGACCACGCTGCTGCGTGCGCTCAACCGCATGAACGACCTGGTTGCCGGCTACCGCACCGCGGGGGAGATCATCCTCGACGGGGCCAAAGCTCCCAGCGACCCGGCCGGGGTGATCGCCCTGCGGCGGCGCATGGGGATGCTCTTCCAGCGCCCCAACCCATTCCCCCTGTCGGTGTTCGACAACGTGGCCTATGGTCTGCGCCTCGAGCGACGCTGGTCGAGACGGGAGCTGGCCGAGCCCGTCGAGAGAGCGCTCACCCGCGCCGGTCTGTGGAACGAGGTGCACGACCGCCTCGACCGCTCCGCGCTCGGCCTCTCCGGTGGACAGCAGCAGCGGCTGTGCCTGGCCCGCAGCCTCGCCGTCGAACCCGACGTCATCCTCATGGATGAACCGACCTCAGCTCTCGACCCCATCGCCACCCTGCGCGTCGAGGAGTTGATGCGCGAGTTCCACGACGAGGTCACCATCGTGATCGTGACCCACAACATGCAGCAGGCAGCGCGGGTCAGCGACGTGACCGCCTTCATGATGATGGGCGCGGGCAGGGCGGGCGAGCTGGTGGAGATGAACACCACCCGCGAGCTCTTCAACCGGCCCACGGACAGGCGCACCGAGGACTACATCACAGGTCGATTCGGCTGATGGAGCCGATCTCCCACCCGCACCGCCCCTCGCTGGACACCGAGCAGCGCCAGGTGCGCGAGCTGGTGCTGGAGATGGGCGAGATGGTGGACGTGGCCATCGCCCAGGCCACCCGCTCGCTGGTCGAACGCGACGTGGAGCTGGCGAGCCGGGTCATCACCGGAGACCACCGGGTCAACGCGCGCCAGGCAGAGGTCCACGAGCACTGCCTGTCGGTGATCCTCACCCAGGCGCCGGTGGCCCGCGATCTTCGCGAGACGCTCGGCTTCCTGCACATGTCCGACGAGCTCGAGCGCATGGCCGATCACTGCGTCAACGTGGCCCGCATCGGCCGCAGCCTCGCCGACCTTCCGCCACTGGGGGCGCCGATCGACCTGGCCGTCCTCTCGCGTTCATGTGCCGAACAGGTGCGCGACATGCTCAATGCGCTGGTGGCGCGCGACATCGATCGCGCCCGCGCCATCGCCGCCCGCGACGACCGTGTCGACCGCATCTACCACCGTATCGTCGACGACATCCTCCAGCTCATGGTCGCCGACAGCCGCAACGTCTACACCGGCACCCAGCTGATCCTGGCGGCGATGAACCTGGAGCGCATCGCCGACCGGGTGACCAACCTCGCCGAGGACCTGGTGTTCCTGGAGACGGGCAACGTCGAGGAGCTCGGCTGATGGGCGCGGGCCGCGGTCCCAAGCGCATCCTCGTGGTCGAAGACGAGGAGAACATCAGCCAGACGCTGCGCTACAACCTCACCCGCGAGGGGTACGAGGTGAGCCAGGCCGCGACCGGGACGGCGGCGATCGAGATGGCCCGGCAGCGCCACCCCGACCTGATCCTCCTCGACCTCATGCTCCCCGAGATGAGCGGGCTCGAGGTGTGCCGCGTGCTGCGCGCCGAGATGAGCACACCGATCCTCATGCTGACCGCCAAGGCGAGCGAGCTCGACACCGTGGTCGGGCTCCAGGTGGGTGCCGATGACTACGTCACCAAGCCGTTCTCCCTGAACGAGCTGCTCGCCCGGGTCGCCGCCATGCTCCGCCGCGCCGAGCTCGCTGGAGAGGAGCAGCACCGCTCCGGCGAGCTGGAGGACTTCGGTGGGTTCCGCCTCGATCGCGCCGCCCGGACGGTGCGCGTGGCCGGCGACAGCGTGCACCTCTCGCCCAAGGAGTTCGACCTGCTCTCGCTGCTGCTCGCCAACGCCGGCCGGGTGCTGTCACGGTCGTCGATCGTCCACCGGGTGTGGGGGAGCAAGTTCTTTGGTGATCACAAGACAGTCGATGTGCACATCCGCTGGCTGCGTGAGAAGTTCGAGAGCTTCGGCACCCTGCCCTTCCGCATCACCACCGTGTTCGGGGTGGGCTACCGCCTCGATCGCCTCGACGCCGCCCCCACGCCCGCCGCGACCCGCAACCAGGACACGACCTCGAGCTGAGCTCCGCCCAGGGCGACGAGGGGAGGGCGCACCCGGTGCGCACCTCCCCGGAAGCTGTGGACGGGCGATCAGTCGCTCGGGATCCCGCTGCTCGGCGGCGTGGACGGCGGTTGCGTGTACTGGGTGATGGCCCCGCCGCTGCTGTTGTCCGTGGTGTAGACAGGGCCGATCGTCATGCCGGCGCCGCCCGCGACGATCGTGCTGATCTGCACGCCGGTGTAGCCGAGATGGTTGGTCGGCGAGTAGGCGAAGGGAGCCAGCCCCGGTCCATCGGTGAAATGCCGGTTCTGCAGCACGTTCTTGATGTCGTCGCGGGTGGGGTTCTGGCCGGCGGCCTTGAGCGCTTGCACGAACGTGTAGGCCACCGCCTCGCCGTAGAGCACGTTGCCATCCCAGGGGAGATTGGGCGCGTACTGCTGGGCGATCGACTTGAACAGGGTGATCCAGGGGTTGCTGCTGTCGCTGACCAGCGGCAGGTAGGTGTCGCTGGTGACGCCGGTGATCAGCGCCGCGGGCAGGGTGACCCCGAGCGCCCCTCCGGTGAGGATGCCGGTCAGGGTGGGCGGGTCCGCGCCGACGTTGCTGACCACGAAGTGCGGGTGGTAGCCGATGCTCGCCGCCGAGGCCAGCGCCGTGGCGGTGAACACCGGGATGGAGAAGGCGACCACGACCTGCACACCCGCCGCCTGCAGGGCGACCATCTCCGCCTTCACACCCATGGCGCCCGCGGTGGTCGGCGCGTAGTACTGGGGTGGGCTGACCACGGTGACGCTGCTCCCCTGGAGCACGTCGTTGAGGCCCGCGATGCCGTCATCGCCGAACTCGTCGTTGGGTCCCTGCGCGAAGTAGCCCACCTTCATGCCGGGGTAGGTCTGCTTCACATAGGAGCCCAGGATCTTGCCCTCGATGGTGTAGGCAGGTTGCCAGCCAAAGGTGTAGGGATGCGCCGAGACGTTGTTCCAGCAGTTGCACCCCGACGCCACGAAGAGGTCGGGGACCTTCTTCTGGTTGAGGTAGTCGACCACGGCGAGATGCGTCGGCGTGCCCAGGGCGTCGAACACCGCGTACACGTTGTCCTGGAGCACCAGCTGTCGTGTCAGCGAGGCCGTGTTGGTGGGGTTGTAGCCGTCGTCGAGGAACTTGTAGTTGATCGTCCTGCCGAAGACACCCCCATGAGCGTTGACGTACTTGAAGTACGCGTCGGATGCCGGGGCGATCTCCGAGTAGCCGGGCGCGGCCGGGCCGGTGAGCGGTTGAGTGCTGCCGACCGTCACCGTCGTCGGCGTGATCCCCGGGGCCGACGCCTGGTTGCTCGTGGATCCTGAGCCGCCGCCGCTGCCGCATGCCGCCACGAGCCCCGCGGCAGCGACCGTGGAGGCGAACTTCACCCATCGCCTCGATTTGGGAAACCGTACGTTCACGAGGTCACCTCCGCTGTCCGCTGTTGCAAACGACGTTTGACGAGCAATCGACGGCCCGCGCCGGCCAGCAGGGCCAATGCCCCCTGGATGCCGCGCGGGAAGACCAGCATGGCGATCACCAGCACCGCCCCGTACACCGCCAGCGGAAGATTGTTGGTGATGTCGCTGGAGAGGTTGAGATTGCCGGCGAAACCGCTGGTCCACACCGGCAGCAGCACCAGGATGATCGAGCCCCACACCGCGCCCCACAGGCTTCCCAGGCCCCCTATGACGATCGCGCTGAGCAGCTGCAGGGAGAGCTGCAGGCCGAACCCCGTGGGGGCTGTGATGCCTGCCCAGTAGGCGAAGAGCGAACCGGCGAGCCCCGCACAGGCGGCACTGACCACGAACGCCAGCACCTGGACCCGGGCCACGTCGATGCCGGCGAGGCGGGCCGCGATCTCGTTGTCGTGCACCGCCCGCAAGGTGCGTCCGGTGGCGCCGCGCACCAGGCTGGCGAGCGCGAACAGCGTGATCAGCGCGGCGATGATGGCGATCCAGGCCAGCCACTGCTCCTCGGGGAACGCGCCACCGAGCGCCGCCGGCACCGGCGGCGGGGCCACGTTGAGGCCCTGGTTGCCACCCAGCACGCTGCCGAAGTGAATGGCAAGCTGGGGAAGCCCGACGGCCAGGGCCAGAGTGGCCCCGGCCAGGTACGGGCCGCGCAGGCGCGCTGCCGCGACGCCGATGATGCCCCCCGCCAGCGCGGTCGCCACCACCGCCGCCAGCAGGGTGAGCAGGAGTGGGAACGCGGGCTGGATCTTGAGGAGCAGCGAGGTGGTGTACGCGCCCACCGCCATCAGCGCCCCGTGCCCCAGCGACAGCTGCCCGTTGATGCCCGTGAGCACGGTCAGCCCCGCGGCGGCGATGACGAAGATGGCGATCTCCGCGAGGTTGTAGTTCCAGAAGGCGCTGAGCGTGTAGGTCCCGGCGAGAAGCACCATCGCCAGGGGCAGGAAGAGGGCGGCGTGGCGCAGCAGCGTGGAGCGGGGCATGTGCATGCTGCTCACGCTTCGCGCTGCCTGCGTGCGGCGAACAGTCCCTGCGGCCGGACCATGAGCACAGCGATCAGGATGACCAGGCCGCCGATCGTCTCCAGGTCGGAGCCCATGTAGCCGCCCACGTAGCTGAGGGCCAGCCCCACCACCAGCGCACCGATCACCGCCCCCACAGGGCTGTCGAGCCCACCGAGGATGGCGCCGGTGAACCCGAAGACCAGGAGCTCGTCCATGTTGTTGGGGTACAGGAAGATCGCCGGGGCGATGAGCACGCCGGCCAGCGCCCCCAGCATCGCGGCCAGGCCCCAGCCCAGCGTGAGCATCCGCCCGACCCGCACCCCGAGGAGGCGCGCGATCTCCGGACCGAAGGCCGCAGCGCGCATCCGCAGCCCGATGGTGGTGCGCTGGAAGAAGAGGAGCAACACCACCATGGCGAGCAGCACCGCGCCGACCACGAAGATGTCGAACGGCGACACGAACAGCCGCGTGCTGCCGATGCTCAGATCGATGCGTGAGAACGGCGCGGGAAAGGACTTCACCTGGCCGCCGAACAGCATCGGCGCCAGCGCCTCGAGGAAGATGAGCAGGCCGAGGGTGAGGATCACGATGTTGAGCGATGGCCGGGACTCGATGGGCCGCACCACCACGCGCTCGAGGCCGGCGCCGAGCAGGAAGCCGCCGGCCAGCGCGACCACGAACGCCAGCCAGTAGGCGACCCCGTGGGTGATCGCGAAGAGCGCGACATAGGTGGTGAACATCCCCATGGCACCCTGCGCGTAGTTGATCACCCGCGTGGCCCGCCAGATCATCACCAGTGCCAGCGCCACCATGGCGTAGATGAAGCCATTGGTCACCCCGTCGACGGTGAGGATCACGAACGTCTGCATCTCAGAATCCCAGGTAGGCGTGGCGCAGGGCGTCGTCGCCTGCCAGCTGCGCCGCCCGGTCGCGCGCCACCACGCTGCCCAGGGAGAGCACCACCGCGTCATCGGCGACCGAGAGCGCGCTGCGCGCGTTCTGCTCGATGAGCAACACCGCGAGCCTCCGCTGGCGGGCAAGTGTCCTCAACCTGTCCATGATCTGCGCGAGCACCGCCACATGCAGTCCCAGGGAGGGTTCGTCGAGCAGGAGCACCCGCGGTCGGGCGGCCAGCGCTCGACCGATCGACAACATCTGGCGCTCTCCGCCCGAGAGGCTGGAAGCATGCAGGGCACGGCGCGCCAGCAGCGGGGGAAAGAGCTCGTACGCCTCCTCGACGGCGAGCCGCTGATCGGCGCGATCCCTGCGCCAGAGGCCGCCGAGACGGAGATTCTCATCGACAGTGATCTCGCTGATGATCCCGTGTCCCTCCGGGACATGGGCAACGCCGAGACGCGCGATCGCCTCCGGAGCCAGCCCGCGCAGCTCCGTGCCGGCCACGCGCACGCTGCCGTGCTGCGCCCTGACCAACCCCGAGATGGCCCGAACCAGCGTGGTCTTGCCGGCGCCGTTGGCGCCGAGCACGGTGGTGATGGTGCCCTCGGCCACGGTGAGCGAGACCGCGTCCACCGCGGTCACGCCACCGTAGGCGACGGTGAGGTCGGTGACCTCAAGCATGGGCCACCTGGCTGCCGAGGTACGCCGTGGTCACCTCGTCGTTGGCGCGGATCTCAGCCGGCGTCCCGGCGGCGATGACCCTGCCGAGGTTGAGCACGGTCACCCGATCGCTGACCGCCATCACCATGTCCAGGTGATGCTCGACCAGGGCGATGCCCATGTCCCCGCGCAGCCGGCGGAGCAGCTCCACCAGCTCATCCACCTCGAGCGCCGAGAGCCCGCTGGCGGGCTCGTCGAGCAGCAGCAGAGAGGGACGGGCCACCAGCGCGCGCGCCAGCACCACGCGCTTCTGGGTGCCCTGCGGCAGCGAGCCCGGATGGGCACCCGCGCGATCGGCGATGCCCAGCTCATCGAGCACGGCCATCGCCGCGGCGGTGCGCTCGCGCTCGCGGCGGTCGGCGCGGGGCAGGGCCAGCATGTCGCTCACCATGCCCGTGGTGGCGCGTGTTCCCAGCATCACGTTCTCCAGCACGCTGAGCCGTGTCCACAGGCCGAGCCCCTGCAGAGTGCGAGCGATGCCCAGTGAGGCGAGCTGGGCGGGGCGCACCGAGAGCAGTGAGCGTCCCCCGTAGGTGATGCTGCCCCGGCTCGGCGTCACCAGCCGGCAGATGGCGTTGAAGAGCGTGGTCTTGCCGGCGCCGTTGGGTCCGATCACGCCCATGATCTGCCGTGGTCGCACCGCGATGGACACGTCCTGGAGCGCGACCACCCCTCCGAAGTGGACGGCGAGGCCGGAGATCTCCAGCGCGGCCGTCCCCGCTGCGGGCGGGCCGCCGCGCCCGGCGTCGCCCGGAGCAGCCCCGGCCGACCTCGCGCCGACGTCTTGCACCGTCCGCCCCCGCGTGTTCCCCCGAACGCCTGTGGGGCCGGATGCTAACATGAATCCTGATTCAGTTTCCAGTTCCGAGGTGGGGAGAGGGATGCCTGCTGTCCGTGTCGAGGCGGGGTCGCTGACCGCCCGCGGGGAGCGCACTCGCAGCCGGCTGGTGGCCGCCGGTGAGGAGATGTTCGGGAAGCGCGGCTACCACGAGGCCTCGATCGCCGAGATCACCCAGGGAGCTGGCGTCGCCCAGGGCACCTTCTACCTCTATTTCGACAGCAAGCGCGACCTGATGCGGGCGGTCATCGAGGAACGGGGCCACGAGCTCCGCGCCACCCTGGCCCAGGCCACCGCCGGGGTGGTGGGTCGGGTCGCCAAGGAGCAGGCCGGCTTCGCCGCCTTCTTTGCCTGGATGGCGCGGCACCGGGCGCTGTTCCTGGTCGTCAGGCAGGCCGAATACGTCGACTCGGCGGTCTACCGCGGCTGGTACCGCCAGCTCGCCGACGGCTACGTGGAGGCGCTCCAGCAGGCCATCGAGGACGGCGAGGTCGGCTTCTTCGCCGATGTCGAGACGCTGGCCTACGCGCTCATGGGCATCGGTGATTACGTGGGCCTGCGCTGGCTCGTCATCGACAGGCGCCGGACGGTGCCGCCGCGTGCCCTGGCCACGATCGCTCAGCTGGTGCAGCGAGCTCTCAGCACCGAGCTGCGCACGCCCCGCGGCGGCGGTCACTGAGGTGCCCACCTGGGCAGGAGCCGAGCCGGGCTTTCCCCTGACCCCCGAGCAGGATCTGCTGCGTCGCACCGCCGCCGACTTCGTCGATCGCGAGGTGGTGCCCCGGCGTGCCCACTGGGATCGCGTCGAGGCGGTGGATCGCTCCATCGTGGCGCGGCTCGCCGAGATGGGCTTCCTGGGCATCACCCTTCCCGAGCAATTCGGCGGCACCCCCCTCGACCACCGCGCCTACTGCCTGCTCATGGAGGAGCTGGGCCGCGGCTGCTCGTCGGTGCGCGGCATCGTCAGCGTCAGCCTCGGCCTCTTCGGCACCACAGTGCAGGCCGCGGGCACCGACGAGCAGCGCGCCGAGTGGCTGCCCGGCATCTGCTCTGGCGCTCATCTCGGCTGCTTCGCGCTCACCGAGCCCGGGGTGGGCAGCGACGCCGCCCGCCTCGCCACCCGCGCTCAGCGCGATGGTTCCGACTGGATCCTCACCGGCGAGAAGATCTTCATCACCAACGGGACCTGGGCCGACCTCGCCCTGGTGTTCGCGCGCAGCGGCGGCGAGGGAGCGCGGGGGATCAGCGCGTTCGTGGTCTCGACCGACTCGGCTGGGTTCAGCGCCGCCGAGATCAGGGGCAAGCTGGGCCTGCGCGGGCAGGCCACGGCGAGCCTGCGCCTCGACGCGGTGCGGGTGCCCGACCGCCACCGGCTCGGCGAGGAGGGGAGCGGGTTCAAGGTTGCCCTGGCGGCCCTCAGCCGTGGACGGATGAGCCTGGCCGCCGGGTGCGTGGGCATCTCCCGCGGCTGTCTGGAGGCGGCGGTGGGCTACGCGCGGGAGCGCGAGCAGTTCGGCAAGCCCCTGGCAGCGCACCAGCTGGTGCAGGAGATGATCGCCGACATCGCCGTGGACACAGACGCCGCCCGCGCCCTGACCTGGCTGGTCGCCGACCTCGCCGACGCGGGGGCGCGCATCGATGTGGCGGCCAGCAAGGCCAAGTACTTCGCCAGCGAGGCCGCCGTCCGCTCCGCCAACCGCGCTCTGCAGGTCTTCGGCGGCCACGGATACATCGACGAGCATCCGGTGGGCAAGTACCTGCGCGACGCCAGGGTCACCACGCTGTACGAGGGCACCAGCCAGATCCAGAAGCTGATCATCGGCCAGGCTCTGACCGGGATGAGCGCGTTCGCCTGAGCGGCAGCCGGCGGCACCAACCTGAGCGTCAGCTGAGCAGGCGGCTCACCAGGTCGGCGACGCAGCAGGGCTTCTCCGCGCCCCGGACCTCGATCTCGACATGCGTGACCACCTGGAGGCCGCCGGGGACGTCGTCCGCCGTCTCCAGGCGCGCTCGAGCACGAACCTCGCTGTTGCTCGGCAGCGGGGCCGGGAAGCGCACCCGGTTGGCCCCGTAGTTGATGGCCAGGCGCACCCCCTGCACCGAGTAGATCTCGCGGACCAGCATGGGGGTGAGCGCCAGGCTCAGGAATCCGTGGGCGATGGTGGTGCCGAAGGGACCGCCGGCGGCGCGCGCGGCGTCGACGTGGATCCACTGGTGATCGCCGGTGGCCTGCGCGAAGGCGTCGATCTGCTCCTGGGTCACGGCGTGCCAGTCACTGACGCCGAGCTCGGTGCCGGCGGCCATCCTGACGTCGTCGAGGGTGTCGAAGACGCGCATCTCAGCGCGCGCCGCCGTTGACGTAGAGAGTCTGCCCGCTCACGTATGCGGCATCGTCGCTGGCCAGGAAGGCGATCACCGCGGCGACCTCCTCGGGGCGGCCCACCCGGCCGAGTGGGGTGCGCTGGGCCACCTCATTCTGGTGATCCAGGGACTTCATGCCCACGCGTTGGGCCGTGGCCGCAGTCATCGGGGTGGCGATGTACCCGGGCGCGACGGCATTGACGGTGACGTTGAACGGCCCCAGCTCGATCGCCAGGGTGGCGGTCAGGCCCTGGATTCCGGCCTTGGAGGCGGAGTAGTTGACCTGCCCCCTGTTGCCCAGCGCCGAGCGGCTGCTGAGGTTCACGATACGGCCGTACTTGGCAGGAACCATGTGGCGCTGGGCGGCGCGGCACATCAGGAAGGCGCTGGTGAGGTTGACCTGCAGCACCATGGCCCACTCGTCGTCAGCCATCCTGAAGAGCAGGTTGTCGCGTGTGATGCCGGCGTTGTTGACCAGGATGTCGAGCCGTCCATGCTCGGCGGCCACCGCGGCCACGCCCTCCGCGACGCTGTCTGCGGAGGCCACGTCGCAGCCCAGGGCCGCGGCCTCTCCGCCGGCGGCGCGAATCGCCTCCGCGATGACGGTCGCGCCGGCGAGGTTGCGATCCAGCAGGGCGACGGTCGCGCCCTCCTCCGCCAGCCGCCGGGCGGTGGCAGCCCCGATGCCCTGGGCGGCGCCGGTCACGATCGCCACCCGTCCCTGCAGGCGGTTGGCCCAGGGCTGAGACCCCGCACTCACGGCCGCTCTCCGTCGAAGATGATGAGGCTGCGCGCTCCTCGCCCGGCCGCCATCTCGGTGAAGGCGGGCTCGACGTCGTCGAGGGTGATCCTGCTGGTCACCAGCGCGCCGAGGTCGAGGCGGCCGGCGCGGACGTGCTCGAGCAGCACGGGCACGTCGGCTGCGGGGTCGGCGTTGCCGTACATGCAGCCGCGCAGGGTGCGCGCGAAGTGGGCCAGCTCGAGCGCGTTGAACGACGCCATGTCCGTGCGCGCCCCCAGCCCGACCACGGTGGCCTGGCCGCCGCGGCGGGTCACCGACCACGCGGCGCGGATGGTGTCCGCGCGACCGACGCACTCGATGGCGTGGTCGACACCCCGGCCACCGGTGAGGCCGCGGATGCGCTTGCCGAGATCTGAGTCAGGCTCGAGCACCTCGGTGGCCCCGAGCCGCCGGGCCAGCTCGGCCTTCTCGGCAGACGGGTCGACGGCGATGATCGGCTCCGCCCCGGCCAGGCGGGCCCCCTGCACCGCGCAGAGGCCGACGCCGCCGAGGCCGATGATCGCCACCGACTCACCGGGCTGGACCGCGGCCGCATGGACCACGGCGCCAACCCCGGTGACCACGGCGCAGCCCAGCAGCGCGGCCTCCTCGAGATCGATGTCGCGCGGCACCGGGATGCAGGCAGACTGCGCCACCAGCGTCTCGCTCGCGAACGCGGCCACCCCCAGCCCGGCGAAGAGCGGGGTGCCGTCGTCGAGCTGGGCGTAGGGCGCCGCGGCACCCTGGGTGGCCTTGGCGCACAGGTGGGTCTCGCCGTGCACACACCACCAGCACTCCCGGCAGGCCGGAGCCCAGTTGAGCAGCACGGCGTCGCCCGGCCGCGGCGATGTGACCCCCTCGCCAACCGCAACCACCAGCCCGGCGCCCTCGTGGCCGAGCACGGCGGGGATCGTCTGGGTGAGGATGCCGCGGGCCAGCGAGAGGTCGGAGTGACACACGCCGGTCGCCACCATGCGCACGCGCACCTGTCCCGGCCCCGGGTGCGCCAGGGTGATCTCCTCGACTCGCAGCGGCGCGCCGATGTTGCGGAGGACGGCGGCACGAACCGTCACGGCAGCTGCACCGACTTGACAAGCTGGAACTCGCGCAGGCCGTGCCGGCCCAGCTCGCGTCCGTATCCCGACTGCCTGTAGCCGCCGAACGGGGCGCTGGGGTTGAAGCGGGCGCCGTTGATGTCGACCTGACCGGTGCGCAGGCGGCGGGCCACGGCGACGGCGCGGTCGACGTCGGCCGACCAGACCGCCCCGGCGAGCCCGTACCGGGTGGCGTTGGCGATGCGCACCGCCTCGTCCTCGTCGGCACAGCGGATGATCGAGAGCACCGGGCCGAAGATCTCCTCCTGGGCGATGGTGGCGTCCGCGGCGACGTCGGCGAACACCGTCGGGGACACGTAGTAACCAGGGCTGGGGAGGCGGCGCTCGCCGGGGCCGCCGGCCACCAGCCGGCCGCCCTCCTTCACCCCGCTCGCCACGTAGCCGCGGACCCGGTCGCGCTGCGCGGCGCTGGCCAGCGGGCCGAGCCTGGTGGCCGGCTCGGTGGGGTCGCCGACGACGTAGCCGGCCGCGGTGGTGGCCGACAGCTCCACCACCTCGTCGTACCGCGACGCCGGGGCCAGCATCCGCGTCCACGCGGTGCACGTCTGTCCCGAGTTGAGAAAGCAGTTGGCGACACCCACCTTGACCGCGGCGGTGAGGTCGGCGTCCTCGAGGATGACGTTCGCCGACTTGCCACCGAGCTCGAGCGCCACCCGCTTGACGGTCTCTGACGCCAGCGCGCTGACGCGCCGGCCGGCGCGCGTCGAGCCGGTGAAGGACACCATGTCGACGTCGGGATGGCACGCCAGCGCCTCGCCCACCACCGGGCCCGTGCCGGACACCAGGTTGTAGACGCCGGCGGGCAGGCCGATGGCGTTCGCGATCTCGGCGAGGAGGTACGCCGACAGCGGTGCCACCTCGCTCGGCTTGTGCACCACAGTGCATCCCGCCAGCAGCGCCGGAGCGACCTTGGCGATGGTCTGGTGCAGCGGGTAGTTCCAGGGCGTGATGGCGGCGACCACGCCCACCGGCTCGCGCACCACCAGCGAGTTGCCGACCGTCTCCGCCTGCTCGGCGACCCCGGCCATCTCGACGTACGAGGCCAGCACCTGCAGAGGAACGCCCGTCTGCACCGTGGCCGCCAGCCTGGCGGGAGCGCCCATCTCCTCAGTGATGCTGGCGGCCAGCTCCGCCTGGCGGGCGGCCATCCCGTCGCGCAGCGCGGACAGGAACGCGGCGCGCTCCGCGACGGGCGTCGCCGACCACAGCGCAAACGCCTGACGAGCCGCCTGCACGGCGCGCGCCACGTCCTGCGCGGTGCCCTCCGGCACCTCGGCGATGGCCGCCTCGGTGGCGGGGTTGACCACCGCGACCCAGCGGTCGGCGCTGGAATCGACCCATTCGCCTCCGATGTAGAGCGGGCCTGGTCGTCGCACGCCGTCCCTCCTCATCGCCTGTGGGCAGCGACAGTATCCGACCACCGCCCCTCGGCGCGGTCCAGCGCGACCCTGGCCGGACCCTGTGTAGAGTGAGCGGCCGCGTGGAAGCATCCGGTCGCGTGGTCGTGGTCACCGGTGGCGGCAGCGGCATCGGGGCTGCGCTGTGCCGCGCATTCACCGGCGGCGGCGCGCAGGTGGTGGTGGTCGCCGACATCGACACCGCGGCGGCCACCGCGGTCGCCACCGAGGTGGGCGGGATCGCCGTCACCGCCGATGTGACCCGCGAGGCGGACGTGGCCGAGCTGGTGCGGCGCACCCTCGAACGCTTCGGCCGCCTCGACATCTACTGCTCCAACGCCGGCATCGCCGTGGTCGGCGGAGAGGATGCCGGCGACGATGTCTGGCGGCGGAGCTGGGATGTGCACGTGATGGCGCACGTCTACGCGGCGCGCGCGCTCCTGCCGGCGATGCTCAAGCGCGGCGAGGGGTGTCTCCTCGGCACCGTCTCCGCCGCCGCGCTTCTCAACCACGTCAACTCCGCGCCCTACGCGGCCGGCAAGGCTGCCGGGCTCTCCTTCCTGGAGTGGCTGGCGATCACCTACGGAGCACGCGGGGTCCAGGTGTCGGCGCTGTGCCCCCAGGGGGTGCGGACGCCCATGCTCGCCCAGGCCGGCGACGCTGACTTCCTGGCCGCCGGCGCCCTCGAGCCGGAGGTCGTGGCCGCCTCGGCCATCGAGGCGATGCGTGAGGGGCGCTTCCTGGTGCTTCCGCACCCGGAGGTGCGCGAGTACGTCCTGCGCAGGGCATCGGACCACGACCGCTGGATTGCGGGCATGCAGCGGTTGCGCGCCCGGGTGGTCGGCGCCTGACGGGTCAGCCGGAGCTCTCGCCGGCCTCCCCGGGTGCCACCAGGCCGGCCTCGTAGGCCAGCACCACCGCCTGCACCCGATCGCGGAGGTCCAGCTTCTCGAGCAGGTGTGACACATGGGTCTTGACGGTGGTCTCGCCGATGTGCAGCCGGGCCGCGATCTCGCTGTTGGATCGCCCCCTGGCGACCATCTGCAGGACGTCGCGCTCGCGGGCGGTGAGCTGATCGAAGTGCGCCATGCCGGAGCCGGAGTTGCGCAGCGTCGGGGCCACGCGGTCGAGCAGGCGCCGGGTCACCGTGGGCGCCAGCAGCGCGTCGCCGGCGGCGACCACCCGCACGGCCCGAACCAGGTCCTCGGGCGGCGAGTCCTTGAGAAGGAAGCCACTGGCTCCTGCGCGGAGCGCCTCGACAACGTACTCGTCGTGGTCGAAGGTGGTCAGGATGATCACCCGGTGATCGGGCAGGAGGCGCGTCGCCTCCACACCGTCGAGGCGGGGCATGCGGATGTCCATGAGCACCACGTCGGGTGCGCTGGTTGCGGCGGTGGCGATCGCGGCCTCACCGTCACCCGCCTCGCCGACCACCTCGATGTCCTCCTGGGCCTCGAGGATCATCCGGAAGCCGGCGCGCATCAGTGCCTGATCGTCGACGATCAGGACGCGGATCAACGGACGTCGCTCCCGGCCACCAGCGGCAGCGTGGCCTGGACCGCGAATCCACCACCCGGAACGGGGCCGGCGAACAGCTCGCCGCCGAAGAGCGCCACCCGTTCGCGCATGCCCGCCAGGCCGTGCCCGGCACCGCCGAGGTGGTTGGCCCGGCCGCCCCGGCCGTCATCGGTGACCCGCAGCAGCACCGCCTGCTTCTCGACTCCAAGGCGGACCCGGCAATGGGCGGGTCCGGCGTGGCGCAGCACGTTGGTGAGCGCCTCCTGCACGATGCGATAGGTGCTCAGGTCGACCGCCGGCGGCACCATGGGGAGGTTGCCGTCGATGAGCAGCTCGACATCGAGGCCCGCAGCGCGGGCCTGATCGATGAGGGCAGGGACCTGCTCGATGCCGGGATGCGGCGATCGCTCCGGGAATTCACCCGGTTCCGTCCGCAGCAGCCCGAGCATGCGTCGCATCTCGGCCATCGCCTCCCGGCCACTGCCCGCCATGCTCTCCGCCAGCGCGTGCGCCGGATGATCGGGGCTGAGCTGGGTCTGGATGGCACCGGCCTGCACGGTGATCAGCGAGAGGTGATGGGCCACCACGTCGTGGAGCTCGCGAGCGATGCGCACGCGCTCCTCGGCCACGGCGGTGTGCGCCAGCAGCTCGCGCTCGCGCGCCAGCTGCAGAGCCCTCGCCTGCAGCGCGTCGACGTAGGCGGTGCGGGTGCCGGCATAGATGCCCACGACGTAGGCGGCTCCGATGGGGATCAGCGCGGTGACCAGCTCCGGGAAGGTCAGCTGGCCGCGGGAGACGGAGGTGCCGGTGACGAACACGGCCACGCTGACGGCGGTGAGGGGCAGCGACACGCGCCATGGCACCCGCGCCGCCACCGTGTACACCCCGACCAGCACCAGCGGCTGCACCAGGATCGGCGAGCGCAGCAGGGCCTCGACGAGAAGCGCCGCGAGGATCACACCGAGGGTGGCCAGGGGGAAGCGGCGGCGCAGCAGCAGCGCCATCAGCGACACCGCCACGACGGCGTACCAGGGCGCATGCAGCACACCGAAGCGGGGCAGCTCGTGGGTGGAGCTGACCACGATCGTCGCCCCCACCAGCAGCAGTCCGAGCACGATGCCGAGATCGAAGAGCCGCCCCGAGGAGACGCGGCGGCGCCAGCCCGAGAGCACGGGTGGGAGCGCAGTCGCGGTGGCGGTCATCACGACCCAGCCTACCGCCAACCAATTGGAGGCGACGGCGCCGGCACGGCGGTCACGCGTCCTGGGTGGCCGTCCGCCAGGCGCCGAGCACAGTGGAGATCACGATCCAGGCGACCACGACCGCGACCGCCGCGCCCAGGGTGATCGTGATGGAGTCGATCTGGCCCAGCTTGACGGTGTCGGTGGCCCGGGGCAGGAAGCGATCGGTGGCGACGGTGCTGGCCAGCTGCCGCCAGCCGCCGAAGGCTCCGACCCGCTCCAGCAGCCGCGACCCGGCCAGCTCCCAGGCGATCATCAGGCCGATCGCCGTGCCCCGGGACTGCACCAGCGCTCCCAGCCCCAGGGCCACTGTCAGATCGAGCACGCCGATGGCGAGGAGCCAGCCCGCGCCGCTGAGCACGTCCACCCCCGTGGGCGTGGGCATGCCAGAGGCGAGCGTGAAGGCGGCCAGCACCGCGAGCCCGTAGCCGAGGGCCAGCATGGGCAGGAGAAGCATGAGAGCCCCGGGGATGCGCACCAGCGCCAGCGCGATGCGCGACTGCCCCGTCGCCACCAGGCTGCGAAAGACGCCCGAGCTGGTGTCCTGCGCTCCCGCGGTGGCCCCGATGAGGACCGCGGCGAGGGCTGCGACGACGCCGAAGAGGGTCAGGCTGTGGTTGAAGCCGTCGACCCCCCCGGCCGGTGGGTACTTGACGGCGTTGCTGGCGTGGTAGGCCACCATGACGGCGTTGACCACCACCACGCTGCCGGCGACCAGGAACAGGCTGAGCAGCACCAGGCCACGCCGCCTGCGCAGCTTGAGGAACTCCGCGCCGACCATGGGGACGATGCGGTTCATGAGCGGACCTCCTGCGCGGATTGAAGACGGGAGGTGATGTCGAGGAAGCGCTCCTCGAGGGTGACCCGGGCAGGCTCGAGGCGGGACACGGCGATCCCCGCCTGGACCAGCGCGCGGTTGAGCTGGGCCGCGCCGTCGGCGCTGCTCAGTGTGCAGACCAGCACGCCGCTGGCGTCGACGACCGCCGCCTGCACGCTCGGTTCCCTGCCGAGCACCGCCTGGGCGCGCACGTTGTCGTCACAAACGACCAGAACCTGGTGGGTCTCGCCGTCGTGGAGGTCGGAGAGCCGCCCCTGGCGGATCAGACGGCCGAGGTCGATGATGGCCACCATGTCGCAGGTCCGCTCGATCTCATCGAGCAGATGCGAGGAGATGAGCACGGTGCGGCCCTCGGCAACCAGGCTGGCCAGCAGGCTCCGGAACTCCTGGATCCCGGCGGGATCGAGCCCGTTCATCGGTTCGTCGAGGATGAGCAGGCGCGGATCGTTGAGCAGGCAGCGGGCGATGCCCAGGCGCTGCTTCATCCCCAGCGAGTAGTCCCTGACGGGATCGTCGGCGCGGTCGCCGAGGCCGACGCGGTCGAGCGCCGCCGGGATGCGGGCGGTGGCCTCATCGGTGAGCAGGGCGCTGACCACCCTGAGGTTCTCCCGGCCGGTGAGGTGGCCGTGGAAACGCGGCTCCTCGACGACGGCGCCGACGCGCGCCAGCGCCCGGGCATGCTGAGCGGGCATCTCACAGCCCATGACCCGCATGGTTCCCGCCGTGGCGCGGGTGAGACCCAGCAGGGTGCGGATGAGGGTGGTCTTCCCCGCTCCGTTGGGCCCGAGCAACCCGAAGGCGACCCCGGCCGGGATGCGCAGGTCGACGCTGTCGATGGCGGTGCGTTGTCCGAATCGTTTGGTGAGGCCGCGGGTCTCCACCAGGAGATCCGCTGGGGCAGCTGTTTCCATGACGTGCAGGCTAGGGCCAATCGGGCGGCCCGCACATCGGGCGGGCGGATGAGCTTTGCCGGGGCGCCCGTCCTCCCTGAGGAGGAGGGCAAGGAGGCTCCTGTCGGCCGCCTCGTGCGGCTGGGCACAGGGGTCGATGGAGAGCTACTGTTGCGCTGTGCCACGCCCCGAGACAATCGATGCCGGCGGCCGGGGTGTGGCGGCGGCATCCCTCCCGGAGGCGCGCGAAGAGGTCAGGACGGGGCCGCCCCTGGCCACGAGGGTCGTCGATTCTGGCTCCGCCGAGGTGGAGCAGTGGATCGCCCGCGAGCTGGGCAACAGCAGCTACCTCGTCGTCGATCGCGATGCCCGCGCGGCGGTGGTCATCGACCCCCTCCGCGACGTCGACGGTTATCTCAGCGCGGTGCGAGGCCGTGGCTGCCGCGTCTCAGCCACCCTGGAGACGCATGTCCACAACGATTTCGTCTCTGGAGGTCCCGATCTCCGCGCCGCCGCCGCAGCGGCGTACATCGTCCCCAGCAACAGCGGCATAGCGGGCGCCGATCGAGAGCTGAGCGACGGCGAGGACGTCGCCGTCGGGTCGCTGCGGCTGCGCGCCATCCATTCGCCGGGCCACACCCCAGAGCACCTCAGCTACCTCCTCGTCGATGGCGAGGGCCGGATGCTGGCGCTGTTCTCGGGCGGGGCGCTGATGGTCGGCACCATGGCCCGTCCCGACCTGCTCGGCCCCAGCCACACCTATGCGCAGTCGCACCGCGGACGTGACACCCTGCGCAACCGGCTGCTGACGCTCCCCGAGGAGCTCTGCGTGCTGCCCACCCACGGGGCCGGCTCGTTCTGCGGGGCGGCCTCCTCGGAGCGGCGGGTGACCACGATCGGCCGGGAGCGCCGCGAGAACCCGCTGGCAACCGCTCCCGACTTCGCGCACTTCCTGGCGATCCACGCCAAGCAGGGCAGGTACCCCGCGTACTACGCGCGCATGGCGCCGCTCAATCGACGTGCCCAGCCGGCTACCGCGGTGAGCCCGCAACGGGTGTCGCCGAACCAGTTCCAGGCCGCCGTGGAGGGCGGCGCGGTGGCGGTGGATTGCCGCGCGCACCGCGACTTCGACTCGGCCCATGTGCCGGGCTCGCTGTGCGTCCCCGGTGAGGGCGCATTCTCGGCGTGGGTCGGCTGGATCGTCGACATCGACGCGCCGCTGATCCTGGTGGCCGGCTCGGCGCGCGCCGCGGAGGAGGCGACTCGGCAGCTGGTGCGCATCGGGTTTCACGACCTGCGCGGCTGGCTCGATCCTCGGGACTGGATCGCGGAGGGGAGGGCGGTGGGCCGCGTGCCTCGCTGCACCATGGCCGAGCTCAGCGAGCGCATCCTCGACGGCCACGACCTCACCGTCATCGACATGCGCCAGGGGGCGGAGTGGGCAGGCGGTCATCTGCCCGGCGCGGTGCACACGCTCGCGCCCGACCTGCCCGCCATCATCGAGCACCTCGACCACACGTCTCCGATCGCAGTGCACTGCGCCACCGGCTACCGCTCTGCTCTGGGCGTGTCCCTGCTTCTCCGCCACGGCATCACCGAGGTCTGGCACGTGACCGACGGCGTCGAAGCCTGGTCGGCACTCGGCCATCCGCTGGTCACCACCGCCTGATCCAGGTCAGCCGCGTCAGCGCCCTGGCACGATCGTGCACCCAGGATCTCCCGAGGACGTTCACATCGTCTCCATGAGCAACGGCGATCGTGGTGGGCACCACCAACCGCGTCACCAGGAGATCGCCATGTACTTCCGCCCCGCCCGGACCACCTTCGGACTGATCGCCATCGGAGCCGCGATCGCCGTCGGACTGACCACCCACGACGCCGGCTTCACCGCCATCACCTTCATCGGTGCGCTGCTCCTGCCGCGCATCCTCGGCTTCCGCAGGCATCGCGCCTTCGGATGGGGATGCGCCGGCGGCCACGGCGACGCCGTCCGCGACAGGATGCGCGGTCGCTTCGAGCAGCGCATGGAGTCGTGGCACCGGCAGGCGCACGGTGACGCCCCCGCCGAGCAGCCTCCCACCACCAGCACCGTCGGAGCGTGAGCGGTGCGACCGGGATCGCCGCGCGGTCCCGGTCGCAGTCCATCGCGCCTGTCTAGGATGAGAATCCCGTGAGGACCGTCCTAGTCGTCGACGACGAGCCGGAGATCGTCCGCATCGTCCGCGACTACCTGGAGAGAGCGGGCTTCACGGTCCTGGCCGCCGGCGACGGTGAGTCGGCGGTGACGCTGGCGCGCCGGCAGCGACCGGACCTGGTGGTGCTCGACCTCACCCTGCCGTCACTCGACGGTCTCGATGTCGCCCGCGCTCTGCGCCGCGACGGCGAGGTGCCGATCATCATGCTGACCGCCCGCACCGAGGAGAGCGACAGGGTGGCCGGCCTCGAGCTGGGCGCGGACGACTACGTCGCCAAGCCGTTCAGCCCGCGAGAGCTGGTGGCACGCGTGCGTGCGGTGCTGCGTCGCGTCGACGCGGCTCGCTCTGCCGGTGACCTGGTGCGAGTTGGGGAAGCGATCGAGCTCGACGTGCCCAGGATGGAGGCCAGGGTCGACGGCCGTCGCATCGAGTTGACCGCCACCGAGTTCCAGCTCCTGCTGCACATGGCCCGGCAGCCTGGCCGCGTGTTCACCCGCGCGCAGCTGCTCGACAGTGTGCACGGCGTCGCAGTCGAGTCCTATGAGCGGGCCATCGATGCCCACGTCAAGAACATCCGGCGCAAGATCGAAGCCGACCCGCATGCGCCGCGCCACCTGCAGACCGTGTTCGGGGTCGGCTACCGCCTCGCCGACACCCCCGGATGACCTCGCGCGGTGGTTCGGGAGGCTGGTGGGGCACAGGTGGAGATCGCCCGCCCTGGTGGCCGGCGGATCGCCCCTGGCCCCCGCGGGGGAGGCAGGATTGGCGCCGCCACGGACGCCGGGTGGCGCGGCGGGTGGGTTGCGCGGTCGGCCTCCTGTTCCTGGTGCTCGGGGGTGCCGGGACAGCGCTGGTCTGGCTCATCCTCAGCGCCATCGGAGCGGTGGGCTCGGCGCCGTTCGCGCGCATCATCTCCGGCGTCGGCCTGCTGCTTGGCATCGCGGCGGCGATCGGTGCCGGCGTCGCCCTGCGCCGGTTGACCGCCCCGGCGACCCGTCTGGTGGAGGCGGCTCGGCGCATCGAGACCGGTGACTACTCGGCGCGCGTTCCCGTTCGTGGGCCCAGCGAGCTGCGCTCGCTGGCGCGCGCTTTCAACGCGCTGAGCGGCCGGCTGGAGGCGGACGAGGCCAGGCGGCGATCGGTTCTCGCTGACGTGGCCCACGAGCTGCGCACGCCGATCACAGTGATCCGCGGGCAGACCGAGGGGATCGTCGACGGCGTCTACCCGCCCGATGCCGAGCACCTGCGCCCCGTGCTGGCGGCCACCCGCACCCTCGAGGTGCTCGTCGACGACCTGCGCACCCTGGCGCTCGCCGAGGCCGGGAGCCTGCAGCTGCAGCGCGAGCCGGTGGAGCTGGCGGTGCTGGTGCATGACACCTTCGCGACATCTTCGGACGCTGCGTCGAGAGCAGGGGTGCGGTTGGTGGCCGGGATCGAGCCGCCAGGGCTGGTCGTCGACGCCGACAGCGTGCGCCTCGGCAGCGTGCTCGCCAACCTGGTTGGCAACGCTCTCCGTCACGCGCACCGCGGCGGCGAGGTTCGTGTCGACGCCTCGGCGGCCGTGGGGGCTGTGCAGATTGTCGTGCGTGACAACGGCAGCGGAATCCCCGCCGAGCTGCTGCCCCGCGTCTTCGATCGCTTCGTCAAGGGCGCGGACTCGCCGGGCTCCGGGCTGGGCCTGGCGATTGTGCGCGACATCGTCGAGGCCCACGGCGGCGCGGTGACCGTGGCCAGCACCGCGGGGGTGGGGACCGAGGTGCGGCTGACACTCCCGGCGGATCGCTGACGCGGTACCGCCGGGAGTGCGACCAGGGACCAGGCCCGGTGGCGCCGGCCGGCGCCGCGCACGTCAGCTGCGCCAGACTCCCCAGGGCCGCGTCCCGGACGGTCCGGTGCGGTGATCCGCGTGACACCAGAAGGAGACCGTGAGCGGTGCGGTATGTGTGCGCGGACTGTGGCCGCGAGTTCGCGTTGTCGGCGCCCCGCTGGCGCTGTGATTGCGGGGGGGTGCTCGATCTGACCACCGTCCCCTTCACCGTCGACGACATCGAGCCGGACAGCGCCGGCATCTGGCGCTACGCGACCTTCTTCCCACCCGTCCCCGAGCCAGGTCGGCTGCGGCTCGGTGAGCAGGTGACACCGCTCCTCGAACGTCCCGACCTGGGCGTCCATCTCAAGCTCGATCATCTGCTGCCCAGCGGGAGCTACAAGGACCGAGGCGCGTGCCTGCTGGTGTCGCGGCTGGCGCACCTCGGGGTGCACGACGTCGTCCTCGATTCCTCCGGCAACGCGGGTGCGGCGATCTCCGCATACTGCGCCGCCGCATCCATCGGCTGCCGTGTCTTCGTGCCCGCGGGAAACTCACCGGGCAAGCTGGCCCAGATCGCCGCGGCGGGTGCGGAGGTGGTTCCCGTGCCGGGCCTTCGCAGAGATGCCACGAACGCAGCTCGGGCCGCCGCGGCCGGCACGCTGTACGCGAGCCACAACTGGCATCCCGACTTCCTGGCAGGCCTGGCGTCGATGGGCTGGGAGATGTGGGAGCAGCTGGGGCGGAGGGCGCCGAGCGCGGTGGTGACTCCGTGCGGCAACGGTGGCATCGTGCTGGGCCTGTCCAGGGCCTTCCAGGCGCTGGTCGAGGGAGGTTTGCTCGCCGCCGTCCCTCGGATCGTTGCCGTGCAGTCCCAGGCGTTCGACGCCGTCGCCCGGGCCATGACCGACGAGCTCCCGGCGCCCCGAGCGCGGTCGCATGGACAGACCATCGCTGAGGGCATCGCGTGCGAGCTGCCCGTGCGCGGCAGGCAGCTGCTCGCCGCGCTGCGGCGCAGTGGGGGAGTCGCCATCGCTGTCACAGACAGTCAGATCAGGGACGCGGTGCTGGGGCTGGCGTCCAGCGGCATCTATGTCGAGCCCACCGCCGCCGTCGGTCTCGCCGGCGTCGCCGAGCTGCGAGCTCGTGGGAGCGGTGCTGTGCTCGGCGCCGACCCCGTCGTGGTTCTCACCGGCAGCGGGCTGAAGTCGGGTCGCGCGGTGGCGGACCTGCGCAACCCGGGCTGGTGGCCCAGCGCCGGTCCGGTCATCGGTGCTGGTAGACGTTCACGAGCACCAGCGTGGTCGAGGGCCCCCCGATGGAGGTCGGACCGGTCACCGTCTGCTGGTCGATGAGCGCGTAGCCCGCAGGCGCCAGCTCGCCGCCGCCGAGGATGGCCACGTCGCCGGGCCGCGCCCGCTGCAGCTGCGCCTGGCTGACCAGGTCGGCGAGATGGATGCGCGCGAACGCATCTGGCCCCGGCGCCGGCCGGATCGCGAAGAGCGCCTCCTCCAGCGCTTGTTGGATGTGGCTGGACACCAGGATGGTGTGTGTCCCCGCTGCGGCGTGCGCGGCCACGAACCCGGCCTCCTCGCCGGCGTAGAAGGCCAGCGCGGAGCGCATCGGGTACGCGATCGCGTAGTCGACGAAGTACAACCCCGCCGCGGTCGCGATGAGCACGGCCGTGACGGCGATGCGTGCCCGGTGTCCGCGCAGGAATGTGAGCGCACCCTGCCACCCGTACGTCAGCACCACCAGGAGGAAGGGGAGAAAGAGGATGTCCCGTCGCGCTGAGATCCCCGTGGTCAGGGCTGGTCCAACCGGCGCGATCACCAGACCGGCGAGCGCCAGCCGGCACAGGGGTTCGCGCCACCGCCTGACGCCGATCACCAGGCCGGCGACGAGCACCGGCAGGGTGGTGACGAAGAGCAGGCCCCCGAAGCCGGTGCTGTGCCGGGGGTTGGGATCCCCGTGGAGGAACAGGAAATCCGGCGTGAAGTACTGGAGGTAGTTGCGGATCCACGCTGCCGTGCCCCCCAGGGCAGAGTTGTGGCTGAAGACGGAGACGTCGCTGAGGCGGGCGGTGGCGTGGCCCGAGGTGCCGACAACGAGAACCAGCGTGGTGATCGCCACCGGCACGCCGAGGAGAGCGACGCACACGCGCCGCAGGGATCTTCGGTGGGTCACGACCAGCAGCACGAGGAAGAACGCTGCGAAGAAACGTCCGGGTTGGGCGGCCAGCGGCGCCAGGCCCAGGGCCACGCCGGCGACCAGGCAGTTGCGTGCCCGCTGAGCACCACCGCCTGCCAGAGCCGCGAGCGCGGTGACCAAGCACAGGACGGTGAACAGGTCGGCCTCGAGGTTGATCCGAGCGGTGTGGAAGAACCAGGGTTCGAAGGCGGCTTCGAGGAGGATCAACAGAGCGACCGGCCGAGAGCGCGTCATCCGCCAGGCCAGCCACCCTGCGACCACCGCCACGGCGATGCCGGCGAAAGCGGAGGGAAGCCTGGTGATGGCGGGCGTCAGCGGCAACACCAGGGTCAGCGGCGCCAGCAGGTAGGTGCTGATCGGTCCCTTGTAGTCGCCGAAATCACGGAACAGCAGCGGCCAGGGGGTGCCGTATTGATCCGTGCCGTAGTGGGCGATGGTCCACGCGTTGTAGCCGATCGAGGCTTCGTCGCTGTGCAGGCCGGGCGGAGCCGTGGCCAGGCCGACCAGGTGCGACACCACGACGCCGGCAACCACGATGGCGAAGGCGGCGGCCCACGGCCGGTTGCGCTTCACCGGCACATGGTCGCCCAGCGACGCCGGCCTGCGTGGTTTCGAGGCCATGCCATCGGCCCGTGGTGCATGCTGACGTCTGCGATCAGTCGGTCTCCGGGACGCCACCGGCGCAGGCAGGAGGAGCAGATGACCCTCGAGAAGATCAACCCGTCCGGACTCTCACAACCCCACGGCTACGCGCAGGTGGTGGTCGCTTCCGGCGCCCGAACTGTGTACGTGGCCGGTCAGGTTGCGATCGACGACAGGGGAACGCTGATCGCGCCCGGGGACGTGGTCGGTCAGGCCAGGCAGGCATTCTTGAATCTTCGGACCGCCATCGAGGCGGCGGGGGCGACCATCGCCGACGTGGCCAGGGTGACCTGGTACGTCGTCGGCTACCGGAGCGAGCTGCTTGCCGCCCTTGCCGCTGCCCGCACCGAGGTCTTCGGTGAGCACACACCGGCCAGCACCCTGGTTGGTGTGCAAGCCCTGGCCCAGCCCGGGTACCTGGTCGAGGTCGAGGCCATCGCTGTCGTCAGCTGACCGCTGCGGCCGCTGCGCGAGAGGGGCTGGCCGGCCTCCGCCGTCAGACGGCGACGATCGAGAGGTGCGAGGTGGTGAGCGGCAGCGGGGTCAGCGCGAGCTCAGCGGCGGTCGCCGGCCGGCTGATGAAGTAGCCCTGCCCGACGTCGCAGCCGACCCCGGCGAGGAGGGTGAGCGTGGGCGCGTCCTCGACCCCCTCGGCGACCACCCGGAGGCCGAGCGCATGGGCGAGCTCGATGGTGGCGCGCACCAGGGTGACGTCGCGGCCGGGGGCATCGCCGGCCAGGCCGGTGACGAAGGTGCGGTCGAGCTTCAGCTCGCTGACGGCGAGGCTGCCCAGGTAGGCGAGCGAGGTGAAGCCGGCGCCGAAGTCGTCGATGGACACCGAGGCGCCGAGGTCGCGCAGCTGGTTGGTCACCCTCCGGCAGGCCTCGAAGTCGCTGATGATGGTCGTCTCGGTGATCTCGACGGTGAGGGCTGGCCCCGGCAGACCGTGGCGCGCGAGCGCCGCGCGCAGCAGCTCGGTGAAGTCGACGTCGAGGAGGTTGCTCACCGAGGCGTTGACCGCGATCGCGATGTCATGCCCCGCGGCACGCCAGCTGGCGCACTGAGCGAGTGCCTCGTCGACGACCCAGGCGGTGACGTCGCCCATGAGCCCGGCCTCCTCGGCGAGTGGCAGAAAGTCGAGCGGCGCGACCAGGCCGAGACGGGGGTTGTGCCAGCGCAGCAGCGCCTCCACTGCGGTCACCGCGCCGCTGCGCAGGTCGACCTGGGGCTGGTAGTGCAGCAGGAACTGGTTCTCCTGCACCGCGGTGCGCAGCTCCTCGACGAGGCGCAACCGGTTGCCGTCGTCGTCGATCTCCTTGCGGTAGATCTCGAACGACGAGGCCCGGAGCTTGGCGCGGTACATGGCGAGGTCGGCGCAGCGGAGCAGCGACGCGCCGTCGGTGGCGTCCTCGGGGGCGCTCGCGATGCCGATGCTCGCGCTGATGCGCACGCTCACGGCGTCGAGGGTGAAGGGCTCCTCGAGCTTGGCGATGAGCCGCTGCGCGACCGCGGTCGCGTACTCGACGTCCGCGTCCATGATGACCACAACCAGCTCGTCACCCCCCACACGGACCAGGGTGTCGGTGGTGCGCATCGAGCTGCTGAGCCGCGGGCCGAGCTGGCGGAGGAGCTCGTCGCCTGCAGAATGCCCGAACGAGTCGTTGATCTCCTTGAAGTGGTCGAGGTCGATGAACAGCAGCCCGAGGCCGCGGGATGGTCCGCCTGAGTCCGCGACCTCGGCGAAGAAGTCGTTGAGCATGTAGAACAGCTGGCGGCGGTTGCCGAGGCCGGTGAGGTCGTCGGTGACGGCCTGGCGGTGGCGCTTGCTGGTGAGCGTCCGGAGGTGCCCGACCGAGAGCCAGAGCCGCAGGCCCACGACCACCAGCGTTGCGGTGGCCAGACCGAGCGCCACCTCGCTGACCCGGTGCAGCGAGCCGAACAGGAGCACGACGAGGCCGGCCGAAGCACCGAGCGACGGCAGCAGCAACCCCGGCGGCTTGGACGGAACCCCGGGTGCATTGCGGCGCACGGGCAGCCAGAGCGACAGCGATATCAGCATGATCGAGGTCGGCCAGGCGGCAGCGTCGAAGATGCTACCCAACACCCCGAGCGAGTTGTGCAAGAGGTTGGCGGTGTCGCCGCCGGCGTTGATCGCACAGGCGCATGCCAGCAGCACCCACTGGGCGCTGCGCCGGCTGGGCAGCACTGCGCTGACGCCCACGACCAGGGCGAGGAGGAGGAGGTCGCCGATGGGGTACGCCAGGTTGGTCGCCACCGCCGCCGCGTCGGCCCCGCTCGAACGCTCGAGGGTGCTGAAGGCGAAGCAGGCGCAGACGGCCGCTGCACCCAACCCGGCGACGATCCCGTCGAGCCACATCGCCGAGGTGGCGTTGCGCACCTGGCGGCGCAGCAGGATCAGCACCCCGACGTACACCAGCGGATAGAAGGTGATGTAGAAGAGGTCGGCGGCGGATGGCGACGGCGGGGTGGCACCGCCGGAGGACTCGAGGGTGAGGAGGATGTCACCGACCCCCCAGCACATGGTCCCGATTCCAAGGGCGACCGGCACCGCCCGCCGGCCCGGGCTGCCCGCGGCCCGGAGGAAGCAGAGAACGCTGCCGATCAGCTCGAAGACTGCGACCAGCCACCCGTCCACCACCAGCGACGACGGCCCGCGGCGGGCGACCAGTGAGGCCAGGTAGGCGGCGAGGATCCCTCCGAGCGTGCCGTAGACGGCCCAGAGAGGCCTGACCCGCGTTGGCGTGCCCCTGGTGGCGGCGGCGATCACCCCCGAAGCCTAGGCAGGTGGTGCCGCGTCCCCGTGACGAGTTCAGGACGAGTTGGACAAGAAACGCCGACGCGGTGAGGGCGGAGCCGGCCGGCACGGTCCCGGGCTGCAGGGGTTGGTTGGCGACCACACCCTTGGCGGAGGGAGAGGGATTCGAACCCCCGGGCCCTTGGCGGGGCCTGCGGTTTTCAAGCCTGAATCGGAGGTGTCGCGCGGTGCCGACGAGGGTTGCTGTGAACTCGGTTCCAGGAGCCGTGTGCTGGTGCGTGACGGTCCGTGACGCCCTATGTCGCGCTCAACTGGGGTGAAAAGTGGGGTGAGAAATCGGAGCGGTCATGACTTGCGGGCACAGCGATTTCTTTGGGGTGTACGCGCTGGTCGGGCTGCGCGCGTCCTCTCAGGCTGGCTCCCACGCGGCGAGCACTGCCTTGTCATCGAGCACCAGATCCGCTCGCACCCCAGCTCGGACGCCAGTGGGTGCAACGGCCACCAGAGCTGCTGGCCGGCCCAGAGCCACCCCGGTCGGCGCGACGCACCGCGAGGATGTGCCTTCGACTGAGTACTCCCGGACCTTCCGCGTATGGTGCAGCTCAGGCGGCGAACCCCTCGAGCCCCAGCGCTCCGGGCTTCGATGGAACGGATTCCCCGGCCTCGCGCCGATACATGAGCATGATGAACACCCAACCCCCCGACAGCAGCCCCGCCGAGTGCGATTCCGACACGATCATGGCTGACGACACCGCGGCCTTCCGGCGCGAGCACCTCTTCGCGAGCGGTTCGGACCTCGACGCCGACCAGTATCCCCGCTTGTGGAATGCGTCGACCGGGATCTTCTACCGCGCCGTCGTCCGGCCCGAAACTCCCGCACCGCTCGAGTACGTGTCCCTGCCTATTCCCCAGGGGCGCCGGCTCGCCCTGGAGACCATGGTTGCCATCGCGCAGTGGAACGGGCTCTGGGAGGCGGCGCAGTACCGCCGGCGCATGGCGCCGTCCGATCCGATGCCGGCCGCGATGTATGCGATTGCTGACCGCGGCGATCACAACGTCGCATTCATCCCGCGCACCGCCTCGCGGTACCACGAGTACACCCCCCTATACCACCTCACCCCGCAGCGGGTCCTGGAGCAGCACGCGCTGCCACTGCTTCGCTGCGGGCAGTGGCCGTACCTGGCCGCCGGCGCGGACATCGACGACTTCGTGCCCGCCGACCTCGAAGTCCGGCTGAGTCGGGCTTGGGCAGCGGTTGTGTGGGCTCACCTGATGCCGAGGTCGTCGCTCGGCGCGTTCACCAGCGACGATCCTGTTCGCATCCTGGCCCACGACCTGGACAGCTGGGTGCCGGCGGTCACCTCGGTGATGCAGGAGATTCTGCGTGGGTTCCCGCTCGTCGCCAGCGATGTTCAGCCGTTCCGCCCACGCCTCGAGGACGGCACCATCCTCCGGGACGCCGTGTCCGGGCCACCCCGGATGGGTGGGGACCTGTGGCGCGGCGAAGACGAGGCGGCGAAGGTCGTCGCCTGGACCGTTGATGAGGCCGACCGCGACGGTCACCTTCGTGCGGTGCTTGATGCAGTGCGCAGCAACAGGGTCCACGACGACTTCTCAGCGAAGTGGTCGCGGGACCGCGAGGATTTCGACCGCAAGCTCAACCACAAGCGTGCCCGGGTGAGCGTCCGCTTCGTCGAGCTGCCCGAGAGCACCCCGGTGCAGAGCCCGATGGCTGAGGTCGAGGACAACATGGTCTTTGCCAACTTCCTGGCGCTGCTCAACAAGAGAGATCGCCAGGTGGTCGTCCTGCTACGTAAAGGGGTCACCAACCTCGGCGATGTCGCATCTCTACTGGGATACGCAAACCACAGCGCGGTGTCGAAGCGCCTCGCTCGTATTCGCCGGGCGGCCGCCACCTACTTCGACGGGAGGGATTAGTTTACCGCCCGCGGAGTTGCGTTCTCAGGCGACTGGGCCGCCTTGCACACTCGTGCGGTGTCATGGGCGGCCACCGTCCACACTAAAGAGGGGGCACGATGGCAGTCGGTTTGGACCAGCGTTTTGAGCAGGCCACACCCGACCTGCAGGAATGGGAGAACCTTCGCCGAGAGCACCACTGGAGCGGATTGCTGGTCGGCAACGGTGCCTCGCGGGCTGTCTGGAACGAGTTCGCTTATGCGTCGCTCTACGCGACTGCTCGTGATCTCGCCGAGGGTGGACTCAGCACAGCCGACCGAGAACTTTTCGCTCGACTAGACACGCGCAATTTCGAGTCCGTGCTCTCTGCCCTGCGCACGACATCCCTTGTCAACGAGGCATTGAACCTACCGACTGAGGTGATCAGGGAACGGTACATGAGCATCCGCCGAGCCTTGGCGAATGCCGTGCGCACCGTGCACATCCCATGGCCGCGCGTGCGGGACGCATCATTGCAGGTAATTCGGACGACCCTACTCTCATACGAATGGGTGTTCTCAACCAACTACGACCTGCTGCTCTATTGGGCAGTCATGTCCGGACTCCCTGACCCTCCTGACATCAAAGATTTCTTCTGGCGCCGATGTGCTGATGGTGAGGACCAGCCGTGGCTCTGCTTCGTGCCTTCGGACGTGGAGGTGTCCGGCATGGTCACCAAAGTAGTGTATTTGCACGGTGGGCTTCACCTCTATGAGCTCTCGCCCTCACAGGCCGCGAAGCGGGTCGCTGGGGCGCGGAATCTGCTCGACGTCTTCTATGAACTCGCCGAAGACCACACTGCTGCGATCCCATTATTCGTCGCCGAAGGGCACGCGATCGACAAGATGAAGGCGATAGGGGAGTCACCATATCTCTCGTTTGCCTATGACCGCCTCGTGGCGCACCGGCAACCCCTCGTCATCTTTGGTCACAGCCTGGGCTCGAATGACCAACATATCGTGGATGCGGTCGACGGGCATCACCACCTTGCCATTTCCATTCGACGGATGGATGAGGACCGCATCCGTAGCGAGAAAGCCAGGTATATGCAGATGTTTCCCGGCGCGAACATTGCCTTCTTCGATGCAGCGAGCCACCCGCTTGGATCACCAGCTGTGAATATGTCCGGTACCGCAGCCTGATCCGCGGACGAAGGGCTGGTGGGCGAAGGGCCGCGCCCAGACGCGGTGGCGCTGCGTCACCGTCCGTTCGGCCGCGCAACCTCTGACACTGAGGGCGACAGCGAACCTCGCTCAAGCCAACTCACGCTGCATCGCAAAGAGGTACGAATAGGGCGTCATTGCTTTCCGCGGTAAGGTGGCCATGCCGGCAGCCGCAGCCCCGCCGCTCAGGACGCCGACGAGCAGGTCGCCCGTGACCGCCGTCACCACTCCACCGGCAATTCCGAGGGCAATGCTCCCGATGCTTGTGAGGCGTCGCATCGGTTCGCCTCGAAGGGCGTCCGCTGCGTCGCGGAGCTCCTGTCGACGATCGTTCAGGATCTGGCCGCATTCTTCCTGCGGTCTTGTCGACAGTTCGCCCACGACTTCGCGCAGGCGGCGCGCGTACCGGCGGTATTCCTCGCCATGCGCTGCCCGGAAGCCCAATACCTCGTCGAGTGGCACGGCGTCGAGGTCTGGGCCCACGACCTCCAGGTCGAATGTCACCACATGTGCGGCACCGGCCCGCGGAGTCGGCGCGCTCAGCAGCTCGACCAAGGCCGCCTGAACCCGCGGGCGATCTGTGGCTGGCGAGAGCTCGATGCCGATGCCTGGGCCAGCTTCGCGAAGGATCTGAGCCAGTAGCACCAGGTACAGGCTCCGGATCATCGGGTGCATTGGGATGGAGGCTCCGTCGGCTGACGGCTTCGCGAGCCCACGCTTCTCAAGCTCTTCGAACACCATCCGGGCGAGCTCCGGGTCGCCAAGGCCGCCCATGCGTGACCATGAAAGCTCCTCGAACCGTCCCCCTGCGGGGAGGTTATCGATCGCGCCACTCGCGATGATGTCGACCATCGCGCTGGCGAGCTTCTCGCTGGCCGCCTCGCCAACCATGGTCTCCGGCGAGAGGATGCGGAGCACGCCAGCGTCGAGGAGCGGCTCGGCGACCGCCGGATCGAGCGCCAGGGGACGGTCCCGCATGTAGTCGGGAACGAGTAGTGCGATCTGGTCGAAGAACAGGGCCAGACTCTTGACCCAGCTGGCGTCGTGCCAGATCACGCCGGGGTAGTAGAAGGCCGCCTCGGTCAACTCCGCCATGGACCTGATGATGGCACCGCGCCCCGGATGTATGGCGGAGGTTGCTGGGGTGGCGATAATCGCGTCCGTCCGCCGGCTTGCCGTTAGCGTGGAGGCCTTAAGCTCAAGATTAATCCCTCATAGATCTAAAAATCGTCGGCGTCTTGCTAGACGCGCGCCCTCATCGCCGCAATGACGCGGTCGGCGATGGCGAGGGCCTCATCGGCTTCGGTCATGGTGGGTTCAACGCTAGGGCCGGGATATCGATGCCGCCACGAGTAATCACTCAATGGCGCGGCCTGCCGCATCAGAGGCTCGAATGCCGGCTCGATCCCTGCACACAGCGATCCGAGAAGACTGAGGTCATGCGTCTTCGGGAACTGTTGGTCGTGCAGCACGAGGAGCGCCTTCATCGCCTTCTCGCATGCCTGTTGGGCATGGAATAGAGCATCGTCGATCAGCGGGGGGTCGGCCGAGAGATCGTGGCGCCCAGCTCGCAAGTCTGTCGCAGCGTGGCTGATCCAGTCGCGAGCCTCTGCCAGTCGCGCGGCGTCATGCGGCATAGAGCAGCTTTCCCTCACGGAGCACCGTCCCGGGCAGTGCGCTTTTCAAATGAGCGCGTGCCTCGAACCAACTACGAGGTACCACGACCGCGTCCACTGCAGCGCCGCTTCCGAAGAGGACCGAGTAGGCGAGGCGTCCGTCCTGTCGATCGTTCGGGTAGTCGTCGGGAACCACGAGGAGTACGTCGTAGTCGCTCTCGGCGGTGGCGTCTCCACGAGCACGGGAGCCGAACAGGTACAGGCGCTCGGGTCGATACGCCTCCACAAGGCGTCGAACGACCTCGCGCAGCACAGGATCGCCTGTTTCGGGGGAGCGCGCGAGGCTCGTCATGGCCGATCGGCCTCGTCCGCGGCGACCAGCTCGATCGGTTGTGCGGCGACGTACGGACGGGCTACTGCGACTGCAGCAGCAGAGTCGTAGACCTTCATGACCTCGTCGCCATAGTGGTTGATCACCTTGACCGCGATCCTGCGCGTGGCGGGCGGTGGGAATGGGCGACTGACTGTCCGGTAAAGGGAGCCCCAGGCCTCCTCGTCGACCTCGGCCCGCAGCGCACGCTTCAGCTGGGCATAGGGATCGTTGCCACCTGTGAAGTAGGCGTGACGGACAAAGAAACTCTCCTCGTTGTAGTCGGTGTCGATGAACCAACAGGCGATGTCGTCCGTCGAGTTGCTCCGGACTTCACCGGTCGTCGGGTCGTACACGTCGACGCCGTGGATCGCCACCACCAGGCTGCCGTCCTCTTCGCGCAGCTCGATATCGGGTTCGCCGAAGACAGTGAACAGGTTGGCGTTCCCCGTCTTCTTGAGGATGTCGCCGCCGAACTGGAGGTCGGGGTTGATGGCCGCCTTGAGGACGGTGAGCCGACCCATCTGCCGTGCCTCCTCTCCCACGCGGGCGTCGAAGGCAAAGCCGCAGACGACCAGGAGGTCGAAGTGCCGGGCCGCCTCCTTTGCGGCCTCGCGCACCAGTTCGGGTCCGACTGTTCCATGCTCGGGACCGATGCAGACGGCTGCGCGACGCGTGATGCCCGCCTCGTCGTACTCACCGACCGCCTGGATGTGGTCACCGGGCCATGGATCGAGGGCGCGAAAGATGAGGCGCTCGTTCTTGACCGTGTTCTGTACCCCACTGGCACGGAGATTCTCCAGGATGGTGTCCGCAAACTTCCCGTCGTTCGTCAGGGCGCCTGCGGTCGCATCACCGTTCGACGAGCCATCGTCGGCGTCTACGATCCGGTGCGGAGAAAGGCTCTCAACCGTGAAGGGGCCTGCGACGCGGACCACCCGGCGATCTTCGAGGGGCTGGTCGTGAAGGTATTCGCGCTCGGCGTGGCGAGCGATTGCGGCATCAATCTCATCGCGCGACATCCCTTCGCGAATGTCCGGATTGTTGGCGATCGACTTCAGCGTGACGTGTGGGACAGTGCGGTACACGAAGCCTCGGGAGACGTCCCCCTCAGCACGCGGAAGAGAGCTGCGCGGCACCTGGCCGGCCCGCTCGGCGAGCAGCCGCGCACCCTCCGCGGAGTCGGTGAGTACGTACTGTGGGTAGCGCGCAGACATGAGGCGCGCCCGGGTGAGAGTAAGCGCAACGCGGCTCGTGTCTATCGTGATCCAGCGGCGCCCCCACTCTTCTGCCACGTATGCGGTGGTCCCGCTACCGCAAGTCGGATCCAGCACAAGATCGCCGGGATCCGTTGTCATTAGAACGCAGCGTTCGATCGCCCGAGGATTGGTCTGCACGACGAAGACCTTAGGGTCCGCGAATCCAGAGGTGACTGTGTCGTCCCAGAGATTCGTCCACGGCGTTGCAGGGAAATCGTCAACGTAGCGGACGTACTCCAGTGTGTTGCCCAGGGCCACGACGCGGCCGGCGGCAATGAGTCGTGCCATTCCTTCCGGGTTAGTCTTCCAGTAACCGGTCCTGGGCGTGTATATCCTTCCACCCAACGTCACCGGGAAATCGCCCGGAGGACGCTGGCTTGTTAGGGGGCTGTGCCGCAAACGTGGCAGCTCGTCGTCGCCGGCGCGGGCTGGCCGTGGACCTCGTTCCGGGTCGTAAACCCAGTTGTACTGAGAGTCGTCAGCGGCCTTTGCTCGGTAGAGCTGCCTGTAGCGGACCTGCTCTCGGTCCTTCGCGTACCAGAGTACGTAGTCCATGACGGCAGGGAGCAACTCACTTGTTGCGCCACTGGTCTTCTTGAATGTCACCTGCGCGCATGCGTTGTCGGAGCCGAATACCTCATCGAGTACGGACCGAACAATGTGGACGTTTTGATCGCCAATCTGTATGAAGATGCTGCCACTGTCCGTGAGAAGCTCGCGAGCGGCAATCAGGCGATCGCGGAGATACGACAGGTAGGAGTGAATGCCGAGCTCCCATGTATCGCGAAAGGCCTTCACCTGCTCAGGCTGACGAGTTGCGTCCTCAGCCCTTCCGTCACGGACGTCGCGTTTCCGGGTCGACACCTGCCAATTGCTGCCAAATTTGATCCCATACGGCGGGTCCATGTAGACGCACTGGACCTGGCGTTTTAGCCCCTCCTTCTCCGCCAGTGACGTCATCACAAGTAGGGAATCGCCGAGGATCATTCGGTTCGACCAGTTCTGCTTGTGCTGATAGAAGTTGACGAGGTCCTCGAATGCGATGCCGTTGAAGTCCGAGAAGAGGTCGGCCTGTGCCTGTCCGCGACGCGTCTCGGCGCGCAGGTTCTCAATGATCGCTCGCGGCGCCACCTTCTCCTGGATGTAGACCGGGACCGCTGGCACCTCGAGCGGATAGCGGTCCTGCTCGTCCTTTCCCTTCCACACCAACTGCGGGTCCAGCGACGGGTCACGCGGATACAGCACCGTCTGCGGCGCCCGCTCGGCTTCGGCCACGAAGCCGCCCAACTCGGAGGTGGGGATGTTCGTCCGCTTGGCCTTGCGGTGGACGACGGCCTCGACCGGGACGTGGTTCGGCGAGCCGCCGCTGCCGCCGCCAGCAGCGCGCCTAGGCATGCACTGCTTCCAGGGCGTGCGCTGCGATGTGCTCGCGGATCGGGCCGCCGCCGGCCCACGGGTCGTCAACCTCGACGTACGACCATCGCCCAAGCATGCCCAGGCGGTTGACCGCAGGCACCCACAGCGCCGCTGCGGTCGCCGCCTTGGCCTCCTTGGCGTCACGGCGCTCGCCCGTCACCTCGACGAGGAGGTTGAGCGCGTCCTCGGGGCCGCGCCCGTCATCGACGCGGGCGATGAAGTCCGGCCGATAGCTCGCCTGCCGGCCGTCGAATGTGTATGGGATCTCGAAGCCGAGCCGATCGTTCTTCACGTAGGCGATCACCTCGGGCATGTCCTCGAGCACCTGTGACATCTTCGACTCCCAGTTGCTGTCGAGCACGACGTGGCTGACGTGGCTCTTGGTCGTGGTGACCACCGGCTTGATAGTGTCGAACTCGAGGCCGCGTGTGGATCCGGTGGGCTGGGCCGGATCAGGCACGGCGATGAGATGTGCGCTGCCCTCGCGCTGATCGATCGCGCGCGCGATCCTCTCCGCCGCCCTGACGGAGAGCTGGTGTAGGAGCAGTAACTGGGGGAACGTCTCGTCAGTGCACTTCAGGCACTCGTCGAGCCACTGGCGCGAGACATCGAGCAACTGGGGGAACAACCAGACACGCTCGTTGTCATCCTCGTCGCGGAAGTGGTCACGGTGCAGCCGGCGGGCCACGGTGAAGGCGACCTCCTGGAGGCGGCGGCCGCGGAGGTCGCCGAGGTCGTGGACGCTGCCGCTCCCGACGATCGGGTCGAGCTCTGTCTTGGTGGGCACCTCGCGCGTGGTCAGCCGCATCACCGAGTCCGCTGTGAAGCGTGGCACCAGGCGCTCGGGGACCGCGGTTCGCCGGTAGCCGACGATTCGGGGGAAGCTGATCGCCAGCGCGTCGCGCTCGTCGAGAGCACGAACGGTCGTCGGGATCACCTGGACCTTCGGCCTGGTCGTGGTGGCGGCCGTCGGGATGAATGAGAACGGGACGCCGTAGACCTCCGCGTACTCCGCCGGAAACATGCCGTCGTCGTCCGCGACGTAGCTGTACCGCCTCAGAGCTCGCCCCACGACCTGCTCGCAGAGCAGCTGTGTCGTGAACGCGCGCACCCCGAGCACGTGGGTCACGGTGTTGGCGTCCCATCCCTCGGTGAGCATCGAGACGGAGACCACGCAGCGGACCGCCTCACCGAGACGGCCGGGCTTCCCCACCGTGTTCATGACTTCGCGGAGAATGTCAGCGTCGTCGAGATCTTCGACGTCGCGTCCGGGGAAGCGTCGTCGGTACTCGTCCTTGTAGCGCTCGATCTCGGCCGCTGCCGCCTTCTTGAAGTCGGCGCTCAGCGGCTCACCGGACTCCAGCTCACGGCTGTCGATGAGGATGGTGTTCGGACGGGGGAGGGGACGGCCGTCGACGACGTTGCTGAACAGGTCGAGGGCGCCGCTCACGAGGACGGTGTCGCCGTTCGGCTGCGTCCGCTCGTAGCCGGCGACGTAGTCGTACACCAACTTGGAGACGACGGTGTTATTGCACACGGCGATGAAGACCGGAGGCACACCGATGGCCGTGTCCCGCCAAGCCTCGTACGACTGCCGGTAGTTGGAGTAGAGGCTGTGGAGCGCACCCTCGAGGTGTGCCGGCAGACGCGGCTCGCCGGAGGCTCCGTCGGCTCCCGATGCCGCAGACCGGCGCGTGCCCTTCGGCAACTGCGTCCCGACGAGCTTCCAGAGATTGCGATACGTCGGCAGCGCGCCCTCATCGCGGTTGTCAGCGACAGGGACGCGGGGAATCTTCACGATTCCGGCTTCGATGGCGTCGATGAGCGCGAAGTCGGAGACGACCCACGGAAACAGGGTGCCCTCGGGATGCCCCGACCCTTTGAGGAAGAAGGGCGTCGCGGAGAGGTCGAAGACCGCCTTGACCCCGTACTTGCCGGCGATCGCCTCCAGCCCGCTGATCCAGACTGCGGCCTCCTCCTCGTCGCGCTTGGCGTCGCGGCGCTCCTCGGCGGTCAACTCCTCGTCGACGGCGTCGTGCGATTTGCGCCGGTAGCAGTGATGCGCCTCGTCGTTGATGACCACGATCCCCCAGTCGCGCTGGCGGGAGGGGATGTCGCGGCAGACGCGCGCCGCCATCTCGTCCGATGTCTCCAGAAACGGACTGGTCTTGCCATCGGCGGCGAGGATCTGCTTGGTGAGACGCGCGGCCTCGGCACGGTCGCGGCGGATGAAGTGGTGAAAGTTGACGACCAGGATGGTGGCGCGGTTCAGCGTCTCCTGCTGCAGGCGCGGGACGAGGTCCATCCGGCGGTAGGCGGCCTCCGGGTCGGAGGGGAGGAGGACGCGCAGACGGTCGCGGATGGTGATGCTCGGCGCCACGATCAGGAAGGCTGCGGCGAACCTCGGGTCGCGCGAGTTGGCGAGCTTGTTGAGGGCCTGCCAGGCGATGAGCATCGCCATGACAACGGTCTTGCCTCCGCCGGTAGCGATCTTGAAGGCGTGCCGGCGCAGGACGTCGCTGTACTCGCGGTTGGTCGCCTGCAGCTCCCCGAGCCAGCCGACGCTCTGCCGGGTGGCCACCTCGACGAGGTAGATGGCCGTCTCGGCGGCCTCCACCTGGCAGAAGAACAGCCGGCGATCGCGGGTGGGATCGCGCCAGTGGTCGATGAGGGAGCGGGTGACGGCGGTGACGCCCGGGTACCCCTGGGCGCGCCAGAGCGCGACGTGCTCGCGGATCCGGTTGATCAGCTCGTTGGGGCGGCGCTCCTGGAGGGGCATGTCTTCGAGCACCAGCTGCGGGCCGCGCTTGCGTGGGGCAGGGATCGGGATGAGGTGCATGCTCGGGCGGCGCCCCTCGGCGACCCGGTTGGTGATGCCCTGCTCGGCGAACACAAAGTGCCGAGCGGGCTCGGAGTACGGCGAGTTGATGACGGGGTTCTCGATCAGCTCGTCGGGCATCGTCTCCGTCCTCGCGCCTGCCGAACCGGTCCGCTCAGGAGGCGTGTGCTGACGCGGAGCCAGGCAGCGCCTGCCGTTGCGGTCTCAGGAACGCTCGTTCGGACCATCGCCTGGGCATTGTCCGTCGCAGCACCGGGCGACGGGGTATGTCTCCGCCGCACGTCCAAAAAGGAAGCAGCCGGGGCGATCGCCTCAGACGCGTGCCACTCAGAGCGCCCAGGAAGCCCCGGCGCCGCTCGCCGCGAACTCCAACACCCCGGCCTCAGACGACCGCTCGTTCCGCTACGCGGTCAGAGCTGAAGAAGGCGTCGGTTTAGAACGGCAGGTCGTCCCAGAACGACCCGACCGCCCGCCGCTTGCCGCCAGCAAGACGCTCCCGGGCCGCGACTGCCCGGTCCATCTCGACCTGGCGACGGTCGCGGACCGACGCGATGATCTGCAGCTGGAACTGCATCTCGTCGTGGGCCTCGAGGTCGTTGAGCTCTGGATCCTCGGCGATAAGGTCGAGGCCAGTGACAAGGTCGTCCAACTGTGCGTCGAGGAGTGCGAGATACTCGGTTGCCTCGGTGAGATCCGCCTCGACCAGGTCCGGATGGCCGAACCGAGACGCCATCTGGCCATCGACGATGTCACTGAGGCGATACGCAGGCATTGAGTGAAGTCTACCTGAGTACCCGGGCCGATCCTGATCAAGACCGTCCCGAGACGCTCCCGAGCAGGCGCCCCGTTCACAGCGTTGACTTCTTACCTGGACTGCGCCTTCTCAAGTTCCAGACATTTGCACCGCGGTGCCGGCCAGATGTGAGGTGCAAGGATCCGCGGCCACAAGCAGTCAGGTGCAAAGATCCTTCTCCACGAACACCTTATTAAACCATGTGAATCCGGCGGTCTCGCGCTACGGCTGGTCGCTCACGCACCAGCACGACCTCACACGACGGCCGACACGCGAAACTCCACACGCGCAGAACGGCGCACAAGACTGCGCACCTTTTGCGTACACAGACGCGCGATGCTTGTCGGTGATGGACAGAGGCCATGGCCGGCTGCCACACGGGCACGCTAGAACTTCGCGCATTGGAAGAATGTGCAGTCAACTGTGCAGTAGATGTGCAGTATGGCGTGCCACCCTGGCTGCGCCATGATCTCGATCGGCAAGCTGATGAGCGCGGAGCAGGTGGCGCGCTACCTGGTCGAAGCGACGCATGATGCGACGGTGGAGTACTACGCCGGCCGCACCGAGGCACGTAGCCGCTGGTACGGCAAAGGTGCTGAAGCACTCGGGCTGCACGGCGAGGTCTCCGCCGAACAGCTGCGGACGGTGCTGGACTGCCGCGATCCGACGACCGGGCCGGGTGAGGCCTGCAAGGCGCCTCAGTGTCGAGGCAGCACCGGCTTCCGATGTAGAACCTGGAATCCCCTTATCTTTCAAGGCCATTTGGCGGAGGGAGAGGGATTCGAACCCCCGGGGGCTTGGCGGCCCCTGCGGTTTTCAAGACCGCTCCGATCAACCGCTCCGGCATCCCTCCGCGCGCGATCAGGATATCGCGAGCTGGTCCGGCGTCCTAGGCAGCCGCGGTCGGGGATCGGGGGACGAGGCTGTCGGCCACCTCACCCAGCCTGCTGATGTCAGTCTTGATGAGGACCATGGCGTTGCCGACGTTGGACGCCTTCACCACCCGTTCGTCGTCCAGCGGCAGGGCGGTGAGCAGGATCACCGGGATCTCCCGGAGCGCCGGCGATGACCGCACCGCGGTGCAGACGGCCGCGCCATCCTGCTGGGGCATGTTCACGTCGGTGATCACCAGCGAGGGGCGGACGCTGGGAAGCATCGCGATCGCCTCCAGACCGTTCGCCGCGGTCACCACCTCATGGCCGTGCTTGGCCAGCAGGAGACGCCCCAGCTCGCGGATGTCTGGATCGTCGTCAGCGAAGAGAACCGTCGCGATGGCCCATCCCCCATACCCGAGCCGCTCGGAGCCGGCCTCCCGGATCCCCGAGGCGCCTCCCCATCCCGCGTCTGGAACCGTTGTAGCAGGTCGGGAGGGGCCGCAGTGGCCCCACCGGGTCAGGCGAGCAGTTCCTCGAGCTGGAGGGCATGCTGCTCGAGGTGGCCCACCAGGAACTCGTCGACGATCCTGGTCAGGTCCATCTCGCCAAGGGTGGGGTGCCGTCCCCGGGCCTCCCAGGCCCCGGCGTCGAGGCCGAGGAGGAAAGCCCGCAGGCCGGCGATGTCGGCGGCGATGCGAGTCCACAGGGCGAGCCGGTCGGCGCGGCGATCACGCTCGATCGCGGCGATGCGGGCAGGATCGCTCTTGGTGCGGCCGAAGGGTGCCGGTTCGGCCATGCCGCGCTCGACCACCAGGGCCAGCTCGCCCAGCCAGTAGGGCACGAACTCCGCGAGGTGGGCCCGCACCTGGCCCGCCTCCCAGCGCTCGCCGCTGGGCGGGTCGGGGCTGGTGAGCACGCCCGGGGGCGCCTCGCGCGCCACCAGCACGCCCAGCCGATCGTTGACGGCGTCGACGCGCTCCACGAAGTCGGATGCCGGATCGGTCATCGCAACGGCCGCAACTGCGCGCCTGCGACGATTCGATTGCGCAGCACGCCGAGCCGGTCGACGGTGAGCACCACCTCGTCGCCGGGCTGCAGCCAGGGGTACCTGTCGGCGCCGTGCACCAGCGCCAGCTCGAGGATGCAGCCCGTGCCGCACGTCCCCGAACCGATGACGTCGCCCGCCTCCACCCGCGTTCCCCGTGATGCGTAGCTGATCATCTCGCCGAAGCTCCAGAAGATCTCCGCCAGCGACGCGCGCGAATACTCACGGCCGTTGACGGTTGCCACCATGGTCAGGTCGTAGGCGCGTCCCTTGCGCGTGTCGGCAATCTCGTCGGGGGTCACCAGCATGGGACCGAGGGTGGTGGCGAAGTCCTTGCCCTTCACCGGTCCCATGCTCAGCTTCATCTCGCGCCGCTGGAGGTCGCGCGCGCTCCAGTCGTTCATGATGCAGAAGCCGGCGATGCGTTCCTCGGCCTGCTCGGGAGTGAGATCGGCACCGCCGCGGCCCATGATGGCGGCAACCTCCAGCTCGAAGTCCAGGTCGGTGCTGCCCGGCGGCACGGCCACCTCCTCGCCGTCAGCGCCCACGGCGTAGGGATTGCTGAAGTAGAAGACAGGCAGCTCATACCAGTCCGGGTCCATCTCCAGCCCGCGCCGCTGGCGTGCTGTCATGACGTGCTGCTCGAACGCGTAGAAGTCGCGCACGGTCGGCGGCAGCGGGATCGGTGCACGCAGCACGACGTCGTCCAGCGACAGCACCTCGGCAGGATCATTGCGTGCAGTCAGCTCGGCCGCAGCCATGCGCTCGCCGTCATCGCCGAGCAGGCCGAGCAGGGTGGCGCCATCGGCCAGCGCGTGCACCTGCGAGTCGACGACGAGCCCAACCCGGTCGCCCTCCGCTGCACCGCGCCGAAATGTCACCCAACGCATTCGCCAAACCTCCTCTCACCGACCATCGCAGCCACCCACACTACATATACTGGCGGTCTCCACGGGGAGGTGGCTGAGAGGCTGAAAGCGCCCGCCTGCTAAGCGGGTGAGGGATGTCAAGTCCCTCCGGGGGTTCGAATCCCCCCCTTCCCGCCAGGCCGCGATGGCAAGCCGGTGAGGAAGTGCGTCCCGCGGCTGCTCCCGGCCTGAGCGAGGGTCGACTCATCCTCAGCGCCTCGCCGGAAGCCGCTCGACGGCGGCGACGGAATCAAAGCCGCGGTCGAAGCTCAGGACCTTCTCGATGTCGTGGTTGGCCATAACTGCCACATGGATGGCATCACGCGCGGTGATGGCGAGATGCGTTCCGAGCAGGTCCTTGGCGCGCAGGACGTCGGCTTCGACGATGGGCAGGACCTCGTCCACCACCCCGCGCAGCGCCTCGAAGGCGGGTTGAATGGCCTCGCGCCGGTCGATTGCGGCATACCGGTGCAGGATCTCCTGGAACACCTCGGCGTCGGTCACCAGCCGGCGGCGTTCGGCGATCAGTCGCTCCAGAGCGTGCTGGGCGTCGGCCTTGTGCGGATGGGGGGCGCCGACCAGGTACATGGGGATGTTGGAGTCGACCAGAATCACGCGCGGTCGACCAGGGCGTAGCCGCTCTCGATCTCAGCGTTCATGTCATCGATGTCAGGAGCAGGGAACGAGTGCCCAGCACCCGCGCGCACGGCCGCAATCTTGTGTTCGACACGTCCCAACGCGGTCTCGCGCTCCGCGTGGCGAAGGGCCTGGCGCACCCATTCAGAGACCGTCAGCCCTCGACCCCGGGCACTCTGCTCGAACTGGCGCAGCTCGGCGTCGCTGACCACCACTTGGAGCCTTTTACTCATATGGGTAGTATATCGGCATCCCATCCGTGAGTACGAAGCTTGAACCGCCTCGGCCTCCCCGGGCGATCAGGAAGGTTCCAGTCAATCGATCGCGCCCGCCGGCCCGTGCCAACTCCCGCGGGCGGCCACCTCGCCGGCAATGCCGAGGGCGCGCGTCAGCCGTTCAGCGGTGCTGGTGAAGCACAGCCGGAATCGCTCCGCCACCGCGAACGCAACCCCCGGTGTGACCAGCACACGCTCACCTGCAAGCGCGCTCACGTACTCCAGCGTGTCCGGCCAGGGGCTGCGGATCCAGAGGAAGATGCCGCCCTGCGGCTCGGCGACATCGAGTCCCGCAGCCACCGCGGCGGCGCGGGCGTGGTCGCGGAGCGCGCGGTACCGGTCCACGCCGACGTGCCAGGAATCCAGCTGCAGCAACGCGCGCTGGGCGGAGGCCGGCGCGTTGACCATACCCAGGGCGCGCATGCACCCCTCGAGCCCCAGGTCGGTCTGCTCGCCCGCCAGCGAGGGATGCACGGCGAGGTAGCCGATGCGCTCGCCGGCCAGCCCCATGTCCTTGGAGAACGAGCGGGCCAGCACGCTGTGCTCGTAGTACGCGAATGGCTCGACGCGACCCGCCGGCGCATAGACGAGGTTGCGATACGCCTCGTCGACGATGAGCAGAAGGCGTCGACCGGTGCGGCGGTTGTGATGCTCGATGACGTCGACGATCGCGGTCATCTCGTCGTGCTCGATGACATGGCCGCTCGGGTTGCTCGGGGTGTTGATGATGAGCGCGGCGGTGCGCTCGCCCAGGGAGCGCACCAGGGCGTCGATGTCGACGCGCTGGCTGTCGTCATGGGCGCCCACCGGCACAAAGGTCAGACCGCCCGTCTCGCAGTAGGGGACGAACTCCGGGAAGTACGGCGCGATCCCCACCACCTCGTCGCCGGCATCGAGGAAGGCGCGCAGCGCCAGGCACATGGCGCCGGCGGCGCCACCCGTCATGGCGATGCAGGCAGCGCTGACCCCAGGCGACCAGACGTCCTCCGCGGCCCGCTCGCGCAGCTCGGAGTAGCCGAGGTTGGGCATGTAGGCATGACGGCCGGGGAAGCTCTCGGCGGCGGCGCGGGCGAAAGCCTCGTGCACCACCGCCGGCGCATCCAGGGGCTGGCCGAGGGAGAGATCGTCGACGGCGTCGTCGCCATGCTCGTCGCGGAGGCGCTGACCCTCCGCGAACATGCGCCGGATCCAGCCGCCGGCCTCGACCTGCGCTGCGGTCCATCGCGACAGCGGCGAGCCGTTCACCGCCGCCCCCTCAGGCGATCGACTCGGTGCCGCGCATCCCGCCCGTGTGCCACGAGAACGGGTACTCGCGGTCCACCAGCTGACGGGCCACCTCGGTGCGGTGGAGAGGGCGGAAGGTGTCGACCATCACCGCCAGCTCATTGGTCTCGCGCGGCCGATCGAAGGATGCCTCCAGCGCGCCCGGCTGGGGTCCGTGGGGAACACCCCCGACGTGGTGCGTGAACGAGCTCTGCTTGACGCCGCGCCGCGCCGCGTAGTCGCCGTCGACGTAGTACAGGACCTCGTCGGAGTCGAGGTTGCTGTGGTGATAGGGCAGCATCACCGCCTCCGGGTCCCAGTCGAGCCTGCGGGGGACGAACGAGCAGATCACCACGTTGTGTGCCTGGAAGGTCTGGTGGATCGGTGGCGGCACGTGGAAGCGACCGGCGCGGGGTTCGAAATCGTGGATGTTGAAGGCCACCGGGTAGACGGTGCCGTCCCAGCCGACCACGTCGAAGGGATGGTGGTCGAGGCGGTAGCGGCTCACCCGTGAGGCGCGCTTGAGCCACACCTCGACAGGCCCCGACGGGCCCGCCTCGAGGCGTTCGGGGCCGCGGAAGTCGCGTTCCGAGTAGGGGGCGATCTCGGTGAGCTGGCCGTTGCGGGCGCGGTACCGGTCCGGGGAGTCGACCATCCCGGCCACCTCGAGGGCGAGGATGCGCACGTCGTCGAGGGATTCCAGCTCGACGCGGTATATGGTGCCGCGGGGGATGACCACGTAGTCGTGCCTGGCGAAGGGCAGCGCTCCGAACTGGGTGTGCAGCACGCCGGCCCCGCGGTGCACGAAGAGCACCTCGTCGGCGCTGCCGTTGACGCAGAGCACCTCCTGCTGGCGCAGCGGGAAGGCCAGGCCGATGTGGATGTCGTCGTTTACCAGCAGCCATTTGCGGCCGCTCACCACGTCGCCGTCGGGCTGGAGGTTGAACCCCTGGAGGTGGGCGTGCTCGTGCACCTGCTCGCGCTCGGGGGCCATCATCTCGGCCGGTCCCTCACTGATGTCGTGGGCCGACTCGGGCATGTTGCGGTGGTACAGCAGCGATGAGGGGCCGCTGAATCCCTCGCGTCCGAAGAGCTCCTCGAAGATGGGCTTGCCGTCGACCTCGAAGCGCATGTGGCGCTTGCGGGGCACATCGCCGAGGCGGCGGTAGGTTCTCACGCAGTGGAGATTAGAGGTTGCCGCGCGCGGCCTGTTCGCGCTCGATCGCCTCGAAGAGAGCCCTGAAGTTGCCCTTGCCGAATCCCCTGCACCCCTTGCGCTGGATCACCTCGAAGAAGAGCGTGGGCCGGTCGCCCACCGGCCGCGTGAAGATCTGCAGGAGGTACCCGTCGTCGTCGCGATCGATGAGCACGCTGAGGTCCTCGAGGCGCTCCAGGTCCTCGTCGATGCCCGCGGCGCGCTCGCCGAGCGCCTCGTAGTAGGAGTGGGGGGCGGCAAGGAACTCCACGCCGCGGTCACGCATCGCCGCGACGGTGGCGACGATGTCGTCGGTGTGCAGGGCGATGTGCTGCACCCCGCTGCCCCGGTAGTGGTCGAGGTACTCCTGGATCTGGGAGGCCTTGATCCCCACCGCGGGCTCGTTGATGGGGAAGGTGACCATGCTGCGGGGATCGCGGGTCACCTTGCTGCGCAGCGCGCTGTACTGCGTGGCAATGTCGTTCTCGTCGAACTCCTGGAAGACGTTGAACCCGAACACCTCGGAGTAGAAGCTCACCCAGTCATCCATCTTGCCGAGCTCGACGTTGCCCACGGTGTGGTCGATGAATCGCAGCCCCACGCCGGCGCCGTCGTGACGCTCCGCGCGGTATCCCGGCCAGTGGGCGCCGCTGTATTCGTTGCGCTCCACGAAGTGGTGCACGGTGTCCCCGTAGGTGGCCACCGACGCGAAGGTGATCGCGCCGGCGCCGTCGCTGACCACGGTGGGTTCGCCAACGCCGCGAGCGCCGCGCGAGGTGGCGGCCTGGTAGGCGGCGCGGGCATCCTCGACGCGCAGCGCGATGGCGCGCACCCCGTCGCCATGGAGACGCACGTGCTCGGCCAGCGGGCCCTCGGGCAGGAGCGGAGCGGTCAGCACCAGGCGCACCTTGCCCTGCTGGAGCACGTACGAGGCGCGGTCGCGCACGCCCGTCTCCGGACCGGCGTAGGCGATGACGTCGAATCCGAACGCATTGCGGTAGTGGTACGCGGCCTGGCGGGCATTGCCCACCCAGAGCTCGACGTGGTCGGTGCCCTCGAGCACGGGCGCGCCGATCTCGACCGGCGTCTCCAGCGCGTTGCTCATGCGGCGGCGGGCTCCAGCTCTATGCGGCGCTTCTCGAGGCCGTCCCAGAACGCCTTCACCCCGTTGAGCATCTCGGCCGCACCCTCGAGGAACTTCTGCTGGTCGAAGCCAGGCCGCTGGAACGCCCCCTCGAGCTCGTCCATGGTGTGGGCCGCGTGCTGGTCCTCGACCCGGTCGTGCCACGTGAAGAAGGCGAGACGCAGATCGGCACACTCGCGGGACTTGAAGGAGTCGAGCCCATGGATGAGCTGCTTCCAGAAGCCGGCGGCCGCCCAGTGCTCGACGGCGAAGCTCGCCCCCTCGGCGATGTCGGGGTCGTCGCTGCCGTAGATGCGCGACAGCTCGTCGCAGAAGAACAGCGTCTCCTGGCGACCGAACTTGCGCTTGCCGAGGTCGTCAAAGCTGAGCCCGACAGCCTCACCCACCTTGACGAGCCACTCGAAGTGGCGGGCGTTGAAGCGGTAAACGCCCCCATCCACGGTGCCCTCTGTGGACACCAGCTCGGGGTCGCCCTCGCGATCCTTGGCGTCGTCGCTGGCTGCCACCGCCTCGTGCGGCGAGGTACGGCCGCTGTTGAAGACCACGCCGAGCTCGTTGACCAGGATCTCGCAGGACTCGCGCGCCTGGGACATGGTCGGGGCGTTGATCGTCTTGAGCAGCTGGGCGACGATGAACAGGTTGCTGAAGACCGAGAACTGCTGGATCAGGTCGCGCACCTGGTCGCGCCCGGCCTCGCCCCTGTCGAACCAGATGCAGTACTCGTTGTTGGTGACCACGGGGTGGCTCATCACCGTCTCGCGCACCTGCTCCAAGAAGGTGTCCCAATCGGACCCCGCCGCGGTGCCCGGCACCTCGCTGACAACGGTGGACATGGCTGGCCTCCTGCGCCTGGGCATGACTAGAACCGGACTCAAATTGTGCAGCCGGGGGGCACATCTGTCCAGCAACGGCCAGCTTTACTGGACATATTGGGGCCAGGACGCCACAATAGCGGACACTATGTCCAGCGACGGCCTCTCTCCCCACGTCCTCCGTCAACAAACTGCCGCGGCCGCGCTCGACGCCGTCGACCGCCGCATCCTGGAAACCCTCGCCGAGGACGGCCGCATCTCCATCGCCGCGCTCGCCGAGCGCACCGGGATCTCCCGCGCCGCCACCTACACGCGCCTCGACAACCTGCGCGAGGGCGGGGTCATCGAGGGCTACTCGGTGCGCGTCAACCCTGCACGGGTGGGCCTGGGAATCACCGCCCTGGTGCTGGTCGCCGGCCGGCAGCCGGCCTGGCGCTCGCTGCGCCGGCGCCTCGTCTCCATGCCCGAGGTGGAGTACTGCGCCTTCACCACCGGCGAGTACGACGCCCTGCTGGTGGTGCGCGTGCCCGACGTGGAGACGCTCCGTGACGTGGTCCTGGAGCGGCTCCAGGCCAGCGAGGAGATCCGCTCCACCCAGACCATCTTCGTGCTCGAGGAGCTGGTGAAGCGGCCCCTGGTGCTGCCCCAGTCCTGAGTCACCGGGCGATCTCGAAGATCGCCTCGATCTCGAGGGCCGCGCCCAGCGGCAGCTCGCTCACCCCGATCGCGCTGCGCGCGTGGCGACCGCGCTCGCCGAGCAGCTCCACGAAGAGGTCGGAGGCGCCGTTGATGACCGCGGGCTGGCCGTGGAACCCCGGCGCGCTGCGCACGAAGCCGGTGATCCGCACCACCCCGGCGACGGCGTCGGCGGAGCCCAGCGCCGCGGCGGCGCTGGCGAGCAGGTCGAGAGCCGTGAGGCGGGCGAGGTCGTGGGCTGCGCCGGGGTCGATGTCGGCCCCGACCACGCCGGCGACCACGGCGCCGTCGCTGCGCGCCACGTGCCCCGAAAGGTGGAGGAGGTCTCCCGCCCGCCGGGCGGGAACGTAGCTCGCCAGCGGCGCCTGCGCGGCCGGGAGGGTCAGCCCCAGCTCGGCGAGCCGCTCGCGGAGCGGCGTCACCGCTCGCGCAGGTAAGCGGCGTTGGCGCTGAACGCGCTGGGGGTGAAATCGAACGCGTTGCCCACCGCGTCGATGCGGGTGATGTTGTTGCGGGCCAGCATGCGCAGCTGGGCCGGCGTCACCGGGGGATTGCGCAGCACCCTGTCCATCACCGCCGCCGCGGGCATCAGCGCCGGCACCGGGACGTGCACCTTGATGCGCATCCCCGCCCCGATGGCGTCGTGGATGATGTCGACGATGCCCTCGTAGCTGAGCACCTCCGGGCCGCCGATCTCGATCTCGCTCATCGACGGTCCGCGCTCCAGCGCCAGGAGGATGCAGCGGACCACGTCATCGATGGAGATGGGCTGGAAGAGCGCCCCGCCGTCTCCGGCGATCGGCACCACCGGGATGCTGTGCCGCACCAGGCCGCACAGGGTGGTGAAGAAGCCGTCGCCCGGCCCGAAGATGAGGCTGGGACGCAGGGTGGTGTAGCCCAGGCCGCTGGCGCGAATCGCCTGCTCCGCCATCCATTTGGCGTAGAGGTACCCGAAGCGCGGATCGGGGTCGGCGCCGATGGCGCTGATGTACACGAGGTGGGCGACACCGGCGCTGCGGGCCGCGGCGACGACGTTCTCGGTGCCGCGCCGGATCACCGCGTCGAAGGTCTGCCTGCCCCTCTCGCGGATGACAGCGGTGAGATGGATGACCGCGTCGGCGCCCGCGCAGGCCTCAGCCAGGCCGTGGCCCGCGATGACGTCGGCGCGCACCGCGGTGAGCCCCTGGCGCGGCGCCACCCGGCGGCTGCCCCGCGACACCAGCACCACCTCGTGGCCGGCCCCGAGCAGGGCACGCGCGGTGTTGCCGCCCACGAACCCCGTGCCCCCGGTGATGACGACGCGCACCCGCTCGAACCTCCTCTGCCGATCCGCCGCCGAGCGTACGAAAATGCCGGGCCGCGGTGATCAGCTGCGGGGATGCTCGTCGGGCGCGCCGGCGGGCATGGGCGGCACCTCGCCGCCAGCGCTGGATGCGCCCCCCATGCCGCCCCCGTCCCCGGCCACCGCGGCGGACGGCGGGCCCACCTGCTCCTCGTCCAGGGCCTGCTCCATGGCGGTGGGCAGCCTGTCGAGCCCCCGCTCCAGCGTGCGCCGCACCCGACGATGAAAGAGACCGCCGACGAGGCGGGCCAGGCCGAGCAGGCGAAGGTTGGCATCGACCTCGATGACCGTGCCGCCCTCGCTGTCCGAGCGCAGCGTGTTGCGCACCACCAGGTCGATGAGCCGGTCACGCTGGCGCACCTCGATGACGTCGCCCTCGACGACCACCTGGTCCTGGCGGGTCCCGGAGAGCAGGAAGGCCCGCACCCACTCCGGGGAGGCGTCGACCCGGCACTGGCTGGTCACCTGCATGGGGTGCAGTGTGCGCGAGGCGGCGCGCTCTCAGGAGCTCCAGTCGACCGGGCCGTTCCAGGTGCCGTTCCACCACGCCTCGATGAGGTGGCCGCCGCCGCCCTGCCAGAAGATCAGCTGGGTGCCACCCGCCTGGATGGTCGCGCTGGGGGCCGAGGTCAGCGGAGATCCCCAGCCATTGGCAGCGGTCCAGTCGACCGGCCCGTTCCAGGTGCCGTTCCACCACGCCTCGTCGAGGTGGCCGCCGCCCCCCTCCCAGAAGATCAGCTGGGTGCCGTCCGGCCCGATGGTGGCGCTGGGCGCCGAGCCCAGCGGCGATCCCCAGCCGCGGGCGGCAGTCCAGTCGACCGGCCCGTTCCAGGTGCCGTTCCACCACGCCTCCTCGAGGTGACCGGCTGTGCCCTCCCAGAAGATGAGCTGGGTGCCGTTGGTGGTGTAGGTCGCGCTCGGCGTGGAGCTCACCGACGGCGACCACCCGTTGCTCGCCGTCCAGTCCGCGGGGCCGTTCCAGGTGCCGTTCCACCACACCTCGTCGAGGTGGCCGCCGGCACCCTGCCAGAAGATGATCTGGGTGCCGTTGGGGGCCACCGCCAGGCCGGGGGCCGAGCCGAGCAGCGATCCCCAGCCGCGGGCGGCGGTCCAGTCGATGGGGCCGTTCCACTGCCCGTTCCACCACACCTCGACCAGGTGACCGGAGGATCCCCGCCAGAAGATGAGCTGGGTCCCGTCCGAGGCCAGGCTCACGCTGGGCGCGGATGCCAGCGGCGACCCCCACCCCCTGGCCGCGGTCCAGTCGACCGGGCCATTCCAGCGGCCGTTCCACCAGGCCTCGATGAGGTCACCGCCCAACCCCTGCCAGAAGACCAGCTGCGTGGAGCCGTCCATGGCCACCTGGGGCGCTCCCACCCCTCGCGGGGCGAACGGCGGCGGCGGGGGCGCGGCTGGGCCGACCACGCAGGCGCCCTGGGCGTTGCTCCAGATCTGCTGGACGGTGTAGGTCACGCCGTCGCCGCCCCTGGTCGTCCCGTCATGAAGGTTGCAGATGTCGCCGGTCTCGCCGTTGTTGGGGTCGTACCAGGCGAGAGGGGGGCCCGGGGGACCCGTCGGGGCGGCCAGCCCCACCTCGGGATCCGTGATCCCCTCGGCCAGCTCGTGCGAGGACACCGCGGTCACCCGTTGGTAGTCGGTCAGGGTGCTCGCGCCGCAGCGGGTCTGCATCCCCCCGGTGGTGAAGTCGGGGAGCACGCTGTAGTACGCCTCCGGGGACGGCGCGGTGGTTCCGTGGTAGGCGCAGAAGTCGATCCCCGATTTGGCGATGGTGCCGTCGGGGTTGTGAATCGTGATGGTGACGCCCCGCGGGAAGTACAGGGCGTACAGGGTCACCATGTTGCCCTGCGCGTCGGCCGCGGGCGGCGGCAGCGTGCCCGCGTTGATCTTCAGCTGCAGCTCCGCCTGGACCTGGGTGTCGTCGATGAAGCCGTTGTTGCTGGGGCTGAAGGGATCGTTGGCGGCCGAAGGGGTGATCGCGACCTGCCTGTCGAAGACGCCTCGAACGATCGTCTGGTTGGTGCCGGCGGTGCCCTGCGGATTGGCGGTGGTGTCGTACTCCGACATCAGGTCGACATACGTCGAGTTGGTGACCCCCGAGTAGAACGCACCAATGCTCCCGGGCCCGGTGCTCTGCACGAACGGCTCATAGGTGACCGAGCTGGGGCTGCCGTAGAGAACCTGGAGCACCCGGATGCCGGAGACCACCCTGCCGCCGTAATAGACGAGGTGCGGGTTGGGAGGAGCTGCTGCCGGCGACGAAGCCGGCGGCAGCAACGACCTGGTGGGCGAGCCCAGGGTCGGCATGACCCCGGGACGCAACCGCATGGCCGGCGCCGCGGCGCGGCTGGGCGCGGGGGACGCGGCCTGGACGTGACTGCTGGCCACACCGGCGATGCCCGACGCGCCCAGGACGGCGGCCGCCACGGCCGCCATCGCCCGAGTGGTCGTGCCGGCCAACGACCTTCCAGACAACGTCAGAGCACCTCGTTGCGCGGGCCCGAGACCCCTTGGGTCGCCGGGTCACGTCCGGCCTGGTGAGAGTACGTGCTGGCCGGCCGCGTGGGCGCTCCGCACCGCTTCGTGACGACTCCGCCCGGCCATTGCCCATCGAACATCTGTTCGCTATCATCAGCTCCCCGACCGCGGTCCTGCTCGCGTCCCGATGAGGCGGTTCGGTGCAAACCGACGTGAGGAGCAGGTGCAGTGCACGCGGAGTCCAGGGGGCAGGCGCTGGCCGACGCCGTTGCCGGGCTGCAGCGACGCTACGGCAACGCCGCCGTGCATCGCGGTCCCGAGCCGGACGGCGGGGAGAGTGCCGGCTGGATCACCGGGATCCCCTCCCTCGACGCCCGCCTCACCCCCGGTGGCCTGCCCCGCGGCCGGCTGACCCTTCTCCAGGCGGCGACAGCGGGGGCGAGCGGCCGGCTCACCCTGCTCCAGGCACTGGCGGCACGTGCCAGCCGTGAGGGGGAGGTGGTCTACGTCGACGTCGCCGCCAGCCTCGATCCCGGCTTCCTGGCCGACCTCGGCGCCGACCTCGCCAGCTGCCTCGCCGTGCTTCCCGGCAGGGGACACTGCCGCCTGGGGTTGGCGATGGCCCGGGCTCTTGTGGTCGCCGGCTCATCCTGGGTGGGTGTGGCCCTGGCTCGCCGGCCTCCTCGTGACGCCGAGATCGAGCAGGCGCTCAACGGGTTGGTCGAGGCGGTCCACCGGCGTCATGCGGTCTGCATCGTGGCCGCCCCCGCGCCGGCCGCATCTCCCCTTGCCCATGCCTCGTCGCTGACGCTCTCCTGCCTCCCCGCGGGGTGGCAGGAGTCGCACGGCGACGTCACCGGACTGCGCGTGAGGCTCGAGGTGACCAAGAGCCGCCTGCACGCGCCCGGCGCCACCGACACCCTGCTGCTCCGCTATCCCCGTCCCTACGCCACCGCCGAGGTGGTGGGCTACCCCGCGGTGATGGCCCCGGCGCTCGAGGAGGAGGCGGCCGGGCTGACCCTGGTGCACCTCAGTGCATGACCCAGCCCGGAGGTTGCTCTGCGCACGTCATCCCCACCTCGGCCTGGTCGCCGCCCTGCGCCGCCACCCCGAGCTGCGCGGCGAGGCGGTGATCGTCGGAGGCGCCCCCGAGCTGCGCCTTCCCGTGCTCGCCGCCTCGGCGGCGGCCACCGCCGCCGGGGTCCGGGGTGGCCAGCCGCTTCGCCAGGCACAGCAGCTCTGCCCGCAGGCGGCCTTCGTCAGCGCCGGCGGCGGTGAGGTCGAGAGGTTGCGCGCCGATGTCGCCGCCGCGCTCGGCGCCCTCAGCCCGGCGGTCGAGGCAGGGGATGAGGAGAGCTTCTGCGACCTCAGCGGCAGCCACGTCGCCCACCCCGATGAGGGACGCTGGGCGGCGGCGATCGCCCGTGCCCTGATGGAGGCGCTCGATGGCGAGCTTCCCGCCATCGGGGTGGGCAGCACCCGCTTCGTCGCCCTGATGGCGGCGCTGGCCAGCGAGCCTCGCCACGTCCGTCGCGTTCCGGCAGGGGCGGAGGCGGCCTTCCTCGCCCCGCTGCCCCTGGGGATGCTCCCCGTCGACCCGGCGATCGGCGCCCGCCTGGCGGCGCTCGGTCTCGACTGCCTTGGCGCCGTCGCCAACCTCTCGCCGGTGGAGTTGCAGCGCCAGTTCGGCGCTGAGGGGCTGGTGCTGCACCGCCTCTGCCGCGGCGAGGACGAGGGGGCCCTGGCCATCGACGCCGGCCCGCGCCGGGCGGTGGAGAGGGTGGTCCTCGACAGCGCCGTCGGCGATCTCGAGGTGCTCCGCTTCGCCGCCCACCGCTGCGCCACCGACCTCGGCGGCCGGCTGCGCAGCCGCGGCCTCGTGGCCGTGGCCGTGGCCCTGGTGCTCGAGCTGGAGGAGGTTCCCGCGATCCGGGCCGCGGCGCCGCCGCCTCTGCCTGCCGGCAACGCCGCCGAGCTGTGGGCGGCGGTGCTCGCCCTGCTCGGCGAGCTGCGACCGCAGGCGCCGGTGAGCGCGCTCCGCCTCGAGGTCGAGCTGCGCGGAGCCCCCGGCAGGCAGGCAGACCTCTGGCGCGGCGGGGACGCCGAGCGCGAACAGGTGCTCGCGGCCGCGGTCCGTCTGCAGCGCCGCTACGGCAGGACCGCGCTGCGCCGCCCCCGGCTCGCCGTCGATCCCGGCGATCTCCCCGAGCGTCGGTTCCACTGGGATGCGCCCGTTCCTGCGGCCCTGGCGACACCCTCGATGGCGGGGCACGCCCCTCCGGCGCGGGGTCATCCGCGTCCCGGGCCGGAGGGGCGGATGGCGCTGCACACGTCCGCAGGAAGGACACACACGTGACCGAGCTGCTCCTGGGCGGCGTCGAGGTCCGCGGCCTCGATCCCGCCACTCCCACCGCTGTGCACACTGAGGCCGGGTGGCGCTGCGTCGAGCGTGTGGTCACCCGCTGGGTGGTGGACACCGACTGGTGGAGGCGCCCCGTCCGGCGTGAGTACCTCCGCTGCCTGCTCGCCGGCGGCGAGTGCCGCGAGCTGTACCGCGATCTCGACTCGGGAGGCTGGTCCTGGTCACGGCGCTATGACTGAGCACCGGCCGTGCCTCCACCCGGTAGGGGCGAGCGGAGGCCGGTCCGGCTTGATGCATGGTGGCTGCCAGGGATGACCACCACACAGCCGCATAGTTACACAAAAAAGTCGTAGCTGTCAAATGGCCCCCTTCGCCGAGCTCGCCGCCCGTTCCCACTACTCCTTCCTGGAGGGCTCGGCCTCGCCGCGCACCCTGGTGGCCACCGCCGCCGCGCTGGGGATCGAGGCGCTGGGGCTGTGCGACCGCAACGGCCTGTACGGCGTCGTCGGCTTCATGGAGGCGGCCCGGGGCGCCGGGATCCGCCCCATCATCGGTGCCGAGCTCGACCTCGCCTCGGGCGATCGCCTGCGCCTGCTCGCCCGCCATCGCGACGGCTACCGCCAGCTGTCCCGGGCGATCAGCGCCGCCCAGCTCGCGGGCGCCAAGGGGCAGCCCCGGCTGCGCCTGGCCGGACTCGACGTCACGCCCCCAGCGGACAGCCCCGCCGCCGCCCCACGCCGTCGCCCCACCCTGCCACCCCCGGAGCGGCCCGCCTCGCTGCGCCCCACCGCCGGCCCCTTCCCGGAGGGCTGGCCGGGGTTGCCCTCGACCACGCTGCCGGCCGGCGGTGAGCCGGCGACGGTCGACCCCGCCGACCTCGACGGCTGCATCGTCCTCGCCGGTGGCCCGGAGAGCGCCATCACCACGGCCCTGGTGCGCGGCGACCTGCGCCAGGCCACGCGGCGGGCGGAGCAGCTGCGCGACCTCTTCGGGCGTGACCGCACCGCCCTGCTGCTCAGCCACCACCGCCATCCCGGCGATTCCTGGCTGGCTGCGCAGACGGCGCTGCTGGGGCGCCGCACCGGCCTGCCGCTGGTGGCCAGCGGCCTTGCTGTTCATGCCAATCATGGCGACAAGCGGCTGCTCGACGTGCTCACGGCCATCCGCCATCGCACCACTCTCGACGCCGCCGCCGCGCACGGGCTGCTGCTGCCCAATGCCGAGCACAGGCTGCGCCCCGAGGCAGAGCTGCGGGCCCTGCTCGGCGCCCATCCCGAGGCGTTCGACCTGGCGGCCCACCTGGCATCGCAGTGCAGTGTGGAGCTCGATTTCACCGCCTCGCGCTTTCCCGGCTTCCCGGTCCCCGAGGGGGAGACCCCCTTCTCCGTGCTCTACCGCCTCTGCCAGGAATCGGTGCAGCGCAAGTACGCACCGATGACCCGGGCGGTGGCGGCGCGGCTGCAGCGCGAGCTGGACGTGATCGAGAAGACCAACCTCGCCGAGTTCTTCCTGATCACCTGGGACATCATGCGATTCGCCCGTGAGCGGCGCATCCCCGGCCAGGGACGGGGGAGCGCAGCCGACAGCATCGTCGCCTACCTGCTCGACATCACCCGCGTCGACCCCGTGGCCCACGACCTCCTCTTCGAGCGCTTCCTCCATGAGGACCACCAGGGCACGCCCGACATCGACATCGACTTCTCCACCGATCACCGCGAAGAGGTGCTGCAGTACGTCTACGACAGGTACGGCGCCGACCGCACCGGCATGGTCGCCAACGTGGTCACCTTCCGGCCACGCCTGGCGATACGCCAGGTGGGAGCGGCGATGGGCTTCCCCGAGACCCTCATCGACCGTCTCGCCAAGTCGGTCGACGGCTGGGCCATGGCGAGGGGGGAACTGCGTTCCCCCCTCGGGCACCCCTCAGCAAGCGGTGTCGGCTCCGGCGACGTGAAGTCGCCTGCGCCGACCGAGTCATCGCCTTGGACTCAGTTCCTTGACTTACTCGAGCAGATAGAGGGCACGCCGCGTCACCTCGGCATCCATGTCGGGGGCATGCTGGTCACCGGCGAGCCGCTCATCGACGTGGCCCCGGTGGAGCGCGCCACCATGCCGGGTCGCGTGGTCGTCCAGTTCAACAAGGACGACGTCGAGGACCTCGGCCTCATCAAGATGGACCTGCTCGGGCTGCGCACCCTCTCCGCGATCGCCGAGTGCCTGGACCTCGTCGAGCAGCACACCGGATCGCGTCCCCACCTCGACTCGCTGACACTCGACGATCCCGACGTCTACGCGTCGATCCAGAAGGTCGACACCATCGGGCTCTTCCAGATCGAGTCGCGCGCCCAGCAGCAGTCGCTGTGGCAGTCCCGGCCCAGCGAGTTCAACGACCTCATCGTGCAGGTGGCGATCATCCGCCCCGGGCCCATCCAGGGCGACGCCGTCAACCCCTACCTGCGCCGCCGCCAGGGCCTCGAGCCGGTCACCTACCTGCATCCTTCGTTGGAGCCAATCCTGTCAGAAACAATGGGGGTGGTGCTCTACCAGGAGCAGATCCTGCGCATCGTCATGGAGGTGGCGGGATACACGGCGGGTCAGGCGGACCGCTTCCGGCGGGCCATGAACCGGCACCGGTCGCGCCTCGAGATGGAGGAGCTGCGCGACGAGTTCGTGGGCCGCTGCAACCAGTTCAGCGGCATGCCGGTGGCGGTCGCCGAGCAGGTCTTCAAGGGCGTCGCCGGCTTCGCCCAATTCGGTTTCTGCAAGAGCCACGCGGCCGCCTTCGCTCGCACCGCGTACGAGACCGCGTGGCTGCGTCTGCACCATCCCGCGGAGTACGTGTGCGCGCTGCTCAACGCCCAGCCGATGGGTTTCTACCACCCCTCGGTCCTCGTCGAGGACGCCAAGCATCACGGGGTGCGCTTCCTTCCCGTCGACGTCACCCGCAGCCGCGCCCGCTGCACCATCGAGGAGGCCTCGGTCCGCCTCGGCTTCAACTACATGAGGGCGCTCGGTCCCGCGGCGCGCGGCGCCTGCGAGGAGGCGGCCCGGGCCGGAGCCACCTCGCTGCGCGACTTCTGGCGGCACACCCTGCTGCCCCGGCGGGCGATGGAGAACCTGGTGCTGGCCGGCGCCTTCGACGGGGCCGAGGGGGGACGGCCTCGCCGCGAGCTGCTCTGGGAGCTGAAGCAGGTGGAGGAGAGCCTGCCGGCGCGCACCGCCGCCCGCCGCGAGGTCGATGGCTCCGCGCCCGCGGGCCAGCGGCGTCCGCCGCGAGGGCGGGGCGCGCTGGCCGGCAGCCGCCTCGGCGACGAGGCCCGCGCCCTCCGCAGGATCGACGCCGACCCGCCGCCGCCCCTGCTCGAGGTGCCCGCCGTGCCGCCCCCGCTTCCCCGCATGGACGAGCGCACCCGCGTCCTCACCGAGTACGCGCTCAGCGAGGTGAGCACGGGCCGGCACCTGCTCTCCTTCCTGCGCACCCAGCTCACCGCCCTGGGCTGCCGACCGCTGGCCCTCGTCCGCGACCTGGGCGACGGCAGCCGGGTGCGCGCCGCCGGGCTGGTGATCGCCCGCCAGGCGCCGGCGTCGGCGAGCGGCTTCCGGTTCTTCACGCTGGCGGACGAGGATGCCCACCTCGACCTCATCTTCCGGCCGGCGGTGGCCACCCGCACCCGCCGGGTGGCCGACCACAACCCGCTGCTGATGGTCGAGGGGCGCCTCCAGAACGAGCGCGGCCGGGTCAACCTGGTGGTCGAGACGGTCACCGCGCTCGACGGCGACGGCGTGCCCATCCCCGAGGACGCGGCGGCGGTGGTCGTCGCCCCACCCTCACACGACTTCCACTGAGGTTCAGCGCCGCCGCCCTCCCCGCCGTCCCAGCCGCGCCGACCCGATGACCACGGCGAGCAGCGCCACCACGACCACGACCACGATGAGGACCACGGGCACGCCGCCGCCCTGGCTGCCGCCGGGGTGACCGCCGCCCGCCCCCTGGGCCACCAGCACGAAGAGGCCGAGCGTCGGGGAGGCCGCCTCGTAGGTGGTGCCACAGCCGCTCTGGAAGGTCTTGCCCAGCGCTGCCCAGCGACTGCCGTCGAAGTGCTCGACCACCAGCTGCGGGCCGCCCGACGAGGTGGCGGCGAGCACGATGGTGGCGGGATGCCCGGCGGCCAGAGGTACCGACCGGCCGGCGGAGCGCGCCTCGAAGTCGTAGACGTTGCCGTCGATCGTGCCGTCGGCGGGCTTGACGGCCGGCGGCCTGACCGGTGTGATGGTCACGGTCACAGACGAGCTCCCCGGCGGGGGAGCCAGGCTCCCGCCCGCGAAGATCATCTGGGCCTGCGGAGTGGACTCGCCGGTGGACAGCGGCTGGCTGGAGGCGAGATCGTCGGCGCTGAAGGTGTGCGAGGCCGTGGTGGGGCCCGGACTGGCCCCCAGCATGGTGTACTGGGGCGGCAGGCAGATCCCGTCGTACAGCGGGGGGCCGCCACCGGCTCCGCGAACCGCCGCCAGGGCGAGCAGGGCGACGCCGGCGGCAGCCGGCGCCATCCATGGCCGGGTCATCCCAGCCATCCGGTGGAGAGGTCGGCGACCACGTGGGCGACGAGCGGCGCGGTGACCCCGCCGGAGGCCACCCGCAGGCAGCCCAGGAACACCCCGACGCAGAGGTCGATGGGCAGCGCGGTCATGCCGTACAGGGGCAGGTGGATGACCGCGAACAGCAGGGCGGTCACCGCCACCGCCACCCCCTCCCCGGAAGTGGACCGGAGCGCGTCGAAGAGCACGCCACGGAGGACGAGCTCCTCGGCGGCGGCGACCACGGCCACCAGCGGGGCCCACCAGGCCAGCGTGGTCGCCCCCACCCGTGCCCCGAGCACGATGGCGGGCAGGCCCACCAGCGACAGCGCCACCAGCGCCACCCCCCCGGCACCCCCCAGCGCCACTCCACCCCAGGAGATTCGCGTCCATCGGGTCCCGGAACCGACCACGGCGGCGAGCAGCACCGCGCTGAAGACCAGGGCCGCGGGAGCTGACACCGCCACCGCCGCTCCCCCGACCAGGCTGCGCAGGGCGGCTGCGACCCCCACCGCCACCACCAGCGCGGGTGCGCGCGGCACCCCCGCCGCGCGGGCGGCGATCACGCCGGCAGCGGGATCAGCTTGGGGGTGCCGGTGGCGTCCACCGGTGGCCAGACGGTGACACTGTGGCGCACCGCCTGCCACTGCCAGATCACCGCCGCAGCCCGCGTGTTCTGGCCAAGCATGGCCGGATCAGCCGAGAACCTGAGCCCGGCGCCGTTGGGCAGCCAGCCCGAGGGCAGGTCGAGGTGCCGCGCCGCCGCCGCGATGGAGGTGGCGCTGGCGGACCCGGCGTGGGGGAGCACGTCGTGGAACAGCGCCCAGCCGGCGCTGAAGCCGGCCAGGCCCTCCTCGGTCGGGGGCCCGCCGGTGGTCTGCTCCCAGGCGCGCGAGAAGCGCAGGTAGGTGGCCCGGGCGGCGGGGGTGAGGACGGCGGGGTTGAAGCCCTGGGTGGGTCGGTCGGAGGCGAAGACGCCGACGGCGGCGCTGCCCAGCTCGAGTCCGAAGTCGGGTCCGCACTCCGCCATGGTGGAGCCGATGAGCGCGCCCACGTGGAGGTGGGCTGCCAGCATGGCGCGCCGGAAGGCCACGCCGTCGGTGATGTAGGACGCCAGGATGAGCACGTCGGGCCGCGCCGCCGCCACCGCCGCCAGCACCGGCGGCCAGTCGGGCGCGTGCGCGTTGTAGGTCGTGTAGGACACCACGTCGAGGCCCTGGGCCCGTGCCGACCTCACCGCGCTGTCGGCGACGGAATGTCCGTAGTCGTCGTTCTCGAGCACCACCGAGACGCGCGTTCGTGCGGGGGTGAGGCCGAGGCGCGGGGCGAGGACGGTGGCCGCGAACGTCGCCGAGTTGGAGCCCAGGTTGGCGCCGCTGGCACCGACCCGGAAGACGCCGGGCAGCCCCCGCCCGGTGACCCGGTCGGCGACCGCTCCCGCCTCCCAGTAGGTGAGCCCCGCGGCGGCCGCGGCCGCGCTCGCCGGCACCGACAGCGCCGACGAGTACGTGCCAATCACGACAGAAACTCCGTCACCACGGAGGCTCCGCACGGCGGCGGGGGCGGCCGAGGGCGAGTCGAGCTCCCGGGAGTCGAGCTGGATGGGGCTGCCACCGACTCCACCGTCGCCGTTGACCAGGTCGCGGGCGATCTCCACACCCTGGTACTCCTGGCGAGCCAGGGTCGACTGGGGCCCGTCGAGCGGGAAGAGGGCGCCGACCCGGATCACCCGGCCCGCCGAGGTGGGCGAGGCCAGGGCGGCGAGCACGGCAACGGCGAGCAGGACGGACAGCAGGACGCGCCGGACCATCGGTGAATGATCGCCGACCGGCGGTCCCCGAGGCTTCCCCCGGGCGCTCAGGCGCCCGCCCGCAACGCCGCTGGAGCGCTGCCCGCCGCGGCGGTCGCGGCGACCAGGCCGCCCAGCGCGGGGGCGGCCGTCATCGCCGCGTCGAGGTGATCTGCCTCGAAGGGGCGCCGCGCCAGCCTCTCGCAGACCAGCACCGCCTCCACGGCGTCGCCGTCGATGACCGGGACGAGCAGCATCGAGCTCACCTCGATGTTGGAGCGGCGCTGGGCGCGGTGGCCGGCGGCCTGGGTGTAGAGCACCCCCCGGCGCTGCTCCACCACCCGTTCCACCAGGCCCGCGGGAAGTGCGGCAGGAGCGGGCCCTGAGGGAGGGAGCAGGTAGCAGCGATCGGCGCCCAGTTCGGTCCGCAACCGGGCCAGCGCCGCCTGCACGCCCTGGCTGAGGGCGACCTCGCTCCACAGCCGGGGTCCGCGGCGGACGGCCGCGCGGTTGACGGTGCCGTTGAGCACCATGGCGACCATGGCTCCGACGAGGGCGGCCGGCACCGGGGTGGCGTGCACGGTCAGCAGCGCGGCGTAGACGCCGAACATCGCCGCCCCCGAGACCAGCGCGCGTTCCAGGTAGCGGGCGGTGCCCTCGCCGAGACCGTGGCGCTGATCGGCGAACGTCCAGGCGCGGTTGAGAACCGTGTTCCAGGCCAGGCTGGGCAGGTAGGCGAGCAGGAACGCGGTCAGCGGGGGCAGTCCGGCAGGCCCGGTGAGCAGGGCGATCAGCGGCAGCAGGATGGCCAGCCCGCTCAGTCCCACCAGGGCAAACTTCCAGGGCCGGGCCGAGCCCTGGACATCGAACACCAGCGAGCGGATGTGGCCCAGGAAGAGCAGGCCCTGGCGCGCTGTCGCCTTGCTGGCGCCGGCTGAGCGCGCCGCGAAGGCGAGGGGCACGTCACTCACCCGCACCCCGGGGACGCACACCAGCAGCTCGAGAAGGATCTTGAAGCCGACCGGGCGGAACTCGATGCCGTCGATGACCCGCCGCCGGCAGAGGAAGAACCCGCTGAGCGGGTCGGTGCTCGCCCGGGCCTCGGTGAACAGCCCGCGGGCGACGGCCGAGGCGGCGCGGCTGACCAGGCGGCGCAGCCTGCCGTCGAGGCCGCCCTGGCTGCCGCCGCGCATGTAGCGGCTGCCGACCACCACGTCGGCGCCGCCACGGGCGGCGCCGAGCATCGCCGGGATGTCCTCCGGGGGGTGCTGCAGGTCGCCGTCCATGACGCAGACGAACTCGCCGCCCGTCTGGTGGATGCCGCGGACCACCGCCGTGCTCAGCCCGCCCGCCCGCTCCAGCCCCTCTCGATGGACCAGGTCCACCCTGGGGTTGGCGGCAGCCGCGGCGGCGATGGCCCGGGCGGTGCCGTCGTCCGAGTCGTCGATGAAGAGGATCTCGTGGTCGATCCCCTCCAGCGCCGCGCTCAGCCGGGCCAGCAGCGTCCCGACGTTGGCCTCCTCATTGCGTGTGGGCACGACCACGCTGAGCAGCAGGGCTGCGGTCATGGCACGAGCATAGGGCGCTCCGCAATCTCGGTCCCGATGGCGTCGTGGAACCGCCACCGGCTGTGACCGGACCGTACCCCGGCTCAGAGCCGGTGAATTCGGCGGAACGCAAGCTTTGGCCCCTTCCAGCGTCTTACAAGAGCAGGGGGCGACAAGCTCGGGACAACAAGGGCACCATAGTCCCCACGGGGAATCCTGACAGCGCTGATGTGAGGTTCGAATCCATGGCAGGCTGGGCGACGCCTGTGAGCCGCCGGCGAGGGGTGACGTCGCGGTGGTGAGCTGGGGCCGGCGTGGGGTGGTCACCCTCGGCGACCAGGCACTGCTCTTCGCGGCCGCGGTTCGGGGCGCCTTCCAGCGTCCCTTCTACGGCGCCGAGTTCCTCGAGCAGTGCCGCTTCATCCTGTTCTCCTGTGCGGTGCCGCTGGCGCTGACCGGTCTGGGCTGGGGGACCATCGTGGCCCTGGAGGCGGGCAACTTCTTCAAGCTGGCCTCGGCCGAGTGGCGCATCGGCGGCTTCATGGTCCTGGCCAACGTGCGCGAGTTCGCCCCCGTGGCCACCGGCCTGATGGTGGCGGCGGTGTGTGGGACTGCGATCACCGCCGACCTGGGGGCGCGCAAGGTCCGCGATGAGCTCGAGGCGATCAGCGTGATGGGCATCAGCAACGTGCTCTTCATCGTGGTGCCGCGCTTCCTCGCGCTGGCCTTCATGACCGCCCTCTACAACATCCCGATGATCATCTTCACCTGCCTCTCCGGCTACCTCGCCTCGCTCGCGCTGGTGGGGGTGAACAGCGGCGCGTTCATCAGCACCTTCTACACGCAGGGCACGCTCCAGGACCTGTACGGCGGCGAGTTGAAGTGCGTCATCTTCGGCATGCTCATCGCCACCGTCTGCTGTTACAAGGGCATCACCGCCAGGGGAGGGGCGGAGGGCGTCGCCCGCGCGGTGCACCAGTCGGTGGTGGCCTGCTTCGTCAGCATTCAGATCATCGAATACCTGTACACGCCCACGGTCCTCGCCCTCTTCCACTCCAACAACGTGCTGCGTTAGGAGATCCCGTGGCCATCGCCGCCAATCCGCCCAAGCCCCCGCCCCCGCCGCCGCAGCGGCTGGCGCGACCGCCGCGGTTCGCCGGGGCGCGCGACGGGCTGGAGACGCTGGGCAACATCGTCAACTTCGCCGGCGGGGCGATCGCCCACATCCCCAAGTCGACGCGCTACATGCGCGAGGTCTGGTGGTACGCGGCCTTCCTGGCCATCGGCTCGACGCCGATCGCCCTGGTGCTGACCTACTTCACGGGGAGCGAGTGCTCCATCGAGGCGTACTACTCGCTGTCCCAGATCGGCGCCCAGTCGCTGGCGGGCGTCTTCAACGCCATCTGCGACACCCGCGAGATCACCCCGCTCTTCTTCGGCTTCGCCATCGGCGCCAAGGTGGGGTGCGGCCTGGTCGCCGAGCTGGGCACGATGCGCGTCAACGAGGAGATCGACGCCCTCGAGGTGATGGGCATCCCCTCCAAGATCTACCTGGTGAGCACCAGGATGCTGGCCTGCTTCATCGTCCTCCCCTTCATGTACCTGCTCGCCCTGGGGGTGAGCTACCTGGGCTCGTACGTGGTGCAGATGGTCCAGGTCCCCAGCGGGACCATCTCGAGCGGGGTGTACTCCGACTACTTCTTCCGTTTCCTCAATCTCCAGGACCTGCTGTTCTCGATGATCAAGGCGGTGGTCTTCGCCTTCCTGATCGTGTGTGTCGCTGTGTACTACGGCTACCACGTCACCGGGGGGGCGGTGGGCATCGGCCGGGCCGTGGCCAAGACCATGGCGGTGGCCCTGGTGGTCACCGTGGTCGTCAACGCCCTGCTGACCCAGATCTTCTGGGGCACCAACCCCAACCTGCCAATCGCCACATAGCGAGGTGAGCGTGTCCGACCCCACCGTCGTCGCCGCCCCCAGCATCCCTGACCGGGCCACCGCCACGGCCCCGCAGGCGCCGCCTGCCGCGCCTCCCGCGGCGGTCCGCAAGAACGTGCCCGGGCGCAACCATCCCGCCTACACCGACCTCAGCCGGCCGGTCAGCGATCGCCCGCCGACCCAGTCCGAGACGACGTGGAACAGGGAGGCGGTCATCGAGCTGCGCAATGTGCGCAAGGCATTCGGGCAGTTCAAGGTGCTCGATGGCGTCACCTGCCGCATCCCCAAGGGGGAGATCACGGTGCTGATGGGGCCGTCGGGCACGGGCAAGAGCGTCACCCTGCGCCACATCGTGGGCCTGCTTCCCCCCGACAGCGGCGATGTGTTCGTCTCCGACCGCGCCGTGCCCATGCTCAACGAGAGCGAGCTTCTCGAGCTGCGCCGCGGCATCGGCATGCTCTTCCAGGACGGCGCCCTGTTCAGCTCCATGAGCCTCTACGACAACGTTGCCTTTCCGCTGCGCCAACACACCAGGAAGAGCGAGTCCGACATCCGCGAGATCGTCATGGACCGGCTCACCGAGGTGGGCCTGGCGGGGGCGGAGAAGCGCATGCCCAACGAGCTCAGCGGGGGCATGCGCAAGCGCGCCGGCTTCGCCCGGGCGCTGGTCATGGAGCCGCGCATCCTCCTCTTCGACGAGCCCGACTCCGGCCTCGACCCGGTGCGCACCACCCTGCTCTGCGATCTCATCCGCGAGATCAGCTCCAAATACAGGGCCACCTCGATCGTGGTCAGCCATGACGTGGGCGCGGTGCGCCGCTTCGCGGACAATATTGGCATCCTGTACAAGGGCAAGATGCGTCACTTCGGCAACAAGAAGGAGATCGAGGACTCAGACGACGAGTTCGTCAGGCAGTTTTTCAACGCCTCCTCAGACGGGCCTCTGGGGATGGATTGACAGGAAGGTGAGAGTGTCCAGGTCGACGATCGCGGGCATCGCGGTGGCCGCCGTCCTCGTCGGAGGAGCGGGGTTTGCGCTGGTGTCGCCGCACGCGCTGGGAACCAGGTACCACCAGTTCCAGATCACCTTCCCCACCGCCGACGGCCTGGTCGGCGGCAGCGACGTGCTCGAGTCCGGCTCCAAGATCGGCACCATCAGCGACATCGAGCCCACCCAGGACAACGCCGCCCTGGTCACCCTGCAGATCGCCGACGACCACTGGCCGCTGCACAGCGGGCTCACCGCCGACATCCGCCCCAAGTCGCTGCTCGGCGAGAAGTACGTCGACGTCCACGACGGCGGCGCCAACAGGCCACCGCTGGACACCACCGCCGTGCTCCACGAGACCCAGAAGGCGGTGCCCGTGGAGCTCGACCAGTTCATCAACAGCCTCGACGCGCCCACCCGCAACGCCGCCCGGGTGCTGCTCGACGACCTGGGAGCAGGTGTCGCGGGGCGCGGACAGAGCCTCAACGAAGCCATCGCCGCCGGCAAGACCAACCTCGCCAACCTGGCGGTCTTCGGCACCACCCTCAACAATCGCGACCCCGACCTCGATCGCATCCTGGTCGGCCTCGACGGTGTGCTCGGCAAGATCACCACCACCGATCAGCTGACCCAGCTCAGCCAGCTCATCACCAACGGCCAGCAGACCCTCAACGCCATCGAGACCCAGCAGGTGGCGTTCAGCCGTCAGTTCGTCGATGCGCAGACTGCCCTGGGCGAGTTGAACACCGCCATCGACAGCGCCGTGCCGTCGCTGCGCACCACCATCTCGATCGCGCCCGCTCTGCTCACCGCCACCAGCCAGGAGGCGCACCTGCTCGCCTTTCTCGGTTCGGTGTCCAACAACAGCACAGTTCTGAGCGCCCTCGACAGAGGCCTCCAGCAGGGGCCGACGACCACCGGCGGTGCGCTGGAGAGCGAGGGCGGCGGAGTCCCCTCGCAGCCGATCTTCAGGATCTGCCTGGTCAGCCCCAACAACGCCGGCGGGTCGTCGTGCCAGGGCAGTGGCTTCAAGCCCCCCGGCGCCGACTCGGTCCCCGCCTCGTATGACACCGGACAGAGCGACATGACGCTCCTCTCCGCCTGGTTGGGGGACTAGCCGTGCGCAGCCGCTGGAACCTGCCGATCTGGGTGGCCTACACGCTCTTCTGCCTGCTGGTGCTCGGCTTCATCGTCCGCGGGCTGCAGTTCGGCGTGCCCTGGAGCCACCCCTACCAGGTGACGGCGACCTTCACCGACGCCGACAGCATCCTCGCCAACAACGAGGTCTTCCTCAACGGCACCAAGGTGGGCTACGTCAAGACGGTGAGCGTCAGCGGGGGTCACGCGCAGGTGCAGATGGTCTTCGACAACGGCAACGCGCTGCCGCTGCACCCGGACGCCACCGCCCAGGTTCGCAAGAAGAACCTTCTCGGCGAGACCTACATCGACCTCACCCGCGGCAGCGCGGCCGGCCAGATCCCCTCCGGAGGGGTGATCCCGATCGGCCACACCGTGCCCATCACCGAGATCGACCAGGTGCTCGCCGTCTTCGACCCCGCCACAGTGCAGCGCGTCCAGCTGCTCATCAACGCCCTGGGTGAGGGCACCACCAACAACGGCGACCGCATGAACAGCTCCGCGGGCTCGCTCAACTCCCTGGTCACCGCCCTCAACGGGCCGGCCACAGAGCTGTCCGTGCGCAGGCAGCAGGTCAACGACATCGTGCTCGAGCTGCAGAGGTTCTACGACGTGCTCGCCAAGCAGCGCGAGCAGGTGCGCCAGGAGTTCGGCACCTGGACTGCGGTGATGCAGCAGCTGGCCGCCCAGGACCAGGCGATCGGCGGCACCGTGCGCCAGGCCGACACCCTCCTGCAGAACCTCGACACCCTGGTCACCGGCCAGGGCGGCAACCTGCACTCCACGCTCGGCCAGCTGCCGGGCACCCTGACCCAGCTGAACAGCTTCCTCGACCAGAGCACCAGCATCCTCGGCAACATCGCCCACTACCGCACCGCCATCCACGACGTCTTCCCCAACCTGGGCAGCTCCTTCTTCGACACCGATCCCAGCAACCACAACCAGCATTTCTGGTCGGTCTTCTCGGTCAACTGCGGTAGCGACTGCAGCAGCCAGGCAGCCCAGGTCACCCCCAACTCGAGCGCCCCCAACGCCAGCTGGGCGGCGATGGGAGGCTGAGATGAACCGCAGGCGAACCTTCCTCAACGCCGGCATCCTGGCCGCGTTCACCATCTTCTGCTTCCTGGTCATGGAGTTCCTGGCGGTCAACATCGGCCAGCCCAACCCGCTGTCGGCGGACTACACGCTGCACGCCGTCTTCGCCGATGCCGACGGCGTCCCCACCGCCGCCGACGTGCGCGTCAGCGGTGTGGATGTCGGCAAGGTGACCTCCATCTCCCACGACCCCAGCAGCCCCGGCTACAGCGTGGTCACCATGCAGATCGGCAACCGGCAGGCGGTGCCGGTGTACAGCAACGGCTTCGCCAAGGTGCGCCCCAAGACGCTGCTCGGCGAGAAGTACGTGGACCTGACGGTGGGCTCGTCGGCCAGCGCGGAGGCGATCGCGTCGGGGGGATACCTGCCCGTGGCGGAGACCGGCAAGGACGTCTCCAACGACGAGATCTTCAACTCCTTCGACAGCAAGACCCGGGTGGAGCAGCAACAGGTCCTGGCCGCGCTCGACGCCGCCACCAGGGGCCGCGCGGGCGACATCCAGGCGATCCTGCCACAGCTCCAGCAGGTGGTCGCCAACCTCACCCCGGTGGCCCAGGTCTACGAGAAGGACCAGCCCCAGACCGACGCCATCTTCGTCCAGCTCAACACCGTCATGCAGGCCCTCGCCGATGAGCACCAGCAGCTGGCCGGGTTCCTCGCCAACGGCAACGTCGCCCTCGGGGCCATCGCCCAGAAGGACCAGGCGCTGGTGACCACCCTGCAGGAGGCCAGCAACGTCGCCACCGAGATCAACACCGCGATGACCCCGACAATCGCGGCGCAGCGCAAGTCCCTGGACGAGCTGGCCCCGACGCTGGCCTCGGAGAACAACCTCCTCTACGACATCATCGGACCCAAGTGCGGCGGCCACGCGTGCGGCATCGACACCGTCATCGCGGGCACCCTCAACGGACAGATCGCCTACCCCAACGACCAGCTCAACGTCACCTCGCCCAACGGTGAGGGCACCACCGGTCTCTGGGATTCGATGTTCTCGCAGCCGGGTCCGAGCGGCTCGCTGTCCCCCGGCACCAACCCCAACAACGGCAGCAGCGCCTGCAGCGATCCCACCATCAGCAAGACCCACAGCGGCACGTGCGCGCTCAACATCGTGCTCTCCTTCCACTGCGACACCATCTCCCAGACGTTGACGCACAACCTCGTGTCGATCTTCCCGCCGGCGGTGCAGACGCAGATCACCAACACCTGCCAGGCGCTGACCGGGCACGTGCAGAACACCTCGACGCCGTCGGCGCCGTCCAGCAACGAGACCGACTACCTGGCGGGGTTGTTCGGATGATCGTGCGCATCGTCCGCATGCTGGCGTCCTCGAAGGGCCTCTTCGTGGCCGCGGTCGTGATCGGGGCGCTGTTCGGGCTCGGGCTCAGCTTCGGGGGCTCGTCGCACACCGTCAGCGCCCAGTTCAGCAATGTCAGCGGTCTGGCCGGCGGCAACGACGTGCGCATCGGCGGTGTCGACGTGGGCAGCGTGGAGTCGGTCGACGTGCGCGCCGATCCGCAGACCGGGCAGCAGTCGGCCCGGGTGTCGTTCTCGGTGGACAGCGCCCACTGGCCGCTGCACCAGGGGACAACGGTCGCGGTTCGCCCCAAGGGGGTGTTGAGCGACGTCTACGTCGACGTGGTGCCGGGCTCGCCGCGGAGCCCATCGCTGGGCGACAACCCCGCCTTCGCGGTCGCCCAGACGAGCAGCCCGGTCAACCTCGACGAGCTGTCCAACGTCTTCGACCCCAGCGTGCGCACCTCGATCCGCACCCAGCTGCAGGAGGGCGTGATCGTCTTCGGGGGCACCGGTATCGGCGACCTCAATCAGACCATCGCCAACGCCAACCCGCTGACCGCTGCTGCCGGCCCCATCACCGCGGTGCTGGGGGCGCGGTCTCCCCAGCTCGACCGCCTCAACGGGGAGTTCGACACCATCACCGGTGACCTGGCTCGCGAGGACGCCAACCTGCGCGGGCTCATCTCCAACGGGGATGTCCTCCTCGGTGTGCTGGCGACCCACGAGGTCTCGCTGCAGCAGACCCTGGTGCACGCGGCGGGCACGCTGACGTCGCTCGACCAGGGGCTGCGCGGCGAGGAGGCCAACCTCGAGGCGATCTTCCAGAAGGGACCCAACGCCCTCAGCCAGGCCAAGTCGGCGGCCGACTACCTGGCTCCGCTGATCTCCAATGTCGATCCCTACATCGGTGACCTCGACGTCCTCCTCCACGAGTTCCTCACCGCCACCGGGTACGACAAGGGCACCGGCAGCAACGCCTGGGGCCTGCCCCTCGACACCCTGCGCGTCGATGGCTCGCTCAACCCGCCAAGCAAGTCGGCAACGCCGTGCGGCGGCACCTCGGAGAACCACTGCTGATGAGTGGAACGGGCCGCCGCGGCGGCTTCAACCCGCTGTTCGCCGGCTTCATCGCCGGGCTCGCGGTGGTGCTCGTGCTGGGGTTGCTCGTCAAGATCAACCTCGACTTCGCGGCACCGTGGAGCGCCACCCACACGCTGACCGCGCAGGTTGCCGACGTGGACGGGATCAGTGTGGGCAGCGACGTGCGCATCGCCGGTCGCGTGGTCGGCCAGATCACCTCGGTGACCGCTCAGGGCACCCACAGCTCGGTCACCTTCCACGTCGACGCCGGCGACTGGCCGCTGGCCGGCAACAGCTCGGCGTCGATCAGGCTGGCCACGCTGCTCGGCCAGAAGTACCTCCAGCTGAGCCCGGGCAGCGACACCGCTCATCCCTACTCCGACAACGCCACCATCGCACTCAAGTCCACCAAGCCGGTGGTGGACTTCGACCAGATCCTCAACACGTTCGACAAGCCCACCCGCGATGCGCTGACCAGCCTGATCCGCACCGGGGCCGCCGCCGTCCAGGGGCAGGAGGGCACCCTCCAGCAGCTCCTCCCCGACCTGCGCGACCTCTCTGTGCACAGCGTCGTCCCCACCGGCGAGCTGGTGACCCGCAACCCCGAGATCAACAGCATCCTGGTCAACCTGGGCACCACCGCCGACCAGCTCGACAAGAGCAGCAGCGACCTCGCCGCCGTCATCGACAACACCAACAGCATCACCGGTGCGCTGGCCAGCCACCAGAGCGCGCTGGAGGGATACATCAGCAACACGGACTCCCTCAACCTCTCCGGCAACGCGGTCCTCAGCGGCGGGCACGCCGCCGAGCTCAACGCCGGCCTGCAGCGCCTGGGCAGCTTCGCCACCCAGCTGAATCAGCTTATGACCACCCTCGTCCCCGAGACCTCCCACCTGGTCACCGACCACAGCAGGGCCACCGGTCAGTACATCTGGCAGGACGCCAAGAACCTGGTGTTCCAGATCGGCGCCGCCACCGCCCAGAGCAACTCCTCCGGCTTCTTCCTTCGCCAGTACGCCAACGGGGTCGACCCCTGCGGCCTGCTCGGCCCCACCTGCGTGGCCACCAACGCCCCGCCGTCGCCGAGCCTGCCCGGCCTGGGCTCCACCTGCCTGCCCGGGTTGCCC
>JBOHUD010000026.1:0-10633 GCA_050734155.1 Candidatus Dormibacteria bacterium
CGGCCGGATGGCCGCGGTACGCCGCCAGCGACGCGCGCCACCTCTGGCGCAGGGCATGCGGCGACAGCTCACCGGCCCGCACCACCAGCGCAGAGCCGCCCCGCCCCGGTGCCAGCCGGAAGCGGAACGCGGCCCGGCCATTCTTGGCGCAGCTCTCGCAGCGGCCGTACCGTTCGTCGGGGATCTCGGGCCGCTTGAGACAGACGCGACACATGGTCGCCAGTCTACGCAGGGCCCGAGGCGCGCTCCCCGCGCCATTCCGCGTTGACAAAACTACCTTTCCGTCGTACCCTCGGCGGACAATGAACGTCGAGGTCCGCGCCGTCGGACTGCGCGCCATGCGCGACCGCCACCACCTGACCCAGCGGGAGCTGGCGCGCCGCCTCGGGGTGACCCAGAACTACATCCCCGCGCTGGAGGCGGGCACGCGCAATCCCGGCCCCAAGCTGCGCCAGTCGCTGATGCAGCTCTTCGAGTGCGACTTCGAGGACCTCTTCGTGGTGGTCATGGTCAATCCCGTGACCAAGCGCGAGCAGGTGCTCCGCCCCGAGCGCTCCTCCGAAGCGAGCTGACCGGGGGCGTCGCGCCCGCTCCCTACAATCCCCGCGATGGCCAGCGACCGGCTCCTCCTCGAGGGCCTGCAGTTCTTCGGCCACCACGGTGACGTGGAGGCAGAGCGCGCCCTCGGCGGGCGCGTCGACGTCGACGTGGAGATTCGCAGCGATCTCCGGCCCGCCGGTCGCAGCGACCAGCTCCACGACGCCGTCGACTACGTGCGCTGCTACGAGGCGGTGCGGCACGTGGTCGAGACCCGGCAGCACAACCTGCTCGAGAAGGTGGCCGAGGAGGTCGCCACCGCGCTGCTGAACGACCAGCGGATCGAGTCGGTGCGCGTGCGGGTCGCCAAGCAACCCCCCATCGCCGGGGTCTTCCATCGCTTCGCCGTGGTCATCGAGCGCGATCGGGCGAACCTCCGCACATGAGCGCGGTCATCATCGACGGCACCGCGGCGGCCGCGGCGGTGCGCGCCAGCGTGGCGGCGCGTGCCCGCGAGCTGACCGCGGCAGGGATCCGCCCCGGCCTGGGGGTGGTGCTGTGCGGCGACGATCCCGGCTCGCAGATCTACGTGCGCAACAAGGGGAGGATCGCCGCGGAGCTCGGTCTGCACGTCGACCAGCAGACCCCGCCAGCTGACAGCTCGACCGCCGACATCGTGCGCATCGTCAAGCGCATGAACGACGACGACGGCGTCGATGGGATCCTCGTCCAGCTGCCGCTGCCGGCGCAGATCGATCCCGACCTGGTCCTCGAGGTGATCCGTCCCGACAAGGACGCCGACGGTCTCCATCCGGTGAACATGGGGTTGCTCGCCCAGGGCGCGACGCCGCCGGTGGTGGCCTGCACCCCCGCCGGCTGCATGGAGCTGCTGCGCCGCCACGACGTCCCCCGGCGCGGCCGCAACGCGGTGGTGGTGGGGCGCAGCGCGCTGGTGGGACGTCCCATGGGCATGCTGCTGCTCAACGACGACTGCACCGTGACCATGTGCCACTCGCACACCGTCGACCTGGCCGCGGTGTGCCGCCAGGCCGACGTCCTGGTCGCCGCGACCGGGCGCCCGGGGATGATCACCGCCGACCATGTCAAGAGGGGTGCATGTGTCATCGACGTGGGCATCACGCGCGTCGAAGGCAGGCTGCGCGGGGACGTCGACCGCGACTCCGTGGAGCCGGTGGCGGGCTGGCTCACCCCCGTCCCGGGCGGGGTGGGCCCGATGACCGTCGCCATGCTGATGCACAACACAGTCGCCCTGTGCGCGGCGCGGCGCGGCGACGGCGTTCTCGCGCCACCTCGCTGAGGCGGTCGTGGCCACTCTGCGCCTGCGCTGGTCGGAGCCCGAGGCCCGCAAGCCCTACGCGCGCCCGTTCATGGCGAGCTTCGTCGACGACGCCGGCGTCACCCTGGGCAGCGTGGCGCTCAACGGCGCCGACCTCCTCTACCTCCGCCAGTTCGGCGCCGCGGTCGCCGCCCTGTCCGGCGAGCTGTTCATCCTCGACGCAGTCGACTCCGCCGCCGACCCCCAGCGGGCCTGGTTGGAGACCCTGACCTCACTGCTCCCCAGCGCCGCGCTGACCGCGGTGACGCCGCGTTCCAGCTTCGACCACCAGAGCGGTCGGGTGTTCGGCTTCGAGGTGGTCTGCGCGGGCGGCGCCGCGGCGGTGGTCGACGCGCCCACCCTGCTCGAGTACCAGGAGCTCCAGGCGGCGGTGGCCCATCAGACGGGCCGGCTGCTGCGCATCGCCGCGGTCGAGGACGTCGAGGGGGCGGCTCCGCGGCGGCGAAGCTGGCTGCGCTGGCTGCGCGGCGTGCTGGCGCGGCCGGCGGCCGAGGAGGCGATGGCGCCCCAGTGGCCCTGGCGGTGAGCATCGACTACGCGTCCGCCCTGGCCATGCTCGAGGGGCTGGAGGGCCGCGGCATGAAGCTGGGACTGGAGCGCACCGAGGCGCTCCTGGGCGCTCTCGGCGACCCCCATCGCCGGCTCCGCGGCGTCCTGGTCGCCGGCACCAACGGCAAGGGTTCGGTGTGCGCGCTGGTGGAGGCGATGGCTCGGGCGGCGGGCCGCCACACGGTGCTGCTCACCAAGCCCCACCTGGCGTCGTGGTGCGAACGGATCGCTCTCGACGGGCAGCCGATCCCCCCGCAGCGCTTCGCCGACCTGGTCGCCCTGGTCCTCGACGCCGCTGCCGGGATCGGTGGTGAGCTGGGCTCGCCCACGGTGTTCGAGGTGCTCACCGTCGCCGGCATCGTGGCGGCCCGCGACGCCGCCCCTGACCTGGTCATCTGCGAGGTCGGTCTCGGGGGCAGGCTGGACAGCACCAACGTCCTCGACCTCGGGGTGGCCGTGGTCACCGGCATCGCCCAGGACCATCGCCAGCAGCTGGGCGACGACATGGCCGGCATCGCCGCCGAGAAGGCAGCGATCATCAAGCCCGGCAACGACGTCGTCACCGCTGCCGACAGCCTCGCGCTGGAAGTGGTCCGGGAGGCCGCCGAGCGCGCCGGGGCGGCCTCGTTCACGGCGCTGGGGAGCGGTGTGCGCTGGTGGGGCGAGGACCGCGGCCGCCAGGGCGTCGGCGTGGAGATCGACGAACCGCGCCTGGCGCTGACGACCCCGCTGCTCGGCGCCTTCCAGCAGCGCAACCTCGCGGTGGCGGCGCACTCGGCCCGCGCACTGCATCGCCGCGGCATCCCCATCCCCGACCCGGCCATGGTCGCCGGCGCCGAGACGGTGCGCTGGCCGGGGAGGATGCAGTGGATCGAGGGCTCCCCGCCGGTGCTGGTGGACTGCTGCCACAACACCGAGGCGGTGCAGGCGATGGTGGCGGCCGCGCTCCGCCTGGGCGGCGGCCATCGCACCGTCGCGGTGTTCGGGATCATGGCCGACAAGGACCTGGACGACATGCTCGCCGCCCTGCGGCCGCTGACCGCCGAGGTGGTCTTCACCGCGCCGCGCACGGCGCGGGCGGCCGCGCCGGAGGACCTGGCCGCTCGCTGGGGGGCGGGAGCGCGCACCGCTGCCGGGGTGGACTCCGCGCTGGCGCTGGCCGCGGCCATCGCTGGGGTGGAGGGCCTGGTGGTGGCGGGCGGCTCTCTCTACGTTGCCGGAGAGGCTCTCCAGGCGCTGGGCGCGCTGGCGCGCGGCCTCAGCGCCAGCGGTTGAGCGGTCTCAGGCGACCAGGACGGCGTCGAGCTTGGCCTTGAGCGACTGTTTGGGCTGGTAGCCGACGATGCGCTCCTCCGCCTTTCCACCCCGGAAGACCATGAGGGTGGGGATGCTCATGATCCCGAACATGCCCGGGGTGATGGGATTGGCGTCGACGTCCACCTTGGCGACCTTGACCCGACCCTCGTACTCGCCGGCCAGCTCCTCGACGATGGGCGCGATCATCTTGCAGGGCGAGCACCAGGACGCCCAGAAGTCCACGAGCACGGGCACGTCGGCGTCCAGGACCTCCTGCTTGAAGCTGGTGTCGGTGACGATCAGGGGGTGGGGCATGGGCATCTCCTGGTTGGCGCCGCAAGAACGGTCGCCGTTGATTCTGTCAGAGGGTTCGATTCGATGGCTCAGCCGGTCGCGGGGGGCTTCGCCGGGGGCGGGCTGGGCGGGGTCGCCGGGGCGGAGGGAGGTGGCCCAGCGTCCTTGGCGGGCAGCGCCGGCTTGGCGGGATCGGCGCTGCCGTCCTGGCCCGACCTGGGCGCCTCGGTGGAGGACGGCGACGTGGCCGCCGCGGTCGAGCGGCTGTCGGTCTTGTAGAAGCCGCTGCCCTTGAAGAGGATTCCCGTGGCATAGAACAACCGGGTCCCCGTGCCACCGCAGTCGGGGCATTCCGCCTGCGGGGGGTCCGCCATCCGCTGCAACACCTCGAACTCGCGCTGGCACGCCTGACAGCGGTAACCGTAATTGGGCACTGTGTCTCCTGGTCGCTCCTGCTCAGTGTCTACCCGGCAGCAGAGGGCTCCAAACCCGCCGTCAGTTCTCCCAGGGGCCGCGATGCATGCGCAGCAGGTGCCCTTCGAGACGGTGCGAGGGCACAGCGCCGCTGGCGATGCCGCGGGCCTGCTCCGCGCCGTTGACGTGCAGGCGCGCGGCACGCCGCTCCGCCCGCAGGAACCGCCGCAGCGCCACGTTGACCAGCTCGCTGCGGCTCAGCGGCGAGCCGCGGGTGTGGGCGTTGAGCGCCTCGAGCACGTCGTCGTCGACGGAGACTGCGATGCGGCGGCTCATACGGAGATCGTACGCGCGCCGGGGTGAGGACCATCGCCCGCTGCCAGGGGCGAGAGCACCAGCCCGGTGGGTACCTTGGGGTAGAAGTACGTCGACTTCTGCGGCATCACCAGGGCGGCGTCGGCGACGGCGATCAGCTCCGCGGGAGTGGCGGGGTTGACGACGAAGCCGAGCACCGCCTCGCCGGCGCCGACGGCGCGATCGACCTCCTCGACGGACCGCGTGTAGGCGAGCGCGCCCTCGCGGATGGCTGCCTCGGCGGCTCCCGCCGGGGCCAGCACCTCGTCCTGGAGCACCACCACGTCGAGCGCCGGGCGCGGCGAGGCGGACGGGGACCGAGCGCGGGTCAGCAGCCCCACCCCGTCGCGCGCCCGCACCGCGAAGGCGTGGTGGGTCGGGCGCATCGCCGACGCGGCGGCGGTGGCGGCGGCCAGGTCCTCGCTCCGCTCCAGCTCCCAGCCGTCCTCGAGGCGCATCCAGAGGTCGTCGAGGCTGAAGGCCGCGCCCGCCCGGGGGAGGAGCAGGCGATGGGTGGGGAGCAGGCTGACCCCGGGATCGTCCGCGTCACAGAGATAGACGAGCGCGAACTGCGAGGCCGCCTCGGGGCCGTCGCCCAGGGCCCGCCGCTCGGCGGCGTAGGCCACCGCGGTCTCGTAGCGATGATGCCCGTCCGCCACGTAGAGCCGGGCGGGGGCCAGGGCCGCCTCGATGGCCGCCACCCGGGCGCCATCGTCCACCACCCAGAGCAGGTGCTTCTCTGATCCCATCTCGCCCTGGGTGCGGCCACCCGCCGCCGCCGGTCCCGCGCTCCCCTGGTCGAGCAGCGCGGCCGCGCCCCGGGCCGCCTGCCAGACGGCGAAGACCGGGCTCGTCTGGGTGGCGGTGGCCCGCACCAGGGCCAGGCGGTCCTCACGGGGGCCGCGCAGCGTGCGCTCGTGGGGGCGCAGGTCGCTCTCCGCCCACGGGGCCGCCCTCACCCGGGCGATCAGCCCGCGCCGGACGGCGGCCGACCCGTCGGGAGCGACGAAGCGGTGCTCGGTGACGTAGAACGCCGGCCGGGCCTCGCGCTGGAGCACCCCCAGCGACAGCCAGGCCTCGAGGTGCTCGGCAGCGCGCGTGTAGCGATCGCTGCGGCCCGACCGGTCGCCGGGGAGGTCCTGGCCGAAGTCGACGCGCACGATGTTGCGCAGGTCACGCGAGTAGAGCGCCTCGCGCTGGCCGTCGTCGATGACGTCGTAGGGAGGCGCGAGCACTCCGCCCAGGTGCACGACCCCAGGGTTGTAGCGAATCCCGCGCAGGGGCCGCACGTCTGCCATGCCCCGAGTGTGCGCGAAGCGCTGCGGGAGGCGGCGCCCGTTGTGCCATGGTGGGCCCGACGGCTCCGAGCGACGGGATCCGCCGGGGCGCTGCCCCGCCTCGATCTCCCTTCCCCTGGAGGCAGGGTGCTCGCCCGCCGCCCGTTCTGCCGCCGGCCCACAGCAGGAAACGACGAGAAGCGGAATTTCCTTGCGCCGGGGCCGGCCTACAGGGTCACCTGGCGCAGCTGCTCCAGCTGGGCGACAGCCGCCAGGCGCTCGAGCAGGGCTGCCTCGATGGGATCGTCGATCTCCATCAGCATGACGGCGCGGCCGCGCGGCCGGTCGCGTCCCAGCTCGATGCGCGCGATGTTGATGTCACTGCCGGCCAGCAGCGTCGAGATGGCGGCGATCACGCCCGGACGATCCTCGTGCTGGACCACCAGGAAGGTGCCGGAGGGCTGCATGTCGACTCGGAAATCGTCGATGCGGGTGATCCGGGGGGCACCCTCGAAGTGCGTCCCCGCCACCAGCAGGCGCTGCTCGCCGACCACCTCGACGAACATGGAGTTGGCGTGGTCGACACTGCGCGTGGTGGTGTGCTGGTCGACGTCGACGCCCATGGACCGCGCCACCGTCTTGGCGTTGACGGCGTTGACGCGGGCGTCGGAGAAGTGGCCGAGCAGGCCGCGCAGCACCTCGGCGGTGACCAGGGTGGTGTCGACCTCGGCGAGCTCGCCCGCATAGCTGCAGACCACGCGCTTGACCCCGCCGCTGCTCAGCTGGGCCGCCAGCGAGCCCATCTTGGCGGCCAGCTCCAGGTAGGGACGCAGGCGGGCCAGCTCCTCGGGGTTGACGGCGGGGGCGTTGACGGCGTAGCGCGGGGAGCCACCGCGCAGGTACTCGACGATCTGGTCGGCCACGTCGGCGGCGACGTTCACCTGCGCCTCGGTGGTGCTGGCCCCGAGGTGGGGGGTGACCACGATGCCGTCGACGCCGATCAGCGGATGCCCCGCCGGCACCGGCTCGGTGGTGAAGACATCGATGGCGGCGCCGGCGACGACCCCGTCGCCCACCGCGCCGGCCAGCGCGGCCTCGTCGATGATGCCGCCGCGAGCCACGTTGATGAGCAGCGCGCCCGGCCGCATGCGGCGCAGCTCCGCGGCTCCGATGACCCCGCGGGTGTGCTCGGTGAGCGGGACATGGACGGTGAGCACATCGCTCTCGGCGAGCAGCGTCTCGAAGTCGACCAGCTCGGCGCCCGCCTGCTCGGCTCGAGCATGGGTAACCAGTGGGTCGTGGGCGAGGACGCGCATGCGCAGGCCCTCGCCGGCGATGCGAGCGACCTCGAAGCCGATCTTGCCCAGCCCCAGGACGCCCAGGGTGCGATCGCGAAGCTCCACGCCGACCAGCTTGGAACGCTCCCAGCGACCCGCCCGCAGCGAGGCATCGGCGGCGGGGAGGTTGCGCGCCAGCGCCAGCATCATCGCCACCGCGTGCTCGGCGGCCGCGATGGTGTTGCCCGTGGGGGCGTTGAGCACGAGGACGCCGTGACCGGTGGCCGCGTCGATGTCGATGTTGTCGACGCCGACGCCGGCGCGGCCGACGACACGCAGGCGGGTGGCCGCGGCGAGCAGCTCGGCGGTGACCTTGGTCTCGCTGCGCACCACCAGCGCGTCGTACCCGGGGATGCGGGCCAGCAGGGCGGCGGGGTCGAGCCCGGTCTCGACATCGACGTCGCCGGCCTCGCGGAGGCGGTCCACGCCGTCGGCGGCGATCGGGTCGGCGACCAGGATGCGCACCCTGTCGCTGTCCTGCGCGGCGACGGAGGATTCGCCGGACAGCGGCTCCTGGGTCTGGATGCTCAGCCCACCCCGGCCGGCTCGCCGCTCACCGGGACGCTGCGCACCGTGGCCTGGGCGGCGGGAACGGCAAGTCCGACGCGGCTGCGCATGCCGGTCTCAAGCAGTCCCTGCTCCAGGGTGGCGAGGATGCCGTACACGTCCCCCTCGTCGACCATGCCGAGATGGCCGATGCGGAAGATCTTCCCGGCCAGGTCGCCCTGTCCACCGGCGAGCACCAGGCCGTGGCGGCTGCGCAGCACGGAGAGCAGCTCCTTGACGGCGTCCGGACCGTCGACGGGGTTGCGGACGGCGGTGACGGTGTCGCTGCGGTGCCCCTCCGCGGCCAGCAGCTTCAACCCCACCGCCTCGACCCCGGCTCGGATCATCCCGCCGACTCGCGCATGCCGCGACCAGACGCTCTCCATCCCCTCCTCGCGCATGATGGCCAGGCCCTCCTGCATGGCGAAGAGCACCGACACCGCGGGCGTCGTGTAGGTCTGCGACCTCTTCTGGTACTTGCCCTCGCGGGCGAAGTCGAGGTACCAGCGTGGCGTGGTGGTGCTCTCCGCGCGCGCCAGCGCGGCTCCGCTGACCGCCACCATGGCCACGCCCGGCGGGGCCATCCAGCCCTTCTGCGAGCCCGTGACCAGGACATCGATGCGACAGCCGTCCGTCTCCAGCGGGATGCAGCCGGCGCCGCTCACCGAGTCCACCGCGAGCAGCTTGCCGCGCCCCTTGACGACGGCGGCGATTGCGGGGATGTCGTTGCAAACCCCGGTGCTGGTCTCGTTGTGGGTGACGAAGACGGTGGTGACGTCACTGTGCTCGGCGAGGATCCGCTCCACGTCCTCGGGGTCGACGGGCTCGCCGGGGGGGACGCTCAGCCGCAGCACGTCGGCGCCGTAGGCGGTGCCGATGTCGGCCCAGCGGTCGCCGAACGACCCCATGGTGCAGAACAGCGCCTGCTCGCCCGGGCTGAGCAGGTTGACCACGGCGGCCTCGAGGCCGCCCGTCCCGCTGCAGGGGTAGATGAGCACGTCGTTGGCGGTGCGGAGCGCCCAGCGCAGCCCCTCCTCGATGTCGCGGAGCAGAGCTGCGAACTCGGGACCACGATGGTTGATCATCGGGCGGCTGGCAGAGCGGACGACTCGCTCCGGGAGCGGGGTGGGACCGGGAACACGGAGCTGCTGTGCGAATGCCATGTCTGCTCCTGGCATGGTCGTGGACGTCTGCGCGCAGTCTAGCAAGGGTCGGGCGAGGGCCCGGGCGGACAAACGCCGCGCTCAGTACAGCTCGTCGTAGATGTGATGCGGACGCGCGAACCTCTGCGTGCGCCCGGCCATGGCGCGCAGCGCCAGCGCGCGCCGCCGCCGCCGTTTGGCAGCGCGCCGGACGAGCACGCGACCGGCGCCGGTCTGGAACCCGCCGAGCACGCTGCGCAGCAGGCGCCAGGCGATGCGCGGCCAGCGCACCAGGGCGGCGACCAGGGAGACGAGCACCGCATCGCGGAGGAGGGGGGTGAGGCTGCCCGACGACACCGCGGCGGCGGCGTGTGCCGTCGGCACGCTGGCGCGCACCGGCTGGTCGGGGTGGGCGGTGTTCCAGGCGAGGATCTGGGCCTTGCGTTGCAGCAGCCCGGGGTCGTATCGCTCGAGCCCCGCACGGATGGACATGGCCAGCACCTGCTGGAACCCGGGGGTGGCGATCAGGGCAGCCTCACGTGTGTTGCTGAGGAAGGCGGGCTCCACTGTGACGGTGGGCATCTGCGTGTGGATCCACCAGTTGTCGCGCAGCTGCACGCCATCGTCGGCGACGCCGAGCGGGCCCAGGTAGGTGGACAGGGCGTCGCTCATGGTGTGCGCGAAGGCGAGGTCGCTGTCCTTGGGATAGAGAACCAGCGACCCGTTCGGTCCGCCGTCGGTGAAGGAGTTGAAGTGCACGCTGACGAAGAGAGCCGCGCCGTTGTTGTTGGCGGTGTCGCTGCGCTGCTGGACGCTGAGGGGACGGTCGTCGGAGCGGGTGAGGATGGCGTTGACGTCGTCCCGGTGGAGCAGGGCGCGCAGGCGCAGGGACACGGCCAGCGTGGCGTCCTTCTCCTCGAGCCCGTTGCTGGGCGCGATCGCTCCGGGGTCGAAGGGCATGTCCGGCTGTGCAGGATTGACGGCGCCGCCGTGCCCGGGGTCGATGACCACCACCAGCGGCGTCGGCGCCGACTGGGCGTGCGCGGTCGGCGAGGCGGCGACCACCAGAGCGGTGACGACCGGGACGCTGAGCAGGACGTGGAGAAGACGGGTCGCCGGGCGGCGCATGGCCACCAGCAGTATAGGCCCGGGTTTCCCGTTGGACCGTCAGGGCTGCGATCTCAACGCGCCAGAGCCGGCGGGGTGGTTGGGGGTCTCAGCGCACCTCCGCCTGGTAGGGAAGCAGGGCGATGTGGCGGGCGCGGTTGAGAGCTGTGGTGAGGCGCCGCTGATGACGGGCGCAGGTCCCGGTCATGCGCCGCGGCATGATCTTGCCGCGGTCGCTGAGGTAGCGGCGCAGGCGCGCCACCTCCTTGTAGTCGATGACCTCGACGTGTTCGAGACAGAAGCTGCACACCTTGCGGCGGCGGCGGTCGTACTCGGGCATCCTCGTGTCTCCTCTAGAAGGGGATGTCGTCGGGGTCGACGTCGCCAGCCGCGGTGGGCCCGAGGGCGGGAGCGGTCGTGGCG
>JBOHUD010000027.1:0-4803 GCA_050734155.1 Candidatus Dormibacteria bacterium
GCAGACGGAAGAGGTCACGCAGCCCCTTCTTGAGCTGCCAGCAGCGGTACAGGGGCGAGCGGTCGGTGCGGAGGCGGTGGAGAACCTCGAGCTGGTCGTCGTTCAGCGCGTCGGGATCATTGAGCAACGCCCAGCGAGTGTGCTTGACCCAGCGCGACGTCTGCCGTGTGGTGGCCGCGGCATCCGCCCGCGGCCGGCCGCGCTCCCGGCGTGGACGGCGCGCCGCGTTCCACTCCTCGCGCCGGGTGTCGTCGATGGCTGTGTTGGCGAGCTGCACGACGTGGAAGGGGTCGACGGACTGCCGGGCCTGAGGAGCCCGCTGGCTGGTCGCGGTCGCGAAGGCTGGTCCCATGTCCATGCTCACGGCTTGGAGTTGCGCGCAGCCAGCATCGCCCAGCTCGTCGTAGAAGGCGCCGAGGGTGGCGGCGTTGCGGCCCTCGCCGGTCCAGACCACGGCGCCGGCGCGGTCGTGGTCAGCGACCACGGTGAGATAGCGATGGCCCGTGCGATACGAGACCTCATCCACGCCGATGCGAAAGATGCCGTTGAGACGCCGGCTGTCGAGGTGGTCGGCGACGACATCGACGACGGCTTTGGCCACCGCCTCCCAGCTGACCCGGAGCAGCCTGGTCACGGTGGTCTTGTCCATGCGCTGGGCCATGTAGGCGATCACGTCCTGGAGATCGCGACTGTGGCGAGCGCCCGGCCGGGCCCAGGGCACCGCCTCGGTGCGGACGCGGCAGCAGCGCCTGCAGTGAACCCGTCGGATCTCGGCCTCGAGGAACAGCCGGGTGCCACCGAGGTCGAGGTGTCGCCAGCGCCGCACGGAGCGGTCGTACACAGCCCGCTGCCGGCTGCCACAGGGGCACCTTGGGGCGACGCGCCCGGGGACGCAGCTGGACGACGATGCCACCCGGCCCGAAGGTGACCGCCACCACCCTGGCGCCGGGGATGCCGAGCATGGTGTTGAATGCTGTCGAGACGTGCATGCTGGTCCCCCCGTCAGGCTGGTTGAGCAACCCAAACCTAACGGAGCCAGCTGCGCGTCTTCTGCCCTCAGCGGCGCGAACTCAAATCAGGTGGCAAACGAGTTCAGCACGAGCGCTCAGGGACCCACGGAAACCCGAGGTGTGCCAAAACCGCCGTCCGCCCCCACCAGAGTCCCGAAGACGCCCAGGGAGGCGCCGAGCGCCACCAGGAGAACGACTGTCGTCAGCGACACGGTCAGCGCGGCGGCGTCGCGTTGTCTGGAGGAGCGTGCGGCAAACGGATGCGCACCCGTAGCCCAGGATTGTTGTCGCGCAGTTCCACCGTACCGCCGAGAGCCCCAACGAGTGTTCGCGCTACGCCCAGTCCCAGGCCTGCGCCGCGACTGCTTCTCCCCGGCGTCAGGCGCACGAACGGTTCGAAGGCGCGCTCGCGGTCGCTGACCGGGATTCCCGCGCCGCCATCGGCGATCTCGACCACTGCCGCCGCGTTCTCCCGGTGCGTCTCCACCGCGACTGCCACCGCGGGTGCGGTGTGCGTCAGGGCGTTGTCGAGTACGGCGAGCAGGGCCTGTTGGAGCTGGTCCGGATCGGCGCGCACCTCCCCTGCGCCGCCCGCCCGCAGTCTCAACGGGTGGTCGGTCTCGCGGGCTCGAGGGGCGGCGGCGGCGACCACCTGCCGGGTGACCACGTCGACATCGACGACTTCGGTCCGCTGCGGCGGCAGAGCACCGCGCGCCCTCTGGAGCAGACCCTCGGTCAGTCGGGCCATCCGTGCCAGTTCCTCAGTCACGGTTGTCAGCACCTCGTCCTCGGCGGCAATGGTGTGATCTGGGTGGCGGCGAACCACCTGCAGGGCGGCAGATGCGTGGGCCAGCGGGGTGCGGAGCTCGTGAGACGCGGCGGCGATCAGCTGACGCTCACGGTCGAGCGCCGCCGCGATGGGTCCGATGGCGCGCCGGGTCAGCAAGATGGCCGCCCCCACCGAGAGCAGCGCCGCGACCCCCGCTGTCACCGCCGCAGCCAGGACCACTCGCCGCTCGGCGGCTTCGACGGTGGCCAGACTCACCCCGGTTTGCAGCACCTCCTGGCGGCGGCCGGGCGCGGTGACCTTGCGCGTGTCGATGAGCGCCGGCCCGGCCGGCGTCTGGACTCGATCCACTCCGACCGCCCTGCCGAGCCGCGCCCGGGCGGCGTCGGCGGCCAGTGCCGGAAGACCGGCGACCATCGCTGGGTCGAACGTGGACCTCCCGTCAGCGCCCCAGACGACGTAGAAGGTCCCCGAGGTGGTGAGGCCGTGTTCGGCGGCAAAGTCGGTATCGCCGGTGCCCTGAAGGTCACTCGCCGCGCGGCCGGCGTCGGCGCTGAGACTGGTGCGCGCGTCCTGTTCGAAGAGCTGGACCGCCACCGTGGCGATGGCCGTTGCAATCACCGCGGTTAGCGCGATGAGCACGATCAGGTTGCCGAGCAGGAGCCGGCGCCGCGCCCGCCTGATCACGACCCTCGCACCGTATAGCCCACCGAGCGGACGGTGTGGATGAGTGCTGAACCATGAGTGTCGCCGATCTTGCGGCGCAGGTAATGGATGTAGGTGTCGACAACGTTCGAGACGGGCGCCACGTCGTACCCCCAAGCGTGGTTGAGGAGCTGTTGGCGGGTGAGCACCCAACCGGCGTGGCGCACCAGCACCTCGAGCAAGCGAAACTCCAGTGCGGAGAGGGAGAGTTCACGTCCGCCCCGCCAGGCGCGGCGCGTCCCCGTCTCGATGACGAGGTCGGCAATGGTGAGGCGCTCCGGTTCCTGGGTGTGACGACGGAGCAGAGCGCGCATGCGGGCGAGCAGTTCCTCGAAGGCGAAGGGCTTGACCAGATAGTCGTCGGCGCCGGCGTCGAGTCCGGCCACCCGGTCGGCGAGAGCATCGCGGGCGGTGAGCATTAGGATGGGCGCGATGAACCCGCCCTGACGGAGCCGCGCGCAGACCTCGAGGCCGGTCAGTGCGGGGAGGGCGACGTCAAGCAGCACCAGCGCCGGTGGGTGGGCGAGGGCGGCCTCGACAGCGATGTCGCCCCGTGACTCGAGCCGTGGCTCGTAACCCTCCTCGCCGAGCACGCGCGTGATCAGGCGACCGAGGCCGATCTCGTCCTCGACAACAAGGACGGTGCGTCCGGTCGGCGTGGGGCGAGGGTCCGGGGTTGCTTCCAATCTGACTCCAATCTTGAGCCAGTAGCCTGACAGGATGCCGCAGACCTACGGTCGCCGGCGCGCCAAGCAGCGGCGCAGCACCGTCCCCCCCGTCGCGGTCGCGCCAGTTGACCCGCGGGTCCGCTTCGGGGTGCTGCCACTGCGGTTCTTCCTGGCGCTCACCTTCATCTATGCCGGGATCCAGAAGATCACCGATCCCAACTTCTTCAACCCCGACGGGAGCACCTACATCGGACGTCAGCTGAGCGGCTTTGCCAGGACCTCACCAATCGGCGGGCTGCTCGACTGGCTCGGTCAGAACCTCGCTGTGGAGGTGGGCCTGCTCATCATCGCGGCCGAGCTGGCGGTCGGCTTTGGGGTCCTGCTGGGACTATGGACCCGGGCGTGGGCGCTGGGCGGCGCGGCGATCAGTCTCCTCCTTTTCCTCAGCGCCACCTGGCAGGTGCAGCCGTACTTCCTCGGCTCCGACAGCCTCTACACCGTGGCCTGGCTGACCGTCGCTCTGGTCGGCGACGGTGACGTCTGGGTACCCGTGCGGCGCTGGCTGGAGCGCACCTGGGCGGAGGACGAGCCTCCGCGTCCGGCGGTGATCGACCCCAGCCGACGGGCGTTCCTGCTCCGCCTCGGCGGTGGGGCGGTGGGGTTGGTCTGGTTCCTCGCCATCCTGCCCAGGAGCCGGGCAGCGGTCGCTGCGCTGTCCTCGGGAAGCGGGGCGACATCGGCGACAAGTTCGCCGCCGACCTCGACGTCGGGCCCTTCCGGGAGCGCCGCGCCCGGCTCGTCCGCACCCGCCGCCCAGGCCCCCCAGGGGACGCGCATCGGCAGCCTTGCCGATCTGCAGTCGGCGGGCAGCCTCACCTACCAGGACCCCACCAGCGGCGACCCCGCGGTGGCGGTGAGCACCGGCGGCCAGAACGTGGTGGCGTACGACGCCGTCTGCACCCACGCCGGCTGCACCGTGCAGTACGACAGCGGCCAGCGCCTGCTCATCTGCCCGTGCCATGGAGCGGCCTTCGACCCCGCACGCGGGGCTCAAGTGGTCGGCGGCCCGGCGCCGTCACCGCTGGCCGCGCTCAGGGTCACCGTCGCCTCCGACGGCAGCGTCTACGCCGCATGAGCGTGGCATGAGGCCGCTATTTTCTGACGAAGACGCTGGCCGCGTCCCGGGTACGCTGGCAATGGTTGTGTGTCCATTCCCACGTCGACCACGGAAGTCCCCCATCGTTCGCACGTGTCTGTGCCTGTCCGGCACTCGCCCGCAACGCGCCAGGCGTTGACCAAGTCGACCTCGCCGATCTACGATGACCGACAGTTTCAGCCGAGTGCTGAATTCGGACAAGCGCATTGAGCGCGGACGCGGTAACCCCTGCCCTGAGTTGGCGCCTTGGTAAGGCGTAGGTCGTGGGTTCAATTCCCACCTTGGGCTCCACCCCGAGATCCGGCATCGGTGACGCCGCGGAGCTCGCCTCCGCCACCTCCGCCCGGGCTGGGGCGGGGACCGCCGGCCAGGCCGCGATCGACGCCGAAAGCGTCTGCCCGTGAGGGTGGCCACGGGACGCCGGCAGGAGCGCGGGGCCCCGCCGTCTGCAGTCGTCACGCTGACGATCTGCCAATT
>JBOHUD010000028.1:0-8261 GCA_050734155.1 Candidatus Dormibacteria bacterium
TGCCGCTGACCTCGCCGTTCACCCAGGTGTCGTTCGGAGCGAGGCGGATCTGACTGGTGGCGTGGCCACCACAATACGATGTGTTCGGATGCACCTGCGACTGCGATGTCAGCGCCGGGCCGGCGCACCCTGGCACGGGCGATGGAGCTGGCGTTGGTCTGGGTGTCGGCCTGGAGGCGGGCGCAGGTGTGGCTGTGGCTGCCGGATGCGGGTGTTGTCCGGCGTGCACTGTTGTCGGTGCCGGTGTTCCAGGGCTGATCAGTGGGAGCAGCGAATTATCTGAGCCCGTCGATGTCAACAGCGGCCCGTGGGTCGGCGCAGGGCCTGCGGTGAGCGTCGGGATAGGTCGCGGGGGGAGGCTACTACTGTGGTGCCGTGGCGTTGGGGTCGGTTTTACCGGTTTGCCCACCGCTGAGTGCGTGGCAAGCGCCGTGGCTGGGTGCGCCGGCGGCCGTGTGACGCCAAGCGTAACTGCCGTGACTGCGGCAACAGCACACAGTATGAAGAATTGGGAGCGCATGGTTGGCACCTCATCCCGGGACTACCGACCTCGCCCGGGTTGGGGACCTCGCCCCCGGGGTTCCCTCAGGCTATCCAGCGCCCGTTACCAAACTGTGATGCTCCCATCACAGACCGCCCAGCGGATATAACGGGGCGTCGTACGTCCTGTCGCATGCAACGGCGTTGCGACCTACGCGAACCGGATCAGTTGCGCCTTCGTAATCGCCCGCGGCCACGGAGGGCCAGTCACGCCGTCCTACTGCAGATGCCAGTCAGCCCCCCGGACCCGGTAGACTGCCCTTGGAATGACCCTGGGATGCGGTGACCATTCCGCCCCCCGTCTCGCCGTCTGGTACGGTGATAACCGAGGCTGAAGCAGCAGTGTCCGAAGTAGCTGTGGTCGGTGCCCGCGCGCTGACCAGTAGACCGATCGGCTCGCACGGTGTCCGTGGATCGAGGGTGGTGCTGCGGATCCTCATGGTTGCTCTGCCCGTGGTGCTGGCCGGGTACGCCTTGGGCGACCGTGGCTTTGCCTACCTGGCGTCCGTGCCGGGAACGCCGCTCTTCGCTGGTGAACTCATCCTTCTTCTCGGCGGCCTTTTCGCCGCGATGGCCACCGGGTATCTGAGGGCGGCGCTTCGCAACAGCATTCCCATGCTGTTCCTGCTCGTCTTCGCAGCCTGGGGCCTCGCAAGAACCCTGCCCCTCATCCCCACATATGGCGTGGACTCGATCCGTGACGCTGCCCTATGGTATTACGCCCTGATCGCCATCCTGGTCGCGACTGTGGTGGTGGCCGTGCCTGACCTCCCCCGCAGGTGGGCCCGCGCGTACGTCCCGTTCCTGGTGGTCCTACTTCTCTGGAGTCCTTTCGCGATATTGCTCGCCACCGCCAGGAGCCCGGTGCTTCCCGGAAGCGGGGTTACGTTGTTCTCCCACAAGCTCGACAACACGGCCATCGCCGCCGTGACGGCCATTGCCTTCCTGTGGCTTGTCCCAACGCATTCGTTTGGCTTGCGAGTGCGCGCTCTGCTGACCGGGCTCGGCACCGTGATCATCCTTGTGGTCGGGACGCAGAATCGCGGCGGCCTGGTTGCGGCTTCCGCTGGGATCGTCCTGACCGGTGTCCTGTTGGGGCGCCGAGGGTGGAGCATGGCGGCCGTAATGGTGAGTACCGTACTTTTGGGATTCACCCTCGGCTGGGGACTCAACCTGCAGATCCCAGGAAACCAAGGGCGGTACATCTCCGTTTCGCAACTGATCGACAACGCTGTGAGCATTCCCCAGGGCCAGAGCAGTGCTGACTTGGGCGGTACCGTCGGATTTCGCGATCAACTGTGGTCAGGGGTCATCGATCTGGCACGCTCGAAGGGTCAACTCACTACCGGCCTTGGGTTCGGCCCGAATCTCGCACAGCAGTTGGGTGTGTCGATAGGCGAGGGCGATCCTCTTCGTAGCCCGCATAATTCCCATGTCGACATTCTCGCGCGCACGGGACTGGTCGGTGCGGTCCTATGGGCGGCCTTCTGGGGATCTTGGTACATGGTCATGTTCCGCCGTCTAAGGTTCCTGTCGCCGGAGACGCGGGGTATCCTGAAGGTCTGCATGGTCGGCGTGGCGGCCACTCTCGTCAACGCGTATTTCGATCCAACACTCGAGAGCCCACAGGGGGCCATCTGGCTGTGGACCCTCGCTGGCCTTGGTCTGGGAATCGCCGCGCGAAGCACAGCACCGAACCGAGCGAAGGTGCTTGGCGGACGCAGGGCCGCCAGACTTTCACCCTCTGGCCCGGGCCACGCCGAAGACCTTGCGTCGGTCTAGGAGGAAATATGGGCTGAGGCGGTGGAGCCGGCAAAAATCAGAGAAAGCCCAGGACGAATCCACGTCATCGCTGGTCAGGAATCCCTGTGGTCGCAGCTGACCTAGTGCAACGCCGTACTCAAACCGTTGCCATTTGCGGGTGTGGTCGCTGTCGTGGACAAAGATATCCAGTTCGGGGAGGCGCCTAGCGTAGTCAACGAAGTCCGCTCGAGCTCTGACAGCGCGAAGGATGTGCAGATCCCAATCGGAACGCTCGTCGTCATGGACCAGCGCACCAACCTGCTGGCCAAGGTCAACGCTATGGAGTGTTCCATGCTTGTTCAGGCGCAAGGCATGCAGAAAAAAGAATGAAGAGCTCCCATTGGCAACGCCGGTCTCCAAGATGTGATGTGGCCTTGCCCGCCGAGTCAGTGCGTACAGGAAAAGCGACGTCTGTCGCTCTACCGTGAAGGAGTCTGGGTACAGGGGCGCGGCCGGCATTTGGCGTCGACGCAGGCCAAGCTCGGCATCCAGCTCACCGTGCTCGACTTTGATCTGTTCAAAGGAGGGTTGGCCGGGGAGCAGTTGCTCGAGAATGTCCTCCGCCTCGTAGAATACTGTGGTCCCATCACCAACCAGTTGGCTGAGAAGGGGAGGCGCATATCGTGCCATGATCGGATCCGTAAGCAGTTCGCGGAGCCGACGGGGGATGCTCTGCGGCAGTGTCCCTTTTGCCCAGCCTGCCGACAGCGCCTCCGCAAGTCTGGTTGCGACGCGAGGTGGGTGCGGCACGGCAGGTAAGATACAACATCCACGACAGTTGGCCAATGTGCGCGAATTGTGTGCGGCGACGTTGTTGTAGGGAAGTGCAATCACGCCGCCCCGAGCACGTCTCAATCGTGCAGTGGCTGGCCAGCTCCAGCGCGGTGGTTCATGTTCAGGGATTGCGCCACGCGGGGAACCCCAGCTTCACCGGCGACCGCCACAGCCGCGACATAGTCAGGCCCGACCTCGACCCCGTGCAGCGACCACCCGGCGCGCCCCGCGTCCGAGCTCGACATGCCGCTGAGCCCGATCCCGACTGCCTTGAGATACGCCTCCTTCCGTGTCCAGCACTCCATGAATGCGCGCAGCTGCAGGCTCGCGGGCAATGCGGTCAAGCTCTCCTGCTCGGTCTCGGAGAAATATCGACGAACCACACCAAGGGGGACGTCGCCACGCATCCGCTCAATGTCGACACCCACGTCCCGGCCGCAGGCGACCGCGTACAGGGCGATGCCGTCGGAGTGCGACACGTTGAAGCTCAGCTGCGTGTCGGTGCGGCCGCCAAGCCGAGGCTTGCCATGCTCGTCCTTGACGAACACCAGGGCGCGCGGGTCGCTCCCGATGTAGCCGGCCAGGAGATACCGCAGCCATCCCCGGGCGGCGGCGTACCGAGATCGATCACGCTCGTAGCGGTGGCGTTCGGCACGCTTGGTCTCGTCAGCCGACAGGTGGGCGCGCAGCACGCTGAGCTCGGCCTGGCCCAGGTCCAGCTCGGCTTGCCACACATGGACTTCATCAACGCCGGGCCACGCCCGGCTGGATGCCGTCACCGCGGCATCTCGGCGTGCGCCTGTGCACGTCGCAGGGTGCGCACCAGCATGTCGGCAACCACCGACACATGGGGCTCGGTGACCATCGACGCGTGCTCGCCGGGGATGTCGTGGATGTGCAGTGGGCCCCGGTGGATCGCCTCCCAGCCGAGCGACGCGGACGGGCCCTCGGCCACCGCCGGCGCCGTCAGGAACAGATCGAGCGGGGCATCGTTGCCCGGACAGGAATAGCGGGAGGCGACCCTGTGCGCGCCGCGCCAGTCGAAGTCGTCGCCAAGACGCGAGCGGCGCAGGTGCAGACGGACCAGGGCCGCCGTCAGCTCTCGCTTGGACACCACCCCGGTGTGGCGCACGGCGCTGGCGACTCCGCGCTGACGCTGGCGGGCCAGCCGCTGCCCCAGCGACATCTCCCGCTGCATCGCCTGCCTGGTGAACGCGGGCGGCCCCGCGTCGAGCAGGGCCAGCCAGGCCACCACCTCGCCTGCCGCTCTCAGCTGGCCGGCGATCTCGTAGGCCAGCAGGCCTCCCATCGACCAGCCCGCGAGGTGATAGGGGCCGGTCGGCTGCGTCTGCTGGATGGTGCGCAGGATGCCGGCGGCGAGGTCCTCGACGGAGCGTGACTGATCGAACCGGGCGCCCCGGCGCTCGGGGAGCAGCCCCACCACCCTCTGCTCGGGGCCGAAGGCGCGCGTGAAGTGGCGCAGGGTGAGCATCGCCGAGTCCCCGGGCTCGACGAAGAACACAGTCGGCCGCGTCCCCGGCGCCGGGCCGGCGTCGGGGCGTGGCTGGGCGCCGCCGTCCTGGGGCTGGAGCAGCGCGCAGGCGCCGGCAACGCTGGCGTTGCCGTCGAGGAACGCCGCCAGGGGCACGGTCACGCCGAGCTCGGCCTCCATCGCGACCAGCAGGCGGATGGCCAGCAGGGAGTGGCCGCCCAGCTCGAAGAAATCGTCGTCGATGCCCACCCGGGGCAGCCGCAGGGTCCTCGCCCAGAGCGCGGCCATCCGCTCCTCCAGCGGGGTGCGCGGCGCCCGCTGGGCGGCCGGACGCAGCCAGTCCGGCTCGGGCAGGGCGGCGCGGTCGAGCTTGCCGCTCTGGGTGAGAGGGAGGTGATCGACGGCCACCAGCGCCGAGGGCAGCATGCTGCTGGGCAGGCTGTCGGCCAGGAAGGCACGGACCTCCGCCAGGGTGGGGGCGGGATGGCCACGGTGAGCGACGACATGGGCGACCAGGCGCTGCCGGTCCTGGGCATCGCGGCGCAGCGCGGCGACCGCCTGGCGCACCGCCGGGTGCCGCGCCAGGGCGGCTTCCAGCTCACCGAGCTCGATGCGGATGCCGCGAATCTTGACCTGGGCGTCGCGGCGGCCGAGGAACTCGATCGCCCCATCGCTGCGATGGCGGGCCATGTCGCCGGAGCGGTAGAGGCGCTCGCCGGGGCGGAAGGGGTTGGCGACGAAACGCTCGGCGGTGAGGTCGGGGCGGTTGAGGTAGCCGCGGGCCACCTGGACGCCGCCGATGCAGAGCTCACCCGGGGAGCCGATGGGCACGGCTGCGAGCCGAGCGTCGAGGAGGTGGACCTGGGTGTTGGCGACCGGCCGGCCGATGGGGATCGTGCCCTCGCCGTCCGGCTCACAGCGCCACCCGCTGACGGCGACGGTGGTCTCGGTGGGGCCGTACATGTTGCGCAGCTCGACTGCGGGGCCGAAGCGATCGAAGAAGGAGCGCACCAGCGCAGGGCTCAGCACCTCGCCGCCGGCGCTGACCAGGCGCAGGCTCGGGTACGCGCCAGCGGCGGCGGCGATCAGTTCCTCGAGCATGCTGGGGACACAGGCGAGCACGGTGATCCGTTCCTCGCCGAGGATCCGCGCGAGTCGCTGCGGATTGGCGTGATCTGCCTGCGCCAGCAGCCTCAGCGAGGCCCCGCTGAGCAGCGGGCAGAACAGCTCACGCAGAGAGGGATCGAAGCCCAGCGAGGTGCTCTGGATCATGCGGTCGTCGGCGGTGATGCCGAACCAGTCGATCGCCCAGAGCAGCTGGTTGACCAGGGAGCGATGCTCGACCATCACCCCTTTGGGCGTGCCCGTCGAGCCCGAGGTGAAGAGCACGTAGGCGAGGTTGTGGGGCGCGCAGCCGGTTGCCGTGAGCGGCGCGGACGCCATCCAGCTGGCCCGCTCGGCGTCGACGCGCAGGAGCTGGGCGCCGCTCGCCGGCAGGGCGGCGCAGTCCTCCCCGGTGGTGAGCACCAGCTGCGGTCGGGCCTCGCCGAGCATCAGCTCCAGGCGCCGGCGCGGCTGGTCGGGCTCGAGCGGCAGGAAGGCACCGCCCGCCCTGAGGATGCCGAGCAGGGCCACGAGCCGGTCGATCGACGGCTGCATGCAGACGCCCACCAGCACCTCGGGGCCGGCACCGAGCTCGCCCAGCCGCGACGCCAGGCGGCCGGCGCGGTCGTCGAGCTCGGCGAAGCTGAGCCGGGTGCGGCCGTCGGAGACGGCGGCATCGGGGGTGCGTCGCGCCTGCGCGGCGATCAGCTCGTGCAGGCAGGCATCGAGGGGATGGTCGACGTCGGTGTGGTTCCACTCGGCCAGCTGCTGCTGCTCCTGTTCGGGCAGCGCTGCACCTGCGGAGACGGCTCGTGCGGGGCTCACCTCATCCCCGAGCCGACCACCCGAAGCCGCTGGCGCTCACGGGGCTGGGGCGCGTGGAGGGAGTCCGCGACATAGAGCAGCATCTCCGGCAGCGCGGCGCGAATGTAGTCCCAGGCGTGGCCGCCGGGTCGCTCCTTGTAGACATGATCGATGTCGCGCGCGACCAACTCCTGGTGCAGCCTCCGGTTTCCATCGAGGATGCGCGGGTGGTCATCGGTGCCCACGTCCAGGTAGGGCGCGGCCGACGGCCTCTGCGCCCTCGACCTCAGCAGCGTGAACGGGTCGTACTCGAGGCGCGTCCTGCTCCCCGGCGGCCCCCAGGTCCGGTTGTGATCGGCCTCGGTGGGCATGAGCATCTCCGAGTCGCGCCGCAGGTGCGTGTAGGGATCGCCCCGGCGTGTCGCCGCCTCGAAGGCTCCGCCCAGGCTTGCCGCGACGCGGAACAGGTCAGGGTGGCGAAGCGCGTGCATCATCGCGGTGGCGCCTCCCATCGAGAACCCGGCGATGGCTCTCGCCCCGCGCTGGGGCCGGCTGCCCAGCGTGTCCTCCGCGAAGGAGATCACCTCGTCAAGCAGGTAGTCCTCGTAGCGATTGTTCCTGCAGTCGTTGATCAACCAGCGCCGCCCGCTCTCCGGCATCACCACGATCAGCCCCAGGGGCTCGACCAGCCTCCTCAGGTCGGTGTGGCTCACCCAGGTGGCGCGGTTGCCTCCGTAGCCGTGGAGCAGGTACAGGGTCGGGTACTTGGTGGCGGCGCCCGGCGTGTGTCCGGGCGGGAGCAGGACGCTGAGGTGCTTGGTCCGGCCGAGGACCGCGCTCCTCCAGCTGAATGTCCTCAGGGTCGCCGCCGTCATTGGCCGTTGCCTCCCACCCCTGCTGCCACCTGAGAGCGTGCCACAAGGGCGCGGCGGTCGACCTTTCCAGTCGATCCGCGGGGCAGCTCGGGGATGGAGCAGATCCGCTCCGGGAGCATGTACCGGGGCAGCCTCTGCGAGCAGGTTCTCAGCACCGCGCTCACGTCGACCTCTCCGCCCCCGCCGGCCACGATGTACGCCTCCAGCCGGCACACCCCGTGGTCATCGGCGACGGCGACGACACAGGCCTCGCCGACCTCCGGACTGGCGAGGATCGCCGCCTCCACCTCCGCCGGCTCGACGCGGTAGCCGCGAATCTTCACCATGTCATCACGCCGCCCGTCGAACACCAGCTCCCCGTCCCGGTTGACGTGGACTAGATCTCCCGTCGCATGGAGGCGCTCTCCGGGTGCCGCGCCGGCGGCGCTGCCGTTGGCGCCGGGCGTGGCGGCGGCGGAGCCACCCCAGTAGCCGAGCATGACGGATGCCCCGCCGATCACGAGCTCGCAACGAGCGCCCGGTGTCAACTCTGCCCGCCGACCCAGATCGTCGATCACGTGGCCCGCGGCGAAGTCACACAGCCGTCCGATGGGCACCTCGGCGGCGGCGATGTCGCGGTCGCGCAGCCGATGCGCGGTGCAGACGTTGGTCTCTGTCGGGCCGTAGAGGTTGTGGACCTCCGCCGCCGGCAACCTGGTGATCAGCTCGCGGAGCCGCCGCGCCGGGAACACCTCGCCGGCGTACAGGACGACGCGGAGGGCGGCCTGGTCGAGCAGCTCGGTGTTGCTGGCGTCGAGCAGCGCCACCAGCGCCCCCGGGACCGAGTACCAGACGGTGATGCGCTCCTCGACGAGCAACCTCACCAGGGC
>JBOHUD010000029.1:0-4378 GCA_050734155.1 Candidatus Dormibacteria bacterium
GGCCCACCCCGACAGGGTGGGCCGCCTGGTTCTCACCGACAGCGCCGGGATCCGGCCCCGGCGGGGAGTGGTGCACCGCTGGCGGGTGGGCGCCTTCAAGGTCGCCAGGGCGGTCTCGGGGTGGCCCTGGCGGCCCGGGAGGCGGCGCGCGAGGAGGTGACCCTGCGCACCGAGGCGGTCGACGCCACCGAGGGACTGCTCGACGAGCGAGAGCGGTCCTACCGCGACCGCCGGGCCGTCTTCGACGACCGCCGCCACCTCCACAAGAAGCGCCGCGACGAGATCGATGAGCGCATCGCCACGGTGGCGGCGGCGCGCGCGGAGGTTGCCGCCGCCGTCGAGCGCGTCGCCGGCCTGGACTCCGCAAGCGGCCGCCGGCTGGTCCTCGAACGGCTCGACAACGAGCTGGCAGCCGAGCACGCCGGGCGCGTGGAGGCAGCTCTCGCTGAGCGCGTCGGAGACGCCGAGCCTGCCTCTCGTACGCTCATCGTCGAGGCCATGGAGCGGCAGCTCAGCGGCCACGCCGACGGAGCCGCCCGGTCGGGGCCGCTGTCGCTGGAGGCCCTCGACGAGAGCTCACGCGAGCGCCTGCTCAGCGCGCTGTCGGTGATCGCCGAGGGGACCGGCATGGAGCTGGGTGTCGACCTGGACCGTGCCCAGGCCACGCTGCGCGGCATGGACCCGATCGGCCGCGAGGTGGCCCGCCAGGCAGCGCTCGAGGTGGTGGATCGCAAGCTCCAGGCGGCCGACGTCCCCCCGCTGTTGCAGCGCGCTCGCGGCTCGCTGCTCACCACCGTGCGCCGGCTGGGCGAGCAGGCGCTTTGGGAGATGCAGATGGAGGGTCGTCCCGAGCTGGCCGAGCTGATCGGCACCCTCCACTACCGCTTCTCATACGGCCAGAACGCGCTCCTGCACTGCGAGGAGACGGGTCACATCTGCGGCGTGCTGGCCGCCGAGCTGGGCATGGCCCAGGCGGTGGCCCGCGAGGCGGGGATGCTCCACGACGTCGGCAAGGCGGTGGACCACGACGTCGAGGGTTCGCACGCGATCATCGGCGGCGAGCTGCTCTCTGTGCTCGGTGCCGACGCCGGGATCATCCACGCCGTCAAGGCGCACCACTTCGACGAGGAGCCCACCACCGACCTGGCCATGCTCACCATCTGCGCGGACGCCATCAGCGCGTCGCGGCCGGGAGCGCGGCGCGACACCCTGGCCACCTACCTGGCCAGGCTCGAGCAGCTGCAGACCATCGCCACGCGACATGCCGGCGTGGAGCGCGCCTTTCCGCTCCAGGCCGGGCGCGAGGTGCGCGTCTTCGTGCGCGCCAAGCAGGTGCTGGATGCGCAGGTTCCCGAGCTCAGCGTGGAGATCGCGCGTGAGATCGAGAGCGAGATGCAGTACCCGGGGATCATCAAGGTGACGGTGATCCGCGAGACCACCGCCGCCGCCACCGCCCCGGCGCAGATCGCCGCCGTCAAGGAGGCCAACCGCCGCCGGGCCAGCGCCGCCGACCGGGACGAGCGCGAGGCCGTGGCCACCCTCACCGGTGGGGATGAGGTGGGCGACGCGGTGGCGGGTGGCGAAGACGGCGACGGCAACGGCCCGCCCGCCATCCCGGGGCCCCCCACCGAGGCCGGCTGATCGATCGATTCCCGCCCCGGTCAGCGACGGGGTGCGGCAAGCGCGGTGACCGCGTCCGCGACGCGCCCCGGCTGCTCATGGAAGACGAGGTGGCCGGCGCCCTCGACGACTTCCAGCACCGCCTTGGGGATGCGCTCGCAGAGCAGCCGGGCGTTGCCCGGCGGCATGACCGCGTCCTCGGCGCCGTGCACGACCAGCGTCGGCGCCATGATCGACGGCAGCTGGTCCCAGACGTCGTGGCCGCGTGAGGCGGCCAGCTGCGCCTGGAAGGCTCGGGGCGAGACCGGGCGGCGGGCGCGATCTCGCACCTGCTGCTCGATGAACTCGGGGTGCTCCGCCTGGAAACGCCGCGAGTACAGCACCGTGCAGGCGATCCTGTAGGCGTCCTCGGTGGTGCGGGCCCCCCTGCCCAGAAGCGCGGCGGTCGCGGCCGGCTCGGGGTAGCGGGCCCCCGGCGCCACCCCCGGACCGGTGGCGGCGAGGACCAGGGCACCGACCCGGGCCGGGTGGCGGATGGCCAGCTGCTGGGCGACCATGCCGCCGAAGGACGCTCCCAGGACGGCAGCTCGCTCGATGCCGAGCCCGTCGAGAACGGCGGCGGCATCGTCGCCGAGCTGGGCGGTGGTGAAGGGGCCGGCGGTCAGCTGCGAGGCGCCGATGCCGCGCTGGTCGTAGACGGCCACCCGGAAGCGCGGTGTCAACAGCCCGAGCAGCGGCTCGAAGACCACCCGGGTGGCTCCCAGTCCAGGGATGAGCAGCAGGGGCGACCCCACCCCGGAGACGGTGGCGGCCAGCTCGGCGCCGTCGGGCGCGGCCACGCGGATGTCGGGCATGGTCCGATGCTAGCCGCCGCCAGGGCGAGCGCAGGGCAGACCCGGCGCGGAGAATGACCCGATGCCCGAGCGGTTCTTCATCGACGCCACCGCCACCACCTCCACCGGGGTGGTGCTCCGCGGACCGCTGGCCTCACACCTGGCGCGCTCGCTGCGCCTGCGTGCCGGGGACCGCATCGTGGTCGTCGACCGCGACGGCCGCGAGCACGGCGTGCTGCTGCGCAGCGTCGCTCCCGAGAGGGTGGCGGGAGACGTGGCCTGGAGCCGCCCCGCCAGCGGCGAGCCGCGGCTGCGCATCACAGTCCTCCAGGCGCTGCCGCGCGAGCGCATGGAGGACTGTGTCGACGCCCTGGTGCAGGCGGGCGCCGCCGCGGTGCGGCCGATGCTCAGCGAGCGGGTGGTCAGCCGTCCCTCCAACCATCGTCTCCCCCAGCGGGTGCAGCGCTGGCAGGCGATCGCCACCGAGTCGGCGCAGCTGGCCGGCCGCGGCATGATTCCCCTCGTGCACCCACCGGTGGCGCTCCCCGACGCGCTCGCCGCCCTGGACGGCGGTGCGCGGCTGCTGGCCTGCACGTTCGCGGCTGAGCGGTCGATCGCCGACGTCGACGTCGACGCGGGACGGCCGCTGGCGGTGTGCATCGGCCCCGAGGGCGGACTCGGCGAGCGCGATCTCGACACCCTGCACCGCGCCGGCGCGGCTGCGGTGCACATGGGTCCGCGGGTTCTGCGCACCCGCTACGCGGGAGCTGTGGCCTGCGCCGTGCTCCTGGCCCGGGCTGGGGAGCTCGCCGAGCCGCTGACGCCGGCACCATGGCGATGAGCGGCGAGGGGCCGGTGCGCGTCGCGGTCACGGCGCTGGGGTGCAAGGTCAACTACGCGGAGATGGCCGACCTGGCCGGGCGGCTCGCCGCCGAGGGGTGCATGGTGGTGCCCGACGATCAGCCCGCCGACATTCGCGTGCTCAACTCCTGCAGCGTGACCGGCGCGGCCGACGCCACCACCCGCCAGCGGCTGCGCCGGCTGCGCCGCGCCGACCCCGGCGCCCACCTCATCCTCACCGGCTGCAGCGTCGACGGCAACCCCCACATCTACCTGCGCGCCGACCAGCGCGGCACGCCCCTCCTCCCGCCGGGAGTCGACGCCGTCTTCAGCAATGGCCGCAAGAACGCCATCGCCGAGCACGTGCTGCGCATCGCCGGCGAGCACGGCGCCAGGCCGCACCTCGCCGCGGCGGTGCCGCGGCGCAGCCGGGCCTTCATCAAGGTGCAGGACGGATGCGACCATCGCTGCACCTACTGCTCGGTGTGGCGGGCCCGCGGCGCGTCCCAATCGCTGCCCCCGACCGAGATCCTCGAGCGGGTCGGCGCGGCCGTCAGCTCCGGCTACGCCGAGGTGGTGCTCACCGGGGTGGACCTGGGCGCCTACGGCCGCGGCCAGGGGAGCACGCTGGCGGTCCTGCTGCGCGCCATCCTCGACGCGGTGGCAAGCAGCGCGCGCGTCCGCCTCAGCAGCATCAACAGCAACGACATCACGGGCGAGCTGATCGAGCTGAACGGGCATCCGCAGCTCTGCTCGCACTGGCACATGCCCCTGCAGAGCGGCAGCGACGCCATCCTTCGGGCCATGCACCGCGGCTACCGCCGCGCCCAGTACCTGCGGGTCTGCGCCGCGCTGCGCCACATCGACGCCGACACGGAGTTCACCAGCGACGTGATGGTGGCGTTCCCGGCCGAGACCGAGGCGGACCATGCGGCCACGCTCGAGCTGATCGCCGCCACCGCCATGCTCACCGCCCACGTGTTCCGCTACTCGCCGCGCCAGGACACTCCGGCGGCGGTGCTGCCGGGACACATCCAGGACCAGGTGGCGCGGCGGCGCAGCCGCTGGCGGGTGGTGGCGTCGGC
>JBOHUD010000030.1:0-7559 GCA_050734155.1 Candidatus Dormibacteria bacterium
GCGTCGCGGCCAGTCAAGCGCTGAGGAACAGGGTGGGCACAGCCGAGGTCAGTGGTGAGGGCGGTGCTCGACCCCAATGTCCTCATCTCCGCAGTGCTGTCGGGCACCGGCAGTCCCGCAAAGGCGCATGGCCCGCGCGGCCCTGCCACTGTCACCTCGGCTGATCCGGACGACGACTGCCTGATCGCGCTCGCACAGGCCGCGCACGCGGTGATCGTGTCGGGTGACGCCCACCTGCTCGACTTGGCCGACCGGGCGCCGGTCCATTCACCCGCGGGATTCCTGACCCTTCTCTCCTCTCAGCTCTAGGCGATCGCCCGGCTGAACCGGCGCGCCCCGACCAGGATGCCGGCCAGCGCGACCCCGGCCATGATCGCCAGCCCCTTGAAGACGTCCGAGTTGCCGCCGTTCCCGTTGAAGACGTCGCGGGCGGCCGTGACCGCGTACGAGAGCGGGTTGGCCTGGGCGATGTGCTGCAGCCAGTCGGGGGCGAGCTGCAGCGGGAGCAGCACGCCGCTGAGCAGCAGGATCGGGAGTGACAGGGTGAACACCAGCGGCGCGTAGGAGTCCTCGCTCCTGAGCGCGAGCGCGGCCGCGTACGCCAGTGACGACATCCCCAGCCCGATCAGCGCCACCAGGCCGAGCATGACGAAGACGCCGAAAAGGGTCGGCTGCAGCCCGAAGGGGATGGCCAGGAGCAGCAGGATCAGCGACTGCACCAGCAGCGTGAGGATGTCGCGCAGCGCCCGGCCCAGCAGCAGCGCGAACCGGCTGACCGGGGTCACCCGAAAGCGCTCGATCACCCCGGCGCGCAGCTCGGCGATGAGCCCGAACCCCACCCCGCTGGCCCCGAAGAGGCCGAGCTGGATGAGCAGGCCCGGGACGAACACGTTGTACGCGCCCCCGGGTGGGAAGCCGGGAGTGCGTGCCAGCGACTTCAGCAGCGGCGCAAAGAGCAACAGGTACAGCACCGGCTGGAGCACGCCGATGATCACCCACGCCGGGTTGCGCACGAACACCATCAGGTAGCGCTGGAACATCAGCCAGGTGTCGCGAAGGAACTTCATGGTGGTCTCCTATGCCGCGTCGCGCAGTGAGCGACCGGTCTGGCGAAGGAACACGTCGTCGAGCGTCGGCCGGCTCAGCGACAGCGACTCGAGCGCGATGCCGGCGCTGTCGAGCAGGCGCAGGATCTGCGGCATCGCCGTCTCGCCGCGGTCGACGTAGAGCCGCACGGTGCCGTCGGCGGCGCTCGCCTCGCGCACGAACGGTGCACGCTCGAGCAGCCCCAGCGCACGCTCGCCGGCCTCGCCGGTGCCGACCACCACCACGTCACCCGCCACCTGACGCTTGAGCTCGTCGGGCGTGCCCCGGGCGACGATCCGGCCGTGGTCGATGATGGCGATGCGCTGGCAGAGGGCGTCCGCCTCCTCGAGGTAGTGGGTGGTGAGGAAGACGGTGGTGCCGGCCTCACGCAGGGCGCGCACCTCGTCCCACATGCGCGCCCGGCTCTGCGGATCCAGCCCGGTGGTGGGCTCGTCGAGGAAGAGCAGCTCGGGGCGGTGCATCAGGCCCACGCCGACATCCAGGCGGCGGCGCTGCCCGCCCGAGTACGTCTTGGTGGCCCGGTCGGCGGCGTCGTCGAGCTCGAGGCGGCTGAGCAGCTCGGTGGCGCGCCGCTGCGCGTCGGCGCTGCTCATCCCGTACAGGCGTCCCTGGATGACCATCTCCGAGCGGCCGGAGATCTCCGGAGCGCTGCTGCCCTCCTGGCTCACGTAGCCGATGTGCCAGCGCACCCTGGCAGGATCCCTGCGCAGGTCGAAACCGGCCACCGTCGCCTCCCCGCCGGTGGGCGGCAGCAGTGTCGACAGCATGCGCAGCGTGGTGGTCTTGCCCGCGCCGTTGGGCCCGAGGAAGCCGAAGATCTCGCCCCTGGCGACATCGAGATCGACTCCCGCCACCGCCTCGACAACCGACCTGCGGCCCCTGAAGGTGCGACGGAGGTCGTGGGTCTCGATCATGCGCTGTGCTCCTCTGCTGACGGTGGTGTGTGGCGACTGGTCATGCGCGCGTGCTGCGCCTCTTCGGCGGCGTGCATCGCCGCGAAGTGCGCGGCGATGATCTCCTGGTTCCACACCAGCGCTCCCGACTCCATGTCATGGAGGAGCGAACGCACCCACTCCAGCTCGGCCCTGGCCAGCGCCACCGAATGCTCGAGCTCGAGGAGCACGAGACGGGGCAGGTGCAGCTCCTCCTGGAGAAGGCGGTGGCTCTCGCCGAGCGCCGCCAGCGCGGCGCGGAGGCTCACCGTGCGGGCGCTGAGCGCGTCGCGGGCGCGATCCTGGTCGAGGTAGGCGATCAGCCCCACGGCGATGCTGAAGACGAGGTCGTGCTGGACGGGGGCCTCGAGCAGGTCGGCGAGCCAGTTCTCGAGGTGCTCGCGGCCGTCGGGGGTGATCCGGTAGACGGTGCGCTCCGGGCGCCTGCCCTCGCGGCTGGTCTCGAGCTGCTCGATCAGCCCGGCCGCGTCCAGCCCCTCGATGGCGCGGTACAGCTCCCTGGTCTTGCCGACCGCATACGTCTTGTGCCTCCCCCTGAGCAGGCGCTGGATCTCGTACGGGTGGCGGGGTTGCTCGCTGATCAGTGCAAGCGCCGCCAGGCCGATCATGTCCCTCGGGCTGGTGCGAGTTTCCATATTGCATAGCGCACTATAGCAGGACGCCATTTTCGCCGGCGCAGGGTCGGCGGCTCGGGATTCGGCTCTGCGATGTGCCTGTCCTGCCGTCGTGAGAGGCTTCCAGGTCAGCCGCCCCGGACGGCGTTCGCCATTCCCTGACATCGCGAGGCGTTTCCTGGCGCCATACCCAGTGAGGGCTCAGAACGTCCCAATGGGGCGACCCTCGCAGGGGAGAGGCCATGAGAATGAATCGAACAAAGGGAGCGGCGAGGTGGCTGATCCTGCCCATGGTGGTCGCCGTCCTGGCCCTCGCGGCCGGCCCGGTGCGGGCGGCGGCGTACACCGAGCACGACGGTGAGTTCACGACCTCGGACCATCCCGGCGCGGGCACAGGCAGTGGACAGGGCACGTTCCCGTCGGGGCTCAACAACAGGGGAGACATCGTCGGCGACTGGGTGGACGGCAGCAATCGCAACTTCGGCTACCTCCTCCACAACGGCCACTTCACGGCGATCAACCATCCCAAGGCGGGAAAATTGCCGGGCCAGGGCACCAATCCCATCGACATCTCCTCCGACGGGGTGGTGATCGGGTACTACGTCGACAAGGGCAATGGCTTCCGCGGCTTCATGCTGCGCAACGGGCACTACAGCGCCCTCGACGATCCCAGCGCCGGCACCGGCCCGGGACTGGGCACCATCCCCCAGGGCATCAACGAGTCGGGCTTGATCTCCGGCCTGATGGTCGACGGCAAGGGCAAGCTGCACGCCTTCATCCTGAAGAACGGCCACTACACGTCGGTCGACGATCCCCATGAGGGCACCGCCGACGCACCCAACGGCGGCACCTTCTTTGCCGGCATGAATGACCACGGGGTGATCGCCGGCGGTTACCACGACAGCATCAACGTGGTGCATGGCCTGGTCTACCGCGATGGACACCTTCGGGAATACAACGATCCCCATGCCGGGAGCGCAACCGGGGAGGGCACTGTCCTCTTCTCAATCAACGACCACGGCGTCCTGGTGGGCTACTACGTGGACAGCAGCATGGTGACGCACGGCATGGTCCTGCGCGACGGAGAGTTCACCACCGTCGATGACCCCCTCGGGGTGAGCAGCAACCTGCAGAGCATCAATGACCACGGGACCATCATCGGCACCTACAACGATGCGGCGGGGGCGACGCACGGGTTCATCCTCGACCGCGAGGACGAGGACGACTGAGGCGCCCCTGGGACTGATCGAACCGCCATGACGCGGGGGGCGGGCGGCGCAGAGTGTGTCGCCCGCTCCTTGCGACTTGCTGATGATGGGACTGTCAATCGCCCAAGGGGTTGCTGTTGACCCTGTCCGAAAGGGCACGTACCGTACGGCCGCATGGCGATACGACTGCTGTCGGACCCGCAGGTGCCGGTCGACCTGTCGAGCTTCTGGGGGCGGCGCCGCGAGCTGGTTCACCTGAGAGCGCTGCTGGGCGCCGATCGCCTGGTGACGGTCACCGGCACGGGCGGGGTCGGCAAGACCCGACTGGCCATGGAGCTGGCCCATGGCGCCGCCTTCGACTTTCCCGCCGGCGTGGGGGTGGTCGAGCTGGCCCGGATCGGCAGCGACGAGCTGGTGGGGACGGCCATCGCCGAGGCGACGGGGGCACCGCGGGAATCGCAGACAGACCCGTTGGAGCGCGCCGCCCGGCGGCTCGGCGGGGGCCGCCAGCTGCTGATCCTGGACAACTGTGAGCACGTGGTGGCGGGCGCGGCCGAGGCCAGCTGGCAGCTGCTCACCCAGTGCCCGGGTCTGACCATCCTGGCCACCAGCAGGGAGGCGCTGGAGGTGCGCGGCGAGCGGGTGGTGCCGCTGCTCCCACTCCGGCTGTCCGAACCCACCGGCTCCCCCGGCGCTCCCGACGCGGTCAGCGAGGCCATGCAGCTGTTCTCGGACCGCGCTCAGCTGCTCGACGGCAACGGGGAGCTGGCGCCGGAGACCGCCGCTGACGTCGCCGACATCTGCCGGCGCCTGGACGGCCTCCCGCTCGCCCTGGAGCTGGCGGCGGCGTGGGTGCCGGTGCTGTCGCTCCGGCAGGTGCGCGACCGGCTCGACGGGAGACTGCTGCGGCTGGGCCGCTCCGAGCAGGGGCGACCGGGCCGGCATCGCAGCATCCACGCGGCGCTGGATTGGAGTGAACGTCTGCTGACGCCGGCGCAGGCGGCGGCCTTCGCGCGGCTGTCGGTGTTCATCGGAGGCTTCTCGCTGGAGGGCGCCGACGCCGTGCTGGGTGGCAACGTCGATGAGGCGGCGACGCTGGAGTTGGTCGCGGCGCTGGTGACCCGCTCGCTGGTGACCGCGCAGACCGCTGGTGAGGAGGCGCGCTATCGCCTCCTCGAACCGGTGCGCCAGTACGCCGCCGACAGGCTCCGCGCGCGCCCCGACGGCGAGGAGATGGAGACGCGCCGCCTTCACCTGGGCCACCTCGCCGAGCTGGCGGAGGCGGCCGAGGAACCGATCATCGGCGGTCCCGACGCGCCCTGGATGCGCCGCCTCGACGCCGAGCTCGGCAACATCCGCGCCGCCCTGGCCTGGGGGTTCGACAACCAGCAGGAGACGGCAGCGCGCCTGGCCGCGGCGCTGCTGGTGTACTGCCGGCATCGCGCGCTGTACGGCGAGGGGGCGGCGTGGGCGCGGCAGGCGGCGCAGTCCACCGGGGGGCGGCTCCGAGCCCGCGCGCTGTGCATGGCCGGGTGGCTGTGCAGCGAGATGGGGGACGCGGTCGGTGGGCGCGCTCTCCTCGACGAGTCGTACCGGCTGACCGCCGAGGGTGGCAGCCTGCCGGACCTGGCGATGGTGCTGGTGGCTCGCGCCCTCGCGGAGTACGTCCTCGGTGACCTCGACGCCCTGGACGCCACCGCCGAGGAGGCCGTTGCCGTGGCCCGTCGTTGCGGCAGCCGGGCGCCGCTGATGTGGGCGCTGTGGGCGCCCGGTGTGTGCGCGGGGGCACACGACGACAACCAGCGCGCCTTCGAACTGTTCTGCGAAGCCCGCGCCATCGCGCTCGATCTCGGCAACGTGACCTGGGGGGCGGTGCTGGCCGTCAACGTCCTTGATTCGGCGATCGACAAGGGTGATTGGGCCGCGGCGCCGCCCATCCTCCGCGATGTGCTCCAGAGCGAGACGGCTGCCGATCCCTCCAATGCCGGCTACCTGATCGAGGATGCGGCGATCCTGGCGATCCAGGGGGGCGACCACCGCGCCGGCATCCGCCTCCTGGGTGCCAGTCGCGCCGACCTGGCCCGCTGCGGCTACCGGGAGACGCCGGACGAGGCGAAGCGCCGGCGCACCTGGATCGACGCCGCCCGCGAGCGGATGGACCCGGCGACGGCCGACTCACTCTGGGCCGAGGGTGAGGCGCTGACCTGTGCAGAGGCGCTCGACGCGGCCCGGGCCGTGGTCGCCGAACCGGCCACCGAGGTGGCGGGCGCCGGCGCGGCGGAGAACACCTTCATCAGGGAGGGCGAGTACTGGTCGCTGGCGTACGCGGGCATGGTGGCGCGCGTCAAGCACAGCAAGGGGGTGCGCGACCTGGCCAGGCTGATCGCCGCCCCCGGTCGGAGCGTGGCGGCGGTCGACCTGGTGAGCGCCGGCAGTGAACGGGCGGCGGCCGTGCCGCCCGAGCCCGGGCTGCGCACCGAGGCTGACGCGGGCGAGCTGCTCGACGCGGAGGCGCGAGCCCAGTACCGGGCTCGCCTGGCGGACCTGGAGGAGGCGATCAGCGACGCCGAGAGGTGCAACGACCCGCTGCGGGCCAGCGGAGCGCGCGACGAGCGCGCCTTTCTCCTCGCCGAGCTCGGCGCCGCGGTGGGGCTGGCGGGGCGGCCGCGTCTCGCCCTCGATCCGGCCGAGCGGGCGCGCAAGGCGGTGGCCTGGCGGGTGCGTGACTCGATCGGCCACATCGCGGCTGCCCACCCCGCGCTGGGCAGGCACCTGCGCCGGTCGGTGCGCACCGGCAGCTTCTGCGTGTACGACCCCGATCAGCCCACGGAATGGCGGCTGTGACGGGGTGGATGCACCTGGTCCTGCCCGGGCTCGCCCTCAGACGCCGTCCGCTCCGGCGAGCGCGATGATCTCGATGAGGTGGCCGAGGCCGGCCAGGTCGCCGGGGTTGCGCGTGCAGAGCCGCGCGCCGTGCGCGGCCGCGGTGGCGGCGATGAGGAGGTCCATCACGCCAGCCCGCGGCTGACGGCCGGTCGCGGCGGTGGCACTCGCCAGCCGACCGTAGTGACGGGCGACCAGGTCGTCGATCGGCAGCGCCGCAAACGTCCGCTCGATCACGCCGAGGCGGCGCAGGCGCTCGGCCCGGATGGCATCTGAGCCCGCGACGAGAACCCCGTAGTGCAGCTCGGCCAGCGAGGCTGCGCTGATCGCCAGATCGCCGTCGATCGGCCGCGGTGGAGGACCGAGCAGAACGCTGGTGTCGAGCACCGACCTCATGCGGCGAACGGGTCGCGAGGCGCCTGGTCGACCCTGTCCCGGTCCTGAGCCCACGCGGGGTCTTCCGGCCCGGCGAAGATCGCCACCGCGTCGGGCCACTGCCGCCAGCGCTCGCGTTGTATCGGACCCAGCTGGGCCACCTCCCGGCCGCTGACGGTGACGATGATGGTCTCGCCGGCCGCAGCCCTGCGCACCAGGTCGCTGGCGCGCTGGCGCAGCTCTCGCAGCCCTGCGTTCCTGACCCCACGATAGCACATGTGCTACGGAGGAACGCTTCGACCAGATGCGTCGCCGGCTACAGCGCCAGGTCGCAGATGCGCTGCGCCGCCTCCAGGTAGCGGGCGCGGGTGCCCTCGACGACGTCGGGGGGCAGCTCCGGCCCGGGCGGTGTCTTGTCC
>JBOHUD010000031.1:0-30906 GCA_050734155.1 Candidatus Dormibacteria bacterium
GCGTGACGCCGGCCCGCTCCCCAGCATGGTGCCGCCGACTACGGCTGATCGATCGTCGTGGTCGTGGTGCCCGGCGGGTTGGCAACAGTGGTGCTGCGCGTCCGGCGACCGCCGAAGCCGCCCCACGAGGACCAGAAGAACATCGAGAGCAGGGTGCCGAGCGCCCCCACTATGAGCAGGATGATCCCGATCGTGTGCAGGTTCACCCCCGAGCCCGTTGTGTTGATGTTGATCGCAAATGCGAGAACCGCTCCCACCGCGATCAGGAAGATTCCAACTCCTAGACCCATGGCGTTTTTCGCCTCCTACAAGCGGATGGAGATTTCCACCCAGTAAGGGTATAACACTTTCCGCCAGTAAAAGCTACGGCATTGCCGGCCATGGGAAGCATCCGGTGTCGGGTCGAAGCTACCCCGCGAGCACCCTCGGCCGGCCCACCGCAAGCAGCTCGCGTGCCGACCCCGCGATGCCCTCCGCGTCAAGCGAGAACTCGTGCAGCAGCAGCGCCTGCGCGCCGTGCTCGATGAACCGGTCGGGCAACCCCAGGCGCCGCAGCGGCACCGCGAGCCCGGTCTCCGCGAGCGCTTCGAGCACCGCGTCGCCGAAGCCACCGATGGCGGTGCCGTCCTCGATCGTCAGGACCGCGCGGTGACGGGCTGCCAGCTCGGCGATGTCGGTGTCGATCGGCTTGATGAAGCGGGCGTCGACCACAGTGCAGCTGACCCCCTCGCCCTGCAGCATCTCCGCCGCGGCCGCGGCCACGCCCACCATCTTGCCGACAGCCAGGAGAGCGACGTCGGTGCCCTCGCGCACCACCGCCATCCTGCCGATCTCCAGCGGCCGCAACGGCACCGACCCGGCGTTGGGCGCGCTGCCCCGCGGGTAGCGCAGCGCGAACGGTCCATCGTGGGCGACGGCGGTGGCGAACAGCCGGCGCAGCTCGTCGGGTGAGCTGGGCGCGCTGACGATCATCCCCGGGACCAGACGGAGGTAGGCGAGGTCGAGCATGCCGTGGTGCGAGGCGCCGTCGTCACCGGTGATGCCGGAGCGGTCGAGCACGAAGGTCACCGGCAGCCGGTGCAGAGCGACGTCGCAGGTGACCTGGTCGAAGGCGCGCTGCAGGAAGGTCGAGTAGATGCAGACGATGGGTCGCATCCCCCGCATGGCCAGGCCGGCTGCGAAGGTCACGGCGTGCTGCTCGGCTATGCCCACGTCGAAGAAGCGTTCCGGGAAGCGCGCGGCGAAGGGCAGCAGTCCCGTCGAGGAGGCCATCGCCGCGGTGATGGCGACGATGCGGGGGTCGGCCTCGGCCGCCTCCAGCAGCGCCTCGCCGAACACGTCCGTCCACGCCGCCGGCTTGCTCGAGAAGGTGCCGCTGTCGGCGTCGAAGCTGGAGACGCCGTGGAACTTGTCGATCTCGTCGCCAACCGCGGGAGCGTAGCCATGGCCCTTGTCGGTGACCACGTGGATCACCACCGGCCCGCGGAAGGCCGAGGCGTCACGAAGTGCCTTCTCCAGCGCGCGAATGTCGTGGCCGTCGATGGGGCCGCCGTACTTGAGCCCGAGCGTCTCGAAGATGGAGATGGGACTGACCAGCTGTTTCAGCGAGTCCTTCATCCTCTTGGCGGCGCCGTACGCCGACTCGCCCACCACGGGCAGCTGGCGCAGCGTCTGCCCGGCCGCGCCCTTGGCGCGCTCGTACTTCGGTGAGAGGCGCAGCTGACCGAGGTTCTCGGCGATGCCTCCCACCGTGGGTGCGTAGGAGCGTCCGTTGTCGTTGAGGATGATGATCAGCTCGGGCTGACGCTGGCCGATGTTGTTGAGCGCCTCGTAGGCCATGCCGCCGGTGAGTGCCCCATCACCGATGACGCAGATCACCTTGCCCCCCTCGCCACGCAGCTCGCGCGCCGTGGCCAGGGCGAGGGCGTAGCTCAGCCCCGTCGAGGCGTGGGAGTTCTCCACGATGTCGTGCTCGGACTCGGAGCGCGACGGATAGCCGCTCATGCCGCCGTGCTGGCGGAGGCTGTCGAATCGGTCCGCGCGTCCGGTGAGCATCTTGTGGACGTAGGCCTGGTGACCGGTGTCGAAGACGATGCGATCGCGCGGCGAGTCGAAGATCCTGTGCATGGCCACCGTCAGCTCGACCACGCCCAGGTTGGGGCCGAGGTGGCCGCCGGTGCGTGCGACGGCGCTGATCAGGCGTTCGCGGATCTCCTCGCAGAGCCGGTCGAGATCGGAGCTGCCCAGCCCTCTCAGGTCCTGCGGTCCGGAGATCTCCTCGAGGAGCATCGAGCCAGTCTACCAACGCATGCTCGCAATCCCGTGTGTCGTTGCGCCACGTCGTGGCTCTCGGCGCATCATTGCGCCCCATGGCAGTGGATCCCCGCCAAGCACTCCTCGCCTGCGCGGGCGATCCCCGCTGCGACATCGCCGAGGGGGCGCTGTGGCTGGCGGCCGAGGATTGCGCGGAGGTCGATGTCGACGGGGCGCTGCAGCTCGTCGACTCGCTTGCCGGCGACCTCAGGGGGCGGCTGAACGGCGCCCGCGGCGCCGACGCCATCAGCATCACCCATGCCCTGCTCCGGGACCGCGTGGGCCTGCGCCGTTCTGGCGGAGGCGACCCGCGGGCCCATTACCTGCACTTCGTGCTCCAGCGCGGGGCGGGGATTCCGATCAGCTGCGCCGTGCTCTGGATGGCGGTGGGGCGACGCGCCGGCCTGACCGTGGAGGGCATCGGGCTTCCCGGTCACTTCGGAGTGCGCGTCGACGGCATCCTCGCCGAGCCGTCCGATGGCGAGGTCCTCGACGAAGCGGCGGCGACGCGCCTGGTGGCCGCCGCCACCGGCGGGGAGGCCGTCAGCCTGCAGCCGGCCTGGCTGCTGCCGGCGACGGCGCGTCTCATGCTGGCCAGGATGTCGCGCAACCTGCGCGGCTGCTACTCGTCGCTGGAACGCTGGGACCTGGCGGTGCGCGCCGCCGATCGTTGCGTCGCGCTCTTCCCCGATGAGCCCACCGAGCGCCGCGACCGCGGCCTGCTGCTCTGGAGGACGGGTCACAACGGCGCCGCCCTGGCGGACCTTCGCCACTACCTCGATGCGGCCCCGTCCGACGCGGCCGATCGCGCCGCCGTCGAGGAGGTGACCTGCCGGCTGCGGGCCGCGCTCAACTGAGGCGGCTGTCGCTCAGGCGACCCCGATCAGCAGGGCCAGCAACCAGACCAGGCCGATCAACACCAGCACGGCGAACGGCATCACCGCGAAGACGATGAACGAGAAGACCAGGCGTTCGTCGCTGACCGAATCGGGCACCCGGCGGCGGCGGCGCGCGTCGTGCACGTACCAGAGCACGCCCCCGGCGATGAAGCCGATCAGAAGCGAGAGGATGCCGGCGAACGCGGATCCGGGCGCGATCGTCGGCGGGGCGAGCGTGAGCCGCCAGGCCACCCCGCAGCTCAGCGCCAGCAGACCGCAGGAGATGAAGCGGAGCAGCAGTCCGGTGACCGCTCGCCGTGCGCCGGGGGGCGGCGTGGCGGCGGCGATCAGCTCGGGTACCTCGGCCTCGACCCGCTCCGTGCGCGACGCCCGCCGCGGTCCGCCGCCGCCGGCGCGGCCCGGAGTGGGGGTGCCCATGAGCCGCCGAGTATAGGCAGGCGCTGCGCCGCGGCCGAGCCGCGCCGGGGCATCATTACACTTGGCCCCGAGATCTAGAGGAGGCACTTGCATGGGCACCACAACTGCGCTGCCGGAGTTCGACCTGGAGCTCGGCGGGGGCGGACGGCTGCGACGGGATGACCTCCTCGGCCACCGCACCGTCCTCTACTTCTACCCCAAGGACGACACTCCGGGCTGCACCATCGAAGGCAAGGAGTTCACGGCGCTGGTTGGCGATTTCCGCGCCGCCGGCGTGGACGTCTACGGTGTCTCGCCGGACTCCGCCAGGAGCCACGACCGCTTCGCCGCCAAGTGCGACCTGGGCATCCCTCTGCTCAGCGATCCTGAGCACGTGCTCATCGGCGCGCTCGGCCTCTGGGTCGAGAAGTCCATGTACGGGCGCGCCTACCAGGGCGTGGAGCGCAGCACCTTCCTGATCGGGCCGGAGGCGGTGGTGGAGAGCGAATGGCGCGCCGTCAAGGCCGGCGGGCATGCCGCCGCCGTGCTCGAGGCGGCCCGCCCTGGCGGCTAGGAGGAGCGCCTCACGCCCCAGAGCCGCCGTCCTCGAGGCACTCCTGGACCGGCGCATCGTCTTCGTGGCGGGCAAGGGTGGAACCGGCAAGACCACGGTGGCGGCCGCTCTCTGCCTGCTCGCGGCGCGGCGCGGCAAGGAGGTTCTCGGTGTCGAGGTCGACGCCAAGGGTGACCTGTCCGCGGCGCTGGGCTCACACGGGGCCAGCTTCAGGGCGGAGGTCGCCCAGCCGGGCGTGAGCGTGCTCTCCCTCCACGCCGAGGAGTCGTTCCAGGAGTACCTGCGCATCTACTTCAAGGTGCCCCGGCTGGCGCGGCTCACCCCGCTGTCGCGTGTCTTCGACTTCATCGCCACCGCCGTACCCGGGCCTCGCGACATGCTGGTCACCGGCAAGATCGCCTTCGAGGAGCGGCGTCGCGATGACACCAGGCGCCCGGTGTGGGACCTCATCGTGGTCGACTGCAGCGCCACCGGGCACGTCCTCGCCCAGCTCCGGGCGGCGCGCTCCATGCTGGAGCTGGTGCGGGGCGGGATCATCCGCAACCAGATCGAGTGGATCGATGGGGTGATCTCCGACAGCCGCCGCACCGCCGCGATCCTGACGGCGCTCCCCGAGGAGATGCCGGTGGTGGAGACAGTGGAGCTGCGCCGCGACATCGCCAGGCAGAACACCGTGCACATGGCTCTCTGCGTGCTCAACAGGATGCCGCCCAAACCGATGCCGGCGGCCGCCCGCCGGGTGCTCGCCGACCTGGCCACCGCCGACGCCCAGGTTCGCGGGCGCCTCCCCGGGGTTGCCCACATCGGTGCCGACCTGGAGCTTGGGGAGAGGCTGTTCACCGGCGCCCAGGCGCAGGCGCGCCAGCTGCGCGCCAAGCTCGATCTGCCCGTCGTGGAGGTGCCGCTGCTGGCCGAGCGCACCGGGCTCGCCACCACCAGGGCCGTGGTCGCCGCTCTCCGCCAGGGGGCCGGCGGCGCGTGACCGCCGCCCGCGCCCCCACCCCCGACGCCGGCCTGGTCGGGAGGCTGGACAACCTCGAGGTGGTCATCTGCTGCGGCAGCGGCGGGGTCGGCAAGACCACCATCAGCGCGGCGCTGGGGCTGGCCATGGCGCAGCGCAGCGATCGGCGCGTGCTCGTGCTCACCGTCGACCCGGCGCGAAGGCTGGCCACCGCGCTGGGGCTCCGCGAGATCGGCACCGAGCCGGTCAAGGTGTCGCGGGCCCGCCTCCGGCGCGCCGGCATCGAGGTCGAGGGTGAGCTGGTTGCGGCCATGCTTGACATGAAGTCGACATTCGATCGGATGGTGGTGCGGATGGCGCCCACCCGCCGTGACGCCCAGCGCATTCTCGGCAACCGCTTCTACAAGGGCATCAGTGACTCCTTCATCGGCTCGCACGAGTACATGGCCATGGAGGCACTCTACGAGCTCCATGAGGCAGGGGAGTACGACACGTTGATCATCGACACCCCACCATCGCGCAGCGCGCTCGACTTCCTGGAGGCGCCCAACCGTCTCACCGACTTCGTGGGTGCCAAGTTGCTCAGCTGGCTCTCCGGACCCACGCTCTTCGGGTTCCACGCCGCCAACCTGGCGGCGGCCCCCCTCCTGCGCATGGCCGACCGCCTCCTCGGCGGCGACGTGCTCGGCGAGGTCGGGGAGTTCGTCTCCGACCTCCAGAAGATCTACTCCGGCGTGCAGCAGCGCGCCCGCGACGTGTATCGCCTGCTGCGCAGCCCGCAGGTGGGGTTCGTGGTGGTCACCACCCTGGAGCCGGCTCCCTTTGCGGAGGCCGAGTTCTTCGCGTCCCGGCTGCGCGAGTATCGAATGCCGCTGCGCGGGGTGGTGGCCAACCGCACCCTGCCCGACTCGCTGCGCGACCGCACCGCCCTCGCCACCGCGCAGGCCCTGGCCGATGACGACCGGCTGCCCGCCTGGTTGAACCAGCGGCTGGGCCACCGCGTGGCCCGGGAGTCACTCACCGCCATCGGCGAGCGCTGGCTGCGGTTCCATGCCATCGCGGAGCGGGACGCGCGCCAGCTCGGCCGCCTCGAGCGGCTGGGCGGGGCCGAGGCGGTGCGCATCCCGCTGTTCAGCGGCGACGCGTCGGAGCTGGCCGGCCTGGCGAGGATCGCGGCGCTGCTCTGATCGGGCGGATCAGAGCCGGCGAGCCATGGCGATGACCCTGCCGGTGGCCTCGATGGTCGGGCCCGCGCCGGGCATGGTCAGCACGGCCGGGGCGTCGCCGTCCGAGGCGGCCTGCAGGGCCGTGACCAGGCTGGGGTCGGATGTGCTGATCACCACCTGGTTGGTCGCCGAGAGGTTCCAGAGGAAGCGCAGCGCGGTGCTGCGGCGCCGCGGATCGGAGTTGAGCAGCGGCTCGTCGAGAAGCAGGGGGACCTCCTCACCGGCCGCGCTGAGCACCTCGGCGAGCGCGAGCCGGAGCAGCAGCGAGACCTGGTCGCGCGTCCCGTGGGAGACCAGGTCGAGGGAGACCAGGTCGGGACGGTCGCGGCCGAGCAGCGACACCTCGAAGTGGGCCGTGTCCACGTTGACGGCGGCGTAGCGCCCCTCGGTGAGCAGCGCCAGGCGTTCGGCGACCGACGCGGCCAGGCGCGGCGCCAGGTCGCGGTGGATGCTGCGGGTGGCGGCCTCGATGAGCTGGGCGGCGCGGTTCAGGGCGGCCAGCTGGTGCAGACCGCGGTCGCGCGCCCCCAGGCACGCCGCCCGTTCGTCCTCCAGGTCGGCGAGCGCGGGCATGGCACCGCGCACCGCGGCGAGGCGAGCGCGCAGCGCAGATGCGGCGGTCGACGCCGCCACCGCACCCTGGCGGGCATGGTCGGCCTCGGTCTCCAGGTCCTGGAGCTGGGCGTGATCGAGCGGATCTGTGGCGGCGATGTCGGCGGGGTCGCCGCCCCGAGCCGTCAGCCTCGCCTCCAGCTCGCCCGCCAACCGGTTCAGGGAGGTCAGGTCAGCCCACAGCGAGCTGCGTCGCCGCAGCTCAGAGAGGCGTCGCAGCGCCGCATCATGGCGCCGCCGCCCGGCGCAGCCGGCACGGAAGGCAGCCACCGCCTCGGCGGGGGGCAGCGACGAGGCCACCCCGGCGACCTCGAGGACGCGGACCAGCCGGGCCGAGGCGGGCTGGGCGGCGGCCTCGCGTGCGGAGGCTTCGCCGGCGAGCTCGTCGAGGCCGGCCTCACGCAGCTGCAGGACCCCGTCCTCGCAGCTCAGCTCGTGGCGGCGCTGGCCGATGCCGGCGGCACCCGTCACCGCCTCGAGCACCGCACGAATGGTGGCCTCCGCGCTGCGCGACCCGGCCGGTGAGCGCATGGCCCCGAGCTCGCATCGATACCCCAGGGCGGCGGCGCTGCGGGCCAGCTCGCCCAGGCGGATCTCGGCAGCCTCCACCTCGGCGGCCAGGCTCTCGACGCGCAGCTCCTCGCGCTGCAGCTCGGCGTGCAGGGCTCGCAGGCGGGGGAGGCGCTCGGCGAGCCGTTCCAGGCCCTCGCCGTCCAGCGCCACGCCCGGGCAGAGCCGGCCGAGACGGCGGCGGGCGTGGTCGGCATCACCGGCCACCAGCCTGTCGACGAGGAGGATGACCATGGTGGCGACCAGCGCCACGCCGCCGGCGAGCAGGGCCCACTGGCCGTGCCGTGAGGCCGCGGCCACGGCCGCCGCGACCGTCCCGGTGAGCAGGGCCAGGGTGGCGCCCAGCGTGGCCAGCCGGCTGGAGCGACCCCCGCGGGCGGCTCTCACGAGCTCGATCGCCGCCTCCACCCCGGCCGCGCTGGTGCCCGCCATCCCGGTGGCGGCGATCTCACGCCGCAGCGCCAGGCGGCGCTCCACCGCGCCCGCCAGCTCGTCGCCGCGGCGGCGCCCGGCGAGCGTCTCGGTGAGGGCGCGCTCCAGCGTGGCCGCCTCGGCGATGGCGGCGTCGTCGACCACGTCGGAGCGTCCCAGGGCGCGCAGCCCGGCGGCGATCTCGGCGCGACGCCTGCGCACCTCGGCCAGCTGCGGTGCCGCCGCCTGGGAGCGCGCCCGGGCCTCGTCGGCGCAGCGGTGGGCCTCGAGGATCTCCGCGGCCAGGGCGGCGACATGGTCCTCCGCATCGAGCGGGAATGTCGCCAGCTGCGCCGTGCCCTCGATCTCCGCCGCCAGCTGGGCCACCTCGGCGTCGGTCGCCTCCAGGTCGGCACGCTGCGCCGAGATCGCGGCCAGGCGGCCGAGCAGCCAGCGGCGCTCCGCATCGAGGCGGCGCTGCTCGGCACCCACCGCGCTCAGCTCGAGCTCGCGCAGACGCTCCTCCTCGGCCGCCAGCGCACCCAGGCTGCGGCGCGCCTCGGCGACCTGGACGTCGAGCTGGCGGAGACGGTTGACCGCCCGACCCAGGGGGCTCCCGGCGCGCCGCTCCGACCCCACGCGTGCGACCGCGTCGGCGATGGCCGCGAGCGCCTCGGCGGCGGTGGTCTCTCCCCCCGAGTCGGCGAGCCGTTCGATCGCCTCCTGCACCTCGCCGGCCCGGGCTGCGGGAGTGTCCGCAGCACCCAGCCGCAGCCCGTCCTCCCCGACGCAGGCGCTGGCACAGAAGACGGTCTCGTCGATGCCCAGGTGGACAAGGCCGGGCGCCACGGCTCGGCCCACGCGCAGCTCGGCGGTGACGTCGCCGCCACCGATCTCATGGACCTGGCAGACATGGTCGCGCTGCTCGAGGCGGCGAGCCACCCGCAGCCGGCGGCCACTGCCCAGCTCATAGGTGAGCGCCAGGCCGTAGGCCTCACCGGTCCAGGGCATCCACCGTGTCCAGTCGCTCCGCTCGGTGGGACGTCCGGGGCCGCCGGCATCGAGCCCGTAGAGGGCTGCCCGGAGCGCACGGTGCACCGTCGACTTGCCCGACTCGTTCTCGCCGAGCAGGACGGTGATGCGAGGGTGGAACTCGACCTCGAAGTCGCTGAGCCTGCCGAAGCCGGTGATCTCGAGGCGGTCGAGCTTCATCGGAGACCGATCTCCGCGCCGCCCAGGGCCTGCAGGCCATAGCGGAGGGCGTCGTCGAGAACGGGCCGCTGGTCGGCGCCGGCCGCCTCCGCGGCATCGGCGACCGCCCGGGCGAAGGCATCGCGCACGGCGCCATCGCCCCCGACCACCGCCAGGCTCAGCGCCGGGGTGGTGAGGTCACGGGCGCGCACCGCGGCCGCTCCGCACCCCTCGCGGACCGATGTCTCCACCGTGAAGCTGTCGGTGGAGACACGCTGATCGATCTCGCCCACCAGGTCGAGGCGCAGCATGGTCCGCTCCGCCTCGAGCCCGGCGCAGGCCAGCGCCGCGGCAGCGCAGGCGGCGTCGACGACGTCGGCGAGGCTGCGCGCCCCGGACACGTCGGCCACGGCGGTGCGAGCGTGCCAGCGGTTGTCGGTCAAGGGCTCGAAGCTGACCGAGCCGTCTCCCGCCACCTCGACGAGCACCGCGCCCCGCGGCTCGAACTCGTCGAAGGTGAGAGGCTCCGGGCTGCCCGGGTAGAGCAGGCCGCTGGGCTCATCGAGGCGGCGGCGGTGGTAGTGGCCGCACAGCGCGGCGGCGAAGCCGCGCTCGCGCACCTCCGCGGCGCGGAACGGCCCGTGGAGGGCCTTGCCCTCCGGCCGGGAGCCGATCTCGGCGCCGTGGAAGAGGGCGAGGTGGACGCCGCCATCGCCCGAGACCGCCGCGCCGGCCAGGGGGTCGCCCTGCCAGGCGGGCTCGAGATGGGCGAGTCCCCAGATGGTGAGCCCGTCGGCGAGGGCATGCGGGCGAAGCTCGGCGCTGTCGAAGAGGTGCACGTTGGCCGGCCAGTCGGTGCGGCTGTAGATCGAACCGGGCATCAGGGCGTCGTGGTTGCCGGGGGCGAGGAGCACCCGGATCGGAGCCCACGACGCGAAGGTGTCGAGCAGGTAGGTGGCGGTGTCGGCGCCGGCCCGGTCGTGCTCGTACAGGTCGCCGCCGATGGTGACCGCGGCGCATCCCCGCTCCGCGGCGGTCTGCCCGGCGCGCCGCAGGGCGTCGCGCAGGCCGAGGCGCCGCCGGATCGCCAGCTCCCCCTGACATCCCATGCCGGCGAAGGCACGATCGAGGTGCAGATCGGCGAGGTGAAGGAGGCTTGTGCTCATGCGTGGGGTGCGTCTGCGAGGCGGTCCTGGCCGTGCGAACGTCAGTTCGTCTGCGCAACGCTACCAGACCGGGGGACAGCCCACAAGCGAGGCGCCGCCAAAGCGGTAACGAAGGGCAACAGCAGCGCCACCGTCTGAAAAGATAGACGCACGACTGCCGCAATCGCGGCAGAGATGGCACAGAGGGACTCGTGGGCAGACGTTCGGCAGCGCCGCGGCGCGCCGCGGGCTTCGCACTGGCGCTGATGCTCGCCGCCATCCTGGCGCGCCTGCTCACCCTGCCCCTGCCCCGGTCTCACTGGAACGGCGAGCTCGCGGTGGCCCTGGTCGGAGCCGTGTGCGCCGTGGCCACCCTGCTGCTGGGCCGCCGCGCCTGGCTGTGGCGCGACCTGGTGGTCATCCTGCGCGCCCTGGTGGCGGCGGGGTTGGCGGGCCTCATCGTCGCCCTCGCCAGCGGCTACCTCGACCGCATCGACGTCCTCGCCATCCTGCTCTTCACAGCCATCCATCTCACCTCGCCGGCCCAGGCGCGAGCCCGGGCGCTGGTGGCCGCGGCGGTGCTCGTCGACGGTGTCTTCGCCGCCGTCTGGCTGCGCTGGCAGCACGGCGACGTCCCCACCCTGCTCTTCGCCATCGCCTTCATGACCGGGCTCGAGCTCGTCGTCCTCGCCCGCGCCAAGTCCTTCGGGGCCAGCGCCGACTCCGACAAGCTGCGCAACTCGGCGCAGGGCGTCGCCGCCGAGCGCGTGGGAACGGCGATCGACGTCCTGGGCGTGACCCGGGCCGTGCTCGAGGCCAGCCGTGACGCGTTTCCCCTGACCACCCACGCCGCCGTCCTGCTCCACGAGGTGGCCACCGACCGGCTCCGGCCGCTGCCGCTCTACCTCGGCCCCGACGGGGTGTCCTCGCTCGACAGCGACAACCTCGACTTCACCCTCGCCCCCGGAGAGGGGCTGGCGGGGCGGATCTTCGCCGCCAGCCGGCCGCTGCTGTGGCCGACCGCGTACGACGTCAGCATGGCTCAGGCCCGCCTCGGCCAGCAGGTGCGCGAGCAGCTCCTCAACCTGCGCCGCGGCGTCATCCTCTCCGCGATCGGCGCGCCCCTGGTCATCGACGACGAGGTCATCGGCGTCTACGTGCTCACCTCGCACCGCCGGGAGCTGGTCTGGGCGGCGGAGGACGTCACCGTGGTGACCGCGCTGGCCGACGAGGCGGCGCGGGCGATCGAGAGAGCCCGGCGCTACGAGCGCGAGCTCGACCAGGCTCACCTCGACAGCATCACCGGGCTGGCCAATCACCGCCAGCTCACCCGCACCCTCGACCAGGAGGTGGCGCGGGCGCGGCGGCGCAGCACCTCGCTCGGCGTGGTCTTCTGCGACCTGGACCGGTTCAAGGCGGTCAACGACACCTTCGGCCATGCCGCCGGGGATCGTGTCCTGACCATCCTCGCCCAGGTCTTCCACGACTCCCTGCGCCGCGAGGACTCCGCCGCCCGCTATGGCGGCGACGAGTTCGTCTGCGTGCTGCCCGGCGCCGACCACGAGGAGGCTGCCGCCGTCGGGCTTCGCATCAGCACCTCCTTCGAGGTTCGCGTTCGCGAAGACGGTGAGCTGAGCAGGGCGGGGGTGACCATCTCCTGCGGGGTCGCCATCTTCCCCACCGACGCCGACGACGTGGACGGCCTCCTGCAGCACTCCGATGCCGCCATGCGCCGGGTCAAGGCGGGCCATCGCGCCAGCCTCATGGAGCGCCTGCCCGCGCAGTGAGGCGCCGGCCGGGCATCTGCGCAGCGCGCCGGGCGCGGCCAGGATTGGTTGGAACCGTGAACGGGTATGGTGGCCCGCACATGCCCGAGACCACCGTCACAGAGCGGCCCGCTGTCCAGGAGGAGGTGAGCGTCGCCCCCACCCGGGTCGGCCGCTTCGACTACAAGTGGGTGGCGCTCGCCGTGGTGCTCTGCGGCACGATCATGACGATCCTCGACTCGACAATCGTCAACATCGCCATCCCCACGCTGCAGCACGATCTCCACGCCGGCAGCTACACCGACATCGCCTGGGTGGTCACCGGCTACCTGCTGGCGCAGGGCGCGGTGATCCCGCTCACCGGGTGGGCGACGGATCGCTGGGGGACCAAGCGGCTCTACCTGATCACCATCGTCATGTTCACGGTGGCGTCGATGCTCTGCGGCGTCTCCCAGAACCTCGGCGAGCTGATCTTCTTCCGCGTCCTCCAGGGCATCGGCGGCGGCATGCTCATGCCCATCGGCATGACCATCATCCTGCAGGCCGTCGGGCCGCAGCAGATGGGCAAGGTGATGGGCATCTTCGGCGTGCCCATGCTGATCGCACCCGCGGTGGGGCCGGTGCTGGGCGGCTACTTCGTGCAGGACTTCAGCTGGCGCCTGATCTTCTACGTCAACGTTCCCATCGGGATCATCGCCTTCATCGCGGCCACCCGGTTCCTCCGCGAGTCGCACCACACCGCCGGGTTGCGCCTCGACGTCCTCGGCCTGCTCAGCGGCGTTCCCGCGGTGCTGGCGCTGATGTACGCCGTCGATCGCAGCACCGACCTCGGTTGGACGTCCCCGCTGGTGGTGTCGCTGCTCGTGGTCAGCGTGCTGCTCATGGGTGCCTTCGGGGTGCGCCAGCTGCGCACCCGCGACCCGCTCCTGCAGCTCTCGCTGTTCCGCGACCGCACCTTCTCGTGGGCGATGGCGCTCAGCTTCCTCGTGGTCACCGCCATGTTCGGCACCATGCTGCTGCTGCCCCTCTACCTCCAGGAGGTCCACGGCTACGACGCCATCGAGACGGGGCTGCTGCTTCTTCCCCAGGCGGCGATGGCCGCGGTGTCGATGCCGCTGGGTGGCTACCTCACCGACCGCATCGGACCGAGATGGGTGGTGGCCACCGGCCTGGTCCTGCTCACCATCGGCAGCGTCGTCCTGGCCCAGATCCACTACGACTCGTCGAACTGGCTGGTGATCAGCGCGCTGCTTCTCCGCGGGTTCGCGATGGGCTTCGCCATGATGCCGACGATGTCGGCGGCGATGGCGCGGGTGCCGCGTCGCTACACGTCGCGGGCCTCGAGCATCACCAACACCCTGCAGCGGCTCTCCTCGTCGGTGGGCATCGCGGTCCTGGTCACCGTGCTGGCGGGGCAGTTCGCGACCGCAGCCCGACAGACTGCCTGCGCGCCACCCGCCACCGTGATGGCCGCCGCCGCCACCGTCCTCCATCAACCGCAGCTGACAGCCCAGCAGTACTGCGGATTCCTGGAGCGCAAGATCGCCGCGTCGTCAGCGCAGGAGAGCTCGGGCAGCACGCAGCCGAGCACCGGCAACGCCCTGCTCGACTCCTTCAACCATCGCTTCGCGGGCGGGGTCTTCAGCGATGCCTTCGACCGCACGTTCGTCCTGATCGCCATCCTCTCGGCGATCGGCGTCATCCCTGCCTTCTTCCTCAAGCGTCCCGAGCGCGACACCTCCGCGGCCCGACCGGCGGAGGTGGCTGCCTAGCCGGCCGCCTCAGTCGCCGGCGCGGCGATATCTCTGGGTGCGCTCCCGCAACACCGTCTCGATGTCCTTGGCGCACAGCTCGTCGAGGTGCCGCACCAGCGCGCCGCGCAGGGCGGCCACGCACAGCTCCGGGTGCGCGTGCGCGCCGGGCAGGGGTTCGGGGATGAGCTCGTCGACCAGCCCGATGCCGTGGGCGGTGGCCACGCCGGGTCGCAGCGCCGCGGCGGCGCGAGCGCGCTGCCCGGCGTCGCGGTAGAGGATGGCGGCGCACGTCTCGGGGGGAGCCACGGTGTACACCGCGTTCTCCAGCGCCAGCACGCGGTCGGCGAGCGCCAGTGCCAGCGCTCCACCCGAGCCGCCCTCGCTGAGCACGACGCTGACCACCGGGACGCGCAGCTCGAGCATGGTGATCAGCGACTGCGCGATCGCCCACGCCTGGCCGCGCTCCTCTGCGCCGACCCCCGCATGCGCAGCCGGCGTGTCGACCAGACAGACCACGGGCATGCCGAACTTCTCGGCGGTGCGCATCAGCCGCTGCGCCTTGCGATAGCCCTCGGGGTGGGGCATGCCGAAGTTGTGGAGAGCGCGGCTGATCGCGTCGGTGCCCTTCTCCTGGCCGATGACCATCACCCAGCGGTCGTCCAGCCGTGCCGGTCCGCCCACCACCGCGCGGTCGTCGCCGTAGAGCCGGTCACCGCGCAGCTCGGTCCACTCGGTGAAGGCGCCGGCGATCACCTGCAGCGCACGCGGGCGGCCGGGGTTGCGGGCCAGCTCGACGGCGGCGAAGGCAACCCGCTCGCGCTCCGCGGTCTCGGTGCTGACCGTCATGCGCGCGCGGTGAACCCGATGAGCAGGCGCACGATGGTGTCGCGCAGCGCGCCACGTTCGACGACCGCGTCGACCATGCCGTGCGCCAGGAGGAACTCGGACGTCTGGAACCCCTCCGGGAGGCGGTCGTGGCTGGCCTGTTCGATGACCCTTCCTCCCGCGAAGCCGATGCGTGCGTGGGGCTCGGCGAGGATGACGTCGGCCTGGGCAGCGAACGATGCGGTGACCCCGCCGAAGCACGGATCAGCGAGGACCGAGATGTAGGGGAGACCGCCGCGAGCCACCGCCACCACGCCGGCCGAGCAGCGGGCCATCTGGGCCAGTGACGCGATGCCCTCCTGCATGCGCGCGCCGCCGGACGTGCAGACGGCGATCAGAGCGCGCCGCTCCGCGACCGCGAGGTCGCAGGCGCGGGCGAACTGCTCACCGGCGGCGCTGCCCAGCGACCCGCCCAGGAACCCGAAGTCCATGCAGGCGAGAACGGTGGGCACTGTCCCCACTGCGGCCCGGGCGATCAGGAAGGTCTCCTGCAGCCGGGTTCGCCGGCGGGCCGCGGCGACCCGCGACGGGTAGGCGACCCCGTCGTCGAATCCCAGCGGATCGCGGTCGCTGATGTCCATCGCCACTGTGTCGATGGTCCCGGGATCGGCCAGCTGGGCTGCGCGATTGGGGGCCGGCACCACCGCATGCCGGCCGCAGTCCGGGCAGACGCGCAGGTGCTTCTCGAAGCGAGCCTCGACGAAGCGGCGCCCGCAGCCGCGGCACTCCACAGTGCCCGCGGGGGCGACGGGGCGGAGCTTGGGGCCGGGGGCGGCGAGCGGGTGCGCGGTGTTGCGCCGCGCCATCACAGGGAGGGGTGACCGGTCCACTCGAGCGCCACCCCTCCCCAGGTGACCCCGCTGCCGAAGGCGACGCTGACGATCCGCTGCCCGGGGCGGACCCGTCCCGCGGCCGCGGCCTCGTGGATGGCCAGGGGGATGGAGGCCGCGCTGGTGTTGCCGACCCGCTCGACATTGACGATCACCCGGTCCATGGGAACACCGAGACGCTTGGCGGTGGCCTCGATGATGCGCAGGTTGGCCTGGTGGGGGATGAACCAGTCGATGTCGTCGGCCGCCCAGCCGGCGTCCCCGCAGAGCAGGAGCGCTGCTTCGGCGAGCCGTTCCACCGCCTTGCGGAACGTGCCCCGGCCGACCATGCGGATCGCGCTCGGCCCGTCCAGGTCGTCGGGGCTGGGGCCGAAGTAGATGAGACCGGAGTCGGCGCCGTCGGCCGCCCAGCGCACCGCGCGGATGCCGCCACCGCCCTCGCTGCCACCCACCACCGCGGCGGCCGCGCCGTCACCGAAGAGGACGCACGTCGAGCGGTCGGTGTAGTCGACCAGCGTGGTGAGCGCCTCACTGGCGACGACGAGCACGGTGCCGACGCTGCCGCTGCGGATCAGCGACTCCGAGATCGCCAGTGCGTAGACGAAACCGGAGCAGGCGGCATTGATGTCGAAGGCCGGCATGCCGACCAGGCCGAGCCGTTCCTGGATCAGGCAGGCGGTCGCCGGCAACCGGGTCTCGGCACTGCAGGTGGCCACGATGATGGCGTCGGGGACGGGGGTGCCGGCCCGGAGCAGCGCCTCCCTGGCGGCGCGAGCCCCCATCGACGCCGCGGTCTCGCCGGGGGCGACGCGGCGCCGCTCCCGGATGCCGGTCCGCTCCACGATCCAGGTGTCCGAGGTCTCGACCATCGCCTCCATGTCGGAGTTGGTGAGCACGCCCTCAGGGACGTAAGCACCGAGGGAGAGGATCTGGGCCACCGGGATGGCTGTCACGCCCCTCGCCGCTTCGATCGTGGCATGGGGAAATGGGGCGGTGGGCATCGTCTGAGTACAAGCCTACCCGTCGCCGGGCCGTTACGGGGCGCGCCGCGGGGCCGCCGCCGGCTCGCCCGCCTCGATGGCTTCGTTGTATCTTTGGCCGCGATGCATCTGCTCGCGGATTCCAGCAGCGCGTTCGCGATCAACGGCTTCGCCGGCCTGAAAACCGCCGAGCAGCTCAGCTTCTGGTTCGTGTTCATCCTCTTCAACGGCTACGTCGCCCTCGAGGCCATCGCGCTGGCGGCCTTCTACTTCGCCGCCCGGCCCAGGTCCGGCCGGCCCAACCCCGCCGCGCTCTGGTACTTCATCGCGTCGCTCTGGGTGGTGATGGCCTTCATCAGCACCGTCTGGGCGGCGCCCGCGGAGAAGGCCTTCAGCAACACCGCCGGCACGGGGCTGGCGGTGGGCGACCGGACGATCAAGGTGTTCATCGGCCTGGGCTTCGCGGCGGTGGCGGTGCTGTGCCTGCTCATCGGCGCACTCGAGACCGCTCGCCGCAGGCGGACCGCCGGGCGCACGCTGGTCATCTGAACCGGGGCGGGCAGGCCAGCCGCGGGGCTGGAGGCCGGCCGGGGACCGCTCCCTACCGCAGCGAGAAGCTGAGGATCGCGGCGGGGTTGAGCAGGGCGAAGGGTCGCTGCAGGGCATGGGTGCCTGAGCTGATCGCGGTGACCCAGAGTGCCGACACGTTGGTGACCGCGATGAAGTCGCCCGGCGAGCGCTCGAGGTGATCCTGGAGGGTGTGGCGCGGCTCGAGGTGGACGTCGCCGACCATCGAGAACGCCTGGGTGTTGATGGAGGCCGGGTGGGCGATCTTCTCGCGCCACAGCGCCCGGCTGCCATCGCCGCTGTCGTCGCGCGGGCAGATCAGCACCACAGCCGCCTTGGCGACGGTGAGGGTGGGCTCGGTGCGGCTCAGGATCGGGTAGCTCACCGAGAGCGGCTCCGCCCAGCCATTGCGCAGCTGCAGGTAGTCGCCGAAGCGGTTGATGGAGTCGCTGACCCGGTCGGGGCGAACGATCTCCAGCTCGCCGGTGACCTGGATGAAGGTTCCGTAGATCTCGAGGGTGCGCCAATCGCTCATGGCGCGATGACGGTAGCAGCGGTCAGCGCCGCGTGCCCGAACCTGAGGCATGGCGCGCGGACCGTCGCTTATCCTGTGCGCCGTCGCGTCCGAGGTCGGCTCTGATGGGAAGAAATGGTCGAACGCTTCATCCTCGCCCTCCGTTCCGACTTCGGATGCCTGGTCATCATCGTCGCGTTCGTGGTGATCATGATCTCGACCATCGTCTTCGCCGACATCATCACGCCACCCTCGAACAACCCCTTTGTCTGAGAGCGGCCGGCTCCCGGCCCGCCGCTAGAATTGCTCCGTCGCCGTACTCCCGTCCTGAGGCCCTCATGGCGCTGAACCCGTACGACACGCCCCGCGGCAAGCTGCGCTCGCGGGTCGAGACGACCCGCCGGCAGTTCCTGATGCTGGCGGGAACGCTGGGGGCGGTGGGCGCCACCCTCTTCGGCGGCATCGAGTTGCTCAAGTTCATGTTCCCGGCCGCCACCCTGGAATCGCCGCCCCAGTTCAAGACGAACTTCACCGTCGACCAGCTCACCGGCGGCGGCACGCTCAAGGTCAACGTCATCAGCGACACCGCCAACCGGGTCACCGTGGTGCTCGACACCATCGGGATCTACGCCGTGTACCTGGTGTGCACCCACCTCGGCTGCACCCCCAACTACGTCAGCGATGTGACCAGTGGCAGCGGCGTCGTCGACTCCTCGCAGGCCGTCGCCCAGCACTACACGGCGGAGGGCAGCGCCATCTCCACGCGCAACGGCTGGGCCTGCCCCTGCCACGGCAGCCGCTACTACATCGATTCGACCAACTTCTACGGACCCGCCCCGCGGCCCATGGACTGGGTCGACATCCAGGTCGCGCCGGACAAGTTCTTCGTGGTCAACCGGGGCGCCATCACCGTGTACCGCCAGGCCGGCGAGACCACCGTCCCCAAGTGGCGCCTCGACCCGAAGACGGGCAAGAGCAATGGCGCCACGATCGGGGTGTGAGCTGAGCATGGACGGGAGAGATGCGATGGAGGAGGGGCGGTGAGCTCACGGCCGACCGAGGGCAACCCGCTGCGCGCCTTCGCCGCGCAGGTGTGGGGCTCGATCTTCCGCCACGGCCTGCCCACCACCGACAAGGTCGCCGCCCGCACCGCGCTGACCAACTTCTTCCTGCACATCCACCCGGTGCGGGTCAAGAGGTCCGCGATCCGGGTCAGCTACACCCTCTGCCTGGGCGGTCTCTCATTCTTCCTCTTCATCCTGCTGACCATCAGCGGGCTCTTCCTGATGTTCTATTACATCCCCTCGGTGGACCAGGCCTACCAGAACATCAAGGACCTGCAGTTCGTCGCCACCTTCGGACTGGTGATCCGCAACCTGCACCGCTGGGCGGCGCACGGCATGGTGATCACCGTCTGGCTGCACATGGCCCGGGTCTTCTACCAGGGCGCCTACAAGCCACCGCGTGAGTTCAACTGGGCGATCGGCACCTTCCTGCTGCTGACCACGCTGCTGCTCTCGTTCTCGGGCTACCTGCTGCCCTGGGACCAGCTCGCCGTCTGGGCGATCACGGTGGGCACCAACATGGCCAAGTACGCGCCCATCGCCGGCCCCTACACCCGCTACCTGCTCCTGGGCGGCCGCAACGTCGGCCAGGGCGCGCTCATCCGCTTCTACGTGTTACACGTCGTCGCCCTGCCCCTGATCGGGTTCATCCTGATGGTCATACACTTCTGGCGCGTCCGCAAGGACGGGTTCACTGGAGGCCTCTGAGCGATGGCGACGGTGGTTGGCGACAACTCCGGCGAGACAGGCGAGGGCGCCTCGGCTCCGCTCAGCCGAGCTGCCCTGCCCGCGGTGCGCACCCCCCGGCCACGGGGAACCGGGCCTGAGCTGGCGGCCACCCCGCTGGTGGTGCGCCGCCGCGAGGAGGAGGAGACGGTGGTCACCTTCCCGGCGCTGGTGTGGAAGGAGTTCCTGGCCGGGCTCGCCGCCTTCATCTTCCTGATCGGGGTGTCGATCCAGGTGAACGCGCCCCTGCTCCAGCGCGCCAACCTGGCGATCACCCCCAACCCCGCCAAGGCCCCCTGGTACTTCGTCGGGCTCCAGGAGCTCCTCGAGCGCTTTCCCCCGGTCATGGCGGGGGTGGCCTTTCCCAGCTTCGTGATCATCTTCATGCTGCTGACCCCGTACCTGGACCGCAATCCCAGTCGCCGTCCCCAGGACCGCAAGGTGGCGATCGCGCTGTTCACCATCTACCTCTGCCTGGCGGTGTGCTTCGTGGTCATCGGGGTGTTCTTCCGCGGCCTCGCCTTCAACTGGGACTGGACGCGCGTCCTCGGGCACCCGGGGCTCAAGGCGACGACGTGAGCAGGTGGGTCTTCGTGATCCTGTCAGCGGTGCTGATCGCATTGGTTGGCATCGCCGCCATCCGCGACAGCCAGGATCGCGATTACCTGTCACTCCAGCAGCGCTACCAGTCGGACTACAACGCCAGCTTCAACCTCCAGGTGCAGCAGATCTTCCCGACCTTCGCGGACGCCAAGCGCGGCGACACCTTTCGCGTCGAGCGCTGCATCTCCTGTCACGTTCCCGACATCGGCGTCATCGGTCCCGAGCTGGCCGCTCAGCGCCTGGCCAAGGACTTCATGAAGTACGAGCCCAATGCCCAGGCGCTCATCGCCCAGAACCACCTCACCGGCGTGCATCCCGCCTACATCGCCAACGGCCCCAGCGTGACCTCGGCGACCGGGAAGGGGGTGGTGGCGGCCATGGACTACAGCATCTACGGCGTCACGGGCACGGGCTTCCTGCCCTACTCGGTGACCGGCGCCGCCACCAACGCCAAGCAGGGCTACACGGTCACCCCCAGCTCGGTGCTGCCCGGCCCGCTGCCCGCCTCCGTGGCCCCCTCGGCGCTCAACGCCAGCCAGCCCCCGGCCCTCCAGAAGGTGGGCATCGACCAGGTGGGCTGCATCGTCTGCCACAACGGTGGCCGCCTGTCCCTGAACCAGGCCGACGCTCACCTCAACGTGATCATCAATCCCGAGTACGACTTCACCGGCGGCGCGCAGCTCTATTACAAGTACTGCGTCACCTGTCACGGCGTCCAGGGCGAGGGTGGCAAGGGACCACCCCTGGCCAACCAGGACCGTCTCGGCTACTTCAACGAGGACTACTACTACCGCTGCATCGAGTACGGCTTCACCGGCTTCGAGCACATCGGAAGCATCATGCCCAACTGGGGTTCCACAGCCTCCGACTTCACCTACGACCCGACGCGCGACAAGCAGAAGCCGGGCAGCCGGATCCTCAGTGAGGACCAGATCCACGTCCTCATCCAATTCATCCGCCACTGGGAGGACTACACCACCCTGCCGTAGGGAGGCAGCTCCAACAGATGAGACGGCGCACCTTCGCTCGCGACCTCCTGGGCACCATGCTGATGCTGGCCATCCTGATCGGGCTGTGCGTGCTCATCGTCCTGGGCGAGCACTACCTCGAGAACTTCAAGTCCCACTGAGCACATGATCGCCACCCTCCACCCCACGCTTGCCGAGCTCTATCCCGGTGACGCCGGCTGGGGGGACGTCATCTTCGTGAGCATCTGGGCGGTGACCTCGCTGGTGCTGGCGGCGTACTACTGCTACCGGTCCTTCTTCACCCGCTGATCGAGGTGGGGTTGAGCGCAGTGGCCAGCACGCGCCGCCGGGACTGGCGGGTCGCGGCCGCCCTCTCGGTGGTCCCGGGCGGCGGCCAGCTCTACAACGGGCAGTCGGGCAAGGCTCGCTACTACTTCATGTGGGCGGTCGGCTGCCTCGGCGCGGACGTGCTCTTCTTTCTGGGGGGAAGCGCGCTGGGGCGGCAGTGGATCGCCGACGGACGTCTCGTCCTGGCCATGGTCTTCGGCATGTTCGCGATCCTCGTGTTCATCGGCCTCCTGGTGTACGGCCTCTTCATCTGGGGGAGCGCCGTCGTGGACGCCGCCGCGGGGGCGCGCGAGATCGCCGGGGGCGCCGAGCCATCGCGCAAGCTCCGCTACTTCCACCTGTGAGCAGCTGAGATGGGGCTTCTCGACCACATCAGGAGGGTGCGACCGCAGCCGGCAGGCCCCTCCGGCCGGCCTCTCCCCGATCCCGCCAAGCCGCCCGGCAATCGTGGCGACTGGGACAGCGCGGCGCTGACCAACGTCGACATCACCGAGCTGGTCAAGGACCAGATACGCAACACCGCGCGCCCGTGGCAGAAGTGAACGGCGTGGTTTGCCGCGCCTGCGATGCCTGTGCGATCATGCGCGGCGGCCTGACTCGCGGCGTCGACGGAGGCGGGCCGGGGCCGCGCCTCACGACGGACCGGCTGCCGTCCGCCGCGACGCCGGCACCCCGTGTTGTTGCCGTCAACGGATGGGATGCGGAGAGCCGGTCCAGGTGAACCCCCTCGCCACCAACCTCGTCGACACCTCGCCGGCGCACCCCGGCGGCCCGGTGGCCGACAGCATGCACTTCGTCTTCAACTGGGTTCTCGGCGCCTCGCTGGTGCTCGGCATCTTCACCGTGGCCATGCTGCTCTTCAGCATGTTTCGCTTCCGTCGCAAGCACGACGACGAGGAACCGTCGCAGTTCCACGGCAACACGCGTCTCGAGCTCTTCTGGACCGCCGTCCCGCTGGCCGTCTTCATGTCGCTGTTCGGGCTCACCGTGTCGCAGATGGGTTTCATCAACGATGCCCCGGCCAGCACCGCCGCGGCCCCGGTGATGAACGTCACCGTCATCGGCCAGCAGTTCAGCTGGACGTTCGACTACGCGGGTCAGCACTCGCGCAATGGCAATGACGTGCAGAGCTTCGGCACCCTCTACGTCCCCGAGAACGTCCCGGTGAACCTCCAGGTGGTCTCCACCGATCCACCCTGCGTCACCAAGCCCAACCTGCCCACGGCCACGGGCGACACCGCCCAGCGGGCCGCCGGGCTGCGCCAGAAGCTCAGCTCCGGCGAGAGCATCGCCGACGCCATCTCCGACCAGGGCTGCGGTGTCGACCACAGCTTCTACGTGCCCTCGCTGGCCGGTCAGATGAACGCCCTGCCCGGCCAGACCAACCACATGTGGCTGGAGGCGCGCCTGGGTCACTACTACGGGCAGTGCACCGAGCTGTGCGGGGTGGGCCACGCCAGCATGCTGCTGGAGGTGGTGGCCATGACCCAGGGGCAGTTCGACAAATGGCTGACCCAGCAGACCTCCCAATGACCTGCATCCTCCGTGTGCACCACCGCGGCCCGGTCCGCTCCGTGCATCTGTACGACGACGTCGACCGGCCGGCTGTTCACAAGGGGCAAGACTGATGGCGGCGATCAGCGCGCCGGTGCCGAAGGCTCGTTTCGCGGCGCGGTGGGACAAGAACCGTGGTGTGCTCGGCTGGATCACCACAGTCGATCACAAGAAGATCGCGATCATGTACCTCTACACCACCTTCTTCTTCTTCCTGGTCGGTGGGGTGATGGCGCTGCTGGTGCGCATCCAGCTGGCCGAGCCGCAGAACAAGTTCCTCACCCCGGCCCAGTACAACCAGATCTTCACCATGCACGGGACCACGATGATCTTCCTCTGGATCATCCCGGTGCTCTCGGGCTTCGGCAACTACTTCGTTCCCCTGATGATCGGTGCCCGGGACATGGCCTTCCCGCGCATCAACGCGCTCTCCTTCTGGCTGATCCCGGCGGGTGGCCTGGTGATGTATTCCGGCTTCCTCTTCGGGGGCTCGGGCGCGGCCGGCTGGACCGGGTACGTCCCGCTCACCGAGAGGGCGTACTCGCCGCAGGTCGGCCAGGATCTCTGGATCATCGGCCTGCACCTCCTCGGGGTCGGCTCCATGCTCGGGGGCATCAACTTCCTGGTGACCATCCACAACATGCGCGCTCCGGGGATGACCTGGGCCCGGCTGCCCCTGTTCGTGTGGTCGATCGAGGTCACCCAGGGACTGATCGTGCTGGCCTCACCCTTCTTCGCGGGGGTCCTCTCCATGGTGCTGCTCGACCGCCAGGTGGGCGCCAGCTTCTTCAGCGTGCAGCATGGAGGCAGCGCCATCCTCTACCAGCTGATCTTCTGGTTCTACTCGCACCCGGCGGTGTACATCATGATCCTGCCCGCCTTCGGGATCATCAGCGAGATCATCCCGGTGTTCGCGCGCAAACCGATCTTCGGGTACCGCGCCATGGCCGCGTCGATGGTGGCGATCGCGGTGCTCGGCTTCGTGGTCTTCGTGCATCACATGTTCGTCACCGGGCTTCCGCTCGTGGTCCAGGAGTTCTTCGCGTTCACCACGCTCTGCATCGGGGTGCCGACAGGGATCAAGATATTCAACTGGCTGGCCACCATGTGGGGTGGCAGCATCCGCTACGACACGCCCATGCTCTTCGCGGCCGGGTTCCTGCTCATGTTCCTGATCGGCGGCATCGACGGGGTCTACCTGGGCAGCCTGGCTGTCGACCGCACCCTGCACGGCACCTATTGGGTGGTGGGCCACATCCACTACGTGCTCTTCGGCGGCAGCGTGATCGGCGTCTTTGCGGGCATCTTCTACTGGTTTCCCAAGGTGAGCGGCCGCTTCCTCAGTGAGAGGCTGGGCAAGCTGCAGTTCTGGCTGATGATCGTGGGCCTCAACCTCACCTTCATGCCCATGCACATCCTCGGCATGCTGGGGATGCCACGCCGCATCGCCACCTACGAGGACAACCGCGGCTGGGGTGACCTCAACTCGCTGGAGACCTTCGGCGCCTTCATCATCGCGATCAGCATCACCGTTTTCCTGATCAACTTCGTGGTCACCCTGCGCAGTCCCAGGACGGCCCCCGACGATCCATGGGAGGGGAACACGCTGGAGTGGGCGACGTCGTCGCCGCCGCCGGCGCACAACTTCGACTCCGTGCCCGCGGTGTCCAGCGCTCGCCCGGTTCGCGATCTGCGCCGGGCGCGCCGAGCCGCGCCCGTCGCCCCGTGAACTGGTCTGCCTCCCGAGCCCTGCGCCGCCTGGCGGCGCTGACCGCGGTCGCCACGTACCTGCTCATCGTCGTGGGCGGAGTGGTGCGGGTCACGGGAAGCGGGCTGGGCTGCGGTGACAAGGATCAATGGCCTCTGTGCCACGGGGCCCTGCTGCCCCCCCTTGAGCAGACCGCGCTGATCGAGTTCACACACCGCTGGGTGGCCGCGGTGGCGACCGCCCTGGTGGTCGCGCTGGCCACCGTGGTGTGGTTGCGCTACCGCCACGTGCGCCGCCTCGTGGTCGGTGTCAGCGTGGTGCTGCTGCTCTTCGTCATGCAGATCGTGCTCGGCGCCATCACCGTCGAGTTCAACCTTCCCAGCGGGGTGATCATGATCCACCTCGCCAACGCACTGCTGCTGCTCGGGGCGCTGGTGTGGATCGCGGTGACCACGGCGATCGCCGGATCCCACCGCCCCGGTCCTGCGGCGGGGACGGTGCGCCTGGCGTCCGTGGCGGTCGCTGCCACCTACATCCTGGCGCTCAGCGGGGCCCTCGTCGTCGACCAGGGGGCCGGGGCGTCGTGCGCCGGCTGGCCGCTCTGCGGCAACGGATTCCAGCTGTCCTCCGGGCAGGCCGCCGACATCAACCTGCTCCACCGCCTGGTGGCGGGAATCGTGGTGATCCTGCTCGGCTACTCGATGATGCGCCTGCGCCGCGCGCGCCCTCATGACCGGGGACTGCGCCGGGCCACGCTCGCGGTCACGCTGTTGATCGTCGCGCAGGTCGCGGCCGGCGCCCTGGTGGTCGACCTGCGCCTGCCCGCGGCGGTGCGGGCCCTCCACCTGGCCCTGGCGAGCGGGCTGTGGGCGTGCGTCGTCCTCACCGCGGCGATCGCGCTGGGCGCGGCCGCCCGTCAGCTCGCGGGCGACGGCCGGGTGGAGCGTCCCGTCCCCGCCGAGGTGGCCACCTCGTGAGCGTCGCCGTCGGTGTCGAGCGGGCAGCCGGAGCCGGCGCCGGGGCGCGTGCGGCGCAGACCGTCCGCGATTACCTCGCGCTCACCAAACCGCGGGTGGTGATCCTCCTCGAGGTCACCACCGTCTTCGCCATGGTCATGGCGGCGCGCGGGTGGCCGGGGCTGAGGCTGGTGGTGGCCACGGTGGCCGGAGGCTGGCTGGCCGCCGGCGGCGCCCACGCCATCAACTGCTGGTTCGATCGGGACATCGACGCCGGCATGGGACGGACGCGCACGCGGCCGATCCCGGCGGGCCGGATCCAGCCCGGCAGTGCCGTCATCTTCGGGGTCGCCATGGGAGCGCTGGCCTTCGCTCTGCTGGTGGTCGCGGTCAACCTGCTGGCGGCAGCGCTGGCGATCGGCGGGATGCTCTTCTACGTGCTCATCTACACGATGTGGCTGAAGCGCTCGTCCATGCAGAACATCGTGGTCGGCGGAGCCGCGGGCGCCGTTCCCCCGCTGGTGGGCTGGGCGGCGGTGCAGGGCAGGCTCACGCTCACCGCGCTGTTCCTGTTCGCCGTGGTCTTCTACTGGACCCCCCCGCACTTCTGGGCGCTGGCACTGCTCATCCGCCGCGACTACGCCGGCGTCGCTGTGCCCATGCTCCCCGTGGTCGTCGGCGAGCGTGAGACCCGCCGCCAGATCCTCCTGTACACCGTGATCCTGGTGCTGGTGACCGCGATGCCGGTGCTCGCCCACCTCTTCGGGTCCATCTACATGGTGGGCGCGGCCGTGCTCGACACAGTCTTCCTCGGCGCCGCGGTGGTGGCGGTTCGCGATCCGTCCGCGCGCGCGGCCCGGCGCGTCTTCTACTATTCGATGGTGTACTTGGCGCTGCTCTTCGCGGTGATGGCTGTCGACCGCGTGGTCGGCTGACCCAGGGAGGACACGAGGTGGACAAGAAGCTGGCCCGGAGGAACCTGCGCAGCGGCATCTCCATGTTCGTCGTGGTGCTGTCGCTGATCGGCATCACCTTCATCTGGGCAGCCGTGTACCTCAACGCGGTCAAGTAGGAGGCGGCGTGCCCGACCACATCACCGAGGTCGACGAGGCGGACCATGCTCACCAGGAGCACCCCCTCCACCTTCCGCCGCCCAGCTTCGTGCCCATCAGCGTGGCCCTGGCACTGGCCATGACCTTCGTGGGGTTCATCGATCAGGTGCGCGGCGCGCTGGGGCCGCTGATCTGGGGGATCGGCCTGCTCTGGCTGATCACCAGCTGCGTGGTCTGGTATCTCGCTGCCCGCACGGAGTTCCACGACCTCCCCGAGTCGCTCGACCCCCACTGAGCCGGTCGCGGACGGCCGGCAGGGCACGGCGGAGTAGGCTGACCAGTCGTGGAGGTGGCACACCTCGGGCTGGGTGATTGGTCGTGGGAGCCGACTGTCCTGCTCGGCCTCGCTGCCCTCGTGGCCGGCTATGCGATCGCCTGGCGCCACGGCCTGCTCCGCGATGACGACGACGTCAGCGCCTGGGTGGGCACGCCGAGAACCCGCGCCTGGTTCTTCGCGGCCGGGATCCTGGTGGGCTTCATCGCGCTGCTGTCGCCGATCGACACCGGCGGTGACGAGTACCTCTTCTCGCTCCACATGGTCCAGCACCTGCTGCTGATGATGGTCGCGCCACCGCTGTGCATCCTCGGCGTGGCTGGCATGCGCGCCCCCTCCGGGCCGTCCCCTGGGTGGCGGAGGGCGTGGGCGCTGCTGGTCAATCCCTGGGTGGCGACGCTCATCTTCAGCGCGGTGCTGCTGGTGTGGCACGTCCCGGCACTGTATGACGCCACCCTCACCACCGAGCCGATCCACGTCGTCGAACACCTCAGCTTCATCGCCGTCGGCATCCTGTTCTGGTGGCCGATCATCGACCCCATGCGGGGCAACGACCGGCAGCGATGGGTGGGCACCTTCCCCAAGATCGCCATGCTGGTGGCATCCGGTGTGCCGCCGACGGTTCTCGGCCTGCTCTTCACCCTTGCGCCCCGCGCCTTCTACGACTTCTACGTGCGCGCCCCGCGCCTGTGGGGCCTGGGCCCGGTTGCCGATCAGCAGCTCGCCGGGGTGATCATGTTCGGCGCCGGCAACCTCATCTACTTCGCGGCGGTCGTGGCCGTCTTCCTGCGGGTGTTCGGTGATCCCGCTCGCGACGAGGAGGAGGCGCAGCGAGCGTCGGGCTGAGCAACCGTGCGGGGCGCTCTCGCGGCGCCATCCCCTACCATCGAGGGGACATTCTCACGGATGGCACCGCGACCGAGCGGAGCGCCTGGTCGCCCGGGGTGCCGCCGCTGCCAGGAGGGACGTTTCGGCATGACCCGGATGCGCTCGATTGTGATCACAGCCGGTGCAGGCCTTCTCATCACCCTCTGCGCCTGCGGCAACGGACCTCCGGAGGTGAGCGGTTCCAGCTCTGGCGGGCAGGCGGCCGGGGTGGGCGGTGCCAGCCTGGGCACCCCCGCGACCAAGGTCATCGCCAACTCCTCGGACAAGTTCGCCCCCGGCAACATCACCGTCAGCACCGGCGAGATCATCCAGTGGACGGTGGCCCAGGACAGCCCTCCGCACAACATCACCTTCGACTCCCAGAGCTCGCTCGATTCGCCGTCCGCTGTGGGTCCAGGATCCACGTGGGAGGTGAAGTTCAGCGCCCCGGGGACGTATCCCTACCACTGCACCATCCACGCCGGCATGAACGGCCAGATCACCGTGACCTCCGGCGGCGGAGGTGGGACGGGCACCTCTCCGTCGGCGTCGGGGGCGGCGTCGCCCTCACCGTGAGCGGCGCGCTCGGGTCAGGGGCCCGCGCCATCGGTCCCGAGGTGGACGTCCCCGGCCAGCAGCCGGATCGGGCCGGCGTCGGCTCGGATGAGCAGCGCGCCGTCGTCATCGATGCCCTCGGCCATGCCGCTGACCCTCCCCGCCGCCGACGTCACGGTGACCACCATGCCGATGCCCACGGCGTGAGCCATCCACTCCTCGCGCAGCGGCGCCATCCCGGCGCGCTCCAGGGTCGCGAGTCGCGAGCAGAGCTCGGGCAGCAGCCCCGCCAGCAGGCGTGACGGCGAGGGGGGCGACCCCACCAGCTCGTGGAGGCTGATCCCCCCGACTCCGGCCGGGAACGACAGCACCGAGAGGTTGACGCCCGCCCCGATCACCACCGCCGTGCCCTCCCCTGGAGCGCCGGCTTCGACCTCACAGAGGATCCCCGCCAGCTTGCGGTGCCGGGCGAGAATGTCGTTGGGCCACTTGAGGTTCGCCTCCCAGCCTGCGGTGGCCGCGATCGCCGCCCGCACCGCCAGGCCGGCCGCGATCGACACACCGCCAAGGCGCGGATGGCGCACCCGGACCAGGATGGAGGCGAGCAGCGCCGACCCCGCCGGAGCCGTCCAGGGGCGGTCCTGGCGGCCCCGTCCTGCGCTCTGGGTCCCGGCCATGCAGCACCAGCCGGGCGGGGCGCCGGCGCGAGCCGCGGCGCGCACCACGTCCTGGGTGCTGGTGGTGGAGGCGAGCCGGCGCAGCTGGAAATCGGGGTATGCCCGGCGCCCGGCCCGCTCCAGGGCGGCGGCCTCGCCGGCGTTCTCACTCACAGTTCTGGCCTCTTGTCAATGCTTGACGTGCTCCGTGGCGGTGCTAGCATTCCGTCCGGCGCATCGCCCCCCTCGAGGGCACGTCAAAACTTCATTGTGGTGCAAGCAGAATGATCCAGGAGACCTGCACGCGGATTGAGGAGCTCGAGGACTACTGGACGACCGAGATTCGAGCTCGGCACGCGCGCCGCGACAAGATCCGCAACATCGACGAGATGCTCAACCAGTTCGAGATGCTCAACCTCGCGGACGAGCAGGTGATACCCAGCGAGCTGCGTCACCGGGTCGCCGCTTTCATTCGCAGCGAGGACCATCCCCTGGGTGGCCGCAACCCAACCGAGGTCGCCATCCCCGATTGGATGGAGGCCCTCTACGACGTCCAGGACGGACTGATGATCCGCTTCCCCGATGACATCGACTGATGCCCCCGCGCGGGCGCTGCTTGCCCCCCGCCTTCTATAGTTTCCCGCCATGAGCGAGCCGCTCCGCCGCGGTTTCTGGGAGGCGCCGGTGCCGCCCGCCTGGGCGCTCCGTGCCCTGGCCAAGGGAATCATCGGCCCGGAGCGCTTCGAGGCGCTCGTCGCCTATTCCGCCGACCCCAACGCGGTCCGGCGGCGCTCGCGGCGCCGCCCCGCCTGCTCGTGCCGGGCCAGGGTCCGGCGCGGCTGCACCAGCTGGCAGTTCGAAGACCCCGCCTGACGAGCACTCGTGGGATCGCTCGGCTGAGCGAAAGGTGACCGCGAAGGCCCCACGCCGCAGCGGCTGAGTCGTCGGGCGGTGGTGGTGTCCTACCATGGCCGCGACGCCAGTGAGCGCCTCCGTGGTGTGGTTGCCGCGGTCGGCGGATGCACACCCTCAGGAGGAGGACTCTCGCCGTGAACAGGTTCCGGTCGTCTGTGATGCTGGCGGTGGTCGGCGTGGTCGTGTCTCTGAGCGCGTGCGGCGGGAGCGCGGCGCCCGCGGGGCCGAGCACGGCGGTGACCTGGTACCCGTCCACCCCGCTGCCCAGCCCGGGGCAGGCGCTGCCCAGCCCGTCGGTCGCCGCCGCCACGGCCGCTGCGCCCGCCGGCGTCGGCCAGGGCCAGAGCTCAGGGCTGGGGACGCCGGTGGCCAACATCTCCGCCACCAACAAGCTGGCCTTCGATCCGACGACGGTCACCGTGAAGACGGGTGCGGTGATCCAGTGGAAGGACACCGGCAGCACCGCCCACAACGTCACCTTCGACGGCCAGTCGTCGCTGACCTCGGGCACGCTGCAGCAGGGCAACACCTGGCAGGTGCAGTTCACCACCGCCGGCACCTACAAGTACCACTGCACCTTCCACCCCGGCATGGACGGGCAGATCACCGTCACCGGCTGAGCCGAGGCAGAGCTCGGCCGGGGCCGCCCAGGCACGGTCCGGAGCCTCCTCGCACGAGCACTTCAGACGTTCCGGGAGGAGATGGCGGATGAGTGAAAGAGGCGACTTTGAGGATCGGCTGCGCGGCTTTCCCCGTCAGTCCATGAGTGAGCAGGCGCCGCCGAGGCTGCAGGGAGACACCATTCAGCAGTTTCCCGGCATCCAGGTGCAGGGAATGTTGGGAGGCAACAAATACGGTTCTCCTCGGGTTTGTGTGGGTAATTGCGCGTCATGAGAAGGGCAGCGTGACGGTGATGCCACCACAGCAGAGGTAGATCATGGAGATGAGGGCGGCGGCGGAGTGGTGGCCGTAGCCGCGGTGGTTGATGAGGCGGATCTTGCTGTTG
>JBOHUD010000032.1:0-3351 GCA_050734155.1 Candidatus Dormibacteria bacterium
GGTGATGACCTCGTCGAAGATGAGCAGCGCGCGATGCTCGTCGGCGAGGCCGCGAACCCCCTCGAGGAACCCGGGCGCCGGCGCCTCGACTCCCACCGGTTCCATGATCACCGCCGCCACCTCATCGCGATGCTCGGCCAGCACGGCGCGCAGTGAGTCGAGATCGTTGTAGCTCCACTGGTGGGTCAGGCCGCGCACCGCGCCCGGCACCCCGGCGCTGCGGGTGGTGTGGCCGATCGCCCAGTCGTGCCAGCCGTGGTAACCGCACATGGCGACGTGCTCGCGCCCGGTGGCGGCGCGGGCCAGGCGCACCGCTGCCGTGGTGGCCTCCGACCCGGTCTTGAGGAAGCGCACCATCTCGGCACCGGGGACCATCTCCACGAGCAGCTCCGCCACCTCGACCTCGAGCGGATGCCCGAGCGAGAAGCAGGGACCGGCGAGCACACGGTCGCTCACGGCTCGGTCGACCTCCGCATCACCGTAGCCGAGCACCATCGGCCCCAGCGCGCAGGGGTAATCGATGTAGACGTTGCCGGCGACGTCCCACACGCGACACCCCTCACCGCGCTCGAGGAACACCGGGAACACGCCTTCGACCTGCTGATCGGGAGCCTTGCTGTACGTCTGGGTGACGCCCGGCAGGACACGGCGAGCCCGCTCCAGCAGGCCGCCGTCGGTGGCCGTCGTCGATGCCGTCATCCCGAGGTCTCCTGTGGGCGCGCCGCGTCGCGCTGGGCACGATAGCGCTCATCTCGCCCCGGCAGACCGTCCTGGGGCCCGGGCAGGGCCCGGCTCTCGAGGAGCGCGACCACGGACTCGACGCCGGGGGACGGCGACTCGGGAAGGGCTCTCAGGACCGCGGCGACGCGCTCGAGGTCCTCGGGCACGTCGACGGTCAGCCGCATCGAGGAGACGTCGCGATCCCAGACCACGTTGACGGTGCGGTACTCGGCGGGGTGCTCGCGGACGCGGGCGGTGACGTGCTCGCGCTCGTGCGGCAGGGTCGACTCGCGATCGAGCCGCTCGAGGCACGCCCTGGTCAGCACCTCGACGTCGTAGCCGTCCGGGTAGGTCGCCGGCTCCACGTTGCCGGCGTAGTCCGCGTCCTGCTCGGCGCGCGCTCGAACCACCCGGTCGACGACGGCCGGGTCGACCAGGGGGCAGTCGGCGGTGATGCGCACCACCACGTCGGCCGCCTGCTCGGTGGCCGCGCGCAGAAAGCGGCTGAGCACGTCGTCCACAGACCCGCGGATCACCGCCGCGCCGCACCTGGTGGCGAGCGCGGCGACGGCGTCGTCCTCCGGCTCCTCGGTGGTCGCCACCACGACGCGGTCGACGGTGCGCGCGCTGGCCACCCGCTCGATGATGTGCGCGAGCATGGGCCGCCGGCACAGGTCGGCCAGCACCTTGCCGGGGAACCGGGTCGACCCGGTGCGGGCCTGGATCACGGCGACGATCGTCACCGAGCCCCACCGTCGCGCGCCCTCAGCGCGATCTCCACTGTCGCGGCGGCACGCTCGACGTCATTGCACGTCGGCGCGCGCGTGGTCATCGCGGCGAGCATGTGCCGCATCTCCGCGACGTACTGGGTGTTGGGATCGGAGTCCAAACCCGCAGCCACCGTCTCGGGTGCCGCGCCCGCCTCCCGGCGGAGCTCGACTGTGGCACGGGGGACGTCCCAGGTGATCTCGGCCTCGCTGCCGATCACCGTGCAGCGGCGCGAGTAGCGGCGGCGCAGGCAGTCGAGATGGAGGTGCGACTGGGCGCCGCCGCGATGGCGCAGAGTGATGTCGGCGACATCCTCCACATCGATCTCCAGGATCCCCGTGGTGACGCAACTGCCCTGGACATCCTCGACGGGCCCCGCCAGCGCCACTGTGTAGTCGATCTCATGGATGGCGTCGAGCACGATCCCGCCGCCGAGCGCGCGACGCGCGCTGTACGTGGTGCGGTAGTCGACCGCCGGTCGCCAGGCGGGGAGCCACCAGCCGTAGTCGACCAGCAGCGCGGCCGGGCGTCCGATCGCCGTGAGGTTGGCGGACAGCGCCGCGAAACCCTCGGAGAAGCGGAGGTTGCAGCCCACCATGACGATGCGGTCGGGATGCTGGCGAGCCAGTGCGCGCGCCGTCGCCACCCCGTCTCGGGAGGCCGCCAGCGGCTTCTCGACGAAGACGTCGGCGCCGCGATCCAGCGCCCAGCGCAGGTCGTCGACGTGGTGTGCGCTCGGCGTCGCCACCACCACCAGCTCACAGTGGGGTGCGGTGCCGGGCGTCACCGCGGTGGCCCCGGTGGCACCGGCAAGGGTGCGGGACGCCTCCTCGTCCACGTCGGCAACGACCAGCTCGAGGCCAAGCGAGACCAGGTTGCGCGCATGGCGGCTGCCGACCGAGCCGCAACCGAGCACCAGCGCGCGCATCAGGCCGCCCGGGCAGCGATGAGGCGGCGCAGGGAATCGGCCACACGTGCCGCGCCCCGCCCGTCGACGAGCACCCGGCCGCGCTGCGACATCTGCGCGCACCGCACAGGCTCCTCGAGCAGGCGCAGGCAGTGGGTGGCGATGTCGTCGGGCGCCACGGCCAGGGCGCAGCCGGCGGCGGCAAGGGCAGCCGCCTGGTCCTCCTGGTTGGTCGCGGTGGCGGTTACCACCGCGGGGATGCCGACGCACGCCGCCTGCACCGCGCTGGTTCCCGCGGCCCCCGCGAACAGCGTCGCCGCCGCCAGCGCGCCGGCCAGCGTCGCCGGTTGGAGCAGGACGTTGAGCCGCGCGTCGTCGAGGAGGTCGTGGCGGCGCATGTCGGGGCCGACCACGGCCACCACCTCGACAGTCGCGTCGCCGGCCAGCAGGGTCGCCACCACCCGTCCGCACAGCCCGCTGGGGTCCGTCGCCCCCGTCGACACCAGCACCCTGCGCCGTCCCCGGCCACGGCGCGGCACGGCTTCGCGCGCCTGGACAACCGCCGGCGGGATCAGCGCGTAGGTGGCGCCGCCGAGAAAGGCGTCGGCCCCCGCCGGGCGTCTCCCCTCGCCGCCCGGCGCCGGGTTGACGGCGAGGTGACACGCGGCCGGCAACCCCAGGTCGTCGACGACGATCAGGGGAGCCTGATCGCGCAGTCGCTCCTGCGCAGGGACGTCGAAGACGTACCCGTCGAGCACGATGACGTCGGGCGTGCTCTCCAACGCGGCTGAGCGGGCGCGCACCGCCGTCTCACCGGCCACCTCGAGGGCCACGTGGCCGCGGCCGACGACGCGCCGGCGCACGGCGTCGTCGTGCTCGGGCACGACCACCGCGGCGGCGATGCCGGGACGCAGCGCGTCGGCGAGCGCGAGCATGCGCTCGAGGTGGCCCAGTCC
>JBOHUD010000033.1:0-2429 GCA_050734155.1 Candidatus Dormibacteria bacterium
GGCGCCGCGGCGCCGCCCGGCCTCACTCCTTCTCGGTGACGGTGTACTCCAGGTAGGCGCCGAACATGAGACGCGTCTGCGCTTCCAACGCGGGGATGACGCTGAGAGCCAGGCCCACCACCGGGTACAGGAAGAGCTGCAGATCTGCGTAGCGGCGCCGCCACCACGCCCACTCCGCGGGCTTCGGGCACATGCTGGAATCGACCTTGATCAGGACCAGCGTGTTGCACAGGGTGAGGGTGAGGATGCCCGCTGTCGCGTAACCGATCACCGTGGCCTCGGTCGAGAGGCTGTAGTCGAGATCGATCATGGCGGGGAGTGTCCCGCCGAAGAACAGCAGCATCGGCAGGGTCGTCCAGGTGAGGTGGTTGAACACCAGGTTCATGTAGCGGCGCGCCCGCAGACGCCGCGGGATCTCGGCGTGCTCGAGCATGCGCGTGGTGACGTAGGGCACGTCCGTGGCCCCCCAGGCCCAGCGCTTGATCTGGTTGTACTGGGACACATGCGTCGAGGCGTAGCCGCGAGCCCGCGGCGCATCGCCGAACACCGGGAGAAACGCCGGGCGCACATGGAGCCGCTCGCCGAACCGGAAGAAGCTCTTCCAGAAGAAGCGCGAGTCCTCAGGGATGACGTCGCTGTCCCAGTACCCGACATCATCGAGCAGGCGCAGCGACATGGTGTACGACGAGAACATCACCAGCCGATGCGGGTTCTGGTGGAGGAACATCTGCCACTGCGTCGCCGCCGTCGCCATCACCCGCACCGCGGCGGGCACGCGCCAGAGATTGTTGAGGAAGACTGGCACCGGTTGCCAGATCGAGGTCAGACGATCGCCGGCTGTGCAGAACCCGTGGGTGATGTGGGCGAAGTACTGGGGATGGAGGCGGAAATCCGAGTCGAGATCGGTGACCAGGGTGCGCGAGGGGTCCAGCCCCATCTCGTCGCAGGCGCGCTTCAGCGCGGGGCCGCCGTAGGCCATCGCCGCGGACTTGCCCACCACGATGCCCGGGAGCAGCGGATCCTTGATGTGGATGAACGCTCGGAAACGGTGCCCGAACTCCTCGCGGAGCCGCTCCACGTTCTCCCAACCCCCGGTGTCCGTGACCCGGGTGATGATGGCGCAGACGCGCTGCTGGTCGGGGAAGCTCTGCTCGGCGAGCGCGGCCACGGTCGCCTGGAGCACCTCGTACCTCTCGGTGTACGTGGGGATCAGCGCACAGTGCACCACCTCCTCCGGCCGGGGCTGCCCCGGCCCGGGCTCGAGGGCCTGGCAGCGGGCCCACCAGTCGATGCCCTCGGTCTCCTGAAGGGTGCGCAGCGAGCCGTTCACAGCCAGCACCGTGACCGCCGTCCGCGCCAGCCAGTAGACGTCGAGGACCACGGCCCCGACGCCGAGGACCCACAGCTTGGTGGGATCGTTGAGCCGGATCGCGAAGGCGACCACGACCGGCAGTAGCAACACCGTCCAGGTCAGCGCCCCGGGAAGGATCTCCAGCAGCCGCTGCCGGGCGCGCGGCGACAGCCGCCGCGCCTGGATGTTGGCGATCACCGGGCCAGTCTAGGTGGGTGCCTGCGAAGCGGGCCCGATGGGCCGGCTCGCAGATCGGCGCCCTGACCCGCGAGGAACGGCTATCCTCGTCAGCCCGCGCAGACGCTGCGCACATTCCAGGACAGGTCTTCATACATGCCCGCTCGCACACCACCCTCGCGCGTCCCACCCGGGGGCGCCGGCGAGGACGCCGAGGAAGAGACGGCTGCCGATGAGGTCGCCGAGCCCGATGTCGCCGAGGACGTGATCGAGGTCGACACCGTCGAGGACGTCGAGGTTGTCGTCGACGACGATGAGGACGACGATGACGATGAGGACGACGAGGATGAGGACGACGACGCCAAGGTGCTGGTGGCCGCCCCCGCCGCGGCCGCCAGGCCCACGCCCCGTCCCCAGCCCGGCCGTCCCCCCAGCGCCAAGGAGGAGCCGCCCCCACCCTTTGCGGTCGGCGAGCGCATCAGGCTCATCTCCAACACCCGGCCGCGGACCGGCACCCCCATCGGTGACTACCCGGTGGGCGCGCTGGGCCGGGTCGAGACGGTGCTGAGCCAGACCGCGATCGTTCGCTTCGACCGCGCCCCGGACACCAAGGAGGTGGTCGCCTTCGCCTGCCTGGAGACCGCCGAGGGCGTGATCGGCCGCCGGGATGGCCCCCCGGTGCCTCCGCCACCGCCGGTGCCGGCCCGGCGCACCTCGGGATCCACCGCCGCCCACCCGGTGGCTGTGCTTCGGGGCGTGCCCAGGCCACCGGCTCCGCGCGAGCTGCCCGCCCCCGCCCCCGCCCGTCTCGCTCCCGCTCCCCGCCCTGGAGCCACGTCGTCGCCACGCGCCGCCCAGCCCGTCGCGGTGGCCGCGCCTGGGTCACGGCGGAGCCCTGCGC
>JBOHUD010000034.1:0-3414 GCA_050734155.1 Candidatus Dormibacteria bacterium
CATCGGCGCCCTGGTGGTGGGCATCATCGCGGTCATCCTGGTGGTCAGCGCCCGGCTCGAGCTCGCCGCGGCGGGCTGGCTGATCGCCGCCCTGGCCGCCTGCGTGGTCATCGGCTGAGGGGCAATCCCCGCCGTCGCGCACCATCACCGCCATGCTCAAGATCATCCAATCCGAACCCGCCCTCACCGGCGGGGCCATCGCCGCCCTGGCCACCTTCCTGTCCGCCTGGCTGGTGGTCGGCCAGCCCCTCCAGGGGGCTCTCGCCGGCTTCGTCACCGCCCTGATCTCGCTGGTGGTGCGCTCTCAGGTGACCCCGGTCAGCAGCTCACCGGGGACCGTCGTCCCGCACTGACGCCGTGGTCTCGGCCGCCCGGCTGGCCAGCAGTTCTTTCAAATCCCCGTTCACCTCTCGTTCGATGATCCGGGCGGCGTCCACCGGGTTGTCGACTCCCAGCAGGTTGACGGGCCAGATGTCCAAGCATCTCTGGACAGCTCGCCATTGCTCGGCTTCGATGAGGGTGGCTTCCCGGTCTGGTCGATGAAGGCGAGGAGTGTGGCAGTCGACGCAGGCGTAGAGCGTCATCGCTGCGTGCGAGGTCAATGGCTCGGACAGCCGAGTGCGGCCAAAGAGGTGATGGATCGCGCTGCCCGGCTTGCCGCACACCTCGCAGCGACGATGCGAGCGGTCATGGACAAGCTTGCGCTGGGACTCTCGCCACCACGTCCAGCGGTCGGCGTTCTCCCCTCGCTGGCGCAACTCGGTGCGTCTCACAGGGTCATGGCGCTGTGATCGGCTCAGTGAAGAAAGCGTCGCTGCCTTCCTCCAGGTGCACGCCGGGGACATCATCGAGAGAGAGCAACCGCTCTGCCGCCGCGTCCTTCAACCGGCGCACGTCGACGGATCGGACGGTGCGCACGTATTGGCCACGGAACAGGCTGGCATCGAGCCAATCGATGGCCGCCGCCTCGTCGTCGACGATCAGCTTGCCCGGTGAGCGCCGGAAGCCAGCCCTTCCCGCGACCAGCTCGACACTCTTGCGCCCCAGAGGATCAGCCTCGATCAGCGCCCGCACTCGGGGGGCCATCTCCATGCGCAGGCGATGCACCTCGCCGAGCAGGCGGCCCGTCTCCTGCTTGTGCCAGGCCTCGATCTCGCCGATCTGAGCCTTGCGGTCGGCGTCGGTGCGTTCCTGCGCGGCGGCCAGCTTGCGCAGCTTGCGCATGGCGTGCTCGCAGTAGGACTGGGCGTCGCCGAGGTCCACGGCCGGCTCCCCCTCGGCGAAACCTCCGGCGTGCTCTTGTGCAGCGGCGGCGGCTTCCACGGCAGGGCTGCTCAGGCGAGGCTCACCATGGGATGTCGTCATCAGACGCGCCTCCTCCGATTGCCACGGCGAGCCGCTCCGCCACGTCCTCGTCGAGCTGGTCGATCCAGGCCCGCAGCGAGAGCGTGCTGCGGTAGCCGAAGTCCTTGAGCACGGTCATGCGCGGCTCGGACGGCATCGCCATCACCGCCTTGACCAACTCGCTGCGGTCGCCGTTGGGGCCGGGCGCTGGCGTCGAGGGGACAACTGGCTGCGGACGCTGCCCTGAGGCCGCGGCGGCGCTGTGCTGCGCACCGCTGGCATCGTCCTCCTCGCCGTCGCCGACCAGGAACAGCCGGATCAGCGGGTACTTGATCGAGTACGACCAGCCCCTGTCCTGCGCCACCACCGGCCACGTCGAGACGATCGTCTGCTCGGGGGCGGCGGCGTTGACCAGCGTGACAGTCACCTCGCCGTCGTGGATCGAGGAGATCACGTCCAAGCCCTCCTCGACGCAGAAGCGCCGCAGGCTGTCGCAGAGGTGGGTGATCGAGACGTACTCCACCTTGCGCCCCTGGACCACATAGCTGGCGTCGCGACTGATGGCGCCGCACTTGGCCATCACCGCGAGCTTGCGTTCGTGCACCGTCCGCTCCGGGGTGACGGCGTTCGGCCCCGCACCTGCCGCCTCCGCCGCCACCCCATTGACCGTCTGCTTGCTCGTCGTCACGGGCATCGCCCTACCTCGCCGTCGTGGATCGAGGAGATCACACAGGCGATCACCGCGGCCAGTCCAATCCATTCGCGCCAGCTCAGATCACGCCCGGCGAGGTCGTCGGGGCCACCCGTCCACGCCCTCACGCCGCAAGCACCTCGTCGGTGACCGCGAGCATGCGCTCGACCAGGACGAGAGCTTCGCGCTGGAGATGCTCAACCGTGGGTCGGAGAGCCGACCCCGCAGCCGACCACGCAGCCGACCCCGCAGCCTGCGCGGACTTCTGTGCCCTACCCAGGGCTGTCTGAGCCGCCCAGGCGCTCGTTGCGTCGGTCACCTCGCCCAGCGCCCCCAGAGCGTCGGCCTCCGCGTCGAGCAGGGCAAGGCGGAGCCACGCCGACGCGGACACGCGGATGTACCAGTCCAGCGCCATGTGCGAGCGCCGCAACTCCATCGCCTTGCTCGCATTGCTGCCGACCAGGCGCGGGATCAGCGGCTTGAGCATCTGCCGGTCCTCGTCGTTCATCGCGTCGTTCCAGACGCGGAGGAAATCCGAGATCACCGGCGATGCACAGCGCGGCCGGTCGGTCCACTCCTCGCCTGCGACGTAGGCGACCATTTCCATCACACACATCTCGCCGTCCGGCGAGTGGCTGCCGACGAGGATGGGGCGATCCTTGATCTCTTCCCAGCGTTGCTCCAGCGACTGATCGTTCACGCTGCGCCTCCTATTCCAACTCTGATCACAGCCGCACCCGCCAGTACGTCCGCGCGTCCTTGCGCCCGACCAGATCCAGCCGGGTGTTGCCGAGCAACTGCAGGTAGCGCTGCACGGTGCGCACCCCGATCCCCAACTCAGCGGCGATCTCGGTCTCGCAGAAGCCCTCCTCGGTGTGGGCGAGCAGCAGGATCAGGTCGACCACCCGAGCCACCTTGCCCTCGATGGTGGCCCGCTCGGCGGCCAGCTCGTCGCGGGCCAGCAGCTCCGGCTCGCAGGCCCCGAACAGCTCGCGATAGGTGCAGGCGAGCGGCATCAACGAGCCGCCCCGCAGAGCCGCGCCGCCGCGATCGTGAGCAGCAGGCTCAGCAGCATGGCGAGGACCACCACGACGAGCGGGCTCATGCGAGCACCTTCCCCGCCTGGCAGCACTCGCAGTACCACTGCACCTCACCGTCGCCGTCGAGCATGGACCGGGCGTACAGGTCGCGATGGCCGCACTCCACGCAGGCTGGCGGGGGATCCTCGCGAGCGTCGTCGCAGATGTCCTCCAAGGTCATCACAGCATCCCCGCCGCGTGCAGCACGTCGTCCTGGCGCTGTGCCTGCGCCTCGTCGAGGTGGGTGGCGCAGAGGCCGTCCTGCTCGGCGTCGGCGGCGCACTGAGCGCACATCGCCGG
>JBOHUD010000035.1:0-16425 GCA_050734155.1 Candidatus Dormibacteria bacterium
CCACGGCGAGGAAGCCCGCCGCCGGCAGGACGCCGGCCAGGGCGCCCGCCAAACCCGCTGCCCGGTCGACCGCTGGGTCGACGGCAGCGGCGACGGCCACGGCGGCGCCCGCCCCCAAGGTCGCCCCCGCCGCCGACTCCACCAAGAGGTAGCCGCCCGGTCCCGTCCGGGCGGCATGTCCCGGCCCACCCCCCGGTGAGGCGACCTCTGTGGCGTCAGCGGGACTTCGCCCTCCTCTGGGGCGGGCAGACCGTCAGCGAGATCGGCAGCGCGGTCACCACCCTGGCGCTGCCCACCCTGGCGATCTTCGCGTTCCACGCCGGCCCCGCCGCCGTGGGATTGATGGTCGCCAGCGAGCGGGTGCCGTTTCCGATCGTCGCGCTGTTCGCGGGCGCGATCGTGGACCGGGTGCGCCGCCGGCGCGTGATGATCGCCTGCAACCTCGCACGGCTGGTGCTGCTCATCGCGATCCCCGTGATGTCGGGCGTCGGAGCGCTGCGCCTCTGGGAGCTGTTCGTGGCGGCCGGCGCCATGGGTGTGTTCACCGTCTTCTTCGACGTCTCCTACATGGCCTACGTTCCCGGATTGGTGGGACCCGACCGGATGCTCGAGGCCAACAGCCGCCTGCAGGTCACCTGGTCGGCGGCGCAGACAGTCGGCCCCGGCCTCGCCGGTGGGCTGGTCCAGGCGGTGGGCGCGGCGCGCGCCGTGCTCGTGGACGCCTTCTCCTTTCTGGTCTCGACGATCGCGCTTCTGTCGATCGGCCGGCCGGAGCCCCGTCCCGCTGAGGCCGGCCCCCGGCGCCGGCTCCTCGCCGAGGTCGGCGAGGGCGTGCGCCACGTGTTCGGGATCCCCGCCCTGCGCGCGCAACTGCTGTGCCTGAGCGCCGCCGGAGTGTTCGCGCACGCCTACGAGGCACCTCTCTACGTGTTCGCCTACAACCGCCTGCACCTCAGTCCTGGCCTGCTCGGCGCGATGCTGGCGTCCCTTGGGGTCGGCGCCATGGTGGGGTCGTTCGCCGGCTCGCGCATCATCACCGTGGTGGGCGTCGGCCGCACCATCTCGCTGGGCAACGGCCTGGCGGGCGCGCTCATCGGCCTGGTGCCGCTGGGGATGTTCGTATCACCCGCAGCGGTGATCTTCCCAGCCCTGTTTCTGAGCGGGGCCATCGGAGTCGCCGGTGACATCGCCCAGGTGACGCTGCGCCAGACGCTCACTCCCGCGCGTCTGCAGGGGCGCATGAGCTCGGTGTTTCGCACCTTCTACTGGGGGGCCTGGCCGCTCGGCAACCTTCTGGGCGGGCTGCTCGCCGCCGCGATCGGCGCGGCGACGACGCTCTGGGTCACCGCGCTGCTGGGAGCCCTCGGCTGCCTGTCGATCCGCTTCACTCCGCTGTGGAGGGTGCGCGACTTCCCGGCGCCGGTTGCCAGGCAGGGGCTCACGCCGGCCGACGCGACCCTGTGACGCCCCGGCAGGTCAGGCGCTGCGGCGCTCGCGGCGTGCGCCGAGCGATTCGGCGGCGGCGAGCCCCCACCGCTGCAGTGCGGCCGCGTCGTCGACCTCGCCGGCCTTGAGCCCGGCGTCGATGCCCTGGAGTTCGCGCATCCAGGCCATGGCCAGGGTCGCCGGGATCGACTGCGCGGTGCGCAGCACGCGGTCGGCGCGCCAGGCGGGCATGCGCATGCTCGCGGCCATCGCCGCCGCCCCGCCCTGCCCGCGGAGCAGGAGGGCGTGGGCCATGAGCAGGTCGCGGATCTGCCCGGCGAGGATGGAGAGCAGGTATTGCGTGGAGCGCCCTTCGGCGATGAGATCGATGAGCAGGGCGGCGCCCCGCGCCGGCCGCTGGCCGGCGAGCAGGTCGAGCACCCTGTACAGCTCCAGCTGCTCGGCCCCCGCCACCAGCAGCTCCAGCTCCTCGATGGTGGGCTGCCCGCCGTATGCCGCGATCTTGTCCAGCTCGCCGGCGATGGCGGCGAGGTCGCCCGCGGTGCAGCGCAGCAGCAGGTCGGCGCCTCCGGGGGCGAGGCGCAGGCCGCGCGCGCCCAGCTCGGCGTCCAACCACCGGCGCCGATCGGCCGGGCGCATCCTCTCGTGGTGCACCACCTGGCCACCGCCGCCCGCGATGGCCGCGAGGATGGGGTTGGCCGGGGTCACCGTGGCGCGAACCGCGAAGCACACGTGCGTGGTCGGTGAGCGCACCGCCAGCGCGTGGATGAGCTCGTCGACGCCGAGGGCTCCGCGACGCGCACCGCTGAGCTGGGGCAGATCACGGACCAGCAGGTGGCGCTCGGCGGCGAGGAGCGGCATGTCGACCAGGCTGGCGATGAGCGGTTCGAGCCGTGCCGGGGCGTCGATCACCTCCAGGTCGCCCCCGCCGATCGCGGCGCGCCAGGCGGCCACGGTGGCGTCGACGAGCTGGGGCTCCTCCCCGTGCACGAGCAGGACGCCGGCGGTGTCTGCCACCCGTTGATTGTGTCAGCGGGCGGGGCAGGGCGGTCGCCGCGGGTGGTGTCAGGCGATGGGGCTGGCGAAGCCGCCAATGGCGAGCGCGTCGTACTCGAGATCGCTGTCTCGCCCGGTGACGGCGACCTCCAGCCCGGTGGCTCCGAGCCCGGGTGGGGTGCGCCTCGCCGGCACCGCGAGCAGCGCGGGCCGCGCCGCCGCCAGCAGCGCGGCGGAAGGTGCCGTCGTGGAGGGACCGACCAGCAGGTCGCTGCGCAGTCCCGCTGTCGCCACCCCGGCGAGCTCGTCCTGAGCCGCCTGCGCGAGGTTCCCGGTGATGAGCGCCGTGGACCTCCCGTCGGTGACCTGGAGCACGCACGGCGCCGCCGCGGCGGGGCCCGAGGCGAGGCAGCGCACCCTGGCCCCTCCCAGCGACCACGGCGCCTGGCCGGCCACCACCACGCGGGTGCCCGTCGCGGCCATCGAGGCGAGCACCGTCTCCAGCGCCGGGGGGAGCGGCTGCGAGACCACCAGGCTGCCGACGTCGTAGTGGCCGATCAGGCTGCCGAGCGCCGCGGCGCTGCTCCGGTCGGTGGCGGTCAGCACGATGGCGTCGAGGTGACGGTCGAGCGGCGAGAGCACCCGCCCCAGGGCGGTCAGGAGCGCGGCCCCGTCAGAGCCGCCGTCGACCAGCACGGCTCCCCCCTGGGGAGGCCGGATGAGCACGGCGACCCCGTTGCCCACGTCGAGCGCGGTGATGCGCAGCGTGGTGGCGGTGGTGGCGGCGGCGGCGTAGGTGGACACAGAGCCGGCCGCCAGCGCGGCGCTGATGGCCACGGCCACCCTGGCAGCTCCAGGGGGGTGCCAGTGGGCGTGCAGAGACCAGGCCAGCGCGGCCGCCCCGGCGGCGGCCAGCTCGACGACCGTCCAGGTCGACGGCCAGAGCTGGAGCTGGATGGCGGCGAGCGGCAGCGACGCGGCTCCCTGGGCGATCGCCAGGATGATGCGGGCGACCGCCGCGCCCATCTCCAGGGGCAGCCACCCCAGCGCGGGCAGCAGCGTGCTCAGCAGGGACCCGGCGGCCCCCACCACGATGACCGGGGGCAGCAGCGGCAGCACCAGAGCGTTGGCGAAGGGGCCGACCAGGGAGAGGACGCCGAAGGTCCCCGCGGTGACCGGCGCGGTGGTGAGCTGGGCGGCCACGGTGACCGCGAAGGGCTCGACGAGCAGCCGCGGTCCCGGGATGCGCGCGGCGAGCGGGCCGGCGAGCACCAGGATGCCCGCGGTGCCCAGGAAGGAGAGCTGGAAACCGACGTCGGTGGCCACGGCCGGCTCGATCGCCAGCAGGAGCGCGGCGCAGAGGCCGAGCATGGCGAAGGAGTGCGGTCGCCGTCCATCGCGGGTGACCAGCAGACCGGCGCTCACCATGAGGCCGCTGCGCAGGGCCGCGGCGCCCGCCCCGCTGAGCACGACGTAGAGCGCGATCAGCGCCAGCGTGGCCGCGGTGCGCCGACCCCGGGGCCAGCCCCGCACCCGCGCCACGGCATTGACCAGGGCGGCGACCATCACCACCTTGAGGCCGCTGACGGCGATGATGTGGATCAGCCCGGCATTCTGCAGCGGCGCGCGCACGGCGGCGGTGAGGCGGCCGTGGACTCCGAAGACCACGCCCAGGAGCAGCGTGGCCTCTGGCTCAGGAAGCGCACGCCCGACAGTTGTGGTCAGGGTGTGCCGCAACTGTTCGGCGACCCTGGCCGGCGTGGGCCCACCGCGGGCGAGCGGGGTCACCTGGGCGGCGATGGCGATGGCGGTGACCCCGACGCGCTCCAGGGCCGTTGCCGAGAGCGCGCCCGGCCGCTGCGGCGGCGCCCGCAGGCTGCCGGTCTGCACGTCGACGGTGTCGCCGGGGAGCACGGCGACGGGCGCGCGCGGTTCCACAACCACAGCGCCGCTGACGTTCCACGCTCCTGATTGCGTGGCCAGCTGGTGGACGTCGACCACGATCGTGTCGTCCCGACCGGGCACGCCGGCATCCCCGACTGTGCCCCGGAGCACGGCGGCGCCGCTGCCGAGATGGCCGGTGACGCTGCCCGGACCGGTGTCGACCGCGGCCGCGCTGAGACCGCGCCAGGTGCCCAGCATACAGGCCAGGATCGCCGCCGCCGCCGTGACGGCACGACGGTCGGCGAACACCATGCAGACCAGGGCGCAGGTCACCAGCTCAGCCAGCGCCGCCAGCCAGACGCCATGTGGTGCGAGCGCCACCGCGCCGGCGAAGCTCCCGGCGCAGAGCGCGATGCGCCAGGGCGGAGCGCCGTTCACGGCAGGGTGGTGAGGAAGCTCAGGTGCTTGCCGATCAGCGCGGCGGTGGCGGTGTCGAGGCCGAGCGCCTGGCGAAGGTCGGACAGATTGGCGAATGGTCCCCAGCGTGTCCGCGTGTCGACGATCGCCTGGGCCAGGTCGACTGTCATCCCCGGGATGGTCTCGAGCTCGGCGACGTCCGCCGCGTTGGCGTCGATCCTGGCGGAGGTCCGCACACTCGTCCCCCTGGCGAAGGGCACGTTGACCTGGTGTCCGTCATGGACCAGCGCAGCCAGGTTGGGCAGCTTGCCGGGATCGGCGCCGGGCAGGATGCCGCCGGCCTCGGCGATGGCGTCGGCGATGCGCGCCCCGACGGCGAGCTCGTACAGACCGGGATGGGCCACGGCGCCGCTCACGAAGACCAGCAGTGTCGCCGCCGGACCTGGTGCTGCCACCGCGGGCATCGCCGACGCCACCGGCTGGTCACTGCCGTGCGCGGTCATGGCCACACCGATGCCGGTGGCGACCGCGGCGCCGGCCGTGATGGCGATCAGCGGTCGGTGACGGAGCGCCGGCATGGCGCTCAGTGTCGACCACCTCTGCGCCCATGCAGCGGACGGTGCTCAGCAGACTCCGGGCGGCAGCGTGCACGTCGCCGCCAGGTAGGTGATCATCGTTGCCCCCGCCGCCTGCGCGGTGAAGGTGAGCCTGTAGCGGCCCGAGCGCGGCGCGGCGGCGGCTGACGGGACCGCCGGCGACAGCGTGATGCGCGACAGCAGCGGGCTGCCGGCGCGGGCCTCGGCGGGTCGCGGCGGGACGCGAGCGGCGACCTCGATCGACACCGTCTGGCCAACTCCCACAGTGACGCACGACACCTGGCCCAGCTTCAGGATTGCCGCCGAGACGGGCACGTCCGCGAGCACCCGAACCGGGATGACGCTGAGCGCCTGGGTGGCGTCGATGGGTGGGTGCGCAGACGGCGACGCCGCCGTGCACGGCATGGCCGATGGGGATGCGCCCGGCGTCGCCGATGGGCCACCTGAGGGAGCTGGGCTCGATCCGCAGGCCACCACGGCCAGGGCCGTGGCCAACAGCAGCGGGCGCACCCGTCGTCCGCCTCGCATCTGCTCAGTATGCGAGAGCATCCTAGCCCCCATGGCAGTGACCGACGTCGAGCGTCTGGCCACCACCTCGGGGTGGCGCCAGCGCACCGGCGAGCGGCCGGTGCTGCTGGCCGCGATCGGCGCACTCTGCATCTCGACATCCGCGGTGCTCGTCGAGCTGGCCGCCAGCGGGGCGGCGACCACGGCCTTCTTCCGCTGCGCCCTGGCGGTTCCTTTCCTGGTCCCGCTGGCGGTGCGTGAACGCAGGCTCGGGAGCCGTGCCCGGCGGGCGCGCCTGGCGGCTGCGGCCGCGGGATTCTTCTTCGCCATCGACCTGGTGCTGTGGACCCACGCCATTCACGCCGTGGGCGCCGGCGTGGCCACCGTGCTCGGCAACCTCCAGGTGGTGTTCGTCGCCGCCGCCGCCTGGATGGCCTTCGGGGAGAGACCCAGCCGCCGTTTCGCCCTGGCCCTGCCGGTGGTCTTCGCCGGCGTCGTGCTGGTGTCCGGCCTGGCCGGGCGGCCCTGGTTCGGCGCAGACCCGGCGGCGGGCATCGCCTTCGGCGTGGGCACGTCGGTTGCCTACGCGGCGTTCCTGCTCATCCTCCGCGGCGCCACCGGCACCCCGCACGTGGCGGCGCCGCTTCTCGACGCAACCGCCAGCGCCGCTGTCAGCTCGCTGGTGCTCGGGGGTGTCTTCGGAAGTCTCGACCTGTGGCCAGGCTGGCACGCCCTGGGGTGGCTCCTGCTCCTGGCGGTGACCAGCCAGACGGTGGGGTGGCTGTTCATCACCTCCTCGCTGCCGCGGCTGCCCCGGGCGATCTCGTCGCTGCTGCTCCTCCTCCAGCCGGTGGCGTCACTGGGGCTGGCGGCGCTGGTTCTCGCCCAGCGCCCCACCCCGGTGCAGCTGGGGGGAGCGGCCCTGATCTGCGGCGGCGTGCTCGCCGTCGCCGCTCGACCGAGACGGGCCAATGCCCCAGGCCTGGACGCCGGCGGCTCTCAGCCCAGCCGGTAGCGCCTCTGGCCGTCCTCGCCGACGTGGCCGGTCGCCCCCGCCCGTTCCGCCAGGAAGCGCACCGCTCGACCGCCCACGGGGGCGCCGGCCGAGGTGATCTCCCCGGCGATCTCGGCGGCTGTCGCCTCACCGAGCTTGACCAGCACGGCGCGCACCACGTCGCTGGTGACCTCGGCTGGAGTGGCGCGGCCCTTGGGAACGCGGCGGCGGCGGCGGCGGCCGGCCGGCTTGGCAGCCGACGCAGGGCGGCCCCGGGCGGCTCGATGCCCGTTGGAGGCTGGATTCGCGGCGGTGTCGAGGAGCGCCACGGCCGCACGGACCTCGCGGCGCAGGGAGGCATTGTCGGCGCGCAGCCTGCTGACCTCCTCGACCAGGGCCTCGATGCGAATGACAAGGCGCTGGGCGGCGCTGACCAGCGGCGACTGGCGCTCGCCCACCGTGGCGCTCTCCACTTGCAGCATGTCGATCACTCCTCCACTCCGTGACAGCGACCGACAGGCGCCAGTCGCACAGCCCCGACTCTCTGCGGGCATTGTGCGCTTTGGAGGGACAAGCGGGCAAAATTGATCGGTTTGTCAGCACCCCTTTGGATTGGGTGACCACGCGAGCGTGACCAAACAAACCGCGGTCCCTGTCGGCGCCGACCTCGCTGGTACCATCCCTGCCGGGGCCATAGCTCAGTTGGGAGAGCACTTGCATGGCATGCAAGGGGTCGGGGGTTCGAGTCCCCCTGGCTCCAGGTTCAAGTTTTTTTGAGTTTGTTTGGGGCGCTTGCCTTTGTTTTTGCGCCCTGCTTTTTGGCGATGACATAGGCATAAATCGGGCGTAGCAAGCGCCCCTCAGGGGCGCGTTCTGTTAAAATTGCGCCCTAAAGCAACTGCACCAAAGGAGTGCCAGTGGCCCGTGTCGCCGTCGTGAAAACCAAGGAAGTCTCGCCTCTTCATCGCCTGGTCGAGGACTACCTGATGGATTGCCGCGCGCGTGGATTGGCCCCCGCGACCGTGAATGGGAGCTATGGCTACCCACTGCGGTCGGTCTTCCTTCCGTGGTGCGACGAAAACGCCATTGAACGGCCGGACCAACTGGACACCCGGACCGTCAACGCGTTCTCCGTGGCGCTGGCGGAGAGGGGCGGTAAGAACCGGGAACAGCTCTCCAAGTTCTCTAGCCACGCGTACGCGCGCTCGGTTCGGGGATTCCTGAATTGGTGTGCCCGCGAGGGTGAGGCAATTACCGCGCGACCTGCATTGCCAAGGTTGCCCAGGCGCGTGCTTGACGTCTTGGACAGGGCCGAGATTGATGCCCTGGAGGCCGCTGCGCCGTCAGAGCGAGACAAGCTGATCATCCGGGTACTGGGCGACTGCGGTCTGCGAGCCGAAGGACTCTGCGGCCTTCGGCTCGACGACGTCGTCCGTCGGGACCGCCAAGCCTATCTGCGCGTCTCTGAGAAAAGCGACAAGGAACGTGAGGTGCCGATATCGCCGACGCTTCTTCGCCGCCTGGAGCGGTACATGGCAAACGGCCGCCCGAAAGGTGCTCCGGGTACTCATCTCTTCGTCAGCCTCCGTCGGGGACTGTCCGGTGACTATGAGCCGCTCACGCGTAGCGGGGTCTTGAAGCTCGTTCGCGGCGCAGCTGAGCGCGCTGGCATCAAGAAGCGGGTACACACGCACCTCCTACGACACAGCTTCATCACCAATGCACTAAGAGCGGGGATGAATCCGATCATTCTCGCGAAGATTTCTGGGCATTCATCGCTACGCATGATCGACCAGGTCTACAGTCACCTCAACACGTCAGATAGTTACGAAGCCATGATCCGGATGCTCAACGAGACGGGATCCCGACGTTGACGCACGGCGAACTCTTACAGCTCTTTTGGCCGGTCCAGCCGCTGGCCGGTCCGTCGCTGTAAGCGGGGTCAATTTGAGTCTCTTCAATAACATGCGGATTCATAACTGCAGCCGCGGCTGACTATGAGATTCGAGAGGACCAAAGCAAACAAGGTACTGGATGGTCGTGGCGGTTGCCCCCAGAGGAGGCGGCTCCCCCAAGAAAGCCACTAAACCGCGCCCTTTCGGCGGTTGTCCTCCAAGCACAGCATCTGGCAGTTGGCTGCATTCGTCTTCCCGCCTGTCGACCATGGGGTTATGTGGTCGGCTTCCATCTCATCAATCTCGAAGTGACGGCCGCACTTGGGACATAGGCCTTCTTGGCGTTCGTATGCCTCGCGCCGCTGGGCTTCGGTGAAAGCGCGGATGGCTAGGTACTTCTCGTCGCGGCTAAGGACGTAGGAATAGACACCCTTCTTTCTGGTGACGTCGTCATCGATCATCAGTGTTTTGATCTCGCCCTCAAGTTCGGCGGTGTCATACAGGGTGCCTTTGAACTCGCTGTACAGGCTGCCCCAGTCGACCCCTTTCATCTCCTTGCGGTAGGTGGTGAATGTCAGCTGGACCCACGAGATAACGGCCCGGAAATACGACCACAGTTCGTTGGCGTTCGGGTCGTGCTGGTGGGTTGACATGTACTGCTCGATCTCGCCGCCGGACAGCCAAGAGATGGCGGTCTCGAGGTAGTCCTGGCGGATCGGGGAACCGTTGACGTATTTATTGGCGAGCAGGTAGGCGGCACAATTCGTCTTCGAGAAGATTGTCTTGGCGTGGGTGAGCCACGGACCGGTGTAGACGGCGTTGCGGAGTTCCTGCTCGGTGAGGCGTACCCCAGCGATGTTGATGATCCGGAACCAGTCGAGCTGTTCTTTATCGGTCCCGGAGCAGAAGTAAATCATCAGCGTGTAGTCAAGGATCTGGTCCTGCAGCGTCTTGGGCAGGTTGTGGAACGCCATCGGGTAACCGTCGACCGGGATGGAGTACGCACCGTGGACGTACTGGCAGAACGCGATAGTGCGCTGCTGCCCGTCCATTACCTCGTAAGTGCCCTTGTCGTTGACAACCCAGTACATGACGTTCAGGGGGAAATCCTTGCGGATGGTGTCAAGGACTGCGTCCCGCTGCTTTGCGTCGTAGACGAATTCCCGCTGGTACTTGGGACGAATGTCCAGTTTGCCGCCGTAGCCGACGACACCCTCTTCGTCGCTGTCGAGATAGCCGTCCGCCACGACGCGCACCGTGATCTCGTGGAGTTCGATCTTCACTGCGCCGCCCCAATCCGGCGAATGACGATCCGGTCGTACATCCGACGGTGCCTCCCGCCGGCCTCCGGCACATAGAAGCGCGGCCCGCCCTGCATGTAAGTCCCTCGCTCCGCATAGTTCGACATTGGCTCAGAGAGTAACCGGCTGCTGCCCACGATCTCGAATTGCTTCGGGTTGTACTTCTCCAGGAAAGTGATCGGGACACCCATCGCGCCGTCGTAGTCCATCGGGATGTCCGAGACCCTGGAGACCTCGATAGCCGGGTAGTTAGCGTAGGTGGGGTACTCCTCGGGCGTGTAGTTCTTGTAAAGCGTGATGACCTCATGGCGCTTCGTGGTGTCGAGGTTGGTGTACCAGTAGATGCGGCCCATGCTGAAGTACTTGATGCCGTCTACAACCTTCTTCCGCGACTCGGTCGTGATGTCGTAATCGTCCGGCACCCTGAACCACTTGGTGCCGCCGTTCTCGTAACCGAACCAGAGGTTGTCGGCCATGACCTGTTTCATGACCTCCTCGTAGGTAATGGCGTTCTGGTCACCCAGGATCAGGAACTTCTTCCCGAGTTCGGCGAGCTGGGTTACGTACTCGCGAAAAAGTGAGAAGGGCGGGTTGGTTACGACGATGTCCGCCTCTTTCAACAACGCGATGCATTCGGCAGAGCGGAAGTCGCCGCCGCCGGCAAGGAGTGCGAGGGCGTTGCGCTCGTTTTGCAGCAGGTATTCGACATCGGAAAGGTCGATGGCACCGTCGTTGTTGGCGTCGGGCACCTCGGTGATCTCGACCCGGTAGGCGGACTTCTCGGGCGTGTCTTTGGGCACCCCTGCCATGTCTAAAAGAGAGAGCTGTTCGCCGGTGATTGGACTTCCGGCGTAGCTGGTGGTTATGAGCTTCTTGAGGCCCAGGTAGTTGAAGTTCATGGCGAAGTACTTGAAGAAGTTGCTTTCATAGGGGTCGTCGCAGTTGCAGAGGACGACCTTGCTCCGGAACTGGTCCTTGTAGTGGCGTAGCTCCGCCTCGATGTCGGTTCGCTGCGTGTAGAACTCGTCCGTCGGTGACCTGTTGCGAAGGCTCAGCGCCTTATTGCTCGCCATCGAACGCACCATAGCGAGTTGGTGCCCTAGGTGGATAGTCCGCCGACGCTGCCCAGCAAGAGCCGCTGCTTGCTCTTCACGACCTTTCCGTTGCCGAGCTGGACCTCGACCCAGACATAGCACGGGTCTTTGCCGCCGGGGAGGGCTTTGGACGCGTAGACGGCGGCTCTGACGGGCTGAGCCGGCAGGAACCAAGATTCAGAGCTTTGAGGTGGTAACTGGTGTGGTAACGCGGGACCAACAGTGCCCGAGAGAGCGCTGATGCGCACGTGGCCTTCGAGAACAGCGCAGACCTCTGAGACCTGTACAGCCATGCGGCCGACGTTGGAGACGCTGGCTCCAACGACTTCGTCGGTGAATCCTTGGTTAGCGAGAAGGTCTAGTGACTGTGTTCCAGGTAGTCCGCTGACAATGCCCCCAACGTTCCGAGCGCCGTGACGCATGGCGACGCGCACTCTCGCCCCGGAGAGGGTGAACGTCGCGGCCTGCCATGTCAGAGATGCTGCGGACAGCACCAGGCCGAGAGTTCCGACGAAGAGCGCCGCGGCGGATAGGTCAGCCATTGTTACGGTTCATGCGCGGGCCGACGAGCCTAGCGTGCCCCAGGTGCGGAGAGCTCTGTCAGCAGCGCGGCAGCGATGGAGACCGCACAAACAGCGTCGATGCGGTTCCACTCGATGGCGACGGTGACTTCGTCGCGGTGGCGAGCAGGGTGAGTGAAGGTGCGGAAAGCGCGGCGCAAAAGCCGCAGGCGGTCGGCCTTGTCCATGGTCTTCATGTCGGTGAAACCGATGTTGTCGTTGTCCTTGAGCGCCAGACTGATGTTCTCCATTACATCGCGGCAGTGGCCTACTGCATCGCGGTAGTCGCCGCGCTCTAGCGCTCTTTGCGCTCGCTCCAGGTCGGTAGCGGCGGCCGCGAGTTCTGGTGAGGTCTGACGAGGAGCTACCGGGACTTCCAGCAGCATGGTTTTGCGGTAGCCGAGTTGCTCAAGAATCTGAACCCACGCGCTTTGGGTGAGCAGGTGGGACACGTTCTCTTGCTGCCAGTGCACAGTGCCGGAGGGGTCAGTGAGTTGGACCCAGAACATGAGGGCGAGTTGCATGTCCTTGCCCCCACGGGCTGATTCGATGGCTTCTAGCCTGAGGCGATCGAGTTCCATCCTGAGCTGAACGCTGCGGTCTTGAGTCCAGTCGACAGGCGCAACCGGGAGGTTTTGCGGGCTCGCTGTTGCGGACCCGACTAGTCCGCTCCCCAGCCGGAGGTCTGCCGTCAGATCAGTGAGGGTGTAAGGGGTGTTGCGGAAGGCGGGATCGTTGGTCTCCGCCGCGGCTTCGACGTGGAGCGTCAGGTTCAGGTACAGCTGATAGAAGCCCAGGCCAGGTCCGCCGCTTAGCTGATCGATGGTGACATGAGCCCACCGGCGGCCCTGCACGCCTCGGATATCGAAGGAGGTCATCGTTTATTCGAAATAGCGTTATGTCTTAGGAGGCGCAACCGGGAGGGGCGCATCAACAACGGTGAACCGAACCGATCTGTCGCGCTCATCGTTAGCCGCATACTTGAGTGACGCGCGGACGACGTAGTGGCCCGCCTTCGGGAACTGTGCGAGTACCGGAACGGCCATCGGCACGTGGACGGAGTCGCCGGCGCTGAGCTGAGGCGGTCGCCCGGCAGTGACGTTGGCAGTGACCTCGACGAGCTTGTCGGTCTCGTCAAGGTTGCTGATGCTGATGCTGAGCGGGAACTCGATGTTGGTATCGTTCCAGCCGATCCGGAAGGACACTACGATCGCGAAGCTGGTTGGTGGCGGCGGCACGTCCGGGCTAGAAGGAACGGCTCGAACTACCCACGCGAGACCGCCGCCGATGAGGTGGAGCTTGCCGTCAGGGGAAACTTGGGCGGCGTCACTTAGCAAGAGGAAATCAACGCCGGTCTCGCTCAGCTCCGACTTTGCCATCACCCTCTCCCGTGGGTTGCACTACCGGTCGTCATACGCGTAGACTACGCACAATGACGGTCAGGAGTCAAGCCTTTCGTGCTCATCCTCGAATTTGAAGTCGACGACGCGAATTTGCAACACCTTGCCGAACGGGGTATCGTCCTGGCCGATTTGGACGCTATGCTTAGGACGCGTATTACGGTCATTCGCAATAAGCGAAGCGGCTCGGGTGCGTACAAGTTCATCGGACGAGGGCGGGGAGGCCGGCCGCTGACAGTGGTGGTGACCGGTACTTCAACCACGGGCCTCTGGCGGCCCATCACTGGCTGGGAGAGCACAAATGTCGAACGCAAAGCAACGGAGTAAGGAGCAGGGCTTGGCTCGCTACCACGAGGAACATCGGGACGACTCAGAGGAGTGGGAAGAGAAGGGCGAGACTGTGATCCCGCAGTCAACGGGGATGACGGTCTACTCGTTGAGGCTTCCCGCGTCGGAGCTGGCGGCGCTGAAAGCTGACGCTGACGCGCGCGGTGCGGCGGTCTCGGACCTTATTCGCAGTGCAATTCGAGGCTATCTCGCTCGCCGGGCGACCGGCGCCTTGTCGTACGGTCAGGTTTCCAACGTGCGCTTCACGATGGCCTCAAGCGAGTATCGGGGCGGCACTCCGGCGCCGTCGGAGATTCGGCCGGCACCGCCCACTCCGCTGATTCTTGGTTCCGAGCCTCGCGCAGGAGCGGGTCGCTAGGCAGCGCTTTGATGCGCTTTTCACTAATTGCCGGCGTTCGCGAATTGCCGGACGGAGTTTGGGAACCAGCGGCTGCCACCGGTCGGTGTAGAGATGCCCTTGGCTTCGAGGCGTCGCGCTGTCTCGCTCCAACTAACGCCTCGGCGATGCTGCTGCCGGATCCGTCGGCGCAGCTCCTCTGCGACAAGCGGTTGTCGTCCGAGCCGGGTCCCCTGCGCCCGTTTCACCTCTGAGGAGACCATGAAGCGGGTGAAGCGTGCTGCCGCGCGGCCGCCAATAAAGGCACCATCCCGGAATGGCTGACGATGCAACGGCACCAGCGCCGCCCGTGGAGATAGAGACAGCCGGCTTAGACGATGAGACGGCAGCACGCTTCAAAGAGGCGGCCCAGTCTGGGGCTCGGGTCTTTGCAGGGGTTGCGACTCAGTACGGCGCCGAGTTGCCCGAGCTGCGCATCATCGGCACCTTTGATTTTCAAGGAACGGTAGACGCGCTGCTGCGGGAAGTGCACGGGCCTGACCAGCCGGCTTACACAACAGAACGTCTGGGGGGAACAGCGGTCGGGAAGACCATCCCCCTCGACGAGGACCACAACCGCGTAGCGATCGTCATGTCGGCATACGGGTGGGCCTCAGCAGCCGGTCGGCCTGGCCTGGGGGTGGGGCAGTTTTTGCTTTCTCATGAGCTCACGCACGCTGTTCTCGAGCGGGTACGGATAGCGAGCGGGGCGCTGGAAGGCGTGACATTTCCCTCTGAGACGCCCGTAGCAGCGGCACGCAGCATCACAAGGATTGCGGTTGACGAGACGCGTGCCGACAAGGTAGCTGATGTCGTGCTCTCTCTCACTAGTACGAAGACGGTCGATGGCGAGCAGTCTCCGCTGCACATCACCGACGATGCCTTGCTTGGCCCAACGCTCTACCGTGAGCGGCTTGCCGAGCTGCTAACGACTACGGTGTGGCCTGGGTGGCGCGATTTGGTGAATCGTTATCGCAATGGGGGGAGGACGCTTGAGGAACTAATGCGCGAATTAGTTGGGCAGACGGACCAAGTGATGACAACGCTGGGCCATGCGGAAGGTGAGAGGCAGTGCACTCCGGACAACCTTGAGCTCTTCTTGCCGCCTGCTGCCGGGCAACCGGGAGCCGGCTGGCTGATTGGACGGGCGTGGGAGGCAATTCTGGATGTCTCTCTGACCCTTCCGCTGATGCCGTCGGTGTCAGAGTTCAAAGCTGCGGAGCTGGCCATCCTTGACGCCGGTGAGAACGAACTGTTCGCGATGTGGGAGCGGCTGGGCGTGACCTTTGATCCGGCACGTCCATCGGCTCACCCTTACGAGATCAAGGTGCGCGAGCCGGAGGAGCCGCCAGAACCCGCTAAGGCCTAGCCGGCACCCGGGGACGGGAGCGACTACTGCGAGCCGTCCCATCCAGGCTCGGCCGCAAACGAGTGGTGCCGGTCAGCGGTGACCACCAAGTGGTCGAGCATGGGTACCCCGACAAGTTCGCACGCCTGACGCAGCGCCGACGTAACCCGGCGGTCGGCGGCCGAGGGCGAGCAGTCGCCGCTCGGGTGGTTGTGCGCCACGATCAATGCAGCCGCGTTGGCGTGGAGCGCGGGCACCAGAATATCGCGGGGCTGGAAGCGACTCGCATTGAGTGTGCCGCGAGCGATCTCCGCGTAACCGATTATCTTGTGGCGAGCATCGATGAAGATGGCGACCACGAGCTCGGCGATGTCCGAGCCGATCACGGCGCGGGCTAACGCGGCTGCGTCGCGAGCAGAAGTCACGGCTTCGCCGCGCGGATAGCGAGCGTCTTCGTCGTGCACGACACTGACTTGGTAGCGATGGATGGTGACGCGGACACCCGAGTTGGTGCGCGCCGGAGTGGCGCGGTGTGTGGTCATCGTCGTGCCTCCGCATGAGGCCGCCGTCAGGCGGCGGCTCCCATGCTCGCCGGCTTCGGCGTTAGGAACTGGATGTTGTCGGCGATGATTTCCGGAGCGTAGCGGGGAGTGCCGTCGGCGGCCGTCCAGGTGCGGCCGTGGAGTCGCCCACTCAGGTAGACGAGGCGTCCCTTGGAGAGGTGCTCGGCCGCGATCTCGGCGAGACCCCGCCACGCCACGATGTTGTGGAACTGCGTCTCGTAGGTGCCGTTGTTGGCGATCCGGAAGGACGCGACGGCCGCGCCGTTGGACGTGTACCGGAGCTTTGGATCCGCGGTCAGGCGACCGATCAGGGAGACCCGGTTGAGGGATGGTCCGCTGCGGCGCGGTGCCGACTGGGTGTCGGGGTTTGCCGTGGTGACGGCTTCGGGGGCGGTGACCTTGGTAGCCATTGGATGACCTCCGTTGAGTGGATTTGACGTGCTGCAACGGAGCGATCTGTCCCGAGCGGAAAGGCCGAGCGAAGCGAGCCCGGCTAGAGCCTTGTAGCGGAAAGGGGGCAGATTGCTATACGTGCTAAGCGGAAATCCACATCACGCAGGTCGGTAGGTGGCAACTAGCCCAGATCATTCACTCAGCCACTGAGACGGCTGCCTTCCGCAGTTGCGGGGCGGATGCCGGTTGCGGGCAGCCATGCGGAGCGGGTCGACTGCTGCGAGATGTCAGTTTGGTTGATCGTCGG
>JBOHUD010000036.1:0-88129 GCA_050734155.1 Candidatus Dormibacteria bacterium
GGCGCGCACCCGCCGCCGCGGCGACGGCCGGCGAGGCAGTTGAGCGCGCGCCCGCAGCCAAGCCGGCCACCGCCGCCAGGGCGAAGCCGGCCACCGCCGCCAGGGCCAAGCCTGCCGCCACCGCCAGGGCCAAGCCTGCCGCCACCGCCGCGAAGCCGGCCACCCCCGCCAAGCGCGCCGCCGCCAAGCGCGCCCCCGCCAAGCGCGCCCCCGCCAAGCGCAAGGAGACCGGCGATGGCGCATAAGAAGGGCGGGGGGAGCTCGCGCAACGGCCGCGACAGCGCCGGTCGCCGGCTCGGCATCAAGCGCCAGGACGGTGAGGTGGTGCTGGCGGGGACCATCCTGGTGCGGCAGCGCGGCACCAGGATCCTGGCCGGCGCCAACGTCGGGGTGGGACGCGATCACACCCTGTACGCCCGTGCCACCGGGCTCGTCGCCTTCGACAGCACCGGCAAGGACCGGACGCGTGCCAACGTCCGCTCGCTGCCCATCATCGAGGTGGGGGAGCTGGTCGACGTGGACGCGGTCGAGGCGCCGTCGAGCGCCGGTTAGCGGGGGAGCACCGGCCACGTTCCTCGACGAGGTGACAATCGACGTCGCCGGCGGCGACGGCGGCCGGGGGGCGGTCAGCTTCCGCCGCGAGAAGTACGTCCCCATGGGCGGCCCCGACGGCGGAGACGGAGGTCGGGGTGGCGACGTCGTGCTGATCGCCGATTCCACCGATCCCACGCTCGCCGGCTTCCGCGAGCGGCGGCGATTCCACGCTCCGGCGGGGGGCGCGGGCGGCAAGAACCTCCGTCACGGCGCGGCCGGCGACGACATCCTCCTCCACGTGCCCCCCGGCACGATCGTGCGTGACGCCGGCACCGAGGAGCTGATCGCCGACCTCGACGCCCCCGGCGCCCGCGTGGTCGCCGGCGCCGGGGGCCGGGGCGGCCGGGGCAACACCCACTTCGCCTCGTCGACCCAGCAGGTGCCGCGGGTCGGCGAGCTGGGGGCGCGGGGCAGCGGCCGGCGCCTCCACCTCGAGCTCAAGCTCATCGCCGACATCGGCCTGGTGGGATTGCCCAACGCGGGCAAGTCGACCCTGCTCGCCGCGCTGACCGGCGCCCACCCCAAGATCGCCGCCTACCCGTTCACCACGCTGCATCCCAATCTCGGGGTGGCGCAGACCGCCGCCGGCGGCACCCTGGTGATCGCCGACGTGCCCGGGCTGATCGAGGGCGCCCACCGCGGAGTCGGTCTGGGCATCGACTTCCTGCGCCACCTCGAGCGCACCCGCGCGCTGGTGCACCTGGTGGATGCCACCCAGTCGCCGGAGGACGTCGACGCCGCCATCGCCGCGGTCACCGCCGAGCTGTCCGCGTTCAGCGAGGTGCTCGCCGCCAAGCCGCGCCTGCTGGTGCTCAACAAGCGCGACCTCCTCGACGACCTCGCGCGTGCCGCCGTCCGGGCCCGCCACCCCGGCGCCCCGCTGATCGCGGCCGCCGACCACGACGGCACCGCCGGCGTCCTGGATCGCGCCGCGCGGCTGGTCGGCGGCTCGCCGGCGCGCGAGCTGGAGGCGGCGCTGTCGCGGCCCGGTGAGGTGGGTGAGCATCGCCTCTACCGGCACAGCCCGCGCCGCCAGGCGCCGGCGATCTCGCGCGAGGGGGAGGTGTACCGGGTCACCGCCGCCGGCATCGAGCGCCTGGTGGCGATGACCGACATGGAGAGCGATGCGGCGGTCACCCTTCTGCAGCAGAAGCTGCGCCGCGCCGGCGTCGACGCCGCGCTCGCCGCCGCCGGCTGCGTCGACGGTGACACCGTGCGCATCGGCGAGCTGGAGTTCACCTACGCCGATGACGCCTGAGCCGCGTCGCGTCGCGGTGCTGGGCGGCACCTTCGACCCCGTGCACAGCGGCCACCTCGCGCTGGTCACCGGGGCACGAGACGCCATCGGCGCCACCGAAGCATGGCTGCTGCCGGCCCGGGCCCCGGCGCTGCGCGCTGAGCCGATCGCCCCGGCGCAGCTTCGCCTGGCCATGCTCGAGGCGGCGGTGCGCGGCACGCCGCATGTGCGCGTCGTCGACATCGAGCTGCGCCGCCGCGGCGTCTCGCACACCATCGACACGCTGGAGGGGCTGCGCATCTCCGATCCCGAGGTGGTGCCGTGGTGGATTCTCGGCGCCGATGCCGCGCGCCACCTCCACCAGTGGCACCGCAGCGAGGATCTGCTCGACATCCTCCACCTGGTGGTGGCACAGCGCGCCGGCGAGCGGCGCTTCGACGTCGCGGAGGCGCGATCCCTGCGCCTGGCAGCGGAGCGCACGGTGGTTCTCGAGCTGACGCCGCCGCCGGTGAGCGCCTCGCAGGTGCGCCGCCGGGTTGCCTCAGGCGAGCCGATCAGCGGCCTGGTTCCTGCGGCGGTGGCCGACATCATCGCCGCCAGCGGGCTGTACCGTGGCGCCGCCGATGCGATAATGAGAGCGGATGACGCCTGACGACCTCGCCGCCCGCATCACCGCGGCGGCCGCCGACAAGAAGGCGCGCGAAATCGTCACCGTCGATCTCCGTGGCAAGACCACCATCGCCGACTTCTTCGTGATCTGCGAGGGCGACACCGACCGCCAGGTTCGTGCCATCGTTGACAGCATCGAGGAGTCCTGCCGGGAGGCGGGGGTGCGGCCGCTCTCCACCGCCGGCTTGAAGGACGCCTCCTGGGCGTGCGTCGATCTCGACTCGGTGATCGTGCACGTCTTCCTGCCCGGCGAGCGCACCTTCTACGACCTCGAGGGTCTCTGGAACTCGGTGGCCGCGGCGCGCGCGGCGGCGGACTGACCCTGCGTCGGCCGCGCCGGCGTGGACCCGGGCGCTCCAAGGACCGGCGTCGATCCGTGACGTACCTCGCCTCACGTCCGTACAATGCACGTACATGGAAGCGACAGAGCGTCTCGAGCTGCGCCTTGCACCAGAGCAGAAGGCGGCGTTGACGACGGCGGCCAATCTGATGGACACCACGGTGACTGACCTGGTGCGCGACAGCGCTCTCGAGCGAGCCAATGAGGTCATCATCGAACACACGACCACCTTCGTCCCGGCGTCATATTTCGATCAATTGCTTGCCGCTCTGGACAATCCGGTTCCGGGAAACGCTGCGCTTCGCCGTGCGCTGACGGCCGCGACGGACGTCGTCGATCGCCGCCAGGTTCAACTCCGAGCGACTCCGAGACGATCACCTTCTCGACGGTTTCACGTGCGGCGAGCGGGCCCTGGACGCAAGGCTCAAGACCCACGCCCGTCAGGCCGCGGCACGGAACACCGGCCGCACCTTTGTGTGGGCCCGTGATGACCGAGCGGTGGTCGCCTATTACACACTCTCCGCCCACGCGATCGCCTCGCGCGATGCGCCCAGGGCGATCGGGAGGGGGAGCCGGCAACCCATTCCTGCCATCCTTCTCGCGCGCCTCGCACTGGATGTCGATCTGCATCGCTCAGGTCTGGGTGGAGCGCTCCTCGGAGAGGCTCTGGGCAGGGCTCTGGCGGCCGGTGAGCAGGTCGCCGCGCGGCTCGTTGTCGTTGATGCGCTGAACGAAACGGCCGCCGCCTTCTGCCGGCACTTCGGATTTCAGCAGACCCCGGTCAGCGGCCGGCTGGTGCTGAGGATGAGCGCGATCGCAGAAGCACTCCCGGATTGACACCACCTCATGCGGGCGAGGTGTTGAACCCCGGTGACACGCTCAGGTTGCTGACGATGTTGATGACGGCGAAGAGCAGCGCGGCCGCCGAGGCGGCGTACACCGAGTAGACGGCGACCCGCTCCCAGAGCTGCAGCTCGCGGCCGCCCACGCGGCGCAGCGGGGGCAGCGCCAGCCCCACCAGGGCGCCGGCGATGAAGCCGCCGATGTGGGCGACGTTGTCGACGTTGGGGACCAGGAAGCCAAAGACCAGCACCATCGCCGCGTAGGTGATCGAGTACTGGCGCATGCCATGGGCGATGCCCACCGGCACGTCGCGGCCCTGCACGCGACCGAGCACGAAGAGCAGCCCGAGCAGGCCCATGATTCCGGCCGACGCCCCGATCGTCAGGGCCACGCTGCTGGTGATGGCGGCGACCAGCACGGACGCCAGCCCGCCTCCCACGGCGGTGATCAGAAAGGTCGCCACCAGGACGCGCCAGCCGTAGAGCTGCTCGACCAGCCGGCCCACGATGTACATCGCGAACGAGTTGAAGATCACGTGCAGGGGCAGGGCCGACAGCCCCGATCCCCCGGCACCGGGGTCGTGGAGGAAGGCGTAGGAGACGAATCGCCACCAGTCCGGCATCACGTTGGACGCCGCGCCCATCTGGAAGAGGCCCTCCCCGCTGGCGCCGCGGATGAGCAGCTTCTCGACGATGAACACCGCCACGAAGCTGGCGATCAGCGAGTACGTGGCCACCGGGGTGGTGCTCAGCTGGGTGCGCGCGGGCTGGGCGTAGCCGCCGGCGACGGCCTGGCGCTCGGCGAGGTCGACGGCGGCCAGCGTGGGCGCCGCCTGGCCGCCCCGCAGCGCCTGGGCGCGGGCGCGGACGTCGCGCGGGCTGAGCAGGTCGTTGGGGGTGGGCAGCAGCACCGACACCTCGCCTCCCTGCGGATCGACGGCCAGCGCACCCACCGCAACCGCGGGGTTGGCCGCCGGCGCGGTCAGGACGCCGGGAACGGGTCCCAGCGCCACGATGAGCACGTCACAGCGCTCGGCGCCCTGGATGGAGAGGCGCTCGGTACCCCAGCGGGCCGCGGCCGCGCACCGCGCCGCCAGGTCGGGTCCGGCCATCGCGGGGTCAGCAGAGGGGGTGTAGAAGCCCACGAAGACGGCGCGACGCCCGGTCCAGCCCGCCACTCCCAGCTCGTACATGGTCCCGGCGAGCTCGCCGAGGCGCGAATCGCGCGGGTCGGTGAGGCGCAGGCGGAAGCGGGTGACCAGGTCGTGTGCCAGCGCGCGCGAGAGCGCGGGCGGCTGGGGCGGCAGCTCCAGTGGCGGGGGAGGGGACGAGGCCGCCTCGGTCACGCCCGGCAGTCTACCCAAGCCTCCGCCGTGTGGCTCAGTGGTGGGGAGACGGCACCGGGGGGCCGGCCGGGCCGGCGGGGACGGTGGGGCGGGGAGGCATGGTGCCGGGGGCAGGGGTCGGCGCCGGCGTTGGCGGCCTCGGGGTCGGGGGGGTGGCGCCGCCGTACACGCAGGTGGGGCTGACCCCGGTGGGCAGGGGGCTCGGCGCCGTGCCGTAGTAGTGGCAGGTCGCGCTGGCGCTGCTCTGGGTGCCGGGGAGATAGAAGTCGGCGTTGTCGCCACTGCCCACCTGGATGACGTCGGCCGGGACCGGGTACCAGGAGGGCTTGGTCCCGGCCAGTGCGGCGACGAAGTCCCTGTGCCAGATCGGAGCCGCGCCGGTGATGCCGCTGGAGTTGTCGAGGTGGCCGCAGGCGTTGTTGACCGGCTTGAGGCCGTAGTGGGCGAGGTCCTGGGGGCTGAAGGGGTCGGTGACGTCCATGCCGTCGTACAGCCCCCGCCCGTGGTTGATGGCGTTGATGATGGTTCCCCGGTCAGCCGGCCTGAGGCAGGAGGGGAAGGGGTTGCCCACCCACACGGTGCTGACCAGGTCGGGAGTCCAGCCCACCGTCCAGTTGTCGAGGAAGAACTCGGCGGTGCCCGTCTTGGCGCTGACCCGGACCTTGGGGATGGTGAGATCGCCATTGGGACCGAAGTCCATGACCCGGTTGGCGTCGTTGCTGGTGATCTCGTTCAGGATGAAGGCCACGTTCTCGGGCACCACCCGGCGTGCGCTGGCGTCGGGGTTGAGCGTGAACACCGCCTTGCCGGTGGAGCGATCGATGATGTGGTCGACCGGGCTGGGGTCGTGGTGCACGCCGAGGTCGGCGATGGTGGCCACCCCGTCGGCGAGCTCGAGAGGGGTCAGCCCGTAGGGGAGGCTGCCCAGCGTGGCCGCGTAGTACAGCGCGCCCGGCCGGTCGGCGGGGTCGTCCAGAGAGGTGAGCCCGGCCGCGATCTCCAGGTTGGTGATGTAGGGGATCCCCACCGCCGCCTCCACCTTGACGGCGGGCACGTTGAGCGAGTTGCCCAGGCACGTCTTGACGAGGCAGGTGCCGTGCCAGTGGCGGTCGTAGTCGAGCGGCGAGTACACCGGCTGGCCGCTCACCGAGATGTGCAGAGGAGCGTCGAGGATCGGGGTGGTCATGGTGTAGAGGTGCGAGGCGATCGCCGCGGAGTAGGTGAAGAGCTTGATCGTCGACCCCGGGCTGCGCCGGGTGAGGGCCATGTTGGTCTGGCCCACGTCGGGATCGTTGTAGTTCCAGCCGCCCACCAGGGCCAGCACCCTGCCCGTCTTGGGATCGATGTTGACGATGGCGCCGTCCTTGGCGTTGTGCGCGTTGCGGATCTGCGCGATGCCGCTGGTCAGCGCCGTCTGCGCGGCCGCCTGCTTGGCCGGATCGATCGTGGTGTAGACGTCCCAGCCCCCGGGATCGATGTACGTGGAGCCGTAGTTGTAGTTCAGCCACCGGGCCACGTAGTCCCTGACGCTGGGATAGGGATTGGGGCTGCTCTCCGTCCAGTCGTGAAAGGTGAGCGGCTCGGCGAGCGCCAGATCGGCCTGGGTGCGGGTTATGTCGCCGTTGCTGACCATCGCCGCCAGCACCACCCTCTGGCGATCCTTGGCCAGCGGATTCACCGTGGTGGTGGCGTCGTGGATGAGCGGGTTGTAGGCGGTGGGCGACTGGGGGAGGCCGGCGAGCATCGCCGACTGGGCCAGGTCGAGGTCCTTGGCCGGCTTGAGGAAGTACAGCTCGGCCGCCGTCTCGATGCCGATCGCGTGGTTTCCATAGGGCACGCGGTTCAGGTACATCTCCAGGATCTGGTTCTTGGTGAAGCTGGCCTCGAGCTCGTTGCCGAGAACGATCTCCTTGATCTTGTAGTCCAGGGAGCGGCTGGAGTTGCTGAGGAAGCTGAACTTGGCGAGCTGCTCGGTGATCGTCGAGGCGCCGCTGGTGTTGGTGTGGCGGAGGTTGTCCCAACCGGCCTTGATCAGGCGCGGCAGGTCCCACGATCCCTCGCTGAAGAAGTGGCGATCCTCGACGTCGATCGTCGCCAGCCGGGCGTACTGCGAGATGTTGTCGAGGGTGGCGTGAACATGGCGGGCCCCCGACGTGTTGAAGACGGCGATCAGGTTGCCCGCGGAGTCGTACACGTGGCTGTCCAGGGGCGGCTCCATCGCGGCCACCGTGGCTGCGTCGGGCAGCTGGGAGCGGTAGGAGGCGTAGCCCGCGAAGACGGCGGCGACCATCCCTCCCGCCAGGGAGGACAGCACCGCCAGGACGATGACCACGATGCGCAGCCGGTGGCGAGGCTGGCGCCGGTGGATGCCGGCGCGGCGGCGGCGGATCGGCTGGGGATCGCGGGGTGGCCGAGGGCGCGCGGAAAGGCCGCCGCGGGTGCGGCCCGGTCGCGGCGTGGTGGGGCGCACGAATACCTCTCTCTGTCGGTCGCGATCGCCAGGTCGTGAAACGGGGCGCCGCGGTGCCGGTTATGCCGGCCGCAGGACCACCGCGAGGATGTAGAGGCCGACAACGACGGCCAGGAGCGCCGCGCCCACCACGAGAAGACCCACGCCCTCCTCGATCCAGAAGGGACCGATGCGGCGGCGGTGCCTGGCTCCCTCGTCGATGGGGACAGGGTGCATCGCCCTGCACCGTAGCACGCCGCCCGCAGCAGGACGCCCCCCCGGAGGCCCGGCGCCACCGGCGACATCGGGTTGTGGGGCAGTGTCCGATGCCCTGTCACCCGATGACGCGGCTTGGCAACGGCGGGGATGGGCGGTTGGAGCGGATGACACAATCGGCGCTGATGGCCGTGCTTGCCCCTGTCCCTGTGTCCTCTCCCATCGCCCTGCCGCCGCAGCCTCGGACCGCGGAGGAGACGGGTCTGCCCTTCAGCTTCATCTGCGACCTGGTCCTCAAGGTCCTCTACTTCAACGGCAACATGCTGGGCCGCGACCTGGCCGCCCACACCTGCCTTCCCTTCGGCTTCCTCGAGACAACGCTGAAGTTCCTCGCCGACGAGGGTTACATCAGCACCACCGGGGTGCGGATGACCTCGCTGGCCCACGGCGAGACCATCAGCGCCGGGATGGAGCACCAGATCTCCAGCAGCGGCCGGCAGAAGGCCCGCGAGCTGATGGAGCTCAACCAGTACGCAGGGCCGGCGCCGGTGCCCATCTCCGAGTACACGGCCATGGCCGAGCAGCAGGCGGCGATCGACGGCGTGGTCACGCCGGCGCGCCTCCACGATGCGTTCCGGCAGCTGGTGCTGTCGGACAGCGTCCTCAACCACCTCGGTCCTGCGCTGAGCGCCCGCGAGGCGATCTTCCTGCACGGGCCGCCCGGCAACGGCAAGACGACCATCGCCGAGGCGGCGGCGTCGCTGATGGGCCCACCGGTCTTCGTGCCCCGTGCGCTCTACGTGCACGGCGAGATCATCCGTTTCTTCGACCCCATCCACCACATCTCCATCGATCGCGACCTCCCGGCGCACGACCGGCGCTGGCAGCTGGTGCAGCGGCCCGCTGTCAAGGTGGGCGGAGAGCTGACCCCGCGCATGCTCGAGCTCAGCTACGACTCCACGCTGGGATTCTACGAGGCGTCGATGCAGCTCAAGGCCAACGGCGGGCTGTTTCTCATCGACGACTTCGGCCGCCAGCAGAACATGTCACCGCGCGACCTGCTCAACCGCTTGATCATCCCCCTGGAGAAGCGGGTCGACTACGCCAACATCAGTCGCGCGGGCACCACCGTGGCGGTGCCCTTCACGTGCCTGCTCATCCTCTCCACCAACATGCGTCCGCAGAACCTCATGGACGAGGCCTTCCTGCGCCGCGTCCACTTCAAGGTGCACGTGCCCGACCCCACCGAGGCCGAGTACCGCGAGATCTGGCGGCGGCGCTGCACGCAGGAGGGGGTGGGCATGGACGAGGCTGTGCTGAGCCGCCTCATCGAACGCCACTACACCGAGAAGGGGCGCGCGCTGCACGGGTCGCATCCGCGGGACCTGCTCAACCACGTCGTCCACGCCGCCCGCTACTTCGGCAGGTCGGTGGCCATGACCGACAGCCTCATGGAATACGCCTGCGAGACCTACTTCGTCGATGAGGACGGCGGCTGACCCACGGCGCTCCCAACCTATACTCGGGTGCGCCTCGGGCGACCACGGGGCGGTAGCTCAGCTGGGAGAGCGCTGCCCTCGCACGGCAGAGGTCGGGGGTTCGAGTCCCCCCCGCTCCACCTTCGACTTTCCGAATACAAGTCGGCGCCCTCCAGGCTCGTATCAGGAGCCTCCGGAAAAACGTGCGATGCTGCTGTCCGTGTACGAGTCTGTGTCCTTTTAGTATCCTGCTGTCGACTGCTCAGATCAAAAGGGCCGAACGCGTGGCCGAAACCGCCTTCATCCCAAGACCGAAGCCCCAGCGACGCGACTATTTCGACACCTCCAAAAGAGCCACGCCTGCGGACACTCGACAGGCAGGCAGCCGCCGGCCCGGCGAGCGGCCAACAGTTGCCGAGGCAGCCCGCGCCCTGATTCACCACCACAAGCTGGACTGGTCCGTCACCACGCTCCGGAACGCCGAGGACTACCTGCTTCGCGGTCGCTTTCCCGAGTACCTGGCCCACGAGGGGATCGTGCACCTCGACCAGCTGAGCACCCAGACCATCGAGGACTATATGGCGGTTCACGCCGAGGTACTCAAGCCGAGCACACTGGCGAAATTCCGCGGATACGCCCGGCACTCGCCAAGTTCTGCAAGGAGCGCCCCGGGTACGATGCGCCCCTCCTCAGCGACGGGCGCAACCTCCCCAGGCTGACTGTGCCGAAGCGCAAGCTGCCCATGGCTCTGAGCGCCGATGACGAGGCGCGTGTCGTCGCGGCGGCGAAGCCGGGACGCGATCGCCTCATCACCCAAACACTCTTTGCCACCGGACTGCGCGTCGGCGAGCTGTGCGCGCTCACCGTCGATCAGCTCGAGTGCCTGAGAGACCGGCCACCCAAGTTGATCATCGTCGGCAACGTGCACAACCGCGTCCTCACCAAGGGTCGTCGGGACCGGATCGTGGGATTCCGGGACACGTACCGATCCGTGCCGCGTGAGCTCCTCGACTGGACAGTCAAGACGCGGCCGTCCAAACCAGGAGACCCACGATGGCCCAGAACAGGATGACACACCAGGCGCTGCTGAACCAGCTCGATGGCGCTGACAGCGACGTTCTTCGCCGCGTCCTCGAGCATGCCATGCAGCGGCTCATCGAGGCCGAGGCAACCGCGCAGATCGGAGCTGACCCGCACGAGCGCACGTCGACGCGCACGACCCACCGCAACGGGTACCGGGAGCGCATCCTCGACACCGGTTCCGGCCGCCTCGAGCTGCAGATTCCCAAGCTGCGGAGCGGCAGCTTCTTCCCGTCGCTGCTGGAGCCCCGCCGGCGCATCGACCGGGCGCTCCTGGCGGTGGTGCAGGAGGCGTACGTGCTCGGCATCAGCACCCGCAAGGTGGACGACCTCATGGCCGCCCTGGGCGGCTGCAGCATCGGGCGCAGCGAGGTCAGCCGGATCTGCGCTCTGCTCGACGAGGAGCTCGCCGAGTTCCGCGGCCGGCCGCTGGACGAGCCCTACCCATACGTGTGGTTCGACGCAACGTACGAGAAGGTCCGTGAGGGCGGCCGGATCGTGAGTCAGGCCGCGGTCGTGGCCGTGGGCGTGCGTGACACCGGCGAGAAGAGCGTCCTCGGCCTGGCGGTGGGTCCGAGCGAGAAGGAGGCCTTCTGGCTGGAGTTCTGCCGCGGCCTGGCCCGGCGCGGGCTCAGCGGCGTGCAGCTGGTCATCTCCGACGCCCACGAGGGGCTGCGCAGCGCCCTCGCCCAGGTGTTCACCGGTGCCACCTGGCAGCGCTGCAAGGTGCACTTCCTGCGCAACGTGGCCAGCGCCGTTCCCAAGATGCACGCGCCGGCCGTGCTCGCGGTGGTGAAGTCGATCTTCCTGCAGCCCACCCGGCAGACCGCCAAGGACGCGGTGGAGCAGGCGCTCACCGTCCTGGAGCCACGCTTCCCGGGCGTGGCCACCAAGCTCCGCGACGCCGAGGCGGATGTGCTCGCCTACCTCGACTTCCCCGTGGACCACTGGCGCTCCATCTCCTCGACGAACGCCATCGAGCGGGTCAATGCCGAGCTCGACCGCCGCGCCAAGGTGGTGGGCATCTTTCCCAACACCGCCTCACTGGTGCGTCTGTTCACTGCTGTGCTCCAGGACCAGCACGACGAGTGGCAGGACGGCCGCCGCCACTTCAGCCAGCAGTCCATGGCCAGGCTGCTCAACCCCGACGGGCCGCCGCTGCTCACCAACCCGCTCACAGGAGGCATCGCCGCGTAGCTCACCGACCTTGTGAGAACTCCGACGAATTCACACCACTACAGGGGACTTGACCTTCCGAATACAAGTCGGCGGCCTCCAGGCCCGCGTCGGTAGCTTCCAGAAAAGACGAAGGACGTTGCTGTCCATGGATGAGGCTGTCTCCTTTTAGTATCCTGCTGTCGACTGCTCAGATCAAAAGGACCAGCGACCCATATACGTAGTGAGCCGCCTTCTCAAAAGGCCGTTACAACAGTGACCCGGCGTGACGGCGACGTCCTACGGTGACGGCGATGGCGGAAACGCCAATAACCGCGAGTCCCGCGCCAACCACCATTCGGTAGTCCACGATTGGGCCGGTTGGGAAGGCGGCGGCGCCGGGATAGCTAAAGGCGAAGACAATGCCATTACCGGTGCCAAGGTACAGCGCCTGAGTCGACACCGCGGGTGGCGTGAATCGGGACGCATTCGGGAGATCCAGTTGCCACTTCGTCCGTAGAACGCCATTGGCGGGAACAGGGCCATACGCCCTCAGTTGCGCTTCGCGAGCCGTCCCCCCGGGCTGGACTACAGCCCAAACCGACGCAAGGGCAGGACTATACGGAGACGTGATGATCGGCGAACTCGATCCATAGCCGACCAGCGTAGGACTGGCGCCAATCTGCCGGATTGCGGGAGTCGCGGTGGGCGAGATCGCGTACACGCGTAGCCGCGGCTCGGGCTGATCCCCTGTGATCGCTGCGGTTCCCACGACATACGCGTAGCCCCTTGGCAACCACACTGCGGGCGTGCCAAACGCCGCTTCGTAGGGTCCAGCAGTCGCGACGGCGAGATCGGTTCCGTTTGGCCCTTGGCTCCGCCCACCGAGGTCCTCGCCCCGTAGCAGGTACAGGGTCCCCTGCTTACTGGAAATAAGGAGTAACTCGCCCCTTCGTGTGTCTGCGGGGAGAAGCGCTGGCGTGCCGACGCCGAAGTCGCGGTCTAGGGCATTCAGCGCATCGCCCTGGTACGGGGTAAACCGGTCGACAAGGTGAAGGTGATCCCCCTCAAGGCGCAAGCGGAGAAGCGAGTTCGCGTAGCCAGGGCTTGCTTCCGTCGCAGGACCAGCTAGCTAGTGGGCTCGTGCCGTTGCCACTTTCCACCAGGAGTTCGTGCGGATGGTCGCTGATCGGTGCGCGTCCGCTCTGCCAAATCCCCCGCCCGGGCCGGCGGCGGCGGACAGTCCAGTTGGCTCATCCGTCCACAGGACTTGCTTCCTCGTGGTGGAATTGAGCGACACGAGCCAACCGCGGTACGGTTGGCGGTCACAGATGCCTGCGAAGGCCACCATGAGATGGCCGTCAAGGAGCATGATGCCAGCGCGCTGGAGGCTGTGAACTGGATCAAATGGTGTCCCGGGAGCATTGTCAGCCAAACCTGTCAGCGTTACGGGCCAACCCGGCATCTCGCGACCGTCGGTGGCATTGAGGGCGTGAGTCCGCCAGGCGGCGGTGGCTGCGCTGCGGCCGTCCCACTCACGACTGACCGCATAGACAATCCCGTGGGCCTCATCAACGGCCGGTGTGGAAAGGACACCCAGCTGGGGCGCGACGTTGGCACAGTCAATGGGCAACCCCAGGCCGGCGGGTTCGGGCTGCCCGAGATGGCGGTTCCAGAGAACGGATCCGCCATCTGTACTGAGACCGTACACCTCGTCGGCATTGGTGGCGACGACTAGCGTCGTGCCGATGCGCACGGGCTGCGCAGTGACGGCGCCGACGACGTGCTGCTGCCAGAGCACGCCAAAACCGCTAGCGGAATCCGCCGAAGTGGCTGCTGTGCTGCCGCTGAACAAACCGCCAACAACGACCAATCCACCCGCCCAGAGAGCGTTGGCAACAACACGGCGGCGCGCGCCGACTCCTGGAGTTTCAGCCCATGTCGATGCGAGGGTCACCTCGTTGTGGGACAGCGGACTACCAGCTAACGAGCACGGGGATGCATCCCGGTCACGGGTTGAGCGAGGTGGCCGAGGCCGTGGGTGTCGGGAGCGTGAGGTAGCAATCGCCTGGGAGTTGACTGCGTTGGAAAGCATCGGCGACGGCATTGATGATGTAGTCGGTTTCAAAGATCGTTCGGTTGGCAGGAACCTCCAGCCGAAGGATTCCTCGAACCTGTGTCGGCTTGATGTAGCCGATGATCAAGACCTCTCGATCGCCCCTGACATACCCGTCCTCGGTGTACATGTAGGTAGAGCCGACGGCGCCGTAGCAGGTAAAGCGCTGCGCCGCCAACTCACTCCTGTACCAATCTCTGACCGCTGCCGCAGAGTCCGGCGTAGCCATAAATACCTCGACATACGCAGGATCCGATGAGCTCCCGTCCAGCGAGTTCCTAGTTGGGCCCTCCGGATGGACGATCGTTTTCAGGACGGTCGCGTCCGGATAGACAATGTGAGCATCGGTGCGCGCATTGATGAACTCGCTGGTAATCGCGCTGATGGGCAGCCCGTTGCGATCGGTAGCATCACTGGCGGTCTGCGCCCCAGGGCCCCGTGCATAGATGACAAGCACGACGGCGACAACAGCGACTAAGGCTGCGGCACCGGCGACTACGAAGCGACGGGATTTGTAATATCGACGAGGCGCCATTGACCACCCTGTGCGACGAGATCCAACACTGACGAATACGAGTGACTCGTCCCACCGGACGGTGTTGCGGTGACTGTAAGCGGCTGATGCCAGTACACGACACCATTATGGTTGTCACGCGTCCCGCTCCCGTTGAGCGTGATTTGCGAAATCGCTGGCCCGCCAGCGGACTGGCTCGTCATCGACGCGGTGAAGGCTGCTTGTGACACCTGCTGGCGCTCCTCAGCACTCAACATCCCGTACAGCAGGCTCCACTGCGACCGCACTACTAGCGCAGCCATCTGAGCCGCCTGGACGGGAGCGAGCGAGGATGAGGGGACGTAGTCGACAAGGGAGTATTGCTGACCCAACAGGGTGAACACGAACCCAGCCGCGCTGTGGGTCAGATCAACCGCGCCATCCATGGTGATCTTCGTCGGTTGCGGACTGGAACCGCCCGGCGGGGAGAACTTAGCGGCCACGCTGTCAGCATCCACTATGCCTGTGGTGGGTCCGGTACGGAGCAACGGAACCGTGCCAGACACGTTACCCACCCCGTAGATGGTGATCGCATAGTCACCCAAGGCACTTTGATTGGGGTCGAAACTGAACGTCATCACAAGTCGCGCCAGGGAGTCGTGGAAGGTCCCTGCTGCTGAGGCGGTAGGCGAGGCCCTCGAAACCCCCGTCGTCGCATGGGCGACCGCCGAATGCTGTTGCGTCGCATGCACGGCGGCCAACAGAGCCCCGGCGGCGAGGACGGCACCAACAGGTCGAAAGACTCTCGACTTCATGCTCCACACGCGTTGTAGGGGTTGCCTACAATCCTCACTATCTCGCTGCTGATGCTTACCGAAGGACTGCCGCTGCTGCACCCGGTCGTGAGTATGGTGCCGATGTTGTCGCCAATGTTGAAATGACTCGCAGGAAGAGCAGTGACCGCCGCAGCCGCTGCAAACCAGCCAGTAAGGCTATCGGCCTCGAGACCGTAGTTGAGGAGGTACTGATGTTGACCGCTACCCGGCTGGAAGGGTAGAAACCGAGAACCACCATCCCATGGCCTGCTTTGGGGATCGTCGGTTCCGGGGAGGATCACGCCGTCTCCAGCGTCGTTGGTAAAGATCGTGGGGGTCCACCAGAGAAAGTGGATCACGCTATGAATCTGTATGTCGACGCTGAAGTTGTAGTAGTGAAGATATGGGAGGGGACCCGGGTTTACGGTATCGAACCACGAGGATTGCGGAGACAAATCTCGCAGATCTGGCCGTGACGGGTTGATGCCTTTCGCCTGAGCAGCTGCAGTCAGGCCCTGGCCAATGCCGCCAGGGAGGAGGCTAAGGGCGATTCCGTTGCGCGCGATCGCCGCGCCCTGTTGGACGCCAGACACGAAGACGACCGAATCGACGAACCCCAGCGACTTGTCCGAGGGCCGAGTTTGAGTGAGCCGCAGGTAGCCACGGGTTATCGCACCACCCATCGAGTTAGCAATGATTGTTGTCGGCGTGCTCATGCCCTGAAGTTGGTCGTACAGCATGGCCGCGTTTGGGGCCAGTGCGCTCTGGCTATCACACACGTTGTTGGCGTAATCATTCGAAGGATCGACGTAGAGGGGCGTGACGTATGTATCGGGCGTCGGCGCTGACGTCGAACACGACCCTCCCCCCGGGGATTGGTCACCGCGATCCTGGAAGTATTCGAACGCCTGCATCTCGTTGCCAGCGGCCCGGAGCGGCTGAATCAGCGATTGCCAACTCTTGCCACCCGGCCGAAAATCCTGCCATACCCCGTTGAACCCATGAACGAAAACCACGGTTCGAGTGGGGGTGACCGTCCCTTGAAAGGTTGCCACGCCGGGAAGTTGGTCCTCCGTGACCCACAAGGACCCACCTGAACCCTCGGCTAGTTCGTACAGCCCGGCGTTCGGACTTGCGCCACCGTATTCATTAACAGTCCCTGTGGCGGAGTCAATCTCACCGACATTGTCGTTCGCCGCATCAGTGAACCACACGCTAGTGCCGTTGGAGTCCGTGAGCATTCCCCCGGCAATCTCGCCAGCTCCCAGGGGGTGGAGGTCGACGGTCTGGCCGTCCGTCGAGATCGCTGCAACTTGAGCGGCATTGGTCTCGCTGAACCACAACTTGCCACCTGGTCCCGAGGTGATGTCCTGGGGTGCGCCCAGTGTGCCTCTACCGCTCAGCGGGTACTCCGTGACCGATCCGCTTGGGGTGACCTTGCCGACCGCATTACCAAGTTGTTCCGTGAACCACAGATTCCCGTCGGGCCCAGCGGTGATATCGAACGGACTGACGTCGCAACACTGGACGGGAAACGCCGTGACCACACCGGTAATCGTTATCCTTCCTATAGCTGCAGAGTAGAAGGCCGTGCTGTAGTTCGTGCCCTGACTGTAGGTGAACCACAGATTGCCGTCAGGCCCCGCGGTGATGCGCGTCGGCAGACCGTAAGTGTCATTGCCAGCTACGTATTCGTGGAGTACGGTACCGGCGGTGCTGACGACGGCAATACTATTGGTGCCCGGCTCGGTGATCCACAGATTGCCGTCTGAGCCAGCGGCGATGCCCTCCGGGTCCGCATATTGGCTGGGAAGGGCGAAGTAGGAAACGGTGCCCCCCGGTGTCACTCGCGCAACTTCCGCGCTGCTCTCCAGCGTCACCCACATGTTGCCGTCGCCGCCCAGAGTGATGCCGTGTGATCCCTGGTGTGGCGGGGTGCCACCGCTGAAGCGGTACTCGGTCATCTGCAGGCTTGCCGTCAGCCGTGCGTGGAGACCAACCGGTGCGTCGGGTTTAGCCAGGCCGTCGACGAGAGCCATGAGCCCCAGTGAAACGCACGCGAGTACAACCAGTCGTCGGCCTCCTCGAGGCCTCCATCGAAACGCGACTTGCTTGGTCACTCTGTGAGATCCCGTGCGGTAAGCGTCACGCCCGGACGCGCCGCGAAGCATGCCTCGGCATGACGATAACTCGTTCGCAACACGCTCCCCCTCATCCGCCGGATAACACCACACTCGATCAATCGCGCGGAGGGCAGCGTAGTACGTCGGCGCCGGTGGATGGGAGCGGTTGCAGCCATCGGTGCGGTCTCTTACGACGAGGCGGAGACACCTTCACCTGGCGCGGCGCCGAGAAGTCGGCCTGTACTCCCGGCGGAGATGATTCGCTGGCGGGGGGTGGCATATGAGTCAGATAGTCGGCTACGGCGACGCGCGCCTGGTGGTGGCTGCCTGATCTTGCTCGGAACTCGTTCTCGGGCTGTGGTCTCGCCGGGGCGCGGACCACACCATGCCGGCCGAACGCTCCAGACGCGTGCCATCCTGCGGGCCTCGGAGGCCGGTACCGACTCTCACAGCGCGCTTGACTGTCGGGGCGGATGACGCGTCACACCCGACCGATTGAGGGCGTACGGCCAAGCCCGGACGGCTGGTGCCGCCGGGACGGCGCTACGCTGTCGCGCGACGACGCGAGGCCGGCGGCGTACTGGCTGACGGCTGGCGGGCGAGCTGGTCACCCAAAGGCCGTGCCGTAGCGCCGCACCGTCGACAGACGCCGATCCACCTCGCCTCCCTCCATCCTCGCCAGCGCCGACTGAGTGGTGTCTATCCGCGCCGCAATCACACTCTGGCTGAGCTGGCAGTTCCTGCCGACGCCGAGCCAGGTCGCGGAGCAGTCGGCGCACCGCGACGGCGGCGTCGACCATCGTGGGGAAGTCCGGAGTGGTCGCGCGGCGGGCGCTCGGCGATGACTTCCTTCCTCGAGAAAGTCAGGCTCGTCAGTGATGGCGGGCTGCTGCTGCTCCATGGTCACGGAGCCGTTTCTCGGCGAGCTCGATGAGCCGCGGCGGGGTCGTCGGGGGACTTCTTGTAGGAGGCTTCTAGAGCCAGCAGGACGCGGGGCCACCGGCCCTCGGCTGAAAAGAGCACCCGGTACGTCGCGTGCTCCGCGTCGGCACGAACCTCGCAGATGTCGCCACGCAGGTGCCGCACCGCACTCAGCCGCTCTGCACGAACGTCCTTAATGGCGGCCACGACCGCGACGGCATGCGCCACCGACAGACCCGCGATGAACCTGTGCACCGGTCGCTGACCGCCAGCTGTCCGTTAGTCACGCCACTGTCGCCTCGTTTCTGTCACGGGGCGCCATCAGAGATTTGCAGCGCCGCTGCCAGAATGGGTTCGTCAGGAACCCAGAGGGGTCCAGCCAGTATGACAACCTGCTGTGCGTGAGAACTCTCGGAGTGTCATGACCCAAGCCGATCTCGATTCGGGCTTCGGTGTCGGCGCCTACACTCGCACGGCAGAGGTCGGGGGTTCGAGTCCCCCCCGCTCCACCACCGACTGTGTCGTGAAGCGTCGGGCCGGCTGGGCTGTCAGGGGCGTTGACCCTTGCGGTGGCATCTATCGGCGGGTGAACGTGACATGTGTGACGCCGCTGGGCGAGCTGACCGACTCTACGTCGAAGCCTTTCTCGAGATTCTCCAGCCCGTCCCAGAGCGGCTCACCTCGGCCGAGAACGATGGGCACGATGACTATGTGCATGTGGTCGATCAGGTTCTCGGCCAGAAACTCTCGGACGGTCGACGGGCCTCCGCCGATGCGGACGTCGAGGCCGCCGGCCGCCTGCCGGGCAAGCGTGAGGGCCTCCGCGGGGCTCGCGTCGATGAAGTGAAACGTCGTCCCGCCCTTCATCTCGACGGACGGGCGGGTGTGGTGGGTGAGGACGAATACCGGCGTGTGGAACGGCGGGTCGTCGCCCCACCAGCCCTTCCATTCCTCGTCAGCCCAGGGTCCGTGCTGCGGCCCGAACTTGCCCCGGCCCATGATCTCGGCGCCGATGCCGGAGCTCCAGCTGCTGGCGAACGCATCATCGACCCCGCTGCCTCCACTCGAGGTGCCCGCCGTGTCGTCGAAACCGCGGAAGGTGCGTGTGGGAAAGAACCATTCGTGGAGCCGCTGACCGGCGTGGCCGAACGGCGCCTCGAGATTTTGACCCTGACCGGTGCCGAAGCCGTCCAGCGATATGGAGAAGTTGTGGACCCGAACGCGTGGCATGGCAGTTCTCCTGGGCATCATGTGATGCCTGATGCGGGCTGTGGACTGACGTGGCGTTTCATCGACCTGCGCGTCTGGACCTCCCGCCCGACGCCGTCGATGTGAAATCCGGAATCGGGGCAACTGTGATGCGTGCCCCCCCACCACGCAACCACTCCATGTGTCGCGGGTCACCTGTATACACAATGCCTCCGAGACGTTCCGCCATAGCGGCCACGAGCGCATCTGCAGTACCGATTTCGTGAATGCGCTGCGACGCGTCGCGGCCATCACCCTTTGCCTGGCGGCCCGCCTCGCGCAGGAGGTCGCTTGCTCGCAGACCGTCGGCGGGCGTGTGCGGCTCACCCTCGAGCTCCGCCAGGATGTCATCGACCCCACCGATTGAAACGGCTCGCTGACGCGCCTCAACAACGACGATGGGAGGGACGATGAGTACGCGGCCAAGGCTGGTGAAGGCGGCGATCAGCTTCCGCGCCACGTTGACGTTGCGCTCCGCAGCGATGACCCACCCCGTGTCGATGACCCCGACCGCGGTGACGTCATGGATGCGGCGTCGCCGTCCGCGTTGCGCCGGCACCGCGGCAGGCGCCTCAGACAGCCGTGCTGGACGGAGCCGCCTCGCGTGCGACCCTGACCCGATTGCGGAGCTCCGCAGCCAGGATCACGTCGACATACGGACGCAGCTCGTTCTCGGTGAACGGACGACCGCGCTCCGCCTCCCATGCCTCGACCAGCCGGCGCTCACGATCCAGCCCAGCGACCAGCTTGAGGCTCTCGTTCACGGTCGCAGACAGGTTGGCGGTCCGATCGGCAGCGAGCGATGCAAGAACGTCCGCGTCGATGGTGACCGACTTCTTCACAGCGGGAACTGGCGAGTTCATTGAGCTCAATCCTACCACAGGTAGGATCGTCGACACCACTGGGACCCGGACGCGCTGCCAAGCGCTTCACCGGGTAGGCAGGCCAGACCACGGGACACGAGGCCGCGGGCATCACTCCGGGTGATGCCACGGCGATCTGCCTCGACGTCCACAGCGGGGAGCACATCGTCCGGAAGCGAGATCATCACCTTGGCCACGCGGCGCAGGATACCCGGTATTGCCACCGGCGATCAGGGGCCCCCGGAGCCGCCGCTTCGCACGTCACATGCCGACGATGACGACGAGGCTCTCGAGGCCGGCGAAGTCGTTGGGGTTGCGCGTGTGGAGAGCGAGTCCGCTGGCGTGGGCTGTTGCGGCGATGAGGAGATCTGCGATCCGAGTCCGATGCGAGCGGCCGGCCTCGGCCACGGCAGCTACCACCTGTCCGTAGCTTCGTGCGGCTCCGGCGTCGAAGACGAGCGGCACGAATGTCGCCTCGATCTGTTGCAGGCGGGTCTGGCGACGAGCGCGCTCGGCCCCGGTCGTGGCCAGATGCGGGCCGGCCGCAAGCTCGGCAAGGGTGATCGCGGAAATTGAGGACTCGTCGGGCAGGGCGGCTGCCACGCTCGGATCGTCCCAGTCGATGACGACGGAGGTGTCGAGCAACCCTGCTGACATCTACAGCCCCTGATCGAGAACTCGATCGAGGTCGGCGCGAAATTGCTGGAGATCGACGTGGGGCCCGGACGCGGCCAGGTTCACGAGCTCGGCCTTGGGTACGGTCGTCCGGCGGTGCTCCCGGATTGGTCGCAGCTCGGCCACCGGGACACCGTTTCGAGTCACCACGAAGCTCTCGCCAGCGGCGACTGCATCGATCACCTTGGCGTTGTCGTTTCGGAGTTCTCGTTGCGCGATCTTCTTGGACATCACCTCCACTGTAGCACACGGCGCTACGCTGAGGCTACGGGATCTTCTGGAGTCATCCCGGCACCAGCGCTGCGCGAAACACGATGTGATAAGAAAAGCCGAGGCCGTCAATCTGCCACGCGTAACATCCCGGTCCGCGAACGTAAGTGCCCCCAGGGGCTGTTCGATATCCGCCGCCACCGTTCAGGGTCGCGATCGGCGGTACCACCAGCTGGCTCACCGCCGGCTGCTCGCCGAAGATCACGGGACTCGTTCCATCGAGCTGAGCCCCGCGCACGATCCAGGGCCCCTGGTAGGCAGGTGCGCTGAACCACAATGTCTTGGATCCATACCACCCGGCTGGGTCAGGCGCGGGAACAAGCTCGACGACACCCTCTTCGGTGATCCTGCCCAGCGCGCGGACCGGCCCGGTGCCAATCGCGACGCCGCGGAAGTGAGTGGTGTCGAAGACAACCCGACGGTGAGGGTGACGGGCGCGTTGTTTCAGGTGAGCATGCCGCTGCTACCAGAGCCAGTGCGGCCGCCGCTGCAAGTGCGCGGCGCCTGTCAAGCCGCGAACGCAAGCTCGACCTGCGCTTTGCCGGTGCCCCATGTGAGCGAGAATTCCCAACAGCCCGCGGAAGGCACATCGACGATGCTCGGGTAGATCTCACCGGGGCCGGAGTCGTCCGGGAAGCTGTACGAGACGACAGGGGTGGGAGCGCTGAGCGGATGCCCCTCGATGTCCAACCGGGAGCCGTCCCGCGGTGTCGCGACTGCCCAGAGAATCTTGTTCGTGGGGTTACCCGGATGTCCCGCGCGCAGTGGATATCCAAAGATGAATCCGCCGATGAGCTCTGACGGGGCGGTGAAGTACGACAGCGTGGTCGGGGCGCCGGCACCGCCCGCAGCATCGAGGAACCAGGTCGGTGGGCCGCCCTGGTACACGACGGTGGCGTCACATCCACCGGACACAACGCGAGCTTCTGGCGAACGCGGCACGTCAACCAGAGCTAGGAAGACGACAACGATGCTGAAGTTCGTGGCGTCGATCTGGAGCGCGTAGCATCCTCGGCTCTCGACCAGTATCCCGGACGGCCACCAATGCCACCCGGAACCAGCACGAGATTGGGCGTCGGACGGCAAATGCGCGTTCGCCGACGTCAGCTCGAGCGCCGCTTCGGGGCCGGTCGCAGAATCGAAGCGCAGTGGGTGGGTGCCGTCGATCTGGGCGCCTCGCACGACGATGGGCCCCGTGTACCCGCGTCGGGCGAACCACGGCACTTTGCTCACCTGCCAGGGGCCACCCGAGACGGTCGCGGGAGAGAACGTCTGCGCCGCGGTCGACGGGGACGGCCCGTACATCAGCGGGTAGACCGGGCCACGGCCAACGGCCAGGCCAGTGGTGGACGGTTCCAGGCTGCGGGCCGGCCGCCCGGTGGTCACGGGGCAGCTCTGGGCCGCGGAGTCGGCGGCCGGGAGGTGAAGGTGCCTTGCCTCCAGGGTCGCGATGGATGCAGCGGTCGGGGTTGGGGACGATGCCGGCGCGGAGCACCCGCTCAGCAAGGCCGCCACGATGACCATCGCGACCGCAACCCTTCGCATCAGAGAATTATCGGCCCAGCTCTGTCAGGCCACCATCGGTGCTGCGCAGCCGTGATGGACACCTGGCAGGGATTGCGACTGGGAGCTGGACGCGGACGGCCTGCGCTCCGACCTGACGCTGGGCCGCCTGCCGAGCGTTTATTGACATGGCAAACGCAGACGCTCTACAACCGCAGCAGGCGATTCGGCGAGGCCTGCTTTGAGCTGCTGCGCGTCCGCGCTGACGAGCGGGATGCCCATAGCGCGGGCTGACGAGGCCCATGCCGCGTCGTAGAACGTGAGCTGGTGGGTCGTTCCGATCAACGCTGCGTCGCGCCGCCACTCTGGCGCCATCACCAGCGGGGTGCCGCAGATCGCGACCAGGTCATCGAGTTGATCAGCCACTTCGGCCGCGCTCCAGTGCAGCGCTCTCAGCAGCACGTTCCCCATTTCATAGACCGCGAGGTCGATGACCAGGGCGTCCAGGTCACCACGCTGGTGGGCATCGCGGATTGCCCGAGCCTCCGCGACCTGCGTCTCTCCCTTGCTGTGGAACCACTTGATCAGGACTGACGTGTCAACGAGCAGCGCCGTCAACGTCGGATGTCGCGGTCCCGGCGCACCAGCTCAGTGGCCTCGAACGTGCCGGCAGCCCGGAAGCGCTTCTCCGAGCGTGCGATCGCCGAAGCCACCACATCTGGGTGACGGCGCGCCAACTCACGTCGGCTTGCATCAGCGATCAGTGCGCTCCGGCTCATCGAGCGCTTGCGCGCCTCCTCATCGAGGCGTTGGAGCAAGTCGCTGGGCAAGGACACCATCACCTTGGACATACTGTCATTATAGCTCAGCGTATGGCTCGCGACCGAGACGGCCTTCTCCCCGCCGGCGTCGAGAATCATCCCTGCAGGTCTCCGGTGGCCTGGCGCGCATAACACCAGTCGATAAGGGGTCAGTTCACCTCTCGCCCGGGAGCAGGGTGAAGGGCCGGCCCCTGGCGGTCCGCAGAACGCGGAAGTGGCGATGGTCAAGGGTGAGCAGCCGGTCTGTGCGGTACCGTTGCGCAAGGATCACGAGCGATGCGTCGGCCACGTTCGCCAGTAGGTGATCGAGTTCGGCGACAACGTACGGCGAAACGATGAATGGACCCGGATCCGCCTCGATGGCATCGGTGACGGCTCCACGATGCGCGTCGCTGGCGTCAAAGAAGGCGAGCCGTGGCTCTGGGACTGCGCGCCCTGTGGGCAGCCAGGCCCGGCGCTGTCACCGGGCGGATCGTCGTCAGGGGGCTGTCCTCCTGTCGACCACATCGAGAAGGCGGGCGAGGGCGATCACGAAGGTGAGCAGGATGAGCACATGGACCGCCGTGCACCACTCACACAGCCGGTGCAACCGCACCACCTCGACATAGACGAGGTACAGCGCAGCCAGCAATCCCAGCAGTGCCCATCCGGCATGCAGCGGCCGGAGCCATCCTGGCTCATCGTGCACCCGAAGGGCCGCGAGCCCCGCGAGGGCGCCGCTGACCACGAACCAGAGGATCCCGGGGATGGTGATGGGCAGCGATGTGCCGGGCACCACTGAGTAGGCACTCCCGGTGACCGCGGCGCAGTCCACCACCCCCGACGAGGAGCACACCAGAGGGATCCCCGCGTAGTGGACGGCGGTGAGGTATGAGGCGACTCCCACACCGATGATGGCCAGGCCGACGGTGCAGAGCGCTCCGCCTGCGCGGCGCAGCCCGCGCTGTCCGGTCACCTGCCCGCGGCCGCCGGGAGCCGCAGCTCGAGGGCGTGGATCGTCTCAGTCGAGCAGACCGATCCGGGCTGGTCGCCGGTCATCCGGCACAGCCCCGCGGTGATCCAGTTGGCGTTGCCCAGGATGGCGCGCGCCTGGGGCGCGCTGGATGAGCCGACGGTGTCGGCAACCTGCTGCCAGCTCATGCCCGTAAGCACCTCAGGAGTGAAGCCGCTGCTGATCGACACATAGCGGCCGCCGAAGTCGAGGAAGGGAATGCCTCCCCGGGTGCTGGTGTACGGGGGCGCATCGTACGTTGAGAAGACCTGTTGCTGGGCAGGCGTCAACGCCTGCAGCGGCTGCCGGTCGCGCGTCTCGGTCTCGACCGCAGCGAAGCTCAACTGGGAGCTGGTGAAACTGCTCCCGGCGAATGTGAACGTGGAGGTGTCGGGGTAGACATCTGTCGACGACGAGGTCATGAGATGCAGTCCGGACCACTCTCCGAAGCGGCTGAGGGCAGCGATCAGGCTCCATCGCTCCGCGGCACAGAAGGGGCAGTAGTCCGCACCGACGTAGAGCAGTTGGGGCTTGCCGCCCGGGCCGTTGAGCGGTGCTGCGCCAGGCAACACCTGGAGCGGGTCGGTGAGGCCGCCGCCACCGACGGCGGCGAGGACGGTGGGGGAGGGGCGAGTGATGGCCGCCATGACGCTGTGCGGTACAGGTGCTTCCGCCCCTGACTGGCCGCCGCCACCGGGGCCGCCTCTCGTCTGGGACAGGCCCGCGACGACGAAGATGACAACGATCACTGCGACCGCCGCGATGGAGGCGGCGATCAGCCACGGACCCTGCCACCACGGCCGCTTTGGGGCAGCTCGAGAACGTGGCGCCGCTCGCTGCTTCCGCCGTGACCCGGCGGTTGGTGTGGGCTGACCTCGGGGCTGATCTCTGCCCGAGCGAGTCGACCTTCGCGACATTCACATCTCCTCCATCAGGGCTGCCGATTCACTCGCGCGAAGGGCGAGCGTTCTGGTCACGTTCAATCCGCCTGTGTGTGCGCATGGGTCCTGACGACCGGTCGGGAGCGCGTTGACCGCGGTTGCTCTCCGACCAGCGGGTGCCGGGCCCAGCGATCAGCGGACCGCTGTGGGGGCCGGCGGCGGTCTCAGGGTACGAGCACAGGCGGGGGACGGCACCAGAGCGACGCCCCCAGCAGGGCCGGAGCGCCATGGATGCGCGCTGGTGGGACGGTGGGGAGGAGGGGGCGGCAGCGACGGGCGGCGAGCGCCACGAGCACGCCGCGCACCGCACGTTCGACGCGCTCGACATCGACCTCGTGCCGGCGCAGGACCGTCGCCACCGCGACGGCAATCGAAGCGAGTGCCACACCCACGCCCGCCTGGATGAGCGCAGCTGCCCAGTGGACGCCCGTGACGGCGGAGAGGCCGGGCAGGGGCAGTCCTGCCGCCCCACTCTCGAGGTTCTCCTGGATGAGGTAGAGGGCGATCTGTAGGACCGCCAACCCGCCGCCGAGCAGGACGAGGAGCCGTCCCCTGGAGAGCTGGCCCTGGCCTGACATCGTGGGCCGCCCGCGGGGAGGGGTGGCACCGGCGCGCCAGGCACGAGCCAGAAGACCCAACGCTCCCTCGGACCTGCGGCTGAGCCGGCGGCGGAAGTGCAGCACCGCCGCCGCCACCCCGGCCAGCAGCAGGGTCAGGGCCAGGCCGAGCGGGAGCATGTAGAGGTGCGCGGAGCCGGCGATCTCCTGCTCCAGGCCTGCGGCGCCCCAGACGCGGACGTACTCGATCGTGTGGCCCAGCCAGACGCCTGTGCAGGCGAGCAGCGCGATGCCGGGAAGAAGCCACGGCCGGCCCCGGGTCAGGTGCATCGCTGAATCATGCACGCTGCGTCAGTACTCAGCACGAAAGGTGCGACCGACACGCGGCCCGGTGGAAAAGTAGTGCCGAAACACATAGAGGAGGGGATGCCAGCGCGAGGTGTCGACATGGCTGCTGCCGTCGATGACGATGGCGGGGTCGGCATGGACGCGAACCACCTCGACCTCGGCGATGTAGAAGCTGCCGCTCGACCCGCGATGTAGATTCCGAAGCTCCGCCTCCAGTTGGAGCTGGCACTCGAGGACGCGCGGCGGTGCGACCCGCTCCGATGGCACCGGCGTGAGTTGTGCCGCCTCGAACTTTCGCTGCTCGAAACGGAAGGTCTCCTGCTTGTGGTCGGGGATGGGGTCCCTGCCGGTCAGGGGCGCCAGGCGCTCCACCGCCTCCCACATGTCCGTGTCGGGAAGGTTTATGACGCACTGCCCCTGCCGCCGGATGTTGCCGACAGTCTGTCCCGCCGCTCCAAGCCCGAGCACCACGTTCTGGCCGAGAGCCCACGACGAGGACATCGGCGCCAGGTTTGGCGATCCGTCGGGATTCAGAGAGGAGATCAGGGCCACCGGAGTGCCGTAGTAGAGGATCGACGGGGTGATGGGGATGCTGGCCGGTGCGCATTCACGGTTCGGAGATGCCTGAACTGTCATAGGTGCGCTAATATATCACGGGTGGATGAACTGTCGCTGACGCGGGTCGCCACGATGGCCGGCGTTCTGGCCGACCCGTTGCGGCTGGGCATCGTCGATGCGCTGGCGCGAGACGGGACCCAGACGGTGACCGAGCTCTCCGACCGGCTGGGAGCGGGACTGCCCGCCATATCCAACCATCTGAAGCGACTGCGCTCGATGGGGCTGGTGCGCGCCGCCAAATCGGGCCGCCTCGTCCACTACCAGCTGGCGGCACCGGCATATGCCGAGGCCCTGGACGCACTGCGCTCGGCGGCCGGAGTGGAGCCCGTGAGCGCAGTCACGACCTCGGCGATTGCGTCGGCGCGCACCTGCTACGACCACATCGCGGGCAGGCTCGGCGTCAGTATTTATGACCACCTGTTGCGTTCAGGCGGGGTCGAGGTGGCCGGCGACGATCGCCGCGCCACTCTGAGGCGCGGCCCCTCGGCTGCCGCCGTCTTCGCCGGCCTGGGGGTCGACATCGACGACATCGAGAGCGGTCGCCGCCGTTGGGCGTATCGCTGCCGAGACTGGACCGAACGGCGCGATCATGTGGCGGGCGCGCTCGGAGCAACCCTGTGCCGGCGGCTGATCGAGCGCGGGTGGCTCGTGCGTCTCTCAGGCACCCGCGCCCTGGAGGTCACTGACCGGGGGAGTCGAGGATTCATGGGCTTGAGGATCGCGACCGACTGACAACACATCTCCGGCCGGCTCGACACATCCACGGCGGGTCACGCGCACCGAGCAGGGTTGCATCACCGTTGGCGCAGCTCACGGAAGAAGGCGCGGATGTCCTCGGCGAGGAGCTGTGGCTCCTCGAGGGCGGCGAAGTGGCCCCCCCGCGGCATCTCCGTCCAGCGCTGCACGTTGTAGCTTCGCTCGGCAAACTCGCGCGGTGGCCGCTCGAGATCGCGGGGAAAGACGGCAATGCCGCATGGAACGGTGATGGGAACCCAGGGGCGAGGGTTGGGGTTGTTCCGCGAGTCCCAGTAGGGCCGGAACGACGAGCCGATGGTTTCCGTCGCCCAGTAGATGGTGATGTTGGTCAGGAGCTCATCCTTGCTGAAGACACTCTCCACGTCTCCGTCGCAGTCGGACCAGGCGCGGTACTTCTCGACGATCCACGCGGCCAGCCCTGCAGGCGAGTCGCTGAGGGAGTACGCCAGAGTCTGCGGGCGGGTGGCCTGGAGGTGGCCGTAGGCGCCCTCGTCACGCTCCCATCGCTCTTGCTGCTCGAGGTGGTGACGCTCGGCCTCCGTCGGTGGGTGATCCTTGGGGCCGATCGAGCCATACACGTTGGTCACGTGGATGCCCGTCACGACGCCGGCATGGTATTGGCCGAGACGGGCCGACACACCACCGCCGATGTCGCCGCCATGGGCGCCGAAGCGCTCGTAGCCGAGGCGGCGCATGAGCTGCGCCCACAGATCGGCGACGCGTGCCGAAACGAATCGCTCAATGGGACGATTGGAGAAGCCAAAGCCCGGCATCGACGGCACGACGACGTCGAACGCGTCGGCTGGGTCGCCGCCGTGTGCCGCCGGGTTGGTGAGGAGTGGGACGAGTTTCGTCAGCTCGAAGAACGTGCTCGGCCAGCCGTGAGTCAGCACCAGCGGAAACGGCGCGGGTCCCTTACCGCGGACGTGGATGAAATGGATCCCCAGTCCTTCGATGTCGGTTCGGAAGTGAGCGAGCTCGTTGAGCCTCCGCTCCTCAGCACGCCAGTCGAACGTGTCGTGCCAGTACGCTACCAGCTCCCTGAGAAACCCACGCTGCGTCCCGTAGTCCCAACCGCTCTCTGGCACTTCATCCGGCCATCGCGTTTTGTGCAGACGCCCCCGGAGGTCAGCAAGCGTGGCCTCCGGAATTGCGATGGAGAACGGCTGCACAGACGGATGCTGCGGCACCACCGACGGATTCAAAACCGCCTCGCCTCGCCCCTCGTGCGTTTCCACCCTCCGAGAGTAGCCACTGGTGACGACCGCCGCCTGATGCGCCACGGCCGGTCGAGCCGGGCGGGTAGCGGCAGCCACCCGAGGCGTGAAACGCGACAGTGGGAGACCAGGCCTGCGCTCGCGGATCTACACGCCCACCTTTCGCTTGCCGGTTCGAGATGGTCCTGCGGCTGGCGGTGAGCTGGGCCGGTCGGCTGAGGTAGGTGGCTTGGCCGTCGTCCGTCCCCGGGTGCTCGTCGCGTGCGTTCCAGTTGTCCGTCGAGGTACACCGTGGCGCGCCTGCAGATGCTCAACGTCGTGCTCCAGGAGTTGCTTGATCAGTGTTTGGTACGCCACCCCATACTGGCGCGCCAAGCTACGGATCGCCGACAGAAGCTCCGCGGGGAAACGGATGGAGATCGCTTGCTGGCGCTCACGGTGGTCGGTAGGGACGGTCGCAAAGTGACGGTCGAGCTCTTCAGAAGTCATGCCCTCGTACGGGTCGGGAAAGCGGGTACTCCTCATTTCAGGCTCTTCCATCCCTGGCATTCTCCACCACGTACAGCACCTTCAAGGCCGCAACGCGTTTCCCAGGATGTGCGGCGAGGTCGGCAGCGCGAATCGCGACTCCGGAAAGCAGAAGTGCTCGAGCTGCTGGATGGTGAAGCCGGCGCCGACAATCGCTGCGGCCGTGTCGCGGCTGGGGTGACAGCCACCGCCGAAAGCGGGCCAGACGGTGACGTCGAGCAGACGTTGAACCCGGTACAGCCCCCAGGTGCGTGCTCGGACATGCTCGAGGAATCGCAGCTGGCCACCGGGCCTGAGGACGCGGAAGATCTCACCCAGTGCACCGGGCTGATCACCGACCGAGCACAGCACCAGCGAGGCGACCGCGGCATCGAAGCTCGCATCGTCGGCGGGCAGCTGCGCGGCGACACCATCGACCACGTCCACTGGCGTCGACGCCTGCCGCGCCGCTCGTCGAGCGATGGCACGGAGATGTGGCTCGGGTTCCACCGCGAGCACGCGGGCGACCTCCGGCGGGTAGTGCCCGAAGTTCAGGCCGTTGCCGGCCCCCACCTCGATCACCCGTCCGCTCAGACCGGCGAGCAGCTGGCGACGCCGATCGGCAATTCCGCCGCGGTCCATCGATGGACTGACCCTGGCGTAGAAACGCGCGAAGACCGGGTGACTGACGGTGTTCTTGGGCATCTGTCCTGGTGCGCCGGTTGTGCGGATCGCGCTGACCTCGGAATGCCGACCATGGTAAGACCAGCCCACCGGCCACATTGTTCTTTGTGATGCGCTATGCTTGATGCGTGAAGCGGACCACGATCATGCTGCCCGAGGATGTCGACACGCGACTGCGACTCGAGGCGAGGCGTCGCCGGGTCTCGATCGCTGACGTCGTCCGCGTTGCCGTCGAGCAGCATCTACCCAGGCCGCCGGCGTCGCATCGGCTGGGATTCTTCTCGGTTGGCCAGGGTCGACCCGCAGATGCCTCCGACCGGGTGGACGAGCTCGTCGGGGGAGCGGTGGCGCGCCGCCGTCGCGTGCGGCGCTCAGCCTAGGTGCTCATCGTCGACGCCGGTCCGCTCTACGCTGCGGCGGCCAGCGGTGACCGCAACCACCTTCGCAGCGTCGAGCTGCTCAGCAGTGCCGAGCGGCCACTCCTGGTGCCTGCCCTGGTGGTCACCGAGGTGTGCTACCTGCTCTCGGACCGCATCGGAGCGCATGCGGAGCTTGCCTTCGCACGCTCGATCGCCTCTGGGGAGCTGTTCGTCGAGCCGGTGCTCGATTCCGAGTGGGAGCGCATCGCCCAGCTGGCCGAGGAGTACCTCGATCTCCCGCTCGGCGTCGTGGACGCCTCAGTGGTTGCGCTCACTGAACGGCATCGCGCCAGTTCGATCGCCACCTTTGATCATCGTCACTTCTCCGTCGTCCGCCCCGCGCACGTGGCGGCGTTGACGTTGCTTCCGTGATGCGCTGCCGCATCCGTCAGGCCGGCCGGCGCTCGGCGCCTGCCTGAACGTCTCACTCGTCGAGCGGCGGCCGGTGGGCGATGAACGCCAGCCGGTCATCCACGCGCAGGGTGATCTTCACGAAGCCGAGGGTCTGCAGCCGGGCCAGGAAGGTGCCTGGTTCCACCGGGTTGTAGGTGTCCCCCTCGTGGAACTCGTGGAGCCCGGTGCTGGGCAGGCTGTCCGAGCCGATCAGAACGCCTCCGGGGCGAAGGACGCGGAGGATCTCAGCGAGCAGCCGATTCTGCAGCGCCACCGTCGGCACGTGGTGCAGCATGGTGAACGAACCGGCGGAGTCGAACGATGCGTCGTCGAAGTCCATGGCGGTCGCGTCCCGGTGCAGGACCTCGACGTTCGTCCCCGCAAAGCGGTCGATGAGCTTCCCTGCCACCGCCTCATCACTCTCGACCACCACCAGCCGATCGACGCGCTGCAGCAACCAGGCGGTGGCGGCTCCCGGCCCGGGTCCCACCTCGAGCATGTCCCTGCCGAGATCGACGTCACGGGTCAGGAAGGGCAGGATGTCGCCCTGCAGGTGTTCGGCCCACTCGGGACTGGCGCACACGGCGTGGTTCTCGTTCACCCGGCAAGCCCAGCGAGATCACCCAGCTCCCGGTGTGACGACGACGATGAGCGCGGTCAGCAGGAACTGGATGCTCACGTGACCGATCACCGCGTCGATGGTACCGGGCGGCGCCAGGTCATCGTCGTCGGTTGCGGCGAGCCGTCTCGCTGGTTTGCGCGAGCCTGAAGATCGTCACCAGGCCCACGCCCCCGACCAGGTTGCCGGCGGTGGCGATGCCCACCCACGCGGCCACGTCGAGCCAGGAGTGGCCGGTGTGGCTGAAGCCCACGAAGATGAGCGCGGCGCCCACCACCGCGTGCGATGTGTTGGCGGCGAACACGACGTACCCCGCTGCCCAGATCACCAGTATCCTGCCGAGGACGTTGCGGACGGCGAGGATGAGCCAGGTCAGCACCGTCATGATCAGGCCGGCGATGATGGCTGACACGAAGACCGCCAGTGCAGGATGACGAAGACGAAGCCGATGGGAAAGACGGCGCCGGCCAGGGCCAGCGCTGCGTAGAGCCCAGCGTGCGGAGCGGCACCGAGCAGGGCTCCGATGACCACCGCGGCGGCGAGACCACCGAGGGACACCTCGGCTCCCCCGATGATGGCGGTGATCACGATGTCCGCCGTGCTGCGCGCCAGCCTTCCCTCTCCCACCGCGTGGCCGCGCTCGATGACGTCCTCAGGCTCCTCGGCGAGGACCTCGTCGACGGGAAGCCTGTCGTCCTCCCCTGCAGCCGGTCGGTTCCTGGTGCGGGCCATGGCGCGTGATCCTACCCACGACGGGCTCGACGGGCTCCGTTTGGTGCGACCGATCGTCCGAGATCCGCCGCCAGCTCCACCCGCAATTGGAGCAGCTGCTCGGGAGTTGGGCACCAGGCCGATTCGAACGCTGCGATGTCCCAGCCTGCCCGCCGAGCCCCCGCCTCGTAGGCGCTCTGCAGGAACGCCAGGAGCAGCCCCCTGGGGTCGGAGGCGGTGCGCACCGCCTCGTAGGGGAGGATGGCAAGCGATCCACTGCCCGATTGGATCCAGTCTCCGGCGGCGAGGGGCTCGTCGCGGAGGCCCGCGGGCTCAGGAGCGGTGTAGGAGTAATAGGACGCGTCCGGCAGGTTGTCGTCGCCGGGCCACAGGCCGAAGGAGATGAGCTCATCGGAGTACGCCTCGCGGGTCACGGCATCAGCGTCCACGGGGGGAGCCGCTCGCCCTGAGAAACGGGTCACCGCCAGGTCGAAGCTGTGCCAGAACAGATGGATTGGACTGGTCTTGCCCCCAAACCATCCCGAGAATTCATCGAAGACCCTGTCGGACCAGTCCAGCACCGCCCAGAACCGCTCGATGTACGTGCGGTCGTAGGCGGCGTGCTCATGGTCGCGGGGAAAGGGAGTCTTCATCGGCAGGCCGAACGGCTCTTCCCTGATGCGCACGTCGAGCTCGAGCTTGCGCAGGCATGCGTGCAGATGCTCATCGAACTCGGCCACCGACAGCCCGGAGACCAGGGGGAAGGACTCGGCGCGCCCGTCCATGGTGCGCACCAAGAGGGCGTGGTCGACGAAGTCGAAGTCGATCTGGAAGGTGGTGCCGCCCGAGTGCATCCGTCGCGTGGTCAATCCCCTGACGTCCACGTACAGCGGCACGTTCCACCAGTGGTTGCGCGGTGGCGTGACGGCGAGACGCACCTTGCCGACCACCTGGGCGTACAGGTGGAGGGTGTCAACGGTGGGGCGCCAGTCGGCCAGGTGCAGCTGCGGCAGCGTGTCGCTCACGCGCAGCTACCCGTGCGAGGGCCCGGGGGGCGCGTCCTCGAGCTCGAACATGAGGTCGTCGGGATAGCAGTAGTACCAATCCTCACCTGGCTCGAACGACCGGATGACGGGGTCGCCAACCGCCCGGTAGTGGGCCGTCGCGTGCCGGCCGGGTGAGCTGTCGCAACACCCCACGTGCCCACAACCCTGGCACACGCGCAGGTGCACCCAGTCGTGCCGGCCCGCGGCGGTGCACTCGACGCATCCCTCGCCGGAGGGGGCCACGTCCCTGATCTGGTCCAGGTGCTTGCACTGCTCACTCATGTTGCACACCTCCGATGTTGGTCCGGCGGCACGCGAACTGCGGGGTGAAGCCTCTCCCCTGAAGATGAACCGGCCCGCCGGGAGCGTGCGTATGCCAGTGTGAGGATTTTCCCTGGAGACCGTCACATGCGTCATGCGCCTGCTGCTGCCATCGTCGTCACCCTGGGGGGCATCGCCACCGCGGTGCTCGGCAGCCGGCTGAAGGAGCTGCCCGCAGTCGAGCTGGCCATCGGGGTGACCCTGCTGCTGGCCTGGCTCGTCGAGCACGGCGGCCGGTTCGGGGCGAGCGGGATCACCCTCACCGGCCTGGGCGTCGGCCTGGTCATCGCGGAGCACCTCCCCGCCTACTCGGCGTACCGCGAGGAGCTGGCCTTTGGGGGGATCGCGCTGGGCCTGCTGATCGCCACGCGGGTCACCCGCGGCGCGCTCCGCGGTGCGGGCCTGGGGCTCCTGGCGGTGGCGGTCAGTGAGGCGGCACTGCAGCGCCTGCCTGCCGTTGTCAGCGCCCCCAACGTCTTCCGGGCCTTCGCCGACGGCTGGGCCTTCGGCCTGGTGATCGCCGCCTACGGCCTGGTGCTCGCGCTGGCATCGCGGCGATCGCCACGGCCGGCGCGCCGGTAGAGTCGCCGGCGCAGGGCCACGACGACGGCTGATCAGCCGGGAGACACACGATGCCGCAGCGGGTGCAGCGAACCACCGTCGACGTCTCCGCCTACCCGGACCTCGTGGTCGTCTATCTCGGCATGCGTGTCAACGGCCTCCGCGGCATCCGCACGATCCTCGGCCTCGGACCGCAGATTCGCAATTCGTGGCAGGAGAGGCCAGATGGGCTGCTCCTCCACGAAGACCTCATCTGGTCTCTGGTCCCTCCGCATGCCGGCATGCGTCAGTACTGGCGGGACTTCGAATCGCTGGAGAGCTGGACGCGGTCCGACCCCCACCGGCGGTGGTGGAAGAACTTTCTGCGCGACTCGGGCGCTACCGGATTCTGGCACGAGTCGTATTCGGCGTCGGGGCGCATCGAGGGCATCTACGACGACATGCCGTCGCGCACCGGCATGGCCCGCTTCGCCCCGCTCGCGCCCGCCCGTGGCACCCTGTTCTCCGCGCGTGGCCGCCTGCAGCGTGGGCAGCCGGCTGCTCCGCCGCCACCTGTCCGCGAGGAGGAGTTGTACGCGGACGCCGCCGCTTCTTTGACCGGGCAGGACTAGCCGCAGCCCAGCGCCTGGGCCAGCACGCTGCACACCTGTCCCATGCGTTCCTGCGACAGCCGCGTGATCGGCTCGCGCTGCGAGCCCTATGCCTGCACGCGCGAGGACCTCGCTGATCGGCTCCTGCCGGCGCCCACGGCGCCGCCCCTGGCAGCGCCGCTCGAGGCGATCCCACCGGGTCACAGGGACCTCGTCGGTCACCTCGCCGAGCTCGAGGTCATGCGCCTGCTCGGTGAGGGCGCCGAGCTCAACACCTTCAAGTCCTTCCCCGACATCGAGGTGGCCGAGTACCCCGCGCTTTCGACGAGCACGCCTGGGTCATCCCCGCCGCTGACATTCCGGCGCTGGTCTCCACGGAGGGCCCCAACATCGAGCTCATGCTCCACCCCGCCGGCGGCTACGGCAGCAAGTACGACCGCTACCGGATCGCCCGCAGCCGGCTGGCCGAGCACTGCACACGATGGTTCCACCGCGCTCGGTGATGACCTGGCGAGCGTTGCCACTCGCCGGAATCGGGCCCGGCTATGCGCAGAAACGGGAGTGGAGGGCGTGCGAATTCGGGAGTGGGTCCGTCCTCACACAGGCCGTGCCGGCTCACCGGTCCGTGTGGCTGACGTCACCAGAGGGTCAGGTGTCGCGGGTGGGGATGGGTGCGCAGCCGGTCGTCCTTGGTCACCAGACGCCAGCCATTCTGTGTCGCCGTCACTCTCCGGGCAGCTTGGGCAGCGCTGACCACGCGGCTCCACCAGCGCGACCACGCGGCCGACGACCAGCGTGGCCGGCGCGGAGAACCCGGCGTCGCGCGCCACCCGGGCGATCTCCCCGAGCGGTGCGCGCGCCACGCGCTGCGAGGCGGTGGTTGCGCTGGCGATGAGAGCGGCCGGCGTGTCCACGCCGAGGACCGCGCCCAGGCGGACGGCGAGACGGTCCAGGGTGCGCAGCGGCATCAGCACCACCAGCGTGTCGACGGCGCCGGCGACGCGCTCCAGCGTGTCCGGGGCCTCCCCGCCGGCGACCTGCCCGCTGACGATGCCCACCGAACCGGCCACCCCCCGGAGGGTCACCGCGATGTCCGCGGCGGCAGGTGCCGCCAGCGCCGCCGACAAACCCGCGACCACGTGCGCCTCCACGCCCGCCGCCCGCAGGGCCGCCAGCTCCTCGCCGCCGCGGCCGAACACGAACGGGTCGCCACCCTTGAGACGCACCACCGCCTTCCCGGCCCGGGCGGCCGCGATCAGGCGGCGGATGATCACCTCCTGCGCGGTGTGCGCGCCGCCGCCGCGCTTGCCGACGTCGACCTGGCGAGCGTGCCGGCCGCAGAGCCGCAGGATGGCCGGTGGCACCAGGGCATCGTGGAACACCACGTCGGCCTCGAGCAGAAGGTCTCGGGCCGCCACCGTGAGCAGCCCGGGATCGCCCGGGCCGGCGCCGACGAGGTGGACCACACCAGCCGGTCGCGGCCAGTGCTCGGAATCATTGCCCGCGGCCTCATCCCGCGGCGCCTGCCGCGGCAGTGCGTCGCGAACGCCTCTGCGCATCAGCGCCCGGTAGCGGCGCTGCTGCTCGGCGGCGGGGACGCCGGCGCGACGCAGGCGGCGGCGCAGGCCGGCCATCAACGACAGCCGCAGGCCCCACTCCGGGCCGAGGAGCGCCTCCAGCCGTTCGCGCAGCGCGGCGGCGAGATGGGGGCTGTCACCCGATGTCGAGATGGCGATCTGCAGGCGGCCGCGGCGCACCAGCGCCGGGCTGGCGAAGTCGCAGGCGGCGGGGCGGTCGTGGGTGTTGAGCAGCACGCCGGCGCGGCGGGCGTCGCCGCGGACGCGCTCCTCGAGCTCGCGGTCAGCGCTGGTGTTGAAGGCCACGGCGGCGCCGGCGAGGTCGGAGCGCCGGTAGCGGCGCTCGACCCAGGCGATGTCGCCGCGATCGGCGAGCGGCGCCAGCGCCGCGCCCAGGCGGCGGGTCACCACCGTCACCAGGGCTCCCGCCTCGAGGAGCGCTTGGACGCGGCGCGCGGCGATCTCACCGCCGCCGATGACCACCGCCCGGCGGCCGGCCAGGTCGAGCGCCGCCATGTACGCCGGCGGGCGCTCCGCGGTGATCACCGCGCCGTGCCGGCCATGACCACGCCACCCCGCACGACATCGCCGCCGGCGAACCGCCGGCGCAGCCCGTCGGCGCCGAACCGCTGGCACCAGTCCCCGAACGCCTCACCATCGAGGCGCTCGGCGGCGAAGCCGCGCAGCAGCGGGCGCAGCAGCTCGCAGATCGACCCCAGCGGCACCGCCGGTGCGTACAGCCAGTTGAGGCGCGTCCCGGCCGGGTCGCCGCCCAGGTAGACGTCGTATTTGCCCAGCGTCGTGCCCACCAGGCCGACGTCGCCGAGGTAGGGGCGGGAGCAGCCGTTGGGGCACCCGGTCATGCGCACCGAGAGGTGCGAGTCGCGAAGCCCGGCCTCGTCGACGACGTGCTCGATGTCGCCGATCAACCCCGGCAGCACGCGCTCGCTCTCCGCCACGGCGAGCCCGCAGGTGGGCAGGGCGGGGCAGGCCATGGCCAGGCGCCGCAGTGGCGACACGCGCGCCGGCGGCTCGACGCCGTGCGCCTCGAGGATGCTCGTCACCCGCCCGCGATCGGAGGGGGCGACGGCGGCGATGATGATGTTCTGCTGGGGGGTGAGCCGCAAACGCGGACGCAGAGCGCTGACCAGCTCGCGCAGCGCGCTGCGCAGCGCCCGCCCCGGCGTGTCGGCCACCCGCCCGTTCTCGAGGTGGAGACCGAAGAACAGCCGGCCATCGCCCTGCTCGTGCCAGCCGAGATGGTCCTCGACGCGCGGCCAATTGCAGGGCTGGGGCTCGCCGAGCGCGAAGTCGAGGCGCTGCTGCACCTGCTCGGCGAACCAGCCCAGCCCGCGCGCGGCGATCAGGTACTTGAGACGGCCGTGGCGCCGATCGGCGCGGTCGCCGTGGTCGCGCTGCACCTCGATGACAGCCCGGCTCACCGCCACCACCTGGTCGGGGGCGACCCCGGCCAGCGGTTGGGCGACGGCCGCGAAGGTGTCCTGCTTGTTGCGGGTGCGCCCCAGCCCGCCCCCGACCAGGACCGTGAAGCCGCCCAGGCCGCCCGACGCGTCGCGGTGCGCCACCAGCCCCAGGTCGTTGACGTGGACGTCGACGCAGTTGTCGCCGTCCATGGCGATCGCCGTCTTGAACTTGCGCGGCAGGTAGCGGGGTCCATAGAGGGGCTCGTGCTCCTCGGCGCCACCCGACTCCGCGGCCGGCGCGCCGTCCAGCCAGACCTCGTGGTATGCACCGGTGCGCGGGGTCAGCTCGGCGACCAGGCCGGCGAGCGCAGAATCGAGCTCGGAGCGGAAGCGATCGGCGATCGGTGCCGGGCAGCACATGATGTTGCGCTCCACGTCCCCGCAGCCACCGAGGGTGGTGAGCAGCGCAGCGTTGATCTCGCGTATCGACGAGCGCAGGTCCCCCTTGAGAACGCCGTGCAGCTGGAGATCCTGCCGGGTGGTGACGCGGATGGTTCCATCGCCCCAGCGCTCTGCGATGCGGTCGTGGGCGAGGTAGGCGTCCGCGGACAGCACCCCGCCGGGGATGCGGGTGCGCACCATCATCTGGTGATGCTTGGCGAGCCCGAGGCGGCGCGCCTCGCCGCGCCGGTCGCGATCCTCCTGCTGGTAGACGCCGTGGAACTTCAGCACCTGCACCGACTCATCGCTGAAGAGCGCCTCGCCGTTGCCGAGCTCATCGGCGATGTCGCCGCGCAGCAGCCGGCTGCCGGCCTTGATCACCTCGACCTTGGAGAGGCCGTCCTGCACGGTGCTGCAGCCGCAGGTCGCGCACACTAGCGAGCCACCTCCGCCGCCTCTGCCCGCGTGGCCGCGGCGGGCTCACCCAGCGCACCCTCCACCACGCGGAGGATGCTGCTCACCGCCTCCTCGATCGTCTGCGTGCCGGTGTCGACGAGCACGTTGGGCGCGTGCGGCTCCTCGTACGGGTCCGAGACCCCCGTGAAGTGGGCGATCTCGCCGGCGAGAGCGCGGGCGTAGAGGCCCTTGACGTCGCGGCGCACCAGCTCGTCCAGCGGGCAGCGCACGTACACCTCCACGAACGTGCCGATGCGCCGGCGCACCTCCTCGCGAACCTCACGGTACGGAGAGATGGCGGCGACGCAGACCACCACGCCGTTGCGGGTGAGCAGCTCGGCCACGAAGGCGACCCGGCGGATGTTGGTGTCGCGGTCCTCCTTGCTGAAGCCGAGGCCGGCGCAGAGGCTCTGCCGCACCAGGTCGCCGTCGAGGATCTCCACGCGATGGCCCCACCCGCCGATGCGCGCCGCCACCTCCCCGGCGAGGGTCGACTTGCCGGCCCCCGACAGTCCCGTGAACCAGACGGTCAATCCGCGCTCGGTGCTCACCGCGCCTCCTCCGCGACCCGAGGCGTCGCATGGATGCCGCACTCCTTCTCGACACCGTCCTCCCACCACCACCGCCCCGCGCGCGCGGGCTCCCCGGCAGCCACCGGACGGGTGCACGGCGCGCAGCCGATGCTGGAAAAGCCGAGCGCGTAGAGCGGATGCGGCGGCACACCCCGGCTGCGCAGGTGAGCGCGCACCTGGTCGTCGGACCACGCCGCCAGCGGGTTGAGCTTGACGATCCCCCGGTGCCGCAGGTCGCGCTCGATTGGGGCGGTGTCGCGCCGGCCCGCCGACTGGGCGCGGCGCAGCCCGCTCATCCAGCAGTCGACGTCGCCCAGGGCGTGCTCCAACGGCGCCACCTTGCGGATCCGGCAGCACTCCAGGCGCAGCTCCACTGTGGCGCGGAACGGGTTGGCGCCGTGCTCACCGGTGAAACGGTCGAGGTCGTCGCCATCGGGGTGGATCACCTCGATGCCCCGTCCCCAGTGGGCGCGGAGCATGTCGAGGTACCGGTGTGTCGCCTCGGGGAGCCGTCCGGTGTCGATCGTCAGCACGCGCACTCCGGGATCGAGCGCCATCGCCATGTCGGCGACGGCGACCCCCTCGGCCTGCAGGCCGGTGACCACCACACGTCGCTCTGTCGCGAAGCGTTCCAGGGCCCAGCCGATCACCCGCTGCGGCGATCCGGCCCCCAGGTGGAGCACCGCCTCGGCCAGCTCGGCGTCGCTGATGGCGCCCGGGGCCATCACGGTGCCACCTCGGCCGGGACGCCGCGGTAGGCGTCGCGGAGGATGGCGGCAACCTCGGGACGGCTGAACTCCGCCGGCACCTCGCCACCCTGGCGGAGCAGGTCGCGCACCGCGGTGCCGCTGAGCACGAGGCGGGCAACGCCTTGGTGCGGGCAGGTCCGGTCACTGGCCACGGCCTCGCAGGTTCGGCAGTAGAAGGTGTGCTCGAACTTGAAGGCGGTGAAGCCGAGCCGGGCGGCGCCGCCGAGCTCGTCGTAGAGGTGCTGCGCGTCGTAGGTGCCGTAGTGACTGCCCACGCCCGCGGCGTCGCGGCCGATGATGAAGTGCGAGCACCCGTAGTTGCGCCGCACCAGGCCGTGGTGGATCGCCTCGCGCGGCCCCGCGTAGCGCATCGCCGAGTCGAAGGTGGCGAGCACCACCCGATGGCGCGGGTAGTAGCCGTCGAGCAGGGCGCGATAGCAGAGCATGCGCACCTCCGCGGGCACGTCCTCCTCCCGGGTGACCCCCACCAGCGGGTGGAGAAAGAGCCCGTCCACCTGCTCCAGGGCCACCTTGGTGAGGTACTCGTGGGCGCGGTGCACGGGATTGCGTGTTTGGAAGGCCACCACAGTCGTCCAAGCGCGGGCCGCAAACTCCCGGCGCGCCTCGGCGGGAGTCAGCGCGAGCGCCGCGGCCGGAGCGTCCAGCACCTCGACGTCGCCGCCCACCAGCACGTCACCATCGCCGAACAGCCGGGCCACGCCGGGGTGCGCGATGTCGTCGGTGCGATACACGGCGCGCGCCTCGGCGGTGGTGTCGCGCGCGAAGACATCGGCGACGGTGATGGTGCCGCGCACCGCGCCCCAGCGGTCCTGCAGCGCCAGCTCGTCACCGGCGCCGAGCGAGCGCGCCAGCGCGGGCTCCACGGGCAGGGTGATCGGCAGCGTCCAGGGCGTGCCGTCGGCGAGAGCGGCGTGCTCGAGCACGGACTGGTGGTCGGCCTGGGAGAGGAAGCCAGTGAGCGGCGAGTACGCTCCCGACCCGATCAGCTCGAGGTCGGCGGCGCTGGCCGCGCTGAGCGTCAGGGCGGGCATGCACCGCGCCCGCGCCCTCAGCTCGTTGGCCGCGGCATCGATCACGCGGCGCTGCACCAGCTCACCGCCGAGCGGCGCGATCAGGGTCATCGCGGAGGGTTCCCGTTGTGCGCGGGGTCGGTTCCTGGCATCTCTCTCTGTCCTGGTGTGCTCTGTGGAGGCCGGTGCGTTCAGCTCGCACGGGCGCGCGACGACGGTGGGTCATCGACGGTGCGCGCAGTCCCTCAGGTCGAGGACTGGATCACGCAGCGCTCAGGCTGCGTGGGCTGCGCCGGCGGCGGGGTTTGAGCCGGCCGGCTGCGCGCTCAGCGCGCGCGACAGAGCTCGGTGCCGCAACGGCCGTGGTCGAGCCACAGCCTGCGAGTCAACGAGTCACCCTGTACTGGCATGCGCGGATCCTATGCGAAAGCGGGCGCGCCGCGCCCTACGACGCCGCCCGGGTGCGCAGATGCTCCCAGAGAGCCTGGGTGGCGGGGGTGCGCAGCCCGGCGCGGGAGGCGGCGAGGTAGAGCTGCGACACCGGGCGTCCCGGCAGCGGCAGCACCACCAGCCGTCCCGCGTCGATGTCGCTCTGCACCACCGACTGGGGCATGACCGCAAAGCCGAGGCCGGCGAAGAGCGCCGCCATCAGGGCGCCCTCCTCCAGCTCCACTGTTCTCGCCTCATCGGCGAGGTCGCGCAGCATCCGGTCGGCGTGGGCACGCGTGGCGCTGCCGCGCTCATGGGCGAGCAGCCGGTGCCTGCCCAGGTTCATCGCCGCCCGCGGCGATGCCGCGAGGGGGTGCTGCGCGGCCGCCACGGCCACCAGCCGGGTGCGCTCCAGCACGATCGTCTCCACCCCCGTCGCGTGCACCTCCGAGCCCAGGAACACGATGTCCACCTCGCCGCCGTGGAGCAGCGAGGTCATGGTCTGCACCGACGCCAGCCGGATGGCGATGTCCACCATGGGGTGCGCCTCCACGAACGGCGCCAGCCACCCGGAGAGGCGGTGGGCGCCGATCACGTGGCCGGCCCCGACCGAGATCTCGCCGGCGTCGAAGGCCAGGTATCCGCTGGCCAGCCGCTCCACCTCGTCGGCCACCTCGAGAACCCGCCGGCCCAGCTGGCGAACCCCCCGGCCCACGTCGGTGAGGCGCACGTTGCGCCCCACCCGGTGGAGCAGCGGCACGCCCAGCGCCCGCTCCAGGCGGTGCACCTGAGCGCTCACCGACCCCTGGGACAGGCCCAGCCGGGTGGCGGCGTCGGTGAGGTGCTCGCGCTCGGCGACGGCCAGGAAGGTGTGCAGCTGGTCGAGGGTGAAGCTCGGGCGGCGATGGCCGGGCACCTTGGCCTCCGCAGAAACTGTTCGTACAAAGAGAACGGAATCATACGATCCACCTCGTAGATCCGGGGCATCCGCATCCCCCAGACTGGGCCGGGCCGCCCGCGATGGCGGGGCTGGGACCGTGCGGAGGGATGGCCGTGAGCATCGACGCACCCATGACCGTGGGCGCGTTCATCGTGGGCCTCGCGGTGGGCCTCACCGGGATGGGCGGAGGCGCGCTGATGACCCCGGCGCTGGTCCTCCTCTTCAGGGTGCAACCGCTGGCCGCCGTCTCCAGCGACCTGCTGGCGTCGTTGGTGATGCGGCCGCTGGGAGGCGCCATCCACGTCCGCCGCCACACCGTGCACTGGGACCTCGTGCTCTGGCTGTGCGTGGGGTCGGTCCCCTGCGCGTTCCTGGGGGCCCTGCTCCTCCACGCCCTGGGCCGCAGCCGGGAGGTGCAGACGCTGGTCCAGGTCCTGCTCGGGGTCACCCTGGTGGTGGCCGCCGCCGGGCTGGTCGTCCGCGAGGTCGCCGCCAGGCGGCGCCGCCAGGATGAGGGCGCCGGTGGCCCTGCTGCTCCCGTCCGCCCCCGCCGCCTCGCCACCGTCGCGGTCGGCGCCCTCGGGGGCGTTATGGTCGGGCTCACCTCGGTGGGCTCGGGGACGCTGATCGTGGTGCTCCTGCTCGCCCTCCACCCCACCCTGCGGACCCGCGACGTGGTCGGCACCGACCTGGTCCAGGCGGTCCCGCTGGTGGGCTCGGCCGCCCTCGGTCACCTGCTCTTCGGCAGCGTGCAGCTCGCGGTCACCACCTCGCTGATCATGGGCGGCGTGCCCGGGGTGATCGTGGGCGCGCAGATCTCCTCGCAGGCGCAGGGACGGGTGATCCGGCCGGTGCTGGTGGTGGCGCTGGCCGCCTCCGGTCTCAAGCTCCTCTCGGTCGGGACGGTCGCCCTGGCGGTCGTCCTCGGGCTGCTCGCCGTCACCGCCCTCGGGGTCCTGGCGCTCAGCGGGGTTCGGGGCACCCCGGAGGCAGAGCTGACCCGCGCCTCGTAGAGGCGCTCACTCGGCCCCTGCGGCGAGCCGCGCCGCCCCGCGGCGCAGCCGGGATGGCGGCAGGCTCACGATCGTCCCCGCCCGCAGCGGGGCAGTGGCTCGCACCACCCGGTCGCGGCCCCCCTGCTTGGCGATGTACATGGCGCGGTCGGCCACGGCCAGGAGCTGCTCCAGGTCGGTGGCGTGCTCCGGGTAGGCGGCGATGCCGATGGAGGCGGTCAGCCGCTCCAGGCCGCATCCCTCGGGCAGGGTGATGTCCCGGACGGCGATCCGGATCGCCTCGGCGACCAGGGCCGCACCGTCCGCATCGCAGTCCGGCAGCAGGGCGACGAACTCCTCGCCACCCAGCCGCACCACCGCGTCGGCGCCGCGCACAGTGCCCCGCAGCCGAGCGGCGACGCGCTGCAGGACCAGGTCGCCGGCGGCATGGCCGCCACGGTCGTTGACGCGCTTGAAGTGGTCGAGGTCGGTCAGCAGCAGCGCCAGTGGCTTGCCCTCGCGCGCTGCCCGGGCCAGGTCACGCCCCCCGCTGTCGCGCAGCCAGCGGCTGTTGTAGAGGCGCGTCAGCGGGTCCGTCATGGCGGCGCTGAGCAGCTCGGCGTAGAGCTGCGCGTTGCGCCACGCGGCCGCCGCGATGTGGGCGAAGAGCGAGGCCGCCTCCAGCTCGCGATCGGTGAACTGGCCGATGCCCAGCCGCCAGCAGTTGATGATCCCGAGCTTGTGCTCGCCGGCCACCAGTGGGATGAGCAGCAGCGACTCGTCGACGATCGGCGTTCCCGGCACCTGTCGTGACAGAGGGTGCCTGGAGGTGTCGGGGATGTTCTCCGGCCGGCCCCGCGCGAAGGCCCAGCCGGTGAGCCCGGCGTCGAGCGAGAAGCTGTCGGCGAGGAGCTCGTCGCGGTCGGCCCCGGCGGCGAACATCGGGACCAGACGGTGGGTCTCGTAGTCGGCGGCGAAGATGGCCATGTCGCTGACCGGGACCACGCCGCTCATCAGCTCGGCCATCACCCCGAGGATGCGCACCGGGTCGTGCTCGTTCTGCAGGGACAGGGCGGCCGCGCTGAGCGCCCGGGACAGGCCACGCCCGCGCAGTGACTGCGGCGGGGTTCGGCCCAGCGCCGGGCTCTCGGCGGCAGCCGCCACCTCGGCCTGCGCCGTCTCCCGGGTGCGCGACACGTGCTGGCGGCCGAACCAGGCCTCGTCGACCACGTCGATCTCATCGTGGCCCTCCATGGGGGCGGTCAGCACCGGCCGGCCGGTCAGCCAGCCCTGCCCGAACATCACCCCCAGCGAGGAGAGCATGTCCTGCTCGGCGCGGGTCTCGATGCCCTCGGCGATGAGCCGGGCCCCGATGTGGCCGCCGAAGGACAGCAGCGCCACCACCAGGGCGCGGCGGGCGCGGTCGGTGTCGACGGCGTGGATCAGGGAGCGATCGACCTTGATGAACTCGGGACGCAGCTCGGCGATCACCCGCATGCTGGCGTGGCCGGCGCCGGCGTCGTCGACAGCGATGCGGAAGCCCCGTGAGCGCAGCTCGGCGGCGATGCGCTGGAGGCGGGCGAGGTCGGTGACCGGCTCGCGCTCGCTGAACTCGAGCACCACCGAGGTGGGGTCCACCCCCGCCTCCCTCACCGCCGAGTCCAGGGCGCTCATCCCGCTGCGGTCGAGCAGGGTGCCAATGAGCACGTTGACGAAGAGGTCGGCCTCACCCAGCTTGGGCGCCTCGCGCAGCCCCGCCTGGATGCAGGCCAGGTCGACGCGCCTCTGCATGCCCAGCGCGGAGGCGGAGGCGAAGAGCTCGTCGGGGGTCAGGAGGTGGGCGCGAGGTGGGAACCTGGCCAGGGCCTCGTAGGCGATGACGCTGCCCTCGTACAGCCGGACGATCGGCTGCACCGCCGCGGCGATGGCATCCTCGGCGAGCAGGGATTCCAGCACCCGGCGCAGGCGCGCGTTGGGCCGCGCCGTGGTCAGCGTGGGAAAGCGCTCCACCGCGGGCTTGCTCTGCTGGGCCCACACCGCGGCCAGCATGGCCGCCGCCGCCTCCAGGGTGGGGGCCAGGTCATCGGCGCAGCCCGGTCCCCACACGCAGAGCACGGCGGCGACGGAGTCGCGGGTCATCACCGGGACCGAGATCACGACCGACTCCTCGGCCGGCGCGGGGAGGAGGCGGGCCAGGTCGGAGTCGGCGGTCAGGCTGCGCAGGGTGGACGCTGCTCCCGCGGGGCCGAGATAGGGGCGGCGCAGCCGCACCGGCTGGTGCAGGGCCTCGACGCCGTGGAGCGGCAGCCGCATCCCGACCAGCTGTGCGGCCGCGTCCGGGTACAGGCGTGTCTCGGCCAGGTGTGCGGGCACGTTGACGGCGACGACGACGGCGATGTCGGAGTGGATGGTGGCCACCGCCGCGGCCACCTGGAGTGGACCAAGGGCGCGGGCCACCTCCAGGGCCGCCTCGTCGGCGCTGGCCATGCCGGGCAGACTCTGCCCGAGGCGGGTCAGCGCCAGGAGCCGCAGGTCGCAGGGCGGAGGGCGCACGCAGCCAGTGTGGAGGGGGCGCCTCTGGGGGTCGTGACGAACCCGTATCGTCCCGGCGGAGGATCGGCACGTCCGCTTCGCAGAGCGCCCCATGCGCTCGGCTGCGCCGGCGGTGAGGCGGGCCATCCCTGCGACCCACTCGGCAGGCGCTTGTCTGAGCGTCGATTACACTCCAGCCCGCCATGACGGATGCGGACGGACGGATCGTCGTCTCGGGGGTCACCAAGACCTTCGGCTCCGTCCACGCCGTCGAGGATCTCAGCTTCACAGTCGAGCCCGGGACGGTGACGGGCTTCCTCGGCCCCAACGGCGCCGGCAAGACCACCACCATGCGGGTCGTCCTCGGCCTCGCCGCGCCCACCGCCGGCAGCGCCACCGTCGCCGGCGTGCCCTACGGGCGCCTCCCCAACCCCGGCCGCGTCGTCGGCGCCGTCCTGGAGTCGACCAGCTTCCACCCCGCGCGGACGGCGTTGAACCACCTCCGTGTCTACGCGGCGGCGGCGGGGGTGCCCGACAGCCGGGCCGCCGAGGTGCTCGCCCTGGTGGGCCTGACTGCGGCGGGAGGGCAGGCGGTCAAGGGGTACTCGATGGGCATGCGCCAGCGCCTGGCCCTGGCCACCGCGCTGCTCGGCGACCCGCGCATCCTCATCCTCGACGAGCCTGCCAACGGCCTCGATCCCGAGGGGATCGTCTGGCTGCGCGGGTTCCTCCGCCACCTCGCCGGCAACGAGGGTCGCACCGTGCTGGTCTCCAGCCATGTCCTCTCCGAGGTGGAGCAGACAGTCGACCGGGTGGTGATCATCGCCCGCGGCCGCATGGTCCACGAGGGCACCCTGGAGGAGCTGCAGGCCCGGGGCGCGATCACGGTGGTGGTGGACACGCCCACCCCGGAGCGGCTGACCGAGGCGCTCGCCCCGCTGGGGATCGCGGCGGCTGCCGCTCCCGGCGGAGGCCTCCACATCGGGGGCAGCACCGCCCCGGCGGTGGGTCACGCCGCCTGGACGGCCGGCATCGAGCTGCACGGTCTGCGCGAGGAGATCTCCAGCCTGGAATCCGTGTTCCTGGAGCTGACCGAGCAGGCCCCCGCGGCGGCGGCCCAGGAACCGGGCTGGACGGGATGACCCAGCTGCTGCGCTCCGAGCTGCGCAAGGTGGCCACCACCAGGCTCTGGTGGGGGATGCTGCTCGGGTCGATGGCGTTCGCGGCGCTGGGGGTGATCGGGCAGGTGGCCACCAACGGCCTCAAGAACAATCCCCAGGCGCCGCTGGACAACCCGGTGACCCAGCGCGCCATCCTCTCCTCGTCGGCGAGCGGGTACATCTTCGCCGCGATCGTGGGCATCATCCTGATCACCACCGAGTTCCGCCACTTCACGTCGCGGCCGACCTTCCTGCTGGAGCCGCGCCGGGGCCGCGTCATCGCCGCCAAGCTCCTGGTCGCCGCCGGGGTGGGCCTGCTCTACGGCGTGGCCTGCGTCGCCATCGCGCTGGCGATCACCGTTCCCTGGCTGGCCGCCAAGGGCGTGGCGCTCGGCTGGGCCGCCAACGGGCTCATCGTGGTCCTGGTCGGGGCGCTCGGGGTCATCGCCATCTTCGCGGTGGTCGGGGTCGGGGTCGGGGTGCTCTTCCGCAACCAGGTCGCGGCGGTGATCACCGCCCTGGCGTACCTCTTCGTGGTGGAGCCGCTGCTCTCCATCATCCCCGTCGTCAAGGAGGCGTACCGCTACTTCCCGGGCGCCGCCGCGTCCGCCATCACCGGGGCCAATCGCAACCAGGTGACCTTGCTGGCCAACTGGCAGGGAGCCCTGGTGCTGATCGGCTGGGGCCTGCTCTTCGCCGCCGCCGGCTGGGTGCTGACCGTGCGTCGCGACGTCCCCTGAGCACGGACGTCATCCACCGCGATCGAGTTCAACCGCAGCTGGCTAGACGGCCTCGACGCGGCCTTGGGCAGCCGCTGCTCGCTCACCTGGCGCTGGGTCAGCTGGCGCACCACCCGCTCAAGTCCCGCGCGGACCGCGGCCACGTCGCTGGCGACGTCGTCCTCTTGGGCGAGTGCCGCTATTGTGCTACCATGTGCACACCATGAGTAACGTTGTGGGCATACGAGAGCTGCGCCAGCAGGCGAGCGCCCTGCTGAAGCGCGTCGTGGCGGGCGAGGTCATCGAGGTGACCGACCACGGACACCCGATCGCGCGGATCGTGCCACTGCGACCCAGCGCGCTCGACCAGCTGGTCCTGGAGGGACGGGCCAGCGAGGCCCATGGCGACCTCCTGGACCTCATGGACGACCTGGGCTTGCCGAAAGCCCCGGTGCGCGGACGCATCCGCCCCTCGCAGGCGCTGGCCGCGCTGCGCAGCGATGAACGGTAGAACCGCCTACCTCGACAGCTCGGCATTCGTCAAGCTGGTGGTCAACGAGGCCGAGTCCGCGGCGCTGCGCGCGTTCCTGCTTCATTGGCCCCAGCGTGCCTCGGCGGCCCTGCTGCGCACCGAGGCCATCCGCGCCCTCCGGCGAGCTGGCTACGACAACCGAGTTGGCGCGGCGCGACGGCTGCTTGCGGCCGTGCGCCTGATCCGGCTGGATGAGCCAATGCTTGACACGGCGGCGGAGATGGACTCGCGCGACCTGCGCTCTCTCGACTCCGTGCACCTCGCCGCGGCCTCGCAGATGGGGCCAGATCTGGGCGTGTTCATCACCTACGACCAGCGCCTGGGCGAGGCTGCGCGCCAGCGTGGACTGCTGGTGCATGCGCCGCGGTGAGCGGCGGCCCATCGCCCGACCGCACCCGCCGTCCGCGTCACACCAGGGGGGGACGCCGCCACGGTCTGCCCAGCACGTTCTCGTCGAGAAAGGCCAGAACTGTCTGGTACCAGAGGCGCGCGTTCTGGGGCTTGAGGATCCAGTGGTTCTCGTCGGGAAACACCAGCAGCCGCGAGGCCACGCCCTGCCTCTGCAGCCAGGCCCACAGGCTGTGCGCATTGCCCAGCGAGACGCGTTGATCGTGCGCCCCGTGGATGACCAGCATCGGGGTGCGCAGGGAGGTGGCGCGCAGGTGCGGGGACTGGCGCCGCCAGGTGGCCTCGTCGCGCAGGGGGTCGCCGAACTCGCGGTCCAGGTGGAAGCCCACGTCACTCTCGTCGCGCTCCGCGCTGAGGTTCCAGACGCTGGCGTGGGTGACGATGGCAGAGAATCGCTCGCTGGTGACGGCGAGCCAGTTGGCCATGTAGCCCCCGTACGAACCGCCCAGCGCGGCGACGCGGTCGGAGTCGATGTCGGCGCGGGCGGCGGCGGCCTCCGTCGCGGCGAGGATGTCACCAGCGGGCAGGGTCGCCCAGTCACCCCAGGCGGCGGCGATGTGGTCGTGTCCGTAGCCGGTGCTGAGCCGCGGGTTGGGCATCAGCACGGCCCATCCCGCCGCGGCGAGCAGCGGTGCGCACCAGCGCCAGTGCCAGCCCACCCAGGAGCTGATCGGACCGCCGTGGATCAGCACCGCCAGCGGCAGCGGCGCCTCCGGCTCGCGCTCGGGCAGCACCAGCCAGGAGTGGATGGGCACGCCGTCCGCGGCCACGGCCGTGAGCTCCTGAAGGCGCACCGGCGGTGCCGCGGTGGCCGCGGGGTTGCCCAGCAGGCGGGGCTCCTGGTCGGCGCCGGCGATGCCCAGCGCGACCGGGGCCGGCGGCTCATCGACATTGGAGCGGATCGCGTAGAGCGTGGCGCCGTCGGGGGAGAGGGCCAGGTTGCGATATGTTCCCGACGCGGTCAGGCGGGTGACCGTGCCACCCAGGTCGATGCGGAACACCGGGGTGTGGCCCCGCTCATCGGCGGTGACCAGCAGAGCTCCTCCGTCGCGGGTCCAGCGGATCTCGACCGCCAGCCCCTCCCACTGCGCCGCCGGCTCCCGGCGCGCCCCGCTGGCGACGTCGACGAGGTGGAGATGGAAGTGCGGCGGCGTGTCCGGGACTCCCAGCCCGGCCGAGGCGGCGGCGATGGTGGAGCCGTCGGGAGACCAGGCCACCGCCCCGTGCTGGGCGTCGGCGTCGACCAGGATGCGGACGGTGCCGTCGCCCTGGGTGTCGAGCATGGCGAGGTCCGCCTTGAAGTCGGGGCCGGGCCTCGGTTCGGCGCCGAAGGCCAGCCGCGTCCCGTCGTCCGAGAGCGCCAGCTGCACGTCCTCGAGCCATCCTGCCCAGGGCGGGGTGGGGGTGAGGTCGCGCGGGACTGCGCCGCTGCCCTCGGCGGCGGCCCTGTCGATGGCCAGCAGCCGGGGCTGGCGCGGCCCGATGTCGTGGTCCCAGTAGCGATCGGGATGGTGGTCGATCAGCCGTGCCTGCACCCCGGCGTCCTTGCGCGCCCGCTCTCGCGCGAGGTCGTCCTCCAGGCTGGTGCTCCCCGGGTGCAGGCCTGCCGTCACCACCACCATCGACGACGCCCGGGCGGTGAGCACCTCGCCGACGCCGGCGTCCGGTGCCAGCAGCGCGCGAGCCTCGCCCCCCGACGGGGGGAGGAGGTGGAGCACGGGAGGCCCCGGAGGCTCGGCTCGATCTGCCTCCCCGGCCTCGCCGGGTGGACGGGCGGGGGCCGGCCTCGGGGTTGTGTAGAGCAGAGACCCGTCGGGCAGGAAGCCGCGAGCCGTGGCTCCGTCCTCGGGGCTGGCGAGGCGGCGGGGGGCGGCGGCACCGGCGGTGTTCACCTCCCAGATCGATCCCACCCAGCGCTTGCCGTCCGCCGCCACCGTCTCCACGGTCAGCGCCAGCCGGGAGCCGTCCGGGCTGAGGTGCATGTTGAGCAGGCGGGGCATGGCGATGAACGCCTCGAGGCTGAACCCTTCCACTTCCACGGTCGGCAACCCTACTCGACCACCACCGGGCCCAGTCCGTGCCACCATCGCCGGCCATGGAGCGGCTCTGGACACCGTGGAGGAACGTCTACGTGAGCGAGGCCGGACGCGCCGACGGCTGCTTTCTCTGCGTCGCCGCCGCCGGCGGCGACGACCTGGTGGTGGCCCGCGACGCAGCCACGGTCACCCTGCTCAACCGCTTCCCCTACAACAGCGGCCACCTCATGGTGGCGCCGCTCGAGCACGTGCCCGACCTGCTCGCCGCCGGGGACGCCGGCGCCGCCGCGCTGATGGTGGCGGCACGGCGGGCGGTGCGCGCCCTGGAGGCGGCGTTGCGACCTGACGGGTTCAACCTCGGCGTCAACCACGGCAGCGCCGCCGGCGCCAGCGTCGAGCATGTCCACCTCCACGTGGTGCCCCGCTGGAGCGGCGACACCAACTACATGCCGGTGGTGGGCGGCACCAAGGTGCTGCCCCAGCTTCTCGAGGACACCGCCACCCACCTGCGCGCGGCATACCGCGACCTGGACTGAACGATTCCGCGGCGATCGCGGCGCGGCGTGTGGGGAGTTCGCCCGCTCTGATCCGGTATAGTCCCGGCCTCGTGGGTTCTGTCATCAAGAAGCGGCGCAAGAAGATGCGCAAGCACAAGCACAAGAAGATGCTCAAGAAGACCCGCTGGCAGCGTCGCGGCTGACCGCGTGGTCGCGAGCCGGTTCAGCTCAGGCGGGTGGACCGGAGGCGAGCGTGACCGTCGCCGTGTGGCTGTTGCCGGCGCTGTCCGTCCAGGTCACCGACACCGCGGTCCCCGGGTTGTGCGCCACGATGGCGTTGCGCAGCGCCACGTTGCTGGCCACCGATGTCCCGTTGAGGGCGGTGATGACCGAGCCCACCGTGAGGCCCGCGCCCGCCGCCGGGCTGCCACCCTGGACCAGCACCACCTGAGCGCCGTTCTGGGTGTCCTGGGTCTCGACCCCGAGCAGCGCCCGGGTGTTGCCGACGTGCACGGAGCCCGTGCTCTGGCCTGACTGGATCTGCCGGATCACCGCCATCGCGTTGTTGATGGGGATCGCGTAGGCGACTGTGGAGGTCTGCTGGGTGAAGCGGCCGCCGGCGGATTGCGCGGCTGTGTCCATGCCGATCACCGTCCCGTTGCTGGTCACCAGCGGGCCCCCGGAATCGCCCGGCTGGATCTGGGCGTCCACCTGGATCAGCCCGTTGACCGTCTCCACGTCCCGGCCCGACTGGTCGCTGGCGGTGATGGTCCGGTTCAGCGCGGTGACGGTGCCGCTGGTCACGGCCGGGGCGGTGTTGCGGCCGAGTGCGTTGCCCAGGGCCACCACGGCGTCGCCGACGCGGACCGTCGAGGAGTTGCCGATGCTGACGGTGTTGAAGCTGCCCCCGCCCTCGATCTGCACCAGGGCGATGTCATCTCTGAGGTCGTAGCCGACGACGCGAGCGGCATAGGTCCTGCCGGTGCTGGGCAGCTCGACGTTGACGCTGGTCTCACCGTCGATGACGTGGTTGTTGGTCAGCACCTCGCCGGTGGAGGTGATCACCATCCCGGTGCCGGCCGCGGCGCCGTTGCCCCCCAGGGTGACATTGATGTTGACTATGCCCGGGGTCACCTTGGCGGCCACCCCCGAGGTGTCAGCGGGAGCGGTGGCCGGCGTGGTGCCGCCACCCCCGGCGCCCGAGCCGTCGCTGCCATCCGCGGCGGGAGCGGTGGGGATCAGCGCCGTGCCGGAGGTGGACGCCCCAGGGGGCGCCGTCAGCCGCGCCGCGGCGACCCCGGCTCCGATGCCCACCGCGAAGAGTCCCGCCAGCGCGGCGGCGACGGTGCGACGGCCCCGCGAGGGCCGCGCCGGCTGGGGCTGCCACGAGGTCTCGCCGGCGAACCCCCAGGGCAGCGCCGGCGGCGGGGGAGGTGGTGCGTTCCCAGCGAAGGTGGGGTAGGAGGGCGCCGGCGGATCCGGCGGTCCCAGGGGCTGGCGGGGCGCCCCGGCGCCTGCCGGGGACGCCCCAGAGGGGGGAAGGGCTGGTTGGAGCGGGTCGGTGCCCGTGCTGTTGTCCACGCTCCTATGGTGCACCGCCGTCCCTTTCAACAATCTGACGACGTCCCGGCGAGCGCACCTCAGCCGGGCTGGCGCGGCCCGTAGGTGGTTCGCGAGAGCCGCCGCACCCGCCCTTCGGCGACGGCTTCTCGGAGGGCGGTGGTGAACCGGCCGGGGCCCCAGGAGCGCGCTCCCACCAGGCGAGCCAGCTCATCGCGGCTGGTGATGCCGTGCTCGTCGACGGCCCGTCCGAGGCGCTCGATCTCCCGGTCCAGAATGCGCTCGGGATGCGGCGGCGGCGCGGAGAGGGCGCTGCCCAACATGGCCGGGACGTACACCCCCACACCCGGACCGGGACGGTAGCGTCGGGCGCCCGAGCGCTCGCGGAGCATGCGCTGCTCCCGGCGTGCGCGGATGCGTTCACTGGCCTCGCGCTCTGCCGGATCCTCCTCGCCTTCATCCTCGGCACCCTCGGCGCTGAGCGGTGTGGCCACCTCCTCGAGTGGCGTCCTCTCGGCACTGACGCCCGCGAAGATCTCGGCGATGCCGCCGACGGCCATCACCGCGGCGCCGATCAGGAAGGCCACCGCCACGGCTCCGCGACTGCTGGTGGCGATCAGCCGGCCGAACAGCAGCGGCCCGCTGATGCCACCCACCGCCGTCCCCACCGCGTAGAAGAAGGCGATGGCCAGGGCGCGCGTCTCCATGGGGAAGATCTCGCTGACGGTCAGGTAGGCTGCGCTGGCGCCGGCGGAGGCCAGGAAGAAGGTGCCGAAGATGAGCGCCTCGAGTGCCCACGGAGTGCCGAGCACGCCGCCGGAGAGGAGAGCCGCCATGACCACGGCCATCAACGCCGAGCCCAGGTAGCTGAGGGTGATCATCGGCTTGCGTCCCACGGTGTCGAACAACCGCCCCAGGGTCAGCGGACCGAGCAGGTTGCCGGCCGCGAAGACGATGAGAAACACCGGCACGAACGACGAGGTCACCTTGTAGAAGGTGGTGTACAGGGTGCCGAGGTCGAAGGTGACGCCGTTGTAGAGGAAGGCCTGGCCGATGAACAGAGCCAGGCCGAGCACGGCGCGACGCGGGTACTTGGTGAACGCGGTGTGGGCGATCTCGGCGAAGCCGGTCCTCTCGCGCTGGCGAACCGTGATGCTCTGCTCGGCCTCGGGCAGCTGCTCGCCGGTCCGCGCCACGATGCGCGTCTCAATGCCGTCGACGATGCGTTCGGCTTCCTCCTCACGGCCGTGGATGAACAGCCAGCGCGGGCTCTCCGGAACGCTGCGGCGCACCAGCAGGATGCCGAGGCCGAGGACGGCGCCAATGCCGAAGGCGACGCGCCAGCCCACGTTGGCGGGCAGCAGCGCTGTGTTGAGCAGCACGATGGCGGCGACCGAGCCGAGGATCGATCCGGCCCAGAAGGAGCCGTTGATGATCAGGTCGACGCGCCCGCGCACACGCGCCGGGATGAGCTCGTCGATGGCCGAGTTGATGGCCGCGTACTCGCCGCCGATGCCCGAGCCGGTGACGAACCTGGCGGCGAAGAAGTACCAGACGTTGAACGACGCTGCCGTGGCCACCGTGGCCACGATGTAGACGCCCAGGGACACCATGAACAGCCGCTTGCGTCCCAGGCGGTCGGTGAGCTGACCGAAGAACAGCGCTCCCAGGCATGCCCCGGCGACGTACGCGGCCGCGGCAACGCCGATCTGGGCCGTGGTGATGGAGATCCCGCTGCCGTTCTCTGTGAGACGCGAGGCCACCGAGCCGACGATGGTCACCTCGAGCCCGTCCAGGATCCACACCGTGCCCAGGCCGACGATCACCATCCAGTGGAACCGCGACCAGGGCAGCCGGTCCAGGCGAGCCGGGATCCTGGTCTCGATGGTGGCTGCCTGGGTGGTCATCGGCTGCCTGCTAGCCTCGACGCATGCTGCGCTGCCGCGTGTTCGGCCATCACTTCCACTTCACCGCCGATGGCGCGACCATGCGGTGGCGGTGTCAGCGGATGTGCGGCGCGGGCGGATCCAAGCGCTATGCGAGCGCCGATGAGGCGGCGCGCTACGCGCTGGCCTTCGACAGGGAGGACCGCGAGGACCTCGGTCGCCGCGGCCCTTTCGTTGCCCTCCTGCCCTTGCGCCTGGCACGCATGGTGCGCGGTCGTCGCACACGGTCCGAAGGTCGCCCGCCATCCCATCGTTGACATGCTAATCGGCGTGTACCGCTGCCGCCCACGGTTGGCACGGTGGCTTCCCTGATAATCCGGCGATGCATTCCCGCAGGTCGCTCCTTGCCGTGCTCACCGTGGTGGTGGCGATGACGGGGTCGGGCTGTGGCGGCCCCACAGCCCCGGGGACGGCGCTGTGGCCGATGTACCACCTCGATCCGGCCCGGAGCGGCAGAGACACCCGCGAGCCGTCCTTCGCCAACCTGCACAGCGCGTGGAGCAGCGGCGCACTCGACGGCGACATCTACGCCGAGCCGCTGATCGACGGCAACCTGGTGATCGTCGCCACCCAGAACAACTCGCTGTATGCGTTCAACGCCGGCACCGGTGCGCCGCAGTGGGGCCCGGTCAACCTCGGCCCGCCGCGAACCCTCTTCCCGCCGCCGTGCGGCAACCTCCCGTCGCTCGGCATCCTGGGCACGCCGCTCATCGACGGCGGCTTCCTGTACGTGGTTGCCAACATCCAGGTGACGCCCGTCTCATTCGAGTGGGACCTGTTCCAGGTGCACCCGGTCACCGGCGCGGTGGCGCGCAAGACCAACATCACCCCCTCTGCCGTGGCCCCGCCGGGAGGGTCGCGCTTCGACACCGAGTTCCAGCAGCAGCGCAGCGCGCTGGCGCTGTCGAAGGGGAACCTCGTGGTGACCTGGGGAGCGCTGTCCCAGGACTGCAGCGACTTCCACGGCTTCGTGGAGACGATCTCGGAGGCCACGGGCATTCCCCAGGCGCAGTGGAACGACACCTTCGAGGCCAACAATGGCAATCCTCCCAGCGCGGGAGGTGGCATCTGGGGCACCTCGGGAGCGGCGGTGGACTCGGCGGGGAACATCTACGTCAGCACCGGCAACGGGGCTGCGACCGACCCCAGGATGTACAGCGGTGACTACGGCGACAGCGTGCTGCAGTTCTCGCCATCACTGGCATTGAAGTCGTTCTTCGCCCCCGGACTGCCCGAGGCCTGGTGGAACTCGAACCAGTTCGATGTCGACCTGGGCTCGCTGGGGCCTTCGCTCCTGCCGGGCGGCATGCTCTTCGCCATCGGCAAGGGAGGAGAGGGGTACCTGCTGCGCCAGTCGGGTCTGCCCAACAACTCCAACCCCGGCGGCGGCGAGAACCACCAGGCCCCGGTGTGCAGCGGGGTCCAGGACCAGGCGTACGGTGGCCTCGCGGTCAGCGGCAACCGGGTGTTCGTTCCCTGCTCCGACGGTCTCGTGGCGGTGAGCATCGACTCCTCGAGCGCGTTCCACAACCTCTGGTACACCAAGCTGAGCGGTGGCGCGGCTCCGCCCATCCTCGCGGGGGGGCTGGTCTGGACGCTGGAGACATTCGGCGGGGACCACCTCTACGGTCTGCGGCCGGACTCGGGCGCCATCGCGGCCACCTTCACCCTGCCCACGACCACCGACCACTTCGCCAGCCCGGCTGCGGGGGACGGGATGCTCTTCGTGGGCGACGGCAACCGGGTGGCCGCGTTCGCGCCCAGCGGTCCGCGCACCGTCAGCGCGCTGTAGCAGCCCTCGCCGGCCGGGTCGTTGATCCCTGATCGCCGGTGATGCGCACCAGCATCTTGCCGATGTTGTCACCGCGCAGCAGCCCGAGGAACGCCTCCGGGGCGTTCTCGATCCCGTCGACGATGGTCTCGCGGGTGCGAATCCTTCCCTCCGCGATCCAGGGGGCGACCTCGGCGATGAAGGCGGGGAAGCGGTCGTCGTGGTCGAACACGAGAAAGCCGCGCAGGGTCAGGCGCCTGCTCACCGCCAGGCGGCCGAGGTTGCGCGGGCCCGGGATCGCCTCCGTGGCGTTGTACTGCGAGACCGCTCCGCAGACGATCACCCGACCATGCGTGTGCAGCGCACCGATGGCAGCTTCCAGGTGGTCGCCGCCGACGTTGTCGAAGTACACGTCGATGCCGTCAGGGGCTGCCGCGCGCAGCTGTTCGCGCACCGGGCCGCTGCGATAGTTGAAGGCGGCATCGAAGCCGAGCTCGTCGCGCAGGAACTCCACCTTGGCGTCGGAGCCGGCGCTGCCGATGACGCGGGAGGCTCCGCGAAGCCGCGCGATCTGGCCGGCCATGCTCCCCACCGCGCCCGCCGCGCCGGACACGAAGACGGCGTCGTCCGGCTGCATCTGTCCGATGTCCACCAGTCCCACCCAGGCGGTGAAGCCGGTGGTGCCCAACGCGCCCAGATACTCGGAGGCCGGGGTGGTGCTGATGTCCACGCGCCGGAACTCGCCGGCCGCGGCGGTGGCGTACTCCCGCCATCCCTTGAGATGGGTGACCGTGTCGCCCTCCTTCAGGCCGGCGGAGCGCGACTCGACGACGGTGCCGACGGCGCCGCCGTCCATGACCGCGCCGAGCGCGAAGGGTGCGACGTACGACCTGGCGTCGTTCATGCGGCCCCGCATGTAGGGGTCGACAGAGATGAAGGAGTTGCGCACCACCACCTCGCCGTCGTCGGGCGAGCGAACGTCGGTCTGCACCAGGGTGAAGTTGTCGGCGGTGGGCGTTCCGGTGGGCCGGCTGGCCAGGTGGATCTCGCGGTTGTGGGTGGCGTGTGTCACGGCCATCATCTTGGCACGGTCGGCCGGTCACCGGATGCGGCGTCTGCCTCGGATGGAGATGGCCACGAGGAGTGCGACCACGACACCGATGAGCCCGGCGTTGAGGAGGTGGGGGAGCGAGATCCCACAGTCCGTGCGGAAGAACTGTGCGAGGGGGCAGATCCCGTTCGGCGGACACGGCACCGGTCTGTAGCAGTAGGTCTCGACGCCCTGGGCGAGCATCGCCAGCACCGCGGCGAGGATGCCCGCGGCGGCAGCCAGGAGGACGCGCGGGAACGGCACGTTCGCGAGTCTGGCACCCTGAACGTGGTCACTACCTCGCCGGCGCCGGAGGACCGTCGTCCGGCGCGCACGCCAATCCATGTGTGTACGCGTAGTGGACGGCCTGGGCGCGGTCGCGAACCTCCGCCTTGGTGAAGATGTGGTTGATGTGAGTCTTGACCGTGGCCTGGCCGAGGAACAGGCGGTCCTCCCTACGCGCTGCCCTGGATCGCGTCGGTGGGCGGGCGTCTCCTCCTCGGCTTCGCCGCCCGGAACGTGTTCCCCGGCGCGGTGGGCAGCTTCATGGTCAGCCAGCACATCTCCGGCGGCGACGCCATCCGTGCCGCCTTCATCTTCATGATCCTCGCCGAGGTGCTGGTCCGCACCGCCACGCTGGCAATCCGGGCCACGCTGGTTCGTCGGTCACCGCGCAGCGTGGCGGTCGGGGCTCACCCGGCCGGTCTCGTCCCGCACAGCGCTCGCGCACAGGATTAGCAGGAACCTCGAGCGCCCGACATGTCGGCGTCTCGGACTCTGAGAGGTACGGGAGGAGGGCGGTCAGCAAAGGCTGACCGCCCTCCCAGCAATGCTGGCCCGTGATGTTCCGGCTAGCTGTGCGTTCTCCGACGGTAGCGTCGCACGAGCACCATGATGGCCAGAACGAAGACCACCGTCACGACCAGGTACAGGATGACGTTGGGGATGAGCACGGACATCAGCAAAACCTCTCGGCGTTGAGCCCCAGAGATCGCCCAGATGCATGGGCTGCACCTCGCACTATGCGCGCTGCTCAGTCATCGGGTCCACCATCAGGATGTGAAGGCCTACCGACGTCGGCCTCGCCGAGGGGTCAGTCGGTTGGCGGCGGCGCACCTCTCACCCTCGCCGGTTCGAAGGGCGAAGTAAACTGCTGCGAGCAGACCGACGCACGCCATGGAGACCGCGGCGATTGGCGCGGCCAAACAGGAAGCTGCGAATGTCTCGCGGGAGGAACTGTAAAGATGCCTGGACCATCCAAGTCGCAATTGCCACGCCGGAAGCTTACCGCCGCCGCCGGCCCGCATCAAGCTCGTCCTCTACGGATCGGATGACATGACGTTGCGCTGCCACGACCGGGAGGGGAGCTGGCCGTGCTGAGAGTGTGCGTAGCGGGCGCCACCGGCTGGGCGGGGCGCCCGATCGCTGAAGCCGTCCTGGCCGCGGAGGATCTGGAGTTGGTGAGCGCAGTGGCTCGTCGCGCTGCCGGCCAGGACCTCGGCGAAGCCTGGAGCACCGAGCGTCTGCGAGTGCCGGTGTACGGTACGGTTGCCGACGCTCTCGATGACGTCGACGCGTGCATCGATCTGGTGATCGACTACACGTCGCACCATGCGGTCAGGGACAACGTCGTCTCCGCACTCGAGCGCAAGGTGGCGGTGGTGGTCGGCTCCTCCGGTCTCAGCGCCTTGCAATTCCAGGAGATCGACGCGCTTGCCCGGTCGCAGGCGGTGGGCGTCATTGCCGCGGGAAACTTCTCGGTCACTGCTGCCATGGCCCAGGCCGCGGCGGCGCTGGTCGCCCCACACCTCCCGCATTGCGAGATCATCGACTACGCCGCTGCGAACAAGCCCGACGCACCCAGTGGCACCTCACGCGAGCTTGCGGAGAGGCTGGCCGCGGCGCGGCCGGCTCAGACCGCTCTGCCGGTGGAGCAGGTCGCTGGACAGCCGGAGGCTCGTGGTGCGACGGTGGCGGGAACCCAGATTCATTCGGTCCGCCTGCCCAGCTTTGTCGTCTCCACGGAGGTCGTGTTCGCGCTCAGCGACGAACGCCTCTCGATCCGCCACGATGCCGGGTCGACGGCGACCCCATACGTGGCCGGAACGCTCCTCGCGGCGCGTGCGGTGACGAGCACCGTCGGGCTGATCCGCGGCCTGGACACACTCCTTCTCGCCGCCCACCGAATCCCCGTCTGAGCGCGCCCTCGCAAGCGCCGCCCGGTGGGAGCCGCACGGCGCCGAGCGGATCGCCGACGTCCTCGGCGGTCCGCGTCCCCGAGGTCCGCTACGGGCGCAGCCTGCTCGTCTCCGGGTAGGGGCGAGCATCTGCCCGGTGGTCTGCTCAGGTCGTGACCCGGTGGTGGAGGTGGACCACACCGTTGCGGAAACGGCGCTCGTCCAGCAGCTCCAGCTCGACGCGGACGTCGCTGGGGAGGGAGTGCGTGCCCCCTCCCACCACGATGGGCGCGAGGAAGAGGTGATACTCGTCGACCAACCCGGCCCTGATCGCCTGGGCGGCGAGGTTCGCACCGCCGATGCTGATGTCACGGCCCGCTGTCGCCTTCATCTGCCGGACCGCCGCAGGGTCGAAGTCTCCCTCAATCCGCGTCCTGGCGCTCGACACCGTCGGCAGCGTCGTGGAGTACACGATCTTGTCGGCCGCCTGCCAGAGCTGCGCGAAATCCTGCGCGAACAGCGGCTGATCGGCGACCGTGTGCGCGGTCTCCCAGAAGACCATCACCTCGTACATCCGCCGTCCGTAGAGGTAGGTGCCTACCGACCGCTCGAGATCGTTGACGTAGCGGTGCACCTCCTCGTCGGGCTCAGCCCAATCGAAGTTGCCGTCCTCGTCTGCGATGTAGCCATCGAGCGACGTGATCGCCGAGTAGATCAGCTTGGCCATGAACCTTCAGTCCCCAGGTTGTCGGTGCAGCGCCACGACATTGTCTGATGGCGCCATGGACTCTGTCAGCGATTTCAGCGTGCCCGGCTTTCCGTCCAGGTGAGTGGTTTCATCGGGGACGGCATACTGTGAAATATACAGCTGACTGGTGGTGTGGCAGTATGCTCAATCGGCTGCGTGCATCACGGCACCCGCCCGCCGAAGAACACCCGCCGCCAACGTCGTTGTCGCCGATCATGACCACCAGGCCGGGCCCCATGATCGCCAGCAGCGTCACCAGCTTGCGGCGCCAGCCGCGTCGCTGCCGGGTGTCATGCTGGGCGATGGTGCCCAGCGCGCCGGTGATGTCGCCCCGGTGAGCGCTGTCGAGAACCGCGGTGGTGGCAGGGTTGCTCCGGCTCAGTCGCGAGGTGGAGCGAAGATCCGTGATCCCAATTGGGGTCCCTCCTCTTAATCGCCCGCGCGCGGCGGTGAGCGTGCTGATCCGCAAACGCTCGGAGGTCAGCTCCCGATCAGGAGGCGCCCACGGACGTGCGCGAAGGTGTCGGCCGCCGGCAACTACTGCCTGGCTCCATGGCTACCTCCGTGCTGCCCACCGCTCCGCGGAGCGGTGGCTCGATCCACACAGCGCACCTGCGTCCTGGCTGTGAGCGCAAGGGTACCCGCTCGGCGGCGAATCGGTCTACGCGCTGTGCTCCTTTGCCGCGGGCTGGTCACATCGGCTCCCAAACCGTGAGAGGATCGCGCCCATGCTCCCGCCGGCCACCGCTGCCCCCGCGCGTGCGCGGCCTTGAACGCACGCACCCGGCTGCTCATCAGCGTGATCATCGGGCTGCTTGCGTTCGTTCCCGCCATCCTGTTCACCCCATGGCAGGTGGCGGAGCTGTTCGGCTGGGACGTGGCGGCCACGTTCTTTGTCAGCTCGGTGTTCGTCGCCGCGCGGGGCCGGACCCCGGCCCAGACCGAGGCCATGGCGACGCGGGAGGATGACTCGCGGGTGGCTGCCGATGCCATCCTCATCGGGGCCAGCCTGGCCAGCCTGGTCGGAGTGGTGCTCGCCCTTCTCGAGGCCGGCCATCAGACCGAGCCCTCCCACAGCCTGATCACCGCTCTCGCCTTTCTCAGCGTGGTGCTGTCCTGGTCATCGGTCCACACCGTCTTCACCCTCCGCTACGCCAGGCTCTACTACGCGGCGGGAGGTGGGATCGACTGGCACTCCCACGACCGCCCCGACTTCGGTGACTTCGCCTACGTGGCGCTGACCCTGGGCATGACCTTCCAGGTCTCCGACACGGACATCAACACCAAGCCGATTCGCAAGGCCGCTCTGCGCCATGCACTGCTGTCGTACCTCTTCGGGGTGGTGATCCTGGCCACCACCATCAACGTCGTGGCCGGACTTCTGGCCAAGTAGCCGCCTCATGGCGGGCGCCCTCAACCGGCGTCGAGCGCATCCGCGCAGCGCTCCAGCACGGCCAGGAGGCGGCGGCGCTCGGCCATCGAGAAGCCGCGCATCATGCGCCGCTCGACGCCGGTGCTGATGGCGGTGCAGCGGGTGACCACCCGGCGGCCGGCGGGGGTGAGATGCACTGTGAGGATGCGCCCGTGCGAGCTGTGACGGCGGCGCTCGACCAGTCCCCGCTCCATCAGGCTGGAGACGAGGTGGGTCATCGTCTGGGCGGTGACGGACACCCGCCGCGACAGCTCGGCCGAGGAGATCCCATCCTCCTCCTCGAGGTCGATGAGGGCATTGGCCAGGGGCAGCGACATCCCCAGCGGCGCGAGCTCCGCCTCGGCGGCGATCCGGAAAGCCTGCATGGTGCGGCGCAAGGCGCGTCCGATCGGCGCCCTCGGTGGGCTGGACATAGTATCAGCCTCCTGATATTATTATCAGTAATCTGATACTACAACAGAAGGAGGCGTGATGACCCACCATGACCAGACCTCTGAGTCGGCGGAGCCGGAGCAGGGCCGTCCAGCCGTGATGACCACGCAGGCAGCACCCGCGGGCGAGCCGCCCACGGCGGTGATGGTGTCGCAGGCATCGGCCGTCCCGGCAGCGCCCAAGCCCGTGATGGAGTCCCGCATGACGGCGGGGGGTGCAGCGCCCGAGCCCGTCATGGAATCCCGGGAGTCGCCCGCACCCGGGGAGCCACCGGTGATGCAGTCACGCGCGCGGGCCGTCGACGCCACACCACGACCCGTGATGGAGCCCCGCCCGGCGTCCGACAGCCGATGAGGCGCGGCGCATGAGCGTTGATCCGTTCAGCGACGCGCGGGCGGCGGCTCTGATCGCCAACCAGGTTGCCCGCGACGTCATGCGCCATCTCGAGGAGGCCACTCCCCCGGGCGTCGCCGCCAACATGGCAGTCGTCGAAGCGGTGAGCGCAACCTTCCCGCAGCATCCTCTCCACACGGCCGTCCGCGACCTCGCCGTCGCCACCCTGGCCTCGAGTCGCGCCGCCCTGTCGGCCTCCCAGACCGATGTGCCCGAGCACGCCCGCGCCGTCGGCGAGGCCGCCAGGTCCGCCGCACGAACCCTCTCCCTGGCGGAGGTCGTGGCCGGCTCCACCCAGCTGCGCGGCCAGGCGGAGGAGCGCGCCCGGGTCGCCCATGCGGCGTCGCTGACCGCGTTCGCGGCGGCCGATCTGCTGCGCGGGCAGCCCGGGCTCCCGGCGCGCTCGGCGTCGCCCATCCGCTTTCCGGCCTCGTGGCGACGCGTGATCGAGATCCTCGGTTCGGCCATCGACGTCTGTCGCATCCAGTGGCGCGGTGAGCAGAGCGAGCGCCTCATCGACGCGGCGGTGGCCGCTCGCGATGGCGCCGGCGCAGCCTGCCGCGCCTACGACAGGGCGGCGAGGGTCAGCGGATCAGCGCCTGCCCTGTGCCGGTTCGTGCGTCTCGCCGCTCTGTCCGCCGCCTACGCGGGCTGCGCCGCTGTGATCCCGCTGCGCTCGCCCAGCCCGCACGGCGGTGTCGCCACTGAATAGCCTGACCGCCGGCCAGGTCAGCGGTGATGCGAGACGGTGAAGCAGGCGCTCTGCTGCTTGGTCTCGTAGTTGAGGGTGGGCTCGGTGGTGTTGGTCGACGCGCTCCTGGGGTTGCCGGCGAAGGTGAAGAACATGCAGCCGTCGCTGTCGACCGCCGCAGAGGTGAAGTCGAGCAGGCTGCGGTCGTTCCCCGTCCCCGGGACGCCGCTGCCGCAGAGGATCCCCGAGGTGCAGATGTCACCGTAGTGGTAGGTGTTGCTCACCGTCCCGGCGGCCGCCGCCATGTCGGTGAACCTGAAGCCGGTACTGGAGCTGAGCGCGTTGGTCGACTCGGCGACGGTGTACGTCCAGGCGCCGGCGGAGCTGTTGGGATCCGTGGTGCCGTTGATGGTTCGGAAGTAGCCGATCGCCAGCTGGCCGGCGCTGAGCCCCGCCGCCGCGGCGGGGAGCACGTGGGCACCGACGTCGCTGGTGAGCTTGCGGTACGGGCTCCATGAGCTGCCGCGGTCGGTCGAGGTGAAGAGGAAGATGTCGGCAGTCCTGGCGAACGGTGTGGTGCCGATGTACCCGGCCGCGACCGCGTAGAGGTTGCCGGCCGGGTCGATGACCAGGTCGTTGAAGATGTCCCCGAACTGCACGGTGTTGGCGGGATGGGTGGCGGCACCGTCGAAGATGGTGTGGTCGGTGAACGTGGCGCACCTGTCGTTCGACACCGCCAGGTATGCCTGGCTGAAGGTGCCGGAGCTCTGCCCGGCGGCGATGGCCGCGGCGTTCTCCGCCTGGGTGGTGGTGGTGAAGAGCACGTAGACGTTGCCGGCGGAGTCGACGACCGGCTTGGACACCAGGGTGCCCCCGGTGATGTCGGTGGGCACGTTGGCCTCGATCGTCGGGTCGGTCACGATCGGCCCGCACGGCGTGACGAACTGGTCGGCGCCGCCGTCGGTGGTGGTCCACATGCGCGGTTGCGCGGAGACGAACTCGTGGTCGGTGATGTAGGCGCGTCCGTTGCGATCAGCGGTGAGCCACTGCCGGTCGGAGGACGGCGTGGTCTCGCCCAGGACGGTCTTCTGGCAGTGCGTCGGGTCGGGGACGGGCCCGATGGCGTTGAAGCTGTTGCCATGGTCGGTGCTGAAGCAAACCGTGGAATGGGTCGCCGCCAGGTCGGCGATGTAGATGCGCCCGGCGTACGGGCTGCCGTCGTTGGGGTTGAAGGCGATGTCCTCGTCGCCGCCACCGCTGGCCCCGCCGTAGATGGTGGCCGTGTTGTTCGTGTAGCTGGGGGCGCTCCCGAACTGGGCGCCGTGGTTGTGGGAGACCCAGTAGGCGCCCTGGCCGCCGGGCACGCCCTGGGGGCCGCCGATGAGCACGTTGCCGAGGCCGTCGGTGGCCACGCTGGGCTCACCCCCCACGGCCCCGGCCAGTCCCACCGGGGTGCTGAAGGTGGCGGTGGGATGCCCGTGCCGGGCAGCCGTGGTTGGACCTGCCTGGGCGAGCGTGGCGGAGCCCAGCGCCAGCGCGCCGGCGGCGACGAGAGCGAGCTGATACCGATGGTGATGAGCCATGACGTCCTCTTACGCTGATGCCAGAAGGGGAGCTCCCCTGCCCATTCCAACGTCGGCGGGCCGGGTTTCTTGCGAAGCCGTCTGCGCGGTCGACGCCGGCGCCCGGCGCCCTCGGCGCGGATCAGCCACGGAGCGCGGCTGCCTCGCTCCACGAGCGAGACGGTGTTCGCGAGGGGCGCTGCGCTTTGATTGCCGGGTGACCCAGGCTGCACTTCCGCCACCGCCTCCCCCCGACGCCGGAGTCGCCGTCAGCGCCCGTGGGCTGGTCCACTCCTACGGGGGCGGCAGACGCGAGCTGCCGGTGCTGCGCGGCATCGACCTCGACATCGCCGCCGGCAGCCATGTCGCCCTGCAGGGACCGTCGGGGGCCGGCAAGAGCACCCTGCTCAGCCTGCTCGGCGGTCTCGAGCCGCCGCGAGGTGGGCAGCTCCATGTCGGCGACCAGGACCTCCGCGCCATGCGCGGCGCTGCGCTGGCCGCCTACCGGCGGATGGTCGTGGGATTCGTCTTCCAGCACTTCGGCCTGGTCGACGTGCTCGATGCCCGCGAGAACGTGATGCTGGCCATGAGCCTCTCCGGGGTGCCCATGGCGGCGCGCCGCCGCCGCGCCGACCACGTCCTCGGGTCCGTCGGCCTCACGGGGAGGGCGGCTCATCGTCCCGCCCAGCTCAGCGGTGGCGAACGCCAGCGCGTGGCCATCGCGCGCGCCATCGTCAACCGGCCCAGGCTGGTCCTCGCCGACGAGCCCACCGGCAACCTCGACGACGAAGCCGCCGTGCTCATCCTCGACCTGCTCGACGCCGTGTGCCGGGAGAGTGGCTGCACCCTGGTGGTGGTGACCCACAGCGAGCTCGTGGCCGGCCGGGCCCAGCGCCGGCTGCAACTGCGTGACGGGGTCGTGCAGGCGTGAGCTGGCGCGACGGCATCGCCCTGGCGCTGCGCAGCGTGATGCGCAGGCCGGCCCGGACGGTGCTCACCATCCTCGCGGTGGCGCTCGGCAGCGGTCTGCTGGTGGCGCTGGTGGCGATCGCCCAGGTGGCCGACACCCAGGTGATCAGCCAGCTCGGCAAGGGTGGTCCGGCGAGCGCGATCACAGTCCTCCCCGCCGCCGCCACGGGTGCCCAGCTGGGCAGCGACTCCGCGCAGGCGGGCCGGCTTGCCCCGATCACCGACTCCGCGGTGAACGCGCTCAGGCGGGCGCCGGCCGTCACCTCCATCCAGACGGTGGTCAGCCAGACCGTCTTCGTGGTGCCGCCACCGCGGGGTGGATCGATCCCGACCTTCGCCGGCGAGGATCCCGATCGCCACCTGCCCCGGCCGTTCTCCGACAACCTCCTCGGCGTCGACCTCAGGGCTGCCAACCAGCTGCCCATCACCCTGCTCGCCGGCCGCCTCCCCGCGGTGCAGTCGACGTCCGAGGTGGCGGTGACCGCGGGCTACCTCGATCACCTCCACCTCGACGCCGCCCATCCCGAGCGGGTCCTGGGCACGGTGGTAGAGCTGGGGGCGCCGCAGGTCGTCGACGCCAGCCAGGGCGTGGTGCGCTCGCGCTGGACGCGCGCCGCCATCACCGGCGTGGTCGCCCAGAACGCCGGCAGCGGCGACATCCTGGCCTCCCAGGCGCTGGTGTCGACCGATCGCGCCTGGCAGCTCGACGGCGTCGACGGCACCAGCATCGGGCTGGGGCTGCCCCAGTCGCCGTACTCCGGCCTCATCGTGGTGGCCGACTCCCTGGCCGACGTCCACCAGGTCCGCGCCGAGATCACCACCCTCGGCTTCGCCAACAGCGCCCCCGAGCACCTGGTGGCCTCGACCCAGCGCTATCTCCACGTCGTCGACATCGTGCTCGGCGCCATCGGCACCATCGCCCTGATCATCGCCGCCCTGGGCATCGCCAACGCCCTCCTCGCCGCCGTGCGCGAGCGCCGCCGCGAGATCGGCATCCTCAAGGCGATCGGGGCGCGCGATGGCGACATCCTCCGCTGGTTCCTCACCGAAGCCTTCGTCTGCGGCGGCATCGGGGGCATCCTGGGCACCCTCTTCGGGCTCGCCGCGGTCAGCATCACCGCGCAGATCGTCGACACCTACCTGGTGCAGCAGGGGCTGGGCAGCGTCGCGCTCGGCGGCGTCCCCGTGGCCACCGCTCTCATCGGCGTGCTCGGCTCGGTGCTGCTCTCCCTGGTCGCCGCCGCCTGGCCCGCGCTGCGCGCCGCGCGGCTGCCCGCCCGGGAGGCGGTGGGCGCGCTGTGAGCCGCGCCACCGCCCTCGGCGTCGCCCTCCTCCTGGCGCTGGCCTGCGCGGGCTGCGCCAACGGACCTCCTCCCCTGGCCACCGGTCCGTCGATTCCTCCGGGAGGCCAGGCGCTGGTCTACGCCGCCCTGGGCGCCAGTGAGACCAGCGGCGCGGGTCTCGACGACCTCGCGCTCCGCGAGCGCTACACCTGGCCGCAGCTGTTCTTCAACCGGGCCCTGCCGCGCGCCGCCACCTACTACAACTTCGGTGTTCCCGGGATCACCACGGCCGCCGCCCTGACCGACGAGGTGCCCAGGGCGCTGGCGGTGCACCCCACGGTGGTGACCGTGTTCTTCAACATCGACGACCTCGTCAACGGCGTCGACCCGGCCACCTTCGGGAGCTACCTCGACCGCATCGTCCACGCCATGCGCCAGGGAGGCAGGGCGCGGGTGCTGGTCGGCAACGCTCCGACGATCGACTCCCTGCCCGCGTTCCGGGCCTGCCTGGGACTTGCCGCCGGCGCGGCGCAGTGCCCCCTGCCGGCCGGTGTGACCCTGCCCCCGCTGGCCGTCGTCGACGCCGCCGTGGACGCCTACGACGCGGCCATCGCCGCGGTGGTGTCCCGCCAGGGGGCCATCCTCATCGACGTCCGCGCTCACAGCGGGGAGCTCACCGCCAACCCCGCCGACGTCGCCGCCGACGGCCTGCATCCCAGCCCGCTCGGCAACGAGGTCCTGGCGGGGCTGTTCGCGACCGCGTACGCCGCGGCGAGCGCCGGCTGACCGCTCAGCTGATCAGCCCGCGCGCTCTCAGCTCGGCGATCGCCTCCTCGGTGCGGTCCACCGGGGTCTCGGTGGCCACCCATTCCGCCAGGCGGCGCAGCCCCAGGGCGCGGTCCGCCTGGGGGATGAAGCCGAGCAGCTCCCGGGCCCGGGTGGCGTCGGCCCAGCAGTGGCGGATGTCGCCGGCCCGCCAGCGCCGGCTGATCTCCGGCTCGATGCCCGGGGCGAGGTGCTCGGCAAGGCCGGCGGCCAGCTCGGCCACGGTCATGGAGCGCCCCGTGCCGACGTTGACGGCGGCGCCGACCGCGCGCTGTGCGCTCATGGCGAGCAGGTTGGCGCGCACCACGTCGTCGACGTGGACGAGGTCGCGCTGCTGCAGGCCGTCCTCGAAGACCAGCGGCCGGCGGCCGCTCAGCAGCCGGGTGCAGAACACCGCGGCCACGCCCGTGTAGGGATTGCCCAGCGCCTGGCGGGGTCCGTACACGTTGAGGTAGCGCAGCGCGACGCACTCCAGGCCGTGGGCGCCGCCGGTGATCAGCACCAGCTGCTCGGCCGCCAGCTTGCCGACCGCGTACGGCGAGGTGGGACGGAGGCGGAAGTCCTCCTGGGTGGGGACCGGCTCGACGAAGCCGCGGCAGTGAGGGCAGCGTGGCTCCCAGCGCTGCGCCTCCAGGTCGGCCGCCTCGCGAGGCAGCGCTGCCACCGTGCCATGCTCGGCGCAGCGGTAGGCACCGTCGCCGTACACCACCATGGAGCTGGCGGCCACCACCCGGCGCACCGCGTCGCGGCGGCGCAGCACCTCCTCCATGAGGATGGCGGTGCCGCGCGCGTTGACGTCGATGTAGCGGGCCATCTCGTACATCGACTGGCCGTTGCCGACCACGCCGCCCTGGTGGAAGACGACCTCGACGCCCTCGAGCGCCCCGGCCACGGCGCGGGGATCACAGAGGTCGCCGACGATCAGGCGCGCGCCCTGGTTGACGAAGCGCGGGACTCCGCCCTCGTGCGCCTGCGCGTCGAGGTTGTCGAGCACGGTCACCTCGAGGCCGCGCTCCAGCAGGGCATCGACCAGGTGCGAGCCCACGAAGCCCGCCCCGCCGGTGACCAGGGCGCGCGCCGGGCTCATGAGCGCTCCCAGAGAACGACGCCGGCGGCGGCCGACACCCTGTGGAACTCGGCCGGCAGCTGCGCCAGGGCGTCCACGTACCCGGCCCGCAGCGACTGCAGGCTGACCGCTGAGCCGCTGTCGACCACCACCCAGCGCGCCCCCCGGATGTCGGGGAACTCGGTGATCTGGGGGCGCTCGCTGAGGTGGGCGACCAGCTCCGTCGACGCCGCCACCCGCGCACCGGCGGGGACGCGATCGAGCACGCCCTGGACCGCGCCCCGCCGCTGCAGGCCGGCCACATCGACACCACGCGCGGCGAGGTCGATCGTCAGGGGCACGGCGCCGATCGCCGCCGCCACCGCGAGCAGCGCCAGCGGTCGCCGCACCCGGGGGTGGCGCAGCCCGGCCCACCCCTGCGCCCGCCGCCAGCCCAGCAGGGCGCACGCCAGCAGCAGCGGGAACGCCTCGGCGCCGTAGTGGAGCTGCAGCGACGACTGCAGCGGGTCGCTGCTCAAAAGGCCGACGGCCAGGGGCGGCAGGGCAGCCAGCAGCGCCCATCCCGAGAGCAGCGGCAGCAGTGCCAGCGGCAGCAGCGCCACCGCCAGGCCCTGCAGCGGGGCCGCCATGACCAGGTGGTGGAGCCAGGTCAGGGGATCGGTGACCAGACCGGCCGCGATCTGCAGGGGGCCGGTGGCATGGCCCTGGGCACCGAGATACGCGTAGCGCGCCACCAGGTCCGCGGGCCGGCCCTGGCGGATGGCGGGCATGTAGGCGCCGACCACGGCGGCGAAGCCGGCGAGGGCCGCGGCCGACAGCACCAGGCCGCCGCGGCGGTGCTCGGTGCGCCAGATCAGCCAGCCGACCCCGGCCACCACCAGGAACGCGTCCTCCTTGAGCAGCACCAGCACGGCGCAGCAGGCGGCGACGGCGAGCCAGCGCCGCCGGCAGGCGGCCTCGAGGGCCAGCAGCGCCAGCAGAGGCGTCAGCGCCTCGCTGTGGTAGTCGAACCCCACGGTGCGCAGGATCAGCGGGCTCAGAGCGGTGGCCAGGGCGGCGATCAGCGGCACCGCGCCGCTGCGCGCGAACCAGCAGCGCGCCAGCCGCCACGCCGCCAATGGCGCCAGGGCGAGAGCCGTGCTGTTTATGACCAGCAGCCAGACCGGGGTGGCGACCAGACGGTCGAGCTGGGCCCACGCCAGCAGGATCGGCTCCCAGTGCTGGCCGCGGAAGTCGTAGCCGAGAAAGGTGGTGGCCCAGCCCCGGCCGGCGCTGAGGTTGCTGGTCAGCTGGGCGAAGAACCCGAGGTCATACGCCGGGGCGTGGTAGGTCAGGTAGCGGAGCACCTCGAGGCCGGTGTAGACGAGGAGGCAGAGGCCGACCAGGCTGGCGATGGGGCCGCGCCCAGACCACCATCGCCGGCTCACCGGACGGAGGCCCGCATCCCCGCCAGCACCGCTGCCGTGCGGGGGGCACGGGCAGCCTCCCCGGGGGACGCGCAGAGCCGGTCGAGATCACCGGGCTCGTCGATGTCGTACCAGGGTGGCAGCACCCGCGGGGCGCGCCCGTCAGCACGGAGCGCCGCGACCGTCTGCCTGGCGGTGGCGGGGCTGCTCCAGGTGACCCCGTCGAGGAGGTCGCCGAGGGGGCGATCGACGCCCAGCGCGACCCAGCCGCCGTCGGCGGCCGGGATCAGCGTGCTGGCGGCGCTCTCCAGCCCGGTGAATGCCGCCTCCACCAGGGCGGCCGGCAGGGTGGGGCAGTCGCTGCCCAGGATCACGACCGCGCCGGCGCCGAGCAGGAAGGCGGCGTCGACCGCGGCGGCGATGCGGTCGCCGAGGCCCCCCTCCGCCTGGGGAACCAGGACACCCCGGGGGGCCAGGGGCGGCAGCAGCCAGGCGGGCCCGGTGGAGGCGACCAGGGTGGCGTCGGCGGCCTCCCCCGACCAGGCGAGCACGTCCTCGAGGAAGGCCAGCGCCAGCCGGTCGGTGGTGGCGCCATCGAGCGACGAACGCAGTCGCGACTTGCCCGTCCCCGGCGCCGGCGCCCGGGCCAGCACGCACAGGACGTTCACCGCGGCCGCGACCTGGCCGCCGGCTCGCTGAGCAGCACGCGGGAGATGTCCCACGACGCCGCCAGCGAGCCACGCAACGACCCGCCCACCTTGCTGCGGCCGGCACTGCGCTCGTGGTAGCCGACGGGAACGGACGCGATCCTGGCGCCGCGCCCCGCCGCCCTGGCCAGCACCTGCGCCGCCCAGGCGAACCGCGACCCCGCCAGGTCGAGGTCGCGCAGCGTGCTCGCCCGCACCGCCCGGTAGGGGCAGAGCTCGGGCAGGGCGACGCCGTGGCGGCGCAGCAGCAGGCCGATCACCCTGTTGCCGAGCCGCTGGTGGACGGGCATGAGGCGCCGGTCGCAGCGGCGCACCCCGCCCACCAGGTCGGCGCGGTCCTCGACGATGGGTGCGATCAGCCCGGGGATGTCCTCGGGAGCCATGCTCCCGTCCCCGTCGAGGAAGACCAGCACGTCGCACTCGCCGGCCGCGTCGACGCCGGCACGGCAGGCGTGGCCGTAGCCGCGACGCGCCACCGGCACCACCGTGGCGGTGGCGGCACGGGCGACCGCCGCGGTGGCGTCGCTGCTGCCGTTGTCGGCGACCACGATGTGGGCGTCGAGGGTGCGCCGGATCCGAGCGATCACGGCAGCGATGCTGCCCGCCTCGTTGAGCGCCGGGATGATCACCGCGATGCGCGGGCCGGCGGCGTCCGCGCTCATCGCCCCATCGCCTCGCCGAGGCGGGTCAGCGCCTCGGTGAACGAGGCGGGAGCGGACCCCAGCCCGAGGCGCACCCGGTTGGGCTCGCCGAAGAGCCGTCCTGGGACCACTCCCACGTCGCGGCGGCGCAGGGTGGCCACCAGCTCGTCGATTCCCCGGCGGGGAGAGAGAGCGGGGAAGGCCACGAGCCCGTCGACGGGCGGCGACCAGCGCCCCCCGTCGCCCACCTGGGCGAGGAGGCGGCAGAGGCTCGCCAGGTTGGCCCGGGCGGCAGCGGTCACCCGTCGGAGGAGCACATCGGCATTCTCCAGGGCGACGGCGGCGATGTGCTCCGACAGCGTGCCGCTGGCCACGGTGGTGGCGTCCTTGGCCGCGCTCGCGCCTGCGGCCAGGTTCGCATCCGCCGTGGCCAGCCAGCCGATGCGCAGCCCCCCCAATCCCAGCGACTTGCTGACGTCGCCGAGGACGGCGGTGATCCCGCGCCTGAACCCGCGCGACTGCACCGCCGAGGGCGCGTGGGGATCGAGCGTCCCCCGGGCCACCTCGTCGACGACGAGGAGCGCTCCGCTGCGTGCGCAGCAGTCGGCCAGCTCGTCCAGCTCAGCCAGCGAGGCGCGCGCGCCGCTGGGATTGTGCGGGCTGTTGACGACGACCAGGCTCGTCGCCGGCGTGACCTGCTCCATCAGCTCGTCGAAGCGCAGCCCGCGGACAGGGTCCCAGACGCGGGCGAGCCGCAGCCTCCGGCCCGCCGCGGCGGGCGCGCTCAGCAGCGCGCCGTAGGCGGGTGTGCCCACGAGCACATCGCCACCAGCGGCGGTGGCCAGGCAGAGGAGGAGGAGGGCCTCGACCGCACCGCCGCTGACGACCACGCTCGCCGCCTCGCCGGCGCCGAGGCTGCGCCGGATCGCCGCGATGATCCGGCCGCCACCGCGGCCGGGACCATAGTCGAGCGGCAGGGCCATGATCTCGCCGGCGCTGGCGCCGGTGAGCTCGAGAAGCTCACCCAGGCTGAGGCTGGGGGCGCCGCTGCGCGCCAGGTCGCGCCCCAGCGGGGGGCCCTGCTCCGCGAACCAGCGATCCACGCTGAGGCCGCCTTCCGGGGCGGCGCGGCCGTGCGCAGTCGTCAGCCAATCCACGTTCAGAAATACTCCGCGGCGCGCACGCCTGGATCATCGTGGACGTGCACCTCCTACCATCACCGCCCTGTGGAGGGAGCGCGCGCCAGGGTGGGCGTCATCGGCGGATCCGGTCTCTACCGGCTGGCCTCCGCGATGAGCACGCTGGCGGTGTCGACGCCATACGGCGACGCCAGTGATTCGATCGACGTGTGCCGCATCGGTGCGGTGGACGTGGCCTTCCTGGCGCGGCACGGGCGCGGCCACACCATCCCCCCGCACCGCATCAACCACCGCGCCAACCTCTGGGCGCTGCACTCGCTCGGGGTGACCCGGCTGATCGCCCCCTCGGCGGTGGGCAGCCTCCGGGTGGGCATCGCCCCCGGCGATGTGGTCATCTGCGACCAATTCATCGACCACACCGGCGGCCGTCACCACACCACCTTCTTCGATGGCCCCGAGGTGGCCCACGCCACCATGGCCGACCCCTACTGTGCGGAGCTGCGACCGCTGGCCGCGGAAGCCTGCCGCGGCGCGGGCTTCACCGTCCACGATTCCGGGACAGTCACTGTCGTCTCCGGTCCGCGCTTCGCCACCCGCGCCGAGTCGCGGCGCTTCCGCGCCGAGGGCGGGGAGGTCATCAACATGACCCAGTTCCCCGAGGTGGCGCTGGCCCGTGAGCTCGGTCTCTGCTACGTCAACCTCGCGCTGGTCACCGACTACGACGTGGGCGTCGAGGACAGGCCCGAGCACGCGGCGGTCACCCAGGACGCGGTGATCGCCCGCCTCGCCGAGCACAGCGCCGCGCTGCACCGCGCCCTGGTGCAGCTGGCGAGCCGTGCCGGCGCCCCGCCCGGGTGCAGCTGCGCAGCGATGCGCGCTGTGCCGCTCGCCCACTAGGGCGGCCACCGGACGGGCGCGCCGTCAGGGGGTGTGCTGCGCGAACAGGGAGCCGAACAGACCGGTGAGCAGGACGATCAGCAGCGACGCCACGATGAGCAGGAGCACCGTCGCCTGGAGGCCCACCAGGATCCGCCAGGCGGTGTCCTGGCGGCGGGGGCGGCGGCTGCCGCCGGCCACCTGGGGGGGCCGGCTCACGGCCGCCTGCCCGCGGGGTCCTTGGGCAGCAACCTGCCGGTGATGGTGGGGTTCTTGAAGTCGAGATGCTGGCCCAGGTAGTTCTCGGCGGTGTCGGATCGCACCTGCAGCTCATCGACCCACTTGATGTTGGACTCGCCGACCACCCCGGGGACCATCAGGCGCGCGGGATATCCGTGGGTGTCGTTGAGGCGCACCCCGTTGACATGGGTCACCAGCAGCGCGCCGGCGCCGAGCATCTGGGCGCGCCCGTGGTCCCAGTGGTACCCGCTGGTGCTCCGCACCAGCACGTGGGTGAACGCCGGGCTGGCCCCCGCCATGGTCAGCAGGGTGCTGATGGGCACGCCGCGCCACGTCCGGGTCGCGGTCCAGCCGTCGACGCAGTTGATCGCGTAGGTGTGCTCCTCGGCGGGCAGCGCGAGCAGCCGCGCCTCGGTGAGCTCGAGCGTCTGGGCGACGAGCCCGGTGACTCGCAGACGCCAGCGGGCGGCGTCGACCACCTGCGGGCCGCCCTCGAAGTTCATCGATGGGAAGTCGAGCGCACCCGCGCCGGTCTTGAGCGGTTCGAGCCAGCCCAGCTGCGACCATGGCCACGATGACGCCCCGGCGCCGAGAGCTGCTCCGAAGGCGATCCCGCCGCCGATCAGCGCGCGGCGTGTGATCGCGCCCGCCGGTGCGGCTGCTGCGCCGGGATCCGCAGCGGCCGGCATGCCGGCCAGGTCGGCGGCGGCGTCGCGGTGGGCATCGCGCGCGTGCAGCACGATGTGGATGATCACCACGCTCACGAATGTGAACGCGGCCACGTTGTGGATCGCCGTCCAGGGCAGGTTGAACTGGTTCTGGTAACTCCACATCTCCACGCCGCTGGCGACCAGGATGATGGCTGAGCCGATCAGCGCCGGGGCGATGATCCGGGCCAGGGGCAGGGGCGGTCCGGCGTCGTGGTACGCCTGCTTGCCGGTGTAGTACCTGCTGAAACGGTAACCCGTGCTGGCCAGCTTGATGGCGATCAGCGGCATCAGCATGAATCCCACGAAGAAGTGCACCGGGCGCACCACGTCGTACAGCGGACCGACCGGCAGGGTGACGTTGTACGTCAGCAGTGCAAAGAACAGGGCGCTGATCACCTGCAGGGTGACCAGCGCCAGGAGCACCACCCCGGCCAGCGAGGTCAGGCGCGTGTTGCCCGCAACACCCTCGCGGGGAGGAGGAGGGGGGTGCTTCGCCGACTTCACGTCTCGACCATGCTGACGGTGGGTGGCATTGACCGGACGCCTCCTGTTGCGCAGGCGCCCGGCCAATCGATGTCGTTAGCTCGTCGCTGCCGTGGCGATGATATGCACCACTCCCAGAGGGATGCCAGCGCTGAACACGCTCACCCCGAATGTGGAGTTGAGCGCGCTGGCCGCGGTCGCCGACAGCTTGGCGACGGTGCCGTCGAGGTGGATCTGACCGGAGGCGTCGGTGGTCATGGTGACCTTGCTGCCGTCGAGGTCGAGCAGCGGCACCACGGCGCCGGAGCCGCCCACGGTGGCGTACAGCTCGGAGTTGCCGGGGTTGACCATGAAGTCGGTGACGGTCAGCGACTTCCCACCCGCCGCGAAGGTCAGTCCGCCGTCATGGCTGATCAGGCCGCGGATGAAGGGCAGGCTCGTCTGCGGGAACACCGCCGCGTAGCCGTTGGTGATCGGGAAGGTCACGGTCAAGCCGTTGGTGGTCGAGGCCGTCGCCGGCCCGACCGGGGTCACCGTCACGCCGTGCTGCTGCAGCACCATGGCGGTGGCGGGGTCGACGTTCACCGACGTGCTCTGGCCGGAGAGCTGCTCGACCTGGGCCTTGGGTGCACCACCGGGATCGGGAGTGCCGGTGGCTGTGATGTGCACCACGCCGAGGGGGATGCCCGCGGTGAAGACGGACACGCCGAAGGTGGCGTTGAGCGCGTCAGCGGCGGCTGAGGTCAGCTTGGCAATCGTGCCGTCGAGGTGGACACCGGACGCGTCGGTGGTGATCTTGACCTGGCTGCCGTCGAGGGCGAGCAGCGGGACGCCCTTGCCACCGACTGTGGCGGTCAGCGTCGAGGTGCCCGGGTTGACGACGAAGTCGGTGGCGGTCAGTGACTTGCCGCCGGCGGAGAAGGTCAGCCCACCGCTGTGGCTGAAGGTGCCGCGAACGAAGGGGAGGTCGTTCTGCGGGTAGATCGCCACGTACCCCGTGGTGATCGGAAAGCTGGCCTCGACAGTCCCGTTGACCATCGCCGCCGTGGCCGGGGCCACCGGTGCCACCGACACGCCGTGCTGCTGCAGCACCATCGCGGTGCTGGGATCGAGGTCAACCTTGGTGGTCGCACCGGTGAGGTTGAGGATCGCTGCGGAGGGCGCCGCGGCGTGGCTGCTGCTGGTGTTCGGGTTTGCCCCCGACGAGCCGGCGCTCGACGAGGTGGCGGTGGAACTGCCGCACGCGGCCACCAGGCCGAGGGTGGCCATGGCTCCCACCGTGAGGGCGAGTCGTGGGGTTCTCAACATGAATTGCTCCTATCAAAATATCCACCGGCGGCGGACTTGCTTCAGCCCTCTATACGGGCCGGCGTCGCCGCCAGATCACCGGGATCGAGACGACGGGGCGTCGTCCCGCGCGCCGCGCGACGCGCGCGCACGTGGTCAGGCGCGCTGAGAGGAGGGTCAGCGCGCGGCGAGCAGGTCGAGCGCGTGCGGCAGCGCCGCCCAGATGGCATCGAGGCAGTCCTCGCATGCCCGCGGGCTCCCCGGCAACGCCAGGATGAGGGTTCGCCCCCGGACCCCGGCGAGCTGGCGGGACAGCATCGCGTGGGGCGTCCTGGCCAGTCCCGCCGCCCGCATCGCCTCCGCCATGCCCGGCAGCTCGCGGTCGAGCAGCGGCCGGAGCGCCTCCGGGGTCAGGTCATCGGGGGCCACCCCGGTGCCGCCGGTGAGGACGACGAGGTCGGCGGACGCGGCGGTGACCGCGGCCCGGATCGCCTCGATGTCGTCCGCCACCAGGGTCCGGCCGATCACTCGCGCGGGCAGCTGCTCGAGGCGTGCCGCGATGAGATCGCCGCTGGCATCGTGCCCACCGCCGGCCGCGGCGCGGCTCGAGCTGACCGTGATCACCACGCACGCAGCCGGGGCTGGGGTCATCGCGGCGGCTGGGGCCGGACGATGTGACCGTGGCCACCGCCGTCCTTCTCGAGCAGGCCCAGATCCTCGACTGTCATCCACCGATCCACCGACTTGAGCATGTCGACGACGGTCAGCGCCGCCACCGCCGCGGCCGTGAGCGCCTCCATCTCGACGCCGGTGGCGCCGCGGCAGCGGACGGTGGCGGTGAGCCGCACCCCGGGGGGGTCATCGACCAGCTCGAGATCCAGCGCAGCATGGTCGATGACCAGTGGATGGCACAGGGGGATGAGCTCGGCGGTGCGCTTGGCGGCCATGATCCCGGCGATCCGTGCCGTCTCCAGCACATCACCCTTGGCGACCTCCCCCGCACGCAGCCGCTCCAGGGTCTGCGCCGTGGAGAACCGCACCTGGGCTCGTGCGGTCGCGGAGCGGGCGCTGGGCTGCTTGCCGCCCACGTCCACCATGCGGACACCTCCCTGCGGCGCCACGTGGCTGAGCTCAGACATCGGCAGCCGACCCCTGGCAGCGCGCGTCGACCCACCGTGCCCCGCGGGTGGTGTGCTCGCGCTTCAAGATGGGCACGTCGCTCTTGACGGAGTCGATGACGTCGCGGCACCCGTCGAGGGCTGCCGCGCGATGCGCGGAGGTGGTGACCACGGCGACAGCCACCTCCCCGACGGGGAGATCTCCGGTGCGGTGGACGAGGATGACGCTCGACAGGTCCAGCCGCCGGCGCGCCTCGACAGCGATGCGTCGCATCTCCGACAGCGCCATCGGTTCGTAGGCTTGGTAGTCGAGGCGGTGGACCTCCTCTCCGCCGGCGTGATCGCGGACCCGGCCGATGAAGCACGCCACCGCGCCGTCGGCGGCGCTCCCCGCCCGGTCCAGCAGCCCGGCGACGTCGATGGGCTGGTCGGTCAGCGAGACGTGCACGCCCGGTTCCGCATCGCCGGCAGCAGCCATCGCCTCATGATCGCGCAACCTCGCAGGGCGACGGCTCGGGTGATCACGCGGAGTAGACGTCGATCTCGGTCGACTTGATGGCCGCGAAGATCTCGCCACCGGCGCCGAGGCGGAGGTCCATGACGGCGCCCTCGGTGACCTCGGCGACCAGGGGCACGGGTGTGGAGAGCTCGACGCGCCATCGTTCCCCCTGGCGGTCGACGCTGCCGACCATGCCGCGCAGCACGTTGCGCGGGCTGCCCGAGGGCTGCTCGCGGTGGAGGGCGATGGCGCGCGGGTGGATGGTCGCCATGGCGGCACCGCGAACCTCGCCGACCACGATCAGCTCGACACCGCCGTCGAGCCGGAGCACGCCCTGCGACGCCTCGCCGCGCACCAGGTTGAGCCCGCCCAGGCCGGCCACCCAGGCGGAGCGGGGTCGGGCCGTCACCTCGCCGTAGGTCCCCTCCTGGACCACGCGGCCCGCTTCGACGACCACCACGCGTTCGGCCAGCGTCGCCGCCTCGATGGGGTCGTGGGTGACCAGGATGCGCACGCCGCGATGGGCGTCCAGGTGGGTGCGCAGGGCACGGCGCAGGCCCACCTTCGCCGACGCGTCCACCGAGGCCAGGGGCTCGTCGAGAAGCAGCAGCCGCGGCTCGGTGACCAGCGCGCGCGCCAGGGCGACGCGCTGCGCCTGGCCGCCACTCAGGGCCCGGGGTCGATCGTCCGCCATCCCGCTCAGCTCCAACAGGTCGAGCCACCGGGCGGCGCGGCGCCGGGCCTCGGCCCGATCGACCCCGCGGGAGCGAGGTCCGAAGGCGACGTTGTCAAGGACGGACAGGTGGGGGAAGAGGCAGTGGTCCTGGAACACGACGCCGACCCGGCGGTGCTCCGCCGCCACCCGGACCCCGGTCCTCACGTCGTCCAGGACGGTGCCGTCGAGCACGATGCGCCCGCAGGCCGGTGGCTGCAATCCCGCGAGCACGCGCAGGATCGTGGTCTTGCCGGCCCCGTTTGGTCCCAGAAGGGCCACGACCCCGGCTTCCCCGGCGCGGAGGTGCACGTGGAGCTCGAGCGCTCCTCGGCGCAGACCGATGTCGGCGTCGAGCATCAGCGAGAGACGGCGAACCAGCGGTTGCGCAGCCCCAGGAGCACGGCCACGGACATGGCCAGGAGGATGAGCGACAGCGTCGTCGCCCGCTGCACGCTGCCGGACCCGGCGTAGGCGGTGTAGGCGGCCAGCGGAAGCGTCTCGGTGGTGCCGGGGAAGCTGCCGGCGAAGGTGATGGTGGCGCCGAACTCACCCAGCGCGCGGGCCCAGCAGAGGGCGGCACCGGCGCCCAGAGCGGGGCCGAGCAGCGGCATGGTGACGTGCCAGAAGCGCCGCCATGGACGCGCCCCCAGGGTGGCCGCGACCTCCTCGTAGCGCAGGTCGCGCTGGCGGAGCGCGGCCTCCACGGTGATGACCAGGAAGGGGAAGGCGACGAAGGTCTCCGCCATCACCGCCCCCGCCGTGCTGAAGGGCAGGGTGACCCCGAGAGCGTCGTGGAGCACCGAGCCGATCGGGGTCTGGCGTGAGAATGCGGTCTGCAGGGCGATGCCCCCGACCACCGGGGGCAGCACCAGAGGAAGCAGCACCAGCGGCCGGAGCAGCCGCCGCCCGGGGAGCGTGGAGCGCGCCAGCACATGGGCCAGCGGGACACCGATGACGACCGAGCAGGCGACGGCCAGTGTCGAGCACTCCAGCGACAGCAGCGCGGCGGTGACCACCGCCGGCGAGGTCACCTCCGACAGCAGGCTCCCCCAGGACACCTGGGCGAGCAGCCCCACCAGGGGGACCAGGACGAACAGCACCGCCAGCCCCGCCGGGACCAGGAGCCCGCGCGGAGCCGAGGCGCTGCTCCGCCTCACGGCCCGCATCACGGCGGCAGGAAACCGCGCGCCACCAGCGCGGCGTGGACGTCACCGGAGAGCGCGTCCTGCACGAACGCGGCGGCGGCGGTGGGCCTCCGCGAGCCGGCCAGCACGGCGATCGGGTAGGTGGCGATCACATTGGCGCCGGCCGGGATCGGGACGCCGCCTACCCTGCCCGCCGCCGCCCGCGCGTCCGTCCGGTAGGCGATCCCGGCGTCCGCGTCCCCGCTCTCGACCTTCTCCAGAACCGCCTCGACATCGAGCTCGAGCGACCTGGCCTTGACGGTCACGCCCGCCCGGGCCAGCACCTGGGCGGCGAAGTGCCCGGCGGGGACGCTGGGGTCGGCGAGCACCACGGCGAGGTCGGCCCGGGCGAGATCGGCCAGCCCGCGCACGTGCTTGGGGTTGCCGGGAGCGACCACGATCTCCAGGCTGTTGTGGGCGAATGTGCGCGGGCTGCGCACCAGGCCGGCGGCGACGAGCCGCTGCATCGTGTCCGTGTCGGCGGTCGCGATGACGTCGGCCGGCGCACCGTCGACGACCTCGGTGACCAGCTGCTGCGAGCCGGCGAACGAGTACCTCGGCGAGAAGCCGGGGTTGCTCCGCTCCAGCTGCGGCTCTGCGGCTGTGAACGCCGCCGACAGCGAGGCGGCGGCGAAGACGGTCAGCGCCCCGGCCGGCAGGTGGCCGGCGGCCGTCGCCGGGGTGGCGCCGCCGCCTCCCGCGCACGATGTCAGGGGGAGCATCGCGAAGGCGAGCAGGAACCGGCCCCGCGCCGGGGATGAGACGACCACCTCAATGGCCCCCGGGCTGCGCGGGAAGCTCGACAACCACGTTGGTGGCCTTGACAGATGCCACCGCCAGCATCCCCGGGACCAGGCCGAGCTCGTCGGCGGCCTCTCGGCTCATCAGCGAGACCAACCGGAACGGACCTGCCTGGAGCTCGACCTGGGCCATGACCGAGCCCCGGACCACCCGGGTGATCAGACCGGGGCAGCGATTGCGGGCGGACGCCGCCACGATCGCCGCCGGCCTGGGCCGGGCCACCAGCGAGGCGGCGAGGCCGGCGAGAGCCGCGCCGTCGACGAGCCGGTGGCCGCTCTCGGTGCGCAGGGTGGGCAGCCTGCCGGCGTCGGCCCAGCGCCGCAGGGTGTCGGTGCTGACCCCCAGGAGCTGGGCCGCCTGGCCCATCTTGTACACAGCCACAGTGGGCCAGTATCGGGCATTTGCCGCCTTATCTGGCTGAGATGCCTGCACACGCGGTAGCTGGCCGACTGCCGCACTCGCCGGTGTCCAGCCTCACCGCCCTGTTGCAAAAGTACCATCCAGTCTCTTTGTACTATGATGCGCCGATGCCTCGACTTCGCGACGAGACCCGTGCCCAGCGCCGCCAGACGTTCGTCGACGCGGCTCGGCGATGCGCGGCCAGCCGGGGGTTCCACCTCACCACCGTCGACGACGTCTGCGCCGAGGCGGGGGTCAGCAAGGGCGCCTTCTATGCCCACTTCGCCTCCAAGCAGGAGCTGCTGGCCGCCCTGATCGACGACGACACCCTGACCCTGCGACGGGTCATCGAGGGCCTCGATCGCCGCCGCCTCGGGCCCACGGAGTGTCTGCGCCGGCTGGCGCACGTGATGCTCGAGGACGGGGCTGACGCGGGCCGGGTGCAGGTGCGCATCGACATCTGGACCGCCGCCCTCGAGGACCCGGCGATTGGCCGGCAGGTGGCCGCGGCGGTGCGGGAGAGGAGGCATCTCCTGCGCACCTGGCTCGAGGAGGGGGCGGCCGGCGGAGAGCCCGCCTCGATGCCGGCGAACGCGATGGCCTCGGTCCTGCTGGCTCTCAACGACGGGCTGATGCTCCACCACGCTCTCGACTCCAGCGGCTTCCGTTGGACCAACGTGCGCATCGCGGTCAACGCGCTCCTCGACGGGATCGGCGAGGTGTGACGCTGTCGGTTCGATTGCCCTCCTCGGCAGCGGGGCGGGCGCAGGACTGGCTGCGGGGCAGCGCCCCCGGGCTGGTGGTTCTGGCACTCGTCGTCGGAGCCGGCTCCGGGGTTGGTGCGGTCGTCTTTCGGTACCTGATCCTGGTCTTCACGCAGCTGTTCACCGGCAGCCATGACTACAGCGCGGCCGGGCGCGTCGCCAATCCCAACCTCCCTTGGCTGGGCCTGGGTTTCGTGGTGCTGGCACCCGTCGTCGGAGGCCTCATCTACGGCCCCATCGTCAACCGGTTCGCGCCGGAGGCGCGCGGCCATGGCGTGCCCGAGGTGATGCTGGCCATAGCCGAGCGTGGTGGGCGGATCCGCCCCCAGGTCAGCGTCGTCAAGGCGCTGGCATCGGCTCTGTGCATCGGGGCCGGGGGCTCGGTGGGCCGCGAGGGACCGATCGTCCAGATCGGGTCGGCGCTCGGCTCCAGTCTCGGCCAGGCTGCTCGCGTTCCGGAGACGCGCCTGCGCATCCTGGTCGCCTGTGGCGCCGCGGGTGGGATCTCGGCGACCTTCAACGCACCCATCGCGGGGGTCTTCTTCGCCCTCGAGCTCATCCTCGCGGACTTCGCCGCCGAGTCGTTCGGAGTTGTCGTCCTGGCATCCGTGGCTGCGGGCGTGGTCGGGCGGGCGGCCTTCGGTGGGCGGCCGTTCCTGACCCTTCCTCCCTTCCATCTCGTCTCCGGCTGGGAGTACGGCCTCTACGCTCTGCTGGGCGGCCTCGCGGGCATCGCCGGGGTCAGCTTCATCCGTGTCCTCTACGGGCTCGAGGACCTCGCCGACCGCCTCTGGCGCGGCCCCGAGGCGCTGCGACCGGCGGTGGGGGGCGTGCTCCTCGGTCTGCTCCTGCTCGGCCTCCCCCAGCTGTATGGCGTCGGCTACCCGGTCCTCGAGTCCGCGGTGCGCGGCAACATCGTGGTCGGGCTGCTGGTCGCTCTCCTGGTCGGCAAGGTGGTGGCCACCAGCCTGACCATCGCCATCGGCGGCTCCGGCGGTGTGTTCGCGCCGTCACTGTTCATGGGGGCGATGCTCGGCGCCCTGCTCGGCAGCGTCGCCCACGGCGCCTTCGGCGGCGCGGTGGCACCGGCGGGAGCGTATGCCCTGGTCGGCATGGGTGCGGTCTTCGCCGCCGCCGCGCGCGCGCCCATCACCGCCGTGCTCATCATCTTCGAGCTGACCGGCGACTACACGATCATCCTGCCCCTGATGGTCGCGGTGGTGGTCGCCGCGGGCATCAGCAACCTGCTCTCCAAGGACACCATCTACACGCTCAAGCTGCGCCGCCGCGGCATCGACATCGAGCGCGGTCGCAGCGCCAACCTCATGAAGGTGATCTCGGTCGCGGAGGCGATGGAACCGCTCCCTCAGCCGGTGTCGCCGCTCGCCGACCTCTCCGAGCTCACCGCGCGGCTCCTCGATGAGCGCCGCGATGCGCTGCCGGTCGTCGACCTGGGGGGCGAATATCGCGGGGTGGTCACCTCACGGCGCGTGGAGGAGGCCATGGGCAGCAACGCCCTCGACGTCACCGCGGAGTCGCTGATGACCGCGGTGACGCCGATCAGGGCGACGGCGACGCTGCACGATGCCCTCGCCGACCTGGTGCAGCAGTCGCGGGGCGGGGTTCCCGTCATCGACGATGGGCGCCTGGCGGGCTGGCTCACCCACCGCGACGCCCTGAGCGCCTATCAGCGTCGCCTGCAGAGCAGCGTGGATGTGGCTTCGCGCCCTGCGGTGGCCCCCGCCGGCGCCTCCGGTCTGCCACCGATCCCGCGCCTGAGTGACTTCCGGATCGTCGACCTCACCCTGGGCGCCGGCGAGCCCTCGGGACGGCGCGTTCGCGAGGTGGGCTGGCCGGAGTCGTCGCTGCTCCTGGCGATCCAGCGCGATGGCGTGATCATCGTCCCCAGAGGAGACACCCGGCTCTGCAGCGCCGACCGGCTCACCGTGCTGCTGCCGGCAGGCATGGAGCTCGCCGCCGCCGACCTGATCGCCGACCCGGCGGGCCCGAGCAGCCCATGACCTCCGGTCACCCCGAGGCCAGGATCTCGGCTCGCGGGCTGACCAAGCGGTTCGGCGACCTCACCGCGGTCGCGGACCTGACCCTCGAGGTTGGCGCCGGCGAGGTGGTCGGGTTCCTCGGGCCCAACGGGGCCGGAAAGTCGACGACCATGCGCATGCTCCTGGGCTTCCTGCGCCCCAGCGCGGGCACCTGCACAGTTCTCGGCGCCTGCCTGCGCGACGACACCCCCGCGCGCTGCCGGGTGGGCTACCTGCCCGGCGACCTGCGGGTCGACTCGGGCATGACGGGACAGCAGCTCTTCGCCTGGTTCGGCCGTCTGCGCGGCGGGCTGGACCGCCGCCGCGTCGACGCCCTGGTGGAGCGGCTCGAGCTGGACCCCACCCGGCGCATCGGAACCCTGTCCAAGGGCAACCGCCAGAAGGTGGGGATCGTCCAGGCGTTCCAGCACGACCCCGACGTGCTCATCCTCGATGAGCCCACCACCGGCCTGGATCCGCTGGTGCAGCGGGAGTTCCTCCGCCTGGTCGAGGAGGCGTCGTCGCGAGGGGCGTCGGTCCTGCTGTCATCGCACGTCCTTCCCGAGGTGGAGCGGGTCGCCGACCGGGTCGCCATCATCCGCGCCGGCCGGCTGGTCGCGGTCTCCACCCTCGACGCGCTCCTCGACCGCGCCCGTCACCGTTTCGACCTTCGCTACATGCATCCCGTCGCGGACGATCTCTTCAGCGGGGTGGCCGGCGTGGTGTCGTGCCAGGTCAGCGGTCGCCTGGTGAGCATCACCGTCGATGGACCGGTGGGACCGGCGCTGCGCGCGGCCACGCAATCACCGGGGTTGATGCGGGTGAGCGGCTCCGGGGATGATCTCGAGGAGCTCTTCATCTCGCTGTATGCCGGGGACCGCTCGTCGCCCCAGGATGACACCCGTGACTGAGCTGCCGGCCATCCTGGACAACGCGGTCTGGCGGCGCCGCGTCGGGCTCGTCTGGTGGACCGTGGGGCTGATCGCGGTGGCGGCGCTGATCGCGCTTGCGTACCCGACAGTGCGCGACAACAGCGCGCTCGACAAGACCTTCGCCAGCCTGCCGTCCAGCGTGCAGGCGGCCCTGGGATTGGCTCCCGGCAGCGCTCTCACCTCACCGGTCGGCTATCTCAACAGCCAGTTCTTTGCCAACGTGCTGCCGGTGATGATGCTGGTGTTCGCGCTGGGCTTCGGCGCGTGGGCGGTGAGCGGTGACGAGGGGTCGGGGATGCTCGAGCTGATCCTGGCCAACCCGGTCAGCCGCGTGCGCATCGTGGTCGAGCGGGCCAGCGCGCTGCTGGTGATGCTGGCCGTGCTCACCGCGGTCACCGCGCTCACCCTGGTGGCGCTGGCTCCGCTCGCCGGCCTGGGCGCCGGTGCCCCGGCTGCCCGGATCATCGAGGCCACCCTGGCATGTGCGGGGCTGGCGCTGACCTACGGCACCCTGGCGCTGGCGGTTGGCGCGGCGACGGGGAGTCGGGCGGCGGCGCTGGCGGTCTCCTCAGCGGCGGCGGTGGCCGGGTTCGTCCTCCAGGGGCTGGCCGAGCAGGTGACCGCGCTGCGACCGCTGCGCGCGGCGATGCCCTGGCACTGGCTGATCGACGGCAACGCGCTCGGCGCTGGACTCGGCGTGCAGAACGGGCTCCTGCCCGTCGCCGTCAGCCTGGCGATGATCATCGCGGCGGCGATTCTCTGGTCACGGCGCGATCTGCGCTGAGGCGCACCGCCCCGGGCGGATCACGTCCAGCCGTGGGTCACCAGGCGCTCGAGGTCGTGTGCGACCTTGGCGCTGGACATGCCCTGGAAGAAGGCGATGTGGGCGAGGTTGTCGGGCGTGTAGGCGATGATCTGGGCAGCGTGGTCGACGTAGTAGGTGCTGCCCGGACTGGCCGGCTCGGGCGACGCCAGGGACACCCGCGCCTGAATCTGCGCCACGTCGATGGCGGTCTTGCTCCCGGTGAGCCCGATGAACCCCTCGTTGTAGTTGCTCAACCAGCTGGCCAGGACGGCCGGGGTGTCGCGGGCGGGATCGGTGGTGACGAACACCACCTGGACGCGTGCGCGATCCGCGGCGGGCATGTCCTTGAGCGCAAACGCGAGCATCGACATGTTCTCCGGACAGATGTCGGGGCAGTGCGTGTAGCCGAAGTAGAGCAGCGTCACATGGCCGGCGGAATCGCGCTGGAAGTCGAAGGGCTGGCCGCGCTGGTCGGTGAGGTTGAACTCCGGCTTGGCCAGCGGGTGCACCAGCTGCGCGCCGGTCCACCGGTAGGGGGTCGGTGAGGGGGGAGCTGGGGAGTCGCCGCCACAGGCGGCGAGGAGCAGTGCCGCGCCGCCAAGGAGCAGGCCGAGGCGCCGCGACGACGTCATCGGCGCGACCCGGCCGCGGCGGCTGCGCCCGGCTGAGCGGCGGTCTCGTCGCCGAGCCCCGTGAAGATGGCCGCGAGGACGCGCGCGATGTTGTTCCAGCGGAATGCCGACGGGTCGAGCGAGCTGTGCAGCGTGAGGCCGTCGCCGAGGGCGAGGAGCAGCGAGGCGAGGGCGTTGGCCGGGACGGGGGCCAGCTCGGCGTCGCGCACCGCACAGTCGATCCAGGATCGCAGCCGCGTGCGGCGGCGCTGCACGGCCGCCACCATGCGCTCGCGGATGAGCGGGTCGGTGAGGATGGCAGCCCAGAGGTCGGAGCGGAGCTGGACCCGGGACTGATCGACCCCGCGCTGGCACATCTCCCTGGCAAAGCTGCGCAGACGGGCGACGTTGGGCAGGTCGCGCCGGTCCAGGCTGTCGAGGATCGTGTCGAGGTCGAGCGCATCCTCCTCGAGCAGGGCCACCAGGAGATCCTGCTTGGAGTGGAAGTAGCCGTAGAAGGCGCCCTTGCTCGCGCCCGCCTCGGCGCAGACGTCCTCGACACGCATGTCGCGGTAGCCCATGCGGCCGCTGCACCGCCAGGCGGCGTCGATGAGCTGCTGGCGCCGCTCCGACCGGGCGCTGGAGGATATCCGGGGCATCGCCCCGGATGATATCATCAACGAAACTGACTGGTCGGATTCGATATTCGGTGTTCGAGCATGGCACGCAACCCCTACGCTGAGACGCCGCAGCGGCACCACCGCATGGCGGCGATGTCGCGTCGAAGCTTCCTGGTCCTGGTCGGTGGACTCGGCGCGCTGGGCTCGGTTCTCTTCGGTGGCATGGAATTGCTCAAGTTCGTCTTTCCCAACGCCACCGGCGAGGCACCGCTGAAGTTCAAGGCGAGCGTGCGCCCCGAGGCGATCACCGTCGACAACCCGTACATGGACTACGGCCACCGCACCGGGATCCTTCGCGACGACGCCGGCATCTATGCCGTCGAGCTGGTGTGCACGCACCTCGGCTGCACCCCGAACTACGTGTCCAACGTAACCGCCGGGTCGGGCGTCGCCGACGCCGTGGCCGACAGCCACGGCGTTCGCAAGCCGCCTGAACGCATCCCCAACGGATGGGCCTGTCCATGTCACGGCAGCCGGTATTTCATCGACTCCACGAATTTCTACGGACCCGCGCCCCGTCCGATGGATTGGTACGACATCCAGTTCGGCCCCGACGGCTCGCTGGTCGTCGACCGCGGCGCATTGGTGGTCTCCCGGGGCGCTGGGGACACCACCACCCCCCTCTGGCGCCTCGACCCGGTGAGCAAGAAGGACAACGGCAAGACCTACGGGGTGTGACGGTCGCCGGGTTCCCCGGTGGCGTGTGACGAATCGTCAGAGCTGGCGCGGCGGAACGTAGGTCCTGTCACCGGCGCAGGTCCCGATGCCCCGGAGATGACTTCGCCTTCACGGGCCGTGCCGAGCATGTGGCCGTGGAGGCCACCGATCCGTTACAGGCGCCGCCCTACCGTCGAGATGCCCGCAGCGACGTCGATCGTCCCGTCCCGCCGGGCGCGGCAGCATCATCTGGAGACACAGCAGTGAATCGTCCGGCACAGCAGAACAAGCGCAGGGACATGCGCCCGCTCAGCCTGGTTGCCCTCATCGGCGGCACCATCGCGGCGGCCAGTCTGATCGGTTTCGGCGGCCTGGCGGCATGGACTGTGACCACCCAGAACAACGCCAGCACCTTCGCGTCCGGCACCGTGCACCACACCAACCTCGCCAAGGTCGGCGGCGC
>JBOHUD010000037.1:0-11505 GCA_050734155.1 Candidatus Dormibacteria bacterium
CGTGCCCGGACGAGTCCGCCGCCACCCCGCCCGAGGGATCGTCGAGGCGGTAGTACACCGAGGGCGTGTCTCCCAGCACCGTCGACGCATATGTGCTCGCCGTCCCCGTCGGCGTCACCGCCGCAGACGTTCCCGGGGTGCCGACTCCGTAGGCGTTGACCCCGGATACTTTGAATGTGTACGCCACTCCGCCTTGTAGGCCGGACAGCACGGCTGAGGTGGCTGTGGCATCGACGGCGACGGCATTGACTGCCGTGGTTCCCTTATAGGCCGTCACAATGTATCGCTGAACGGCGGTGCAACCAGCCGGCACACTGGCCGTCGACGCAGTCCAGGTCACCGTCGCGGCGTTGGCGCTCGCGGTTGCAGTCACGCTGCCAGGCGCAGTCGGAGTGGTGATCCCGCTGGCCGTGAAATGCCCGGCAACCTGCGCTCCACTCAAGGCTGTGGGATAGATCGCCGTCTCGTCCATGCTCCCGGAGAAATACTCGCCCACGCTACTCCCGCTCGACCCGAATCGTGGGCTGTGGTTCGCGTCCCAGAGCAGCGGCGTGCCCGTTGGAAGCGAACTGCCTCCGACGAGGGCGCCGTCCATGTAAACCTGGTAGGTGCCCGGCGTGACGGTGAAGTCAATCAAGTGCCAGATCCCGGGTGTGTACGAGACCGCGGTATCGGCGTTCGTTGCCAGCCAACTGCTGCCATCGCCGACGTCAGCACGGATCAGATTGCCGTTCATCAACTTGAGGTCGAACGAGGCATCGTTTGGCCCACGCGAGCCGAAGATGGCCCGTGTTCCGGTGTCGGTGGGATTGACCCACGCTTCCACGGTAAAACTGCCGGTGACACTCGCGGGGCTCGACGGGAGCGCGACGATGCCGCTTCCTCCATCGAGTTTCAACGCTGTGTCCGAATCGCCCGGAATCGCGCCAGAGACACCCAGTGTCGTTCCACCTTGGTACGTGCCGTTGCGAGCGTTGGGCGACGCGTCTACGGCCGCCGTCCCCGACGCCTCGCCGAGGCGGTAATACATGAGCGGCGAGTCGGCGAGGATGGTTTGCGGATACGTGCTCGCGGTCAGCCTGGCGTGCAGCTGAGGCGGCGCAAGCATCACGGAGAGCGCGACCAACGTGCTTGCGAACACGACGATGGCACGGCGGAGGCCGATCCGCGCTCCAAATGACGCGAGGCCGGCACGGGCGGTCAGCAGAAGAGGCTGCCGTCCTTTCGACCGAGACGGAGCGACTCGAACAGCGGATGGCCGGAGAATGCGCTCAAAGGCTGGTGGCGGGATGTAAATGAAATCTGCTGCTTTGGTGCGCCTGGGCCGACTGCGCTGACTGGCAAGCGAGCGCCGACGGGGGCGGCACACCATTGCAATAAGGAGTACCAAGCAGATGAGGCCACTGGACACTGCAGCATCGGCGATGGACGCACTCAAGACAGCTCCTTGAAGGAAAACTTTCGTGTCAGTGAAAGGCTCGGACGCGGTTGGCAGGTACGCAAAAGAAGATGAACGAGGCGTCTCCGCGCGCTACGGGCGGTCGTACGCGCGACGGTCATGCTTCCGATGACGCCGCCGAGGTGCAGACCGTCGCGAGGCGTCGAAGCACATACAATTGCGAACACGTCAAACCGCCCGCCCATCTCTCCAAACGGCTTCGGACCAGAGGAGCAAGGGGTCCGAAAGGTGCTGCCCGAGAAGTCCCGCGGCGACAAGACTCCCGCGAAAGCGCCCGCAGTATGCGCTTCTCGAGAGGAATGTGTGGGCACCTGTGCGAGCGCGAACCAGCGGAGGTGAGCAGGGCCCTTGAGCCCGACGCTTTCTTTAGAAAGGTGTGGAATCTGGTCGGGCGCGAACTCGAAGGAGATGAATAGGACCGGAGGGCGCGCTCGCGGCGCGGGTCGCCGCCGGCGCCGGGTAGCCCGAGTCGTACGAGACACCCGGGATGCTGAAGCTGTCGCTGTTGCCAATGCCAGGTCCGGCCGGCGAAACGTACTGCTTGCCGGTCGCGACGTCGACCGCGGTCATCTGGGTGGAGAAAGGTGCGGGCGTGGCAGCCGCGACCCGCACGGCACCCGAGGGAACCGAGACGAGCAGAAGTGAAACGACGAGCACTATCCGATAGAGCGACGCCGACCGCCTGCCCTTGATGGTCTCACCTCGCTGATACGGCGCGACCCCGTCAACGAGTCAACGTGGCGCATCTACAGACGAGTGTGGCGCTTCCATGCCGGATGTCAAGAGCTCGCTGGGTGTACTTCTCGCCACGGTCAGTCGGCGCTCACAATGCCGACACAAGCCAGAGTGTCCGGCAGCCAGCTATCACCTTGGCAGTGCCGGCCTCACGCATAACTGTGGCACTTACGTGTAAGTTGCGGCAATCGCGGAATGATCCGCATAACGTCGCGTGATGAAGAGCGACAGGGCTAGTCAAGATGCCTAGCATGGCGGTCAGGCCCGATCCCCATGGAGATCCAGCGCGTTCGCGAGGCGCTGGGCGGCCATGTCGTGCATCCCTGGAACCACATGGCTGTATGTCGCCAGGGTAAACGCCACCGTCGCATGCCCCATGCGCTCAGAAACTACTTTGGGGTGCTCGCCGGCAGCCAGCATGAGGGTGGCCATGCTGTGCCGGAGCCCGTGCAGTCGGACACGCGGCAGACCGGCGTCATCAAGCACCCGGTAGAGATGCTTGCGAAGGGTGACGCCGGCTAGGGGATCGCCCACATCGTTGGTGAAGACCAGGTCCAGTTCGGCCCAGGCGGGGGCAGCCAAGCGCCGCTCCAGCTGAGCCGAGCGGTGACCCCGCAATCCATCGAGAAGCTGTGCAGGGACCGAGAGTGGCCGGTCGGCGCGATGGGTCTTGGTCTCCTTGAATCGCGGCGTGCCGTCCTCGGCCGGCAAATCTAGCGCCTGCCGAACGAGCAGGCGGCCGTGGTCCGCGTCAATGTCGCTCCAACGCAGCGCGAGAAGCTCGCTCAGGCGTAGCCCGCAGAGCAAGGCCAGGCGAATGGGCAGCTCGTACGGGCGACCGCGCAGGGCGTGAAGCAGGAGCCGCCCCTGCTCCGGCGTGAGGGCGCGGATTTCGGGGGTTGGGACAACGGGCCGGTCGACCGCGTCCACCGGGTTGACCGCGAGCGCCTGCCATTGGACGGCGTGTGCTATCGCGCGATGGAGGACGTTGTGGACCTTCTGGAGGGAGGCGGGACCGAGCCCCTTGCCGGTGCGACGGTTCCCCGAAGCCCGGAGTTGCTGTTCCAGGGCGATGACGTGGTGGGGCCGGAGGCGCTGGAGTGGGAGCCGGCCGAGCTGCGGCACAAGGTCGTACTCGACGACCTCTCGGTATCGCTGCTGAGTGCGCTGGGCCAGCGACGGCTCGACGTAGTCCCGCAGCCAGCGGCGGAGGAACTGCTCGACTGTCTCCTTGCTGGGGTCGACGAAGGTCCCCCCGCCAAGGGCAGCGACCTGGGCGGCTGCGGCCTGCTCCGCCTCGCGCTTGGTGCCGCGAACCGTGAAGGTGCGGCGCTCGCGCTTTCCCGTCCTTGGGTCGCGTCCGAGCTCCAGCCTGACCTCCCACGTCCCCGCCGACCGCCGGTGGATCCTCGCCATCAGTGCCCTTTCGTGTCGCTCGCTGCCACCCCGTGTCGCCCGATGTTGGGCTACAAATGGGATACAAATCGGCTTCGCACGACTACTCTAGCACGCCGCCACAGGGCAGATTTGAGATCAAATCAACGCTACCCGCACGGGGAGTCGAACCCCGGTTACCACCTTGAAAGGGTGGTGTCCTGACCGCTAGACGATGCGGGCGCCTGGGAATCTTAGGTGGCGGGGTGGCGGCCTCCCTTCCTTATACTCGGCGGCGTCGCTGCCAGAATCGGAGACCCAGATGCCGTTCCGCGAGCTCACCGGCAAGATGATCGGTTTCGGGGTCACGGCGCTCGCGCTGATCGCCGGCGGGATCCTGGTCCTGCTCGGGCCGCACGCCTACAACGACTACCTCAACGTGGCCCTGGGCGTGATCCTCATCCTCTTCGGGCTGGCCGCCGGGGGCTTCGGCACCATGGTCATCGCCGGTGTCATCCTCGACGCGCGGGCGCGCGATCGTGAGGAGCGCCTCCACGTCACCCCTCGCTCCGGCCCACCCGCTCCGCCCCCCGCCTGGGGGATGGGCGACATCGGCCGTCCGGGGGCGGGCGGCGGCGTCGCCCAGGTCGGTGAGGGCCCGAGAGGAGGGGGCGCGGTGCACCTCGTGAGCGTCACGGTGCGCAATTGGGACGGACCCCTTCTGATCGGGGCGCTCATCGTCTGGACGTTCGTCGCGCTGCTCATCGCCGCCCCGAGGTGACCGGCGGCCGCACTCCGATGCGGACCCGCTTCGCCCCCTCCCCGACAGGGCCACTGCACTTCGGCTCGGTGCGCACGGCGCTCTTCGCCTGGCTGGCCGCGCGATCGAGCGGTGGCCAGTTCATCCTGCGCATCGAGGACACCGACCAGGAGCGCTACCTCGAGGACAGTGAGGCGCTGATCATGGAGACGCTGCTGTGGCTGGGGCTGAGCTGGGACGAGGGACCCGAGGTGGGCGGTCCCCGCGGGCCCTACATCCAGTCGCTGCGCACCGACGTCTACCGTCGCCACGCCGAGCTGCTGCTGGAACGTGGGGCTGCGTACTGGTGCACGTGCAGCCCGGAGCGGCTTGCCGAGATGCGCGAGCGCCAGCGCGCCGCCCACCAGCCGACCCGCTACGACCGCCGCTGCGTCGACCGCCAGGCGGAGGTGGCCGCCGAACGGGCCGCGGGCGCCCCTGCCGTGCTGCGCCAGCTCATCGCCCCGGGTCGCACCACCTGGGACGACGTGGTCCGCGGCCGGATCTCCTTCGACAACGCCGACATCGACGACCAGGTGCTGCTCAAGTCCGACGGCTTCCCCACCTATCACCTGGCTGTCGTCGTCGACGATCACCTCATGGAGGTGACCGACGTCATCCGCAGTGACGAGTGGATCCCCTCGACACCCAAGCACCTCGGCCTCTACGACGCCCTCGACTGGGAGCCACCTCGGTTCGCCCACGTGCCCCCGGTCCTCGGCGAGGATCGCCAGAAGCTGAGCAAGCGCCACGGCGCGCGCAACGTCCTCGAGTATGGGGAGCTGGGGTACCTGGCCCCGGCGCTGGTCAACGCCATGGCGCTGCTGGGCTGGTCATCGGGTACCGAGGACGAGGTGTTCAGCCCGGCCGAGCTGGTGGAGCGCTTCTCGCTCGATCGCGTCCACGACTCCGCGGCCGTGTTCGACTCCAAGAGACTCGACTCTCTCAACGGCCAGCACATCCGCCGCCTGCCTGTCGAGGAGCTGGTGGAGCTGCTCGAGTTCTGGCTGCCCGCGACCAGCAAGGAGACGCGGCGCCAGCTGGTGCCGCTCCTCCAGGAGCGCATGGTGGTGCTGGGTGACGCCGCCTCCCTGGCAGCCCCGCTGCTCGGCGACGCTCCCTGGGACGATGACGTCGTCTTCCCGCCGCGCAAGGTCGACGCCGCCACCGCCATCACCCTGCTCGACTCCGCCTGTGCGGAGGTTGAGGCGGGGGCCCTGGCCGACATCATCGCCCTGCGTTTGCGGCTCGCCGCCCTTGTCGAGGCCCGCGGCGTCAAGGCCCGCGACGCCTTCAGGGTCCTCTACATCGCCATCCTCGGTCGTCCCCAGGGCGTGCCGGTCTTCGATGCCATGGCCTTCGTCGGTCCCGAGGTGTCGGTCCAGCGACTCCGCGCCGCGCGGGCACGGCTCGAGGTGTAGCGGACAGGTCAGTCGGCGCCCCTGGCGGTGGCGCTCAGGTCGCGACCCCGCCGGGGGCGCAGGCCGCAGTACACGGCCACCGTCACCAGGAAGCCGACCAGGAAGCTGATGTCGCCGAACTGGGGCACGTTGGATGGCACCACGCCGACGAAGAGTGTCTGGTTCCAGAACGGGAATGAGGCCGCGATCCCGGCGCCCATGGCGACCAGCCCCTTCCAGGGCCGGTGCCGTGAGTCGAAGAAGCCGGCCTGGCGGTATCGACCGCCGTGGAGCATCCAGTCGGTCAGCACCACAGCGATGAAGGGGACGATCCAGTAGGTGTTGAAGAACAGGAAGGCTTCGTACTTGCTCCCCGGTGCGGCGTTGCCGGTCAGCGCCACCAGGAACCCGATGGCGCCGAAGCCGACCGCGACCAGCGCCCGGCGGCGGCGCAGGGTCAGCCGGATGCCCAGTGTCAGGAAGGACATCGCCGCGCTGTACAGGTTGAGAACGTTGGCGGCGATGGCACCCAGAGCGATGGCCACGGTGGCGATCAGCCCCAGCACCTCGGGCAGGGGCTTGACGAACTGGTCGGTGGGCACGTCGCTGGGTCCCCACGACGTCCCCGCCACCGTGGCCAGGCCCGCACCGGCGATCTCCAGCACCGCGCACGAGACGAACAGGCCGAGGCCGGCGGCCAGCGCCACCCGAATGGCACTGGTGTCCCGGGGAAGATAGCGCGCGTAGTCGGCTCCGTAGGGGTTCCAACTCACGGCGTACGCGTAGGCGAAGAACACCGCCAGGATGAAGGCGCCCACCTGGCCTCCGGCGGCCGCCGGGGCGGCGGGGTTGAAGCCCAGCCCCGCGTCGGTGCGCCCGAGGATGTACAGGCAGCACACCGCGAAGACCAGGCCGAGCAGCGGAAAGATGACCCGCTCGAACTGGTGCACCATGTTGTAGCCGACAAAGGCGATGGCGACCTCGATCGACACCACCACCGCCAGGGCCAGCCAGAAGGGCGGCACGTTCCAGCCCACGTGCCCGAAGAAGGTGCGGACGGCGAAGGCGCCGCTCACCGAGTTGACGGCCACCCAACCGGCGCCGGAGGTGAGCGTGTTGAGGCCCGCGGGCAGCAGGTTGCCGAGGTACCCGAAGGCGCCGCGGCTCTGGATCAGCTGGGGGACGCCGTAGCGCGGCCCGAAGGTGGACAGCCATCCGTGCGTCGCCGACCCCAGCGCCGTGCCCAGCACGAGGCCGACCACGGTCATCCAGAAGCCGCCCCCGAACAGGACTACGGGCAGGACCCCGACGTACACCGTCGCGAACTCGAAGTTCGGTGATGTCCATGTCCAGAACAGCTGGATCGGCCGCCCGTGGCGCTCACCGTCGGGGATGTACTCCACCCCGCCGGGCTCGACGGCGATGACGCTCTCGCCGTACTCGCCCTCGCGAACCGGGATGCCCGTCGACGCCGGCTCGACTCCGATCGCGCTCATCCGCTCAGGACCGCGCGCTCGCCCGCAGCGCCTGGTCCACGGCCGCGCGAACGTCCCCGCTGTGGGCGGCGGCGCGGACGATGGCAACCCCTGACGCCCCCGCCTCGATGCACGAGGCGGCGTTGCCGGCATCGATGGCGCCGATGGCCACCACCGGGATGCGCACCGCCGCGCAGATGGCGGCCAGCCCGGCGATGCCGATCGGCAGCGCCGCGTCGGTCTTGGTGGGAGTCGCCCAGATGGGACCGGCGCCGAGATAGCCGGCGCCGAGCGCCTGCGCCTCCTCGGCCTCGTCGACGTCGCTGACGCTGACGCCGAGGAGCAGACCCTCGGCCACCGCCCGCACGGCGCCACGGTCGGTCTGCCCCAGGTGCACGCCGTCCGCCGCGCAGCGCAGAGCCGCCTCGACGTCATCGTTGATGACAAGCGTGGCCGGAAGATGGCGGAGCCTGCGGCCGAGCTCGACTCGCGCCACCGTGCCGGCGTCCTTGAGGCGCACCTGCACCACGGTGGCGCCCGCGGCCACGGCCAGCTCGCCGAGCTCGGCACCGTCGACGATCGCGTGCACCCTCACAGGCGGGTGACCCGGGCGCGGGCGTCGATGGTGTCGGGCGACAGCGAGTGGAGCGCGTCGTAGAGGGCGACATGGAAGCTTCCCGGTCCGTGGCTCTGCGTGGCCGCGTCCTCGCCGGCGACCCCGAGGGCGACCAGCGCCTCGACCGCGGCGCTGAGCGAATCGCCCTGGTTGACCGCCGCGAAACAACCGGTGATGGCGCTGGCGATGCAGCCGGTGCCGGTGACGGTGGCGAGGAGAGGATGACCGTTGGCGACGAGCAGGGTGGTGCTGGCGTCGCTGACCGCGTCCACCACCCCGGTGACCGCCACCGTGCAGCCGAGGACGCCCGCCGCAGTCCTGGCCAGGTCACCGTTCTGGTCGCTGCTGCTCATCGACTCGACGCCGCGGATCTCGGCGCTCCGTCCCGCCAGGCTGGCCACCTCCGCCGCGTTGCCACGCACGATGGCGATGTCCACCTCGTGGAGGAGCCGCTGCGCGCTCTGGGTGCGCAGGGTTGTCGCCCCCGCACCGACGGGATCGAGCACCACCGGGACCGCGGCCGCGTTGGCGGCGCGGCCCGCCAGGACCATGGAGTCGACCCACTCGCGGCTGAGGGTGCCGATGTTGAGCACCACGGCTCCCGCCGCCGCCGCCATCTCGGCCACCTCCTCGGGCGCGTGCGCCATCACCGGCAGTGCCCCGATCGCCAGGGTGGCGTTGGCGGTCTCGTTCATGACCACGAAGTTGGTGATCTGGTGGACCAGCGGACGCAGCTCGCGGAGGCGGCGCAGCGCATCCCCCGTCGGCACGCTGATGGCGGTGCCTGCCACACCTCTGTCGACGTTCATGCGCTCCGTCCTCCCAGCGCCCCGACCACCGGCGCGCGGGCGCGCACGTCGAGCACGTCGACGGGTCCCTCGCCACCGCCGATCTCCACCAACCCGGCGGCCACTGCCCGCGAGGCCACCTCCGCCGCCCTCGACGCTGCCTCGGCCAGGCCCCACCCCTGGGCGAGCAGCGCGGTCAGAGTTGCCGAGTGGGTGCAGCCCGCGCCGTGGGTGGCGGCGACCGCGTGGCGCTGCACGGGGATCTCGATGTGGCTGGTGCCGTCGAACAGGTGGTCGACGGCGGGTTGGCCGTGACCGCCGGTGACGATGACCGCGTGTGCGCCCATGGCGCACAGCCTCTCGGCGAGCTCACGCCGGGGAGCGCGCACGCCGGTGAGCATCTCCGCCTCGGGAAGGTTGGGCGTGATCACCGTGGCCATCGGCAGCAGACGGCGGACCATGGCCACGACCGCGTCCTCGCGCAGCAGGCGCGCCCCGGAGCTGGCCACCATCACCGGGTCGACGACCAACGTCGGGCGACGAGTGGCCAGGGCGCCGGCGACGGTGTCGATGATCTCCGCCGAGAAGAGCATCCCGGTCTTGACGGCGTCTGCTCCGATGTCATTGAGGACGGCCTCGATCTGCGCGACGATGAATGTGCTGGGGACCGCGTGGATTGCGGTCACCTCCCGGGTGTTCTGCGCGGTCAGCGCCACGATGACGCTGCTGCCGTGACAGCCGGCGGCGGCGAACGCGCGCAGATCGGCCTGAATGCCCGCACCACCACCGGAATCGGACGAGGCGATGGTGAGGGCGCGAGCGATGCGGTCCACGGAACTCCCTACGCTGGCATGACCCAGATCAGGTTCGCGGGTGTGATCTCAGCCCCATTCAGGGCACCCCGGTGCAGGCAATGTACCACCGCGACCGCGGCCGCGGTCGCCGACCCCCGAGGCGCTGAGCCGGCCCTGCGAGCAGCGCCCGCTCAGCTCACCTGGACTGGTTGGCGCTCGCCTCGGGCCTGCCGGCACTGATCACAGAGCGGAAGCGGCGCACGATCTCGGGCAGGAGATTGACGGCGATGATCGGGTTGTCGATGAGGAACTGCCGAAAGCTCCCGTCACCCAGGGTCAGGCAGCGCAACCGGGTGGTGGCCCTGATGCTGGCTGTCCTCTGCTTGCCGTCGAGGGCTGCCACCTCGCCGAAGAAGTCGCCTCGACCGAGGTGGTGGATCACCGCGCCGTCGAGGACGACGTCCGCCTCGCCGTCCAGGATGATGAAGAAATCGGGACCAGACAGGCCCTCGGTGAGGACGCCGTGCCCCTCCAGGTAGGTGGAGTCGTCGAAGCGCTCGGCGGCCGCGTGGATCTGATCCCTGGACAGGCCGGCGAACAGCGAGCTCTTCTCCAGCGTTGCGATGACGTCATCACGGATTGCGGCCATGTCGATCTCCCTCCAGCGGGGCGGCACCCCGCGACGGCAAGTGTAGACCGGGGTGCAGCTCGGGGCGAGGGGCGGTGCTCAGTCGAGGAAGTCGGCGAGGCGGCGGCTGCGCGAGGGATGGCGCATCTTGCGGAGCGCCTTGGCCTCGATCTGGCGGATGCGCTCGCGGGTGACCCCGAACCGCCGGCCCACCTCGTCGAGCGTGCGGGGATGCCCATCGACCAATCCGAAGCGGAGTTGGATGACTCGACGTTCGCGCGGGGTGAGGGTGTCGAGGATGTCCTCGACCTCGACACCGAGCATGGTGCTGGCAGCGGCATCCTGGGGCCGGATCGCCCCGGTGTCCTCGATCAGCTCGCCCAGCTCCGCGTCGCCGTCGTCGCCCACCGGCGTCTCCAGGGACACCGGATCCTGCGCCACCCGGCGGATCTCCTTCACGCGTTCGGGGGTGAGGCCGAGCTCGTCGGCGATCTCCTCGTCGTCGGGCTCGCGGCCAAGCTCCTGGACCAGCCGCCGCGCCACCCGCGCCTGCCGGTTGACCAGCTCCACCATGTGGACGGGGATGCGGATGGTGCGTGCCTGGTCGGCGATGGCACGCGTGATCGCCTGGCGGATCCACCAGGTGGCGTAGGTGGAGAACTTGTAGCCGCGGTGGTAGTCGAACTTGTCGACTGCCCGGAGCAGGCCGAGGTTGCCCTCCTGGATGAGGTCGAGGAAGGGCATCCCCCGGCCGAAGTACTTCTTGGCGATGCTGACCACAAGTCGCAGGTTGGCGGCAGCCAGCAGGTGCTTGGCGTCATCGTCACCGGCCTCGATGCGCTGCGCGTAGAGCACCTCCTGCTCCTTGGTGAGCAGGGCCACCTCGCCGATCTCGCGCAGGTACATGCGCACCGGGTCGTCGAGCGAGACGGCGGTGCTGACGTCGACCAGCGCCGGCGTGTCCTCCTCCTCGTCGGCGTTCTCGACACCCTCGCCGGCGATGGCGATGCCGAGCTGGCGGAAGGCGTCGAAGAGGCGTTCCAGCGCATCCGGCTCCAGCTCCATGTCGGGGAAGGCGCCGACGATGTCGTCGGCGGGGATCTCGCCGTGCTCCTTGCCGCGCACGATCAGACCCTCGGCGGCCACCACCAAGGGGTCGACCGCCGCTCCGGTGGCGCGCGTCGGCGTCAGCGTTGCGGTTGGCATGCTCTCTCCGTTACCGGTCCCAATCCCGCCACCTGGCGTTCCCCCGGAGTAGATCCTACGCGCAACCGCCGATTCCCGGGCCCGCCGTCAGCGTTCGGTGACTCGTTCGTGCTCGAGCAGGCTCGCCTTGGTGGTCAGCCCGTAGTAGTAGCCACCCAGGCTGCCGTCGCGTCGGACCACGCGGTGGCAGGGAACAAAGAGGCACACGGCATTGCGCGCGCAGGCCGCCGC
>JBOHUD010000038.1:0-6077 GCA_050734155.1 Candidatus Dormibacteria bacterium
GGCCACCAGCGACAGCGGCACCTACACCTTCACCGTCACCCTGCCCCTGACCAGCGCCAGCAGTGACATGGGCCAGACGTGCACCGCCGCCTACACCTGGACGCAGACCAACAGCTGATCCGCCAACTCACGGAGATCACCATGGGCACCCGCGCCACCAGCCTCGGCAGCGTCCGTCCGGTTCCCACCGGCGGTTCTGCCGTCCTGCCTGTCGCGGGCACGGGAGCAACGGCGGCAGCCAGCGCTCACCTGGGTGCAACACTGCGTCACGGGGGCAACCTGGCGTTCGCGGCCTTTGCGGCCGTGCTGGTGATCTTCGCCACTCTGATCGTCACCGGCGCCATCACCCGGCATCACTTCGAGCAGGTGATCACCGGCAGCATGGTGCCGGCCATCCCCGTAGGGTCGCTGGTGGTCACCCAGCAGGTTGCCGCCGGCAGCCTGCAGGTGGGCAACGTCCTGGTGTTCACCAGGGCCACCAATCCCTCCGAGGTGATCGTCCATCGCATCGTGCAGGTCTCCACCGCGAGCGACGGCTCGATCCTGGTGCAGACCAAGGGCGACGCCAACCGCGCGCCCGACCCGGGGCTGATCAAGCAGAGCGCGCACGGGGTCGCCGACCGCGCCCTGTACGTCGTGCCCGGGCTGGGCACTGTGGCCTCCGACGGGCGCAGCGTTCTGCTGATCATCCTGTCGGCCCTGCTCATGACCTACCTGCTCAGGTGGGCGAGGCGCAGGTACCTGGCCATCGTCGGGAGCGAGGCCTGACGGTGCGCCGCCGCTGGCCGGTCATGGTGCTGACCGTCGTCTGCGCATCGCTCCTGTGTGCGCGGGGCGTCGAGGCGGCGTGGGCGGTGATCACGACCAACGGCGGGTCGTCATTTGCCGCGGGCAGCATCGCCGCTCCCAGCGGGTTGGCAGTCACCCATCTCACCTCGCCGCGCTCCAACGGGCTCAGCTGGACGCTGCCCCCGGCGAGCCAGCAGGGAACCGCGCAGACGGTGAGCTCGCGCGTGGACGGCGGGGCGTACGCTGCGCTGGCCACGCTGTCTGGCTCCGCGACCAGCTACACCGACGGCTCCGCGCTCGGCGACACGCTCTACTGCTACATGGTCACCACCACGTGGTCGCAGTGGAACGCGGCCACGGCGGCCTCCTGCCCGGCGGCGAGCGCGCCGCTGCAGGCGATCGACGCGGGGGGCGCAGCGGCGGCCAGCTACGTCGCCGACGCCGGGTACTCAGGGGGGACCACCTACGTCACCGGTGCTGCCGTCGACACCAGTCTCGTACCCAACCCCGCGCCCCAGACGGTGTACCGCACCGAGCGCTACGGCAACTTCACCTACACGGTCTCGGGCCTCACGGCCAACACGGTGTACCAGGTGCGCCTCCAGGAGGCGGAGATCTACTGGAGCGGCGCGGGCAAGCGCGCCTTCGACGTCCGCATCCAGGGCGTGCAGGTGCTGACCAACTACGACATCTTCCGGGCCACCGGGGGCAAGGACAGGGCGATCGCCCTGACCTTCAGCACGGTCTCGGATGGCAGCGGTGCCATCGCCATCCAGTTCGTCACCCTCAAGGACAACGCCAAGGTCAGCGGCATCGAGATCCTCTGACCGGCGGCTGACCTGGCTGGGCGGCGTGGCGTCCGCCGCCGCGGTCGCACAATACGACCGTGTTCGTCGCAGTCCTCGGCCCGGGCGGTGTGGGTGGCCTCCTTGGTGCGCTCCTGGTGCGTGCGAGGGTGCGCGTGCTGTTCGTGGCACGCCAGGCCTCCGCCGGCAGCCTGGGGGAGTCCGGCATCACAGTGCGCAGCGATCGCTTGGGCAGCTTCAGCGTGCCGGTCGAGACGGCGACGCGCCTGCCCACCGGCGTCGATGCCGTGCTGGTCACCGTCAAGGCACCTGACCTGGTCGCCGCCCTCGAGGCCGTGCCGGCCTCAGCCCTGGGCGAGGCGTTGCTGGTTCCCTTCCAGAACGGCATCGACCATGTGGCCACCCTGCGGCAGCGCTACGGCAGCACCGCGGTCGCGCCCGCGACCATCCGCGTCGAGGCCACCCGGGTGACGGTGGGGATGATCGAGCACAGCAGCCCGTTCGCGGCGGTGGAGCTGGCGGCAAGCGACTCCACCCGCGATCGTGTCGAGCAACTCGCCATTCCTCTGCGGCGCGCCGGCATCGACGTCGAGGTGCGCACCGATGAGACGGCCATGCTGTGGGACAAGCTTGCCTTCCTGGCCCCGCTGGCGCTCCTGACAACGTACGCGCGGGCGCCGGTGGGGGAGGTGCGCGTCGAGCGCCGTGAGGATCTGCTGGGCTGCATCCGCGAGGTCGCCGAGGTGGCCAACGCGGCGGGCGGGCACATCGAGGCGGATCACCTGATCGCGGCCATCGATGGCGTTCCACCCACCATGCGATCGTCGATGCAGCGCGACGCCGCGGCCGGCCGCCCCATCGAGCTCGAAGCGATTGGCGGCGCCGTACTGAGGACCGCTGAGCGCGCCGGCATCCAGGTGCCGGTGACCCGGCGCATCGTCGAGGGCCTGCGGGAAGGCTCCGGCTCGACCGGCGTCAGGGGCTGACCACCCCGCCGGGAGGGGGTTGGGCGCCGCCGGGGGACGACAGGTTGCTTCCCGGGGTGGTTTGCGCCGGCCCTGAGCCGGTCCCGCCGGCGAAGCGGATCAGCACAACCACCACCACGGCGATGACCACGATGATCGGAACCAGGATGGCGAGCAGGCGCTGTGCAGAGGGTCGGGCCGAGCCGCCCGGCGACTCTGGGGGAATCGATGCCACGCGATCACCCTAGCCCAACGGTACCCGGCGGCTCGTCCACGCCGCCCGCCCGGCAGCATCGAAAGCCGAGTGCAGGGATGCGTGTCGAGGTCAGGTGGAGCGGTGCGTGTCATCCTCCTGTTGCACCATCGCTGCGGGCCGTGGCTTGGCCGCGCTGTGGCGTCTCCATACTGGCCACGTGAAGGCCAAGAACCGCTGGGCAATGATGGCCCGCGCGACCTCGACGTGGCGCGCGCGCCTGGGTGGTTCCCCGGAAGTGCCGTCGTGGACACGGATGCTGCTCGTCCCGCTCGCCGTGGCCACGATGCTCGAGTTGTACCTTGCCTACACAACCTACGGCACTGATGACATCACCAGGTGGGAGACCTTCCTGAGCGAGGCGATCCGCAAGGGGGCCCTGGGTCTGTACCAGAGCGATCCATTCTTCAATCATCCCCCCTTCATGGTCAGCTACATCCGCGGTCTTGGCCAGGTTGCCGCGGTCACTCACGTGCCCTTCCGGTTCTGGCTGCGCGCCGGCTCATCCATGGCTGACATCGGCAGCTTTGCTCTTGTGGTGGCGATCGCGCGACGCAGCGGGCTGGGGGTGAGCAGGAGCACGCTCTACCTGCTTGCGCTCGCTCCGGTCTCGGTCATGGTGGCCGGCTTCCACGGCAACACCGACCCGGTCATGGTGCTGTTCGTGCTGCTGGCCGTCTACCTGCACGTTTCCAAGCGGCCCGTCTGGACAGTGGGGCTGGCACTCGGCATGGCGCTCAACATCAAGTTCGCGGCCGTCATCTTCACGCCCGCCATCTTCTTCGCGACAGGCGGTGGGAGGCGGAGAGCCCTGCTCATCGTAACCGCCGGCTTGACCGTGGCCCTGGCGTCGATGCCGTACCTGCTCCAGGACCCTGCCCTCATCGAACGGAAGGTCGTTGGGTACGCGAGCATCTCCGACTTTTGGGGGATCACGCGGGTGCTTGTTGCTGGTCCACGTGAGCTGCACGATGCCTATCTGAGATATGCCCCGGCTGTCATCGCCGTCGGCGTGGCGGCAGTGTGCTTTGGGTTCAGCCGGCGCCGGTCGCCGCCCTCACTCTTCCTGCAGTGCGGGATCAGTGGATCTGCTTTCCTGGTGTTCACCCCAGGCTTCGGCGTTCAGTATCTCGCCTGGCTGGTGCCGTGGGTTGTGATCCTCGCGTTCGGATCCGCATTGTTCTGGTACGCGGCGACCGGCGCCTTCCTGTTCGTGGTGTACACCATCGGGTCGGGGGGGTTCCCCTGGTATCACGCCACCGACCCCAGGATTGGCCACTGGGTCAACGTTGCCGCCATCCCGGCGGCCATAGCCTGGTCGGCGACATTGATGGTGCTCGTGGCGATGCTGCGCCGTGCCACCGGCAGAGCTCCAGCCCTGGCGCCAACAGCAGAAACTAACCTCCCGCTATGTTCACGAGCCAGCTGACGCCGAACCTGTCGACACACATGCCGAACGTATCGCCCCACAGCGCCTTGGCGAGCGGCATGGTGACGTTGCCCTGGCTGGACAGCTTGTCGAAGTAGCCGCTGAGGAGAGCCTGGTCATCACCGCTGAGCGACATGTTGAAGTTGGTGCCCGGCCGAAACTCCATCCGATTCGGCGTGTCAGAGGCCATGAACACGATGCCGTGATCGCCGTCGAGCTGGGAGTGCATCACCAGCTCGTCCTCAGCCGGGTCCTGGGAGGCGTTCAGATCCTTGAAGGTCTGGACACTGAGCTCGCCGCCGAAGACCTCGCGGTAGAACTCCATCGCCTCTCGAGCATTGCTCTTGAAGCTGAGGTAGGCGTTCAGTTTGACTGCCATCTGGTTCCCTCCGACTGCTCTGCAGCTTCCCCGGCGATTCTAGTGGCGCCCGATGCCGCGCTGCTCGATGAAGATCACCGAGCCGCCGGGGTGGTGGTGGACCCCGGGAGAGGCCAGACTGTGGGGGTGGGGAGCGCGAAGTCATCCGCTTCAACCAGGCGGACCGTGGGGCGACGATCGCCATCACGGGGGCGATGAGATGCGTGCCATGGTCCTCACTGCGGCGCGGACGCGGCTCCAAGCACGCGATGCTCCGGAGCCCGCGGCCGGGCCCGGGCAGGTGCTCCTCGACGTCAGCGCCTGCGGCATCTGCCGCACCGACCTGCACGTCGTCGACGGCGAGCTGGCGGAGCCCAGGCTCCCCCTCATCCCCGGCCATCAGATCATCGGCACGGTGGCGGCCGTCGGTCCAGGGGTTGAGCAGGTCACGGTGGGCGATCGGGTCGGTGTGCCCTGGCTGGGGTGGACCTGCGGTGAGTGTCGTTACTGCCGCTCCGGACGGGAGAACCTCTGCGGGTCAGCGCAGTTCACCGGGTACAACCGCGATGGCGGGTTCGCGGAGCGATGCATCGCCGACCATCGATTCTGTCTCCAGGTCCCGCCGGGTTATCCCGACGTGCAGGCGGCACCGCTGCTGTGCGCGGGGCTGATCGGCTACCGCTCGCTTCGGGCCGCCGGCGATGCCGAGCGACTGGGCCTGTATGGCTTCGGGGCGGCCGCGCACATCGTCATCCAGGTCGCCCGTCACGAGGGCCGGCGCATCTTCGCCCTCACCAGGGACGGGGACCAAGCGGCACAGCGGTTCGCGATGCAGCTCGGCGCCGAGTGGGCAGGCGACGCGCTCAGAGGGGCACCGGAAGAGCTGGACGCGGCGATCATCTTCGCCCCTGTGGGTGAGCTCGTCCCCGCGGCCCTGCGGGCAACGGCCAGGGGAGGCATCGTGGTCTGTGCCGGCATCCACATGAGCGACATTCCATCGTTTCCGTACTCGATCCTGTGGCAGGAGCGGACACTGCGCTCAGTGGCCAACCTCACCCGCCGCGACGGCGAGGAGTTCCTGCAGCTGGCGCCACGCATCCCCGTCAACACGCAGACGCAGAGTTACCCGCTCGATCAGGCGAACCTGGCGCTCGACCACCTGCGCAGGGGCGAGGTCCGCGGCGCCGCCGTGCTTCGCGTCCGGCCGCAATGACCTGGTGGTGTCGCCCTGTCGCAAGTCGAGCTCAGGCGAGGTGGATGAACCGCACACGACGCGGCCCTCGCCAGGGCCGCAGGCTGGGTGGTCCTAGGGACGCTGTTGGGCTGAACGCCCTGGTCGACCGCCATGACGCGGCCGCTTGCCACCAGCGGTGGCGCTGAGGAGCGTCTGGACGGCCGCACTCGTCTCCGTCGGGCTGCCCTGGGCAACGGCCACACCCTCAGCGAGAAGGAGGTCATGGGCCGCCCAGATACCGAT
>JBOHUD010000039.1:0-1652 GCA_050734155.1 Candidatus Dormibacteria bacterium
AGTTGTAGTAGAGGAAGTGCAGCGACACGGCGGCCTAGAGGCAGACCGCCGCCTTGCTGACTTCGAACTTCCTGGACGCCTCGCCATGACATCTCGATGCTGCGCGGTCCACGGATAGTTGAGACTCTGAACCGTCCTGACTTCGGTGGAGACTCCAGTGTTTGGCTTCTCCGAGGTCGGTGCGCACAGTATAACATATGCGTGTAGGCGCTTGCATCCTCCCTTGCGACGCTGTTGACAAAGATGACCAAAACTCACGCGGCGAGCCGCCCGGCGCGGCGCTCCTCGTACTCCGCCGGAGGCACGTAGCCGCAGGCACTGTGCAGACGCTCCGTGTTCCACCAGGCGACCCAGGCGAGCGTGGCCAGCTCGACGTCCTCCACGCTGCGCCATGGACCAGCGCGGCGGATCAGCTCCGCCTTGTACAGACCGTTGACGGTCTCAGCGAGGGCGTTGTCGTAGCTGTCGCCCTTGCTCCCCACCGAGGCGACGGCGTCGACCTCGGCAAGGCGTTCGGTGTAGCGGATCGAGAGGTACTGGACGCCGCGGTCGGTGTGGTGGACGAGACCGGAGAGGTCGTCGCTCTGGCGCGTCCAGATGGCCATGTCCAGTGCGTCCAGCGCCAGGTCGGTGCGCAGCGACGACGAGACGCGCCAGCCCACGATGCGGCGGCTGAAGGCGTCGATGATGAATGCGGTGTAGCAGAAGCCCGACCACGTGGCCACGTACGTCAGGTCGGCCACCCAGAGGGCGTTGGGGGCAGCAGCGGCGAAGACGCGGTTCACCAGGTCTCCAGGGCGCTGGGCCACCGCCGCCGGCACGGTGGTCCGCTTGACCTTGCCCCGCACGACGCCGGCGAGGCCCATGCGGCGCATCAGCCGGGCGACCCGGTCGCGGCCGACGAAGATGCCGGCCCGCAGCAGCGCTCGCCACACCTTGCGCACCCCGTACACCCCGAAGTTGGCCTGGTGCACGCGGGTGATCTCGCGCTCCAGGGCAGCGTCCTCGTTTGCCCGGACCGACGCCGGCCTGGTCTTCGCCGCGTAGTACGTCGACGGGGCAACCTGCAGGGTGGTGCAGATCGGCTCGACCCCGAACTCGTCCTTGTGATCGTCGATGAAGCCGGTCATCTCGGCAACCGCGGGTCGAGCTCCCGCGCAAAGAAAGCCGATGCCGCCTTGAGGATTTCGTTGGCACGGCGCAGGTCGCGGACTTCACGCTCGAGCTCGGTGATCCGACGCTGGTCGGCGCTGGTCGTGCCGGCGCGCCGGCCGTCGTCGATGTCTGCCCGCCTCACCCACAGGCGTAGCGTCTCGGGGTTGATGCCGAGTTGCTTCGCCACACGGCTCACGACGCCGTGGCGCTCGCCGTTCTGGGCGGTGGACTCGCTGACCATCCGGACCGCCCGTTCCCTCAGCTCAGGCGGGTACCGGCGCGGCGCGGGACGCTGGGTTGGTCGTGGTGTGTCTGCCATGGCTCCGCATTCTCCAAGGTGCGGAGCCTCCACGAAACCCAGGGCGGTTCACAACAGCAAGATCCGCCTCATCAACCACCGCGGCTACGGCCACCACTCCGCCGCCGCCCTCATCTCCATGATCTACCTCTGCTGTGGTGGCATCACCGTCACGCTGCCCTTCTCATGACGCGCAATT
>JBOHUD010000040.1:0-7366 GCA_050734155.1 Candidatus Dormibacteria bacterium
GCGGCGGCCCCGGCGGCGGTCTCGCCCCGGCACTCCACATCGCGTGCATGATCTTCCAACCCAGCCGCGCGTAGCCAAGTCGGCACGTAGGTGCCGAGCACCCAGCGCCAGATCATCTCCTGTCGCTGCTTCTCCTGGTCGGCGGTCCCTCGGGTGCCGACGATGCGCGCGAGATAGGGCGCAAGACGCTGCCGGGTGGCATCGTCGAGCGCGTCGTTCCAGGACCGCACGAAGTCCCCGATGACCGGCGACGCGCACACCGGGTGGTCGCTGTGGTTCTCGTGCGCCATGAAGGCGACCATCTCGAGAGCACAGAGGCCCTCCTGGAAGGACTTGTGCGCCCCACGCTCAATCCTGATGATCTCCGCAATCTCTCTCGTGGGCTTACGCATGACGGATCATCTCGGCAAGTTCGCGGGTGGGCTTGGTCACGTGGTTGCCTCCGTGGTTGCTTTGGTCCTGCGGGCAGCGGAGAGTCGCCGAATTGCCGCCTTGAGCTCGTCGGTCAGGGTGGCGGCGGCCATCTGCTCACGCTCTTCTCTGTCTGCGGCTGCCCAGCGGTCCAGCCATTGCCCAGCTAACTCATCGAGAGAAGCCGGAGCAGGAACGTCGTAGCCCTGCGGCGCCTCCGCAGCGCTGATGTCGCCGCCCTCACGCTGCGGCTGGGTCATGGCCACGTCGATGCCGAATCTCGCCAGCTTCGCCTGCTCCAGGGGACCGACCTCGGCCACCCAGGCGTCGATCTCGGCCAACTCCTCGGTGCTGATCGAGCCGTCGCTGGCGCGATGGAACCTCACGGCGTCGGCCCGGAGCCGGGCCCGACAGTCGAGCTGTGAAGGGTGGACGGCGCGCTCCTGACGGGGTGCGGGCAGGACCGGGTACGTGGCTCGTGGCGTGCGCCGTGAGGCCAACTCGGCGAGCACCTCCGCCTTGCTGGGGAGCTTGGAGTGGGCGTTGCTGAGCGCCTCGAGGCAGGAGCAGAGCTCGTCGACGCTGTACTGCACCAGCGCCGGGGACCAACCGATCGCCACCGCCTCACTGCCCGGCACCACGTCGCCCGGCCAGAGCGCCTGGGCGAAGCGCAGAGCGATGCGGACGTTCTCGGGCACCTCGGCGAGAGTGCGGATCACGCCGTCACCGTCGTGCCGAACTCGCGGATCCGCCGGTCGATGGGGTTCTCCGAGAGCGGCCGGATGGGATGCACCGGGTGCGGGCTGCGCCAGAGGTCGCGGAACTTCTCCACCTGGGCACCGCTGCGGAACACCTGGGTCAGGTCGTTGTGCAGCACTCGCTCCGGCCAGGGGTCGAGCGCGATGCCCCGCACCGCGTCGCAGAGTTCCTCCTCGCTGAACCCCTCACGCAACCGGGCGGCTATCTTCCGCCGCCGCTCATCGGTGAACTTGGCGGCGAGATGGCCGGTCTCCAGCCTCCACAGTTCGAACAGCTTCTGGGGGACTACAGGGGGGGACGTAGCGTTAGCTACGTCCTCAGAAGTACTGGAAGTACTGGAAGTACTGGAAGTACTGGAAGGACAGGGCTGAGATTCACTGAGACCTCCGTGGACCTCATTGGGTTCACTGAGGTTCCCGTGGACCTCATTGGGTTCACCGGGGATCACGCTCCTGCGCTCAGTGGGGTGGGGGTGTCCGTATTTGGCGAAACTCGGAATGCCCATGTACGCGCTTCCCCCAACGGCGTAGCGGACCACCTTGCCGCGCCCGACGAGGCGGCTCAGGCCGGCCTCGATGTCGTAGTCGTCACCGAGGTGGAGCTCGAGCCGAATGCGGCGGGGGCGGTCCTCCAGCCGTCCCTCGCGGTCGGCCATGCACCACAGGCCGGCGAAGAGCAGCCGGTCATCGCGGGGCAGGTCGACGAGATCCTCGTCGCACCAGAAGCGGGTGGAGAGACTGCGCTGCCTCACGTCCGCACGCCCCGGTACGTCGGCAGCCAGCGTCCGCGCGCCTCGGGGCGGCAGCTCTGGACGCGGCCCATGCAGCCGCCGAGCTGACGCCGTCGGTTGTACGTCACCGCGGCGACGTAGAGCCGGAAGGCCTCGTGCGATAGGTCGCACAGCGCCTCGTCGAGCCCATCATCGAAGCGAGCCCAGGTCATGCCGGGACGCTCCGATACGCGGCCACCGGCTGGGTCTGCAGCCAGTCGACTTCGCGTCGCGCCACGATGAAGTTCTCGGGCAGTTCCCGAACATCGAAGGCACGGAACGAACTCGAGCCGTCGCCATTGATCTGACTGCGCCCGGGCAAACGGCGGGCCTCAAGCTGCTTCGAGTACCAGCCCCGGAAGACGTTGAGGTCGCCCAGCAGCCACGCGCGCATCAGGCAATGTGGCTGCTCCTCGACAGGCGCTCCAAAGCCGTACAGAACGTAATCGCCGAAGCCCTCGACGACCTTCTCGATCTCGGTCTTGTTGCCACTACCGGGACGGACAGCTCGGATGGTGATGTCATTCGGGTACCTCGCCAAATACTCATGCCGACGTACCCTGCAGGCCACTCGCTTCGCCTCAAGACGCAGCACGATCAAGTCTGTGTTGCGTTCCTGGTCCTCGACCAGCGGTGCTTCGCCGACCAAGCAGATTCCGATGATGCTCTTCATGTGCCGCAGGTACCGGCCCGCCCAAGCGGCATCACGCGCAAACCCGTCAGCCAACTGAAGCCACCTCATTTCCCCACGCCTCGAAGCCGTGGTGAATCGCTCGGGTGAACATCTCCAGCCGTGGCTCTGGGCTGGCCGCAGCAGCACGGGCATAGAAGATCGCCGGCTTCTCGCTGTGCTCGGTCGTCGGGGCGGTGAACGACAAGCGCAGGCCGTTATGCAAGAGCGGCAGCGAACCCACCCGACCAAACAAAACATGCTCGGTGTCGTACATCCACGAGAAAGGGGTCATGCCCACGTTCTTCACCCAAGTCATCACGCACTGGTAGCGGACACCCCACTGGCTGAACAGGCGCAATCCGTCGGGCAGGAAGCGATGCGTCACCCACAGGTACACGTGACACCCATCCAGGTGGGCCAGCTCGGGGATGGGCAGCTCGGCGATCTCGTCCACCGTCATGGTCGGGTAGGCGAGCAAGGCATCCTGGTTGGGGCGCACCTCGCGCTCGATGCGCTCGATCGGCCAGGGTGGGTCAATCACCAAGCAGCGATATGAGCCTTCCGGTGGGGGCACCTCGATCATCGCGCCGTGCCGGTCGCGCAACTTGAGCGTGCGCGCGATCGCCACCGCCCCGGCTGCGGTGAGCTCGCGGCCGTCAGTTTGCGCCTGGGCGATGTAGCCCTCGAAGCGCTCATCGGACAGCGATGCGATCGCCTGCCAGCGCGAGGAGTCGTTCCTCGTGATGCCGAGGTCGTCGAGGCTTTGCGGTACCTCGGTCACATCGTGGGACCGAGCTCGCATGGCGTCGCCGCCGTCCTGTTTTGGCATGGCGGCGAGCACTTCGCCAGCCCGTCGGCGTGCTCTCAGCGCTACCTCGGCGGCGCGGTTCTGCACCGCCAGCGATGCCCGGGCCTTTTCGGCCAGGTACTTGATCGCATCGACCCGATCCACGAGCTGGGCGGCCTCTCGCGGTTCCTCAACCAGCATCAACTCCTGCTCGTGCCGCTCGAGCATGGCCATGATCGCCACCGGCGTGACAGCCAGAGAACGGGAACCTGCCGGCTCCGGATCAGCCAGTCCTTCGTCCGGTCGATCGATGGACCCCGGTTTTGCACCGATGTTGTTGGCTGGATGGCCGGCAGGCACTAACGGATGGGCGGTCATGCCAGCGCCTTGCGCCGCGCCGTGGCCCGGCCCTCGACGTGCCAGCGGCGCATCTCCCGGTGCCCCTGGCGGGTGAGCACGGTGATGACCACGTTGTCAACCACCAGCAGGCAGATCCCCGGCGTGACGACGTTGGTCAGGTAGTTGGCCCCGGCGCCCTCACCGCGGTCCGGGCAGGCCCAGCGGGGCGCCCGGCGGCTGCTCCGGCCGCCCTCGATGAAGCTCTCCAGCGCGGCCAGCGTCTCCATGTAGGGCAGCTCGGCCACCCGCTCCCGCCAGCGGGCGATGGCATGGCTGCTGACCTTGGCGCTCATGTGCGATCCGTCCGGGCTGGATCGAAGCTCATGAGAATATGCATTAGCCATATTCGATTCAAACACGTCAGGTCGCACACTTGACGCACACGGAGCGGGCTGCTAACCTCGGTTGCTGCAGGGATGGCTAGTTCTCCTTGTCACGGCCCCGGCCGCTAACACGGACGCGGGGCCTCTTCTTTCGCGGGTCGATGATGCGCCCCGCGGCGGCGGGTGGCAAGGGCTTGACAGACGCCCGAACAGATGCTCTCATTGGCGTGCGCGACCGCCCCCGCCTGGAGGAGTGTCCCCGCCGCCGATCCACATCGATGCTCTCGTCGTTTTCCGGATCGCCGACCTCTGAGCCAAGCTGGAAGCACGCCTGATGGCGGTCGCCCTGGCGTCGCCGGATCGCGCCGAATGGTGGGCGGAGAAGCTGATGTACGCCGCCGACGGCTGGGCGGCGGAGGTGCAGCGCGGCGGCGGCGAGGTGGAGTGTCCGCTCCATCCCGATCGCGTCGAGCGGCGCCCGACGATCTGCCCGGTCTGCGCCCTGGTGGTCTGCCGGGAGCGGCTGCGGGCGGCCCGATGACCACGGCGCTGGCGCTGCGCCGCGCTGAGACCTTCCGGCTGCCGGGCGAGGTCAGCGAGGTGGGCTATGCCTTGCCCGACGACCTCAGCATCGAGGAGTGGCAGGAGATCGGCGGCTGCCTGCGCCGGATCGGCCGCTCGGTGATGTGGTGGATCGGCGACTGGCTGCGCTACGGCGAGCGCCGCTACGGCGAGATGTACGCCCAGGCGATCGAGGCCACCGCCTACGACGCTCAGACGCTGCGCAACGCCGTCTGGGTGGCGGGAAGGATCGAATTGTCCCGACGTCGGGACAATCTGAGCTGGTCGCACCACTCCACGGTGGCCGCCCTGGAGACGGTCGACCAGGAGCTGATGCTGCTCTCCGCCGCCCAGGAGAGCTGGCCGCTGCGGGTGCTCCGTCGCGAGGTGCGGCGCCTCCACGCCCCCGCTGACGAACTGCCCGAGGATGCCGTCGGCGTCGACGAGTTCGGGGCTCCGCTGCGCTACGACGACGCCGACGTCCCCGACCATCTCCAGACGGTGCGGGTGGAGTGCCGCTTCACCATGAAGGTGCCCTCGCCAGCGCCGCCGCGGACCCGTGGTGACAACCCTCTGGCCAAGCGCGAGTCGGTGCTCAGCGCCGCGGTGCGGGCGCCCATCTGCCTGAGCTTCGCCGGGGCAGTCCGCGAGCAGGGTGACGATGGGTTGCGCACCGTGATCAACAAGCTCGCCACCGCCATCTTCAACGATCCCACCATCGTGGCGGACTGGCCGCGGCTTCCCTAAGGCGAGATGCTGCGTTCCCTTCGCGTGGTGCTGGCCGCGGCCATCTTCAACGCCGCCGACACGCTCACCGAGCTGGCCACCCAGGTGGCCGCCCCGCCGCCCGTCAAACCCGCCCGGCCGCAACCGAGCCCGGCCAAGCAGCGTGAGCAGCGTGAGGACACCTGGTGGGACCGCATCGCCTGGTGAGCTGGCTGCGGCGCCGGTTCTGCCGCCATCCGGGGCTGCCCGCTGCGCAATGGCCAGCGCCGGAGACGCGCCGTCCCCGGGTGCTGCGCCGCTGTCCATCCTGTGACCGGATGGTGCGGCTGCCCCGATGAGCGAGTTCCCGTACTGCCTGCCCTGCGGCCAGCGCCATCATCCCGAGGCCAGCTTCTGCAAGCGCCGCAGGCCCACCCCCGAGCTGGTCACCGGCAGCGATGAGGAGCGGGCCGCCGCCGACGCCGAGGATGACGCCGGGGTCGCTGAGTACGACCGCCGCTTTCGTCCACCACCTCCGCCAGCCCCGCCAGTGGCCGAACCCCCGGTGGGGGAACCATGGTGATCCGCGCCCCGGCCACGGCGGTGTGGCCGATCAGCCATCCGCGCTGCACGGTGCACGTCACCTGCGAGCGCTGCGAGACGGTGCACACGCTGGAACGCCGGCTCAGCGCCGGGCAGCGGGTCACGCTGATCTGCCACAACTGCGAGATGCCCCTGAGCGCCGTGCTGCCGGGGCCGCGACGATGATCCGCCTGCTGCTGGCCGCCAACGCCCTGGCCGTGGGCCTGTTCGCGGTGGCGATCATCAGCGTGCGCCGCTGGATCGAGAGTGAGCAGGCCGACCACCGGCGGTCGCTGCTGTGACCGTGCATGGCCGTGACCACCTGCCCTGCTGGGCGCGGGACTGCCGCAACCACATCGGTGGCTCGGTGGTGCTGCGGCTCCATCCCGAGCTGGTGCTCACCGTGGGTCTCTGCGCCGACCACGAGCGGCTCGCCCACCATCTCGCCGGAGCCCCCCTGCAGGAGCCCTTCCCGGCGTCGACCCCCGAGGATGTCGACCCTCACCCGGAGCGGGCGGCGAACCTTCGTGCTGCCCGCGCCGAACGTCGTCAGCAGCGGGCCGCCTGAGGTGACCGGCTGGCGCAGGGGGGCCACCGTGCACACCTTCGCGGAGTGCGTCAGCGGTGACCTCGAGCCGGTCCAGTTGGTCCACCTCAGCGGCGAATGGCGGCTGCTCGATGACCTCACCAAGCTGCCGGTGGTGGTGCACGTGTGCGGCAACTGCGCCCGTCGGGGCCGCTTGTGAGCGGGTTGTGGGGCGCGGTCGGCCACTTCTTCGGGCTGGACAACGCCGCCGGAGCGCCCTACCTCTGGTGGTCGGGGATGGGCAGTGACCTGAGCGAGGTGGCCATCATCGGCGCCGTCATCGGACTCTTCACCCGCCACAACTGTCACGTCAAGGGCTGCTGGCGGTTGGGCACGCGGCCGGTCGGCGGCACCACCCACGTGGTCTGCTCGCGCCACCATCCCCAGCCCAAGCCGAGCGCTCAGAAGGTGCTCGACGATCACCGGGAGGGCAAGGTCAGCGAATCCTGAGAGTGGGACGAGACGAACCCGCCCCCTGAGGAAATCAGAAGATGGCCGGTCCCAGCCAGTACCTGCAGGCCAAGTTGCTCAGCCAGGCCTTCGGCGCCACCGCCTGGTCGGCACCGGCGACGGTGTACATCGGGCTGAGCACGGTGGCCGACAGCACCGGCAACGTCGACGCCACCCTGGCCGGCGGTGAACCCACCATCGGGACCGGCAGTTACGCCCGCATCGCAGTCACCAACAACACCACCAACTTTCCCGCTGCGAGTGGCTCCAACCCGAGCACCAGCAAGCTGCATGTGGCCTTCAGCTTTCCCGCTTCCTCCGCCGCCTGGTCGACCGGCGCCACTGCTCAAGTCATGGGCAG
>JBOHUD010000041.1:0-23117 GCA_050734155.1 Candidatus Dormibacteria bacterium
GAGCCAATCGATGCAACCGGGCGCGCGCGCAGCCAGTCAGCCGCCGCCGGGTCGGGCTCATCGGCGATCATGCAGGATGCATGACCGCGCGTCTCACCGGCACCGTCGCGTTGATCACCGGCGCCTCCAGCGGGATCGGCGCAGCCACGGCGATGGCGCTCGCCCAGGAGGGCGCCACCGCGGTCATCGTGGCGCGGCGCAGGGATCGGCTCGACGCCCTGGCGGCGCGCATCGTCGAGAGTGGCGGCACAGCGCTGGTGCTGGAGGCCGACGTCAGCGACGAGGCGCAGTCGCGTGAGCTGGTGCGCCGCACCGTCGCCGAGCACGGCCGTCTGGACATCCTTGTCAACAACGCCGGGCTGATGCTGCTGGGCCGGGTCGAGGGGGCGGACACCACCCAGTGGCGCACCATGCTCGAGGTCAACACCGCCGCGCTGATGACCCTGTCGCACGCCGCTCTTCCCCACCTGCTCGAGGCCGCCACGCGCGATCCTCGGCAGGTGGCGGACATCGTCAACGTCAGCAGCGTGGCCGGTCGGGTGGCCCGGATGGGCAGCGCCGCCTACAACGCCAGCAAGTGGGCGGTCAACGCCTTCACCGAAGCGCTGCGCCAGGAGGTGACCGGGCGCCACCTGCGCGTGGGGGTGGTCGAGCCCGGCGCTGTGGACACCGAGCTGGCCTCGCACAACACCGATCCCGAGGTGGTGGCCCGCATGCAGCAGCGCTTCGGTGGCATCGAGCGGCTGGGCGCCGAGGACATCGCCGCAGCCGTCCTCTACATGGTGACGCGTCCCCGGCGCGTGGCCATCAACGAGCTGCTGATCCGGCCCACCGAGCAGGCGGACTAGCAAGCGAGGGCCCCCCCTCCAGCCACCGGCAGCACCCGCAAGCGCGGAAGGCCGACCGCGGGTCCGAGGACCTGGTAGGCGAACTCGCCCCAGGTCGCGTCAGGACCCGCGGGGGCGTCAGGGCTTATAAGCCGACCCGCGAGGTCGCACGGCGAGAATGGCAATCTGGCGCTGCTCGCCGTCCAATCGGTAGATCACCCGCCAACCGGCTCAGTCGGCAGTGTCGAGCTCCGCCTTCAGTTGCTCCCAGGGAGTCGTCTCCCCGCGCGCAAGTGCAGCCTCGGCCTCAGCGATGTCAGCTTCGTCTTCCGCGGTCAGGGGCTCGTCATCCACGGGCGTCAGCAGGTGCACCGCCAGGACGGGATCAGCGCCCACGCGCTCAAGGAGGGTGGCGGCGGCGTCCACCGAAGCCTCGGGCAAATCGTCCACCAGGCGGTGCAGATCAGCCTTGGTCATGTCGAGAGCGTATCACCAGGCTTTTCGTTGATTCGAAGACTAGCGGCCGGCCCCAACCTACCCGTAAACCCTGTGGCCCACCCGCGCCCGGCGCAGCCAGGCCTGCGCTGGCTCGGGGACCCGGCGGCCGGCCGCCATGGCGCGGAGCACGGGGCAGCGTCTCTTGGCGACCCGGAAGCGCAGCTTGTTGCCGACCAACCGGGGCTCGAGCAGCGCCCGGGCCAGGAACCACCCCTCCACCCGCAGGGCCGCCCGGCGATCCCAGCCTCCCCCCACCACGGCCGTGGCGAGGTCGAGCGCAGCCCCCTCGGCGGGGCCGAACCTGGCCGCCATCAGGCGGACGCCCCGCGCATCCGTGGCGAGGAGGCGGGCGATGCGGCGGGCGCGCAGGGCCCGATGATCGGGCAGCCCGTTGCGATGGGTTCCGTTGAGGAGGAGCTTGAGCAGCCCCTCCGCGCCCGGGTGCACGCGCCGGAAGCCGCGCGGGTCCATCTCTGACAGTGCCAGCACATCCTGGTGGGTGAACATCGTGGAGCCAAGGAAGACCTTGCGCGGCATCACGTCCAGCTCGATGAATGGCTCGTCTCCGCTGAGAGCGACCAGGACGTCGAGGTCGGGCGCGTGCCGGCAGACGATCACCGGTCCGAGGCCCTGGGCCGCCGCCCACCCCGCGAACATCGACTCGATCGCCGGCCGCTCGGCCGCGGCCGCCGTGGAATCGACGTCGCCGTACCCGTGGAGGGCGGCGTCGGCGCTCTTCCAGGTCACCCAGGTGGGCGACTCCGCGGTGAGCCGGCGCAGCAGCGGCAGCCACAGCGCGGAGCGATCCACCGCAGAGGGCCCGGTCAACGCAGCCGCCCCTGCAGCGCATCCGCCAGCTCGGCCCCCACCCGGCGCCAGGAGTACCGCTCGACGACCAGCCGCCGGCCATTCTCACCCAGCTCCGACGCCAGGCCGGGATCGGCGAGCAGGGTGCGCACCGCCTCCGCCAGGCCGGCGCCACCCCCGGCCGCCAGCAGCACGTGCTCGCCGGGGCGGGCGGCAAACCCGTGCAGCGCCTCCTCGAAGACCACCGTGGGCAGCCCCGCCGCCAGCGACTCGAGGAGCTTGATCTTGGTGCCGCCGCCGTGGCGGATCGGACAGATGGCGATGTCGGCGGCCTGCAGGTGGAGGCGGAGGTCGGCGACGTATCCCGTGCACACCACGTTGCCCGATCGCCCGGGGCTGGCCACGTCGCCGAGGATGAGGAAGGTGACCTCGGGCAGCCGGGCGGCCGCCTCGCGAATGGCCTGGGCGCCGGCGCGGTTGGGGGGCACGTCGGCCCCGGCGAAGATGACCGTGGCCCGGTCGGGGAGATCGAGCTCTCGCTTGGCGGCGCGCCGTGCCGCCTCGTCGGCGGGCGAGTAGAGGTCGATGTCGGCGCCGTTGGGGATCACCGCGATGCGCGCCGGGCTGACGCCGTAGGTGGCCACGAAGAGGTCCCTGTCGGCCTCGCTGACGGCCACGACCAGGTCGGCGTGGGCGACCGCGCTGGCCTCCGATCTGGCCACGTAGCGCACCCACGGAGAGCGCTGCGGATCGATGCCGGCAGCCCGCGCCCAGGAGGGGAACTTCTGCCGCTCCACGTTGTGGGAGGCGAGGACCAGGGCCGCCCCGGCGGCGCGCCGCCGGCAGTACTCGAACTGCCAGGGAAACTCGACGAGCACGGCGTCGGCCCAGCCCAGCAGGCTGTCCAGCTGCCGCGGTCGCAGCATCTGCAGCGTCGCGCCGCTGGCCATGGGGACGCCGATCCAGGCGTGGCGGGCGACCGTCGCCAGCGACCACTCCAGCGGGCTGGAGAGGCGATGCTCGACGTAGGTGCCGGCGTGGGCGACGGTGGTCACCGTCCGCGACCTTCGCGGCCGGCCCGACCACTCCAGGGAGAACTGCCGCACCGTGTGGCGGGCGCTCAGCTGGGAGAGCAGGTTGTGGGTGCGCACCACAGAGCCCGACTCGAGCCTGCTCATGTCCTTGGGCGACACGTCGAGAATGCGCATGACGTTTCAGCCTAGACTTCGCTCCCGCCCGCAGTGCGGGCGCTGCCGCCGCGGGGCGAGGAGAGGCGATGCGAGTGCTGGTGACGGCGCCCCGCAGCGAGCTGGGCCGGGTGCTGGCTCGCGCCTGGGGCCGCGACCAGGGCCGGGGCGCCCCGGTGGTCATCAACCTGGCGCTGCAGCCTCCCAACACGCTGCTCCACGACGGCCACGCCTGGTGGCGCGACCCGGCCCAGCACATCCGCGCCTCCACCCGTCGTGTGCTCGCCACCGCCCAGCGCGACAGGGTGGCGTTCCTGGTGCACGCCAGCTACGCCTTCATCCAGGGGGCCGAGGGCGGCGGCCCGGTCGGCGAGAGGATGCGGGCCATCGCCGGCGCCGCCCGCGACGCCGAGGAGATGGTGCTGGACGGCGCCACACCCGCCTGCGTGGTGCGGCTCGGCTACCTCTACGGTGCGGAGTGGCGCGACCTGCGCGCCTACCGCAGCGCCTTCCGCCTGGGACGCCCCTACTGGGCCGGGCCGCGCCGCAACCTGCAGCACCACCTCTACGGCGATGACGCCGCCGCCTCGCTGATCATCGCCGCGCAGCGCCGTTCCTCGGGGCGGGTCAGCTACGCCACCGACGGCAGGCCCGCATCCTTCGCCGACTTCATGGACCACTTCGCGCACCTGGTGGGACGATCGCGCCCGCTGCACCTGCCCGGCTCCACCCGCCCGCTCGCGCACCTGGTGGTGGACGAGACGCACATGCAGATGGTGGAGACGGCCGCCACCGGCCCGGCCACACCGCGGCTGCCGGGGTGGCGCCCGCGCGTCACCGACCATCGCGACGGGCTCGCCGAGGTGGTCGCGGCCTGGGGAGCGGCTCGCTGAAACCGGCTCCGCGCTTTCTGCCGCTCGTGGTCTTCGCCGCCGGCGCGGGCTCGCTCGCCATCGAGATCTGCGCGTCGCGCCTGCTCGCCCCCTATTTCGGCAACACCACCGTGGTCTGGGCCAACGTCATCGGGCTCATCCTGGTGTACCTCTCGGTGGGCTACTGGCTGGGCGGCCGGCTCGCCGACCGCCACCCCGAGCCGCACGTTCTCGGCGCCATCCTGCTGGTGGCCGCGGCGGTCACCAGCGTGCTGCCGTTCATCGCGCATCCCTTCCTGCAGCTCGCCCTGCAGGGATTCAGCGCGCTCAGCATCGGGGTGGTGGCGGGCTCCTTCTTCGCCACCCTGCTGCTCTTCAGCGTGCCGGTGTCGCTGCTCGGCATGGTGTCGCCCTTCGCCGTCCGCCTGGCGGTGCGCGACGTCCGCAGCGCGGGCAGCGTCAGCGGGCGGCTCTCCTCGCTGACCACCCTGGGGGCCATCCTGGGCACCTTCGCGCCCGCGCTGGTTCTGATCCCCGCCATCGGCACCCAGCGCACCCTGCTGAGCGCCGCCCTGCTGGTCAGCCTCGCCGCCCTGCCCCTGCTGCCGCGGCGCGCCCCGGTGGTGGCGGTGGCGGTGGCGGGGCTGATGCTGATCCCCCCGGGGGCGGTGAAGCCGGTCGCCGGCACGATCATGGAGCGCGAGTCGCAGTACCAGTACGTGCAGGTGGTGCACACCCAAGACGGGCGCACCACCCTGCGCCTCGACGACGGCATCGCCGACCAGTCGGTGTACCGCCCCGCCACGGTGCTGACCGGCGGCGAGTGGGACATGCCCCTGGTGGTGCCGCCCCTGCTCGGCCATCCGCTGGGTCGCGCCCTGGTCATCGGCAACGCCGGCGGCACCATGGCCCGCGCGCTGGCCCGCCTCTACCCCGGTGTGCGCATCGACGGCATCGAGCCCGACCCCGCGGTCAGCGACGCGGGACGGCGGTACATGGGCATGGGCCTGATCCCCGGCCTGCAGGTCCACGAGGGCGACGGCCGCGCCTGGCTGGCCACCACCAGCGCGCGCTACGACCTGATCGTCGTGGACGCCTACCGCCAGGCCTACGTCCCCTTCTGGCTGGTCACCCAGGAGTTCTTCACCCTGGCCCGCGCCCACCTCGAGGCGGGCGGGGCGATCGCCTTCAACATGGCGCGCGTTCCCGGCGACGACCGCCTCGCCGTGGCGGTGAGCGGAACCCTGGCGACAGTCTTGCCCGACGTGCGCGTCTGGCCGGCGCTGAGCTTCAACGAGCTGGTGGTGGGCTTCGATCGCGCGCTGACACCGGATCAGCTGCGCGCCCGGCTCGCCACCATGCCGTCGCCGCTGGGCGTGCTCGTCCCGCTGCTGTCGGCGCAGCTGCGCGCGGTGGCGCCGGCCCGCGACCCGCTCACCGACGACCACGCCCCGGTGGAGTGGCTGACCGACCGCGCCCTGCTCGAGGAGATCGCCGCCGGCGGCCACTTCTCCGAGGACCTCCTCCCCACCCGGCCCTGACCGGTCCGCCGCGAGCGCCGGTCGTACGACCAACGATCGAGGCCACCCACCCTCCTCCCCGGGCCAGGATTGTCAGGACATGACAACCGCCAGCAGCTAGGCTGCGATGACCATGACGGTGCACGACCTGGGTCGCGCCGGCGCGGCGACCGCCGCGGAGCCGCCACGCCGCCGCACCCGCCGCCCTGGCCTGCTGCCCCGGCTGCTGCGCAACGAGGTCGTCCGCTTCGCCGCCGGCGGCCTGCTGGCCGCCTGCCTGGTGGGGGCGGGCACCTTCGTGGTGGTCAGCCGCGACGCCGAGCAGCAGGCGGTCGGCCACGCCGAGGACATCACCCAGGTGGAGGGCATCGGCATCGTCCAGCCGGCGCTCAGCGACTCCCTGCTGCGCCGCGACCCCGCCGCCATCGCCGCCCTCGACAAGATCGTGCGCGAGCGCATCCTCAGCGCCGACCTGGTCCGCGTCAAGCTCTGGACCGCCGCCGGCACGGTGATCTACTCCGACCAGCCGCGCCTCATCGGGCAGCGCTTCACCCTCGGCGGCGCCGAGCTCGCCTCCCTGCGCGGCGGCGCCGTCGACGCCGGGGTCAGCGACCTCACCGAGCCCGAGAACCAGTACGAGCGCAGCTTCGGCAAGCTGCTCCAGGTGTACCTGCGGGTGCACACCCCGGCGGGCGTCCCCCTGCTCTTCGAGACCTACCAGCGCTACCAGGCGATCACCCAGTACCAGCAGTCGGTGTGGTCCTCGTTCCTGCCGGTGCTGATCGCCGGCCTGGCCACGCTCCTGGTGGTGCAGATCCCCCTGGCGGTGGGCATGGCGCGGCGCCTGCGCGCCTCGCTCGCCGAGCGCCAGGCGCTGCTGGAGCGGGCCATCAACGCCTCCGAGCAGGAGCGCAGGCGCATCGCCCGCGACCTCCACGACGGGGTGGTGCAGCGGCTGGCGGCGGTGAACTTCTCGCTGAGCGCGCTGCTGCGCCGGCTGGGCTCGGCCGGCGGCGGCGAGACGGCGCCGGCGGCCCTCGCCTCCGACGTCGGCAACGCCGCCGGCGAGACCCGGGCGGCGATGCGCGACCTGCGCACCCTGATCGTCGAGATCGCTCCACCCAACCTGCACGCCGAGGGCATCGACAACGCGCTCCGCGACCTGCTCGAGCCGCTCTCCGCGGGTGGCATCACAGTCAGCCTGGAGGCGCCGCACGACACCGCGCTGGGGGCGGCGACGACCACGCTGCTCTTCCGTGTCGCCCAGGAGGCGCTCCGCAACGCCGCCCGGCATGCCCAGGCGACGCACGTGGCGGTGCGCCTGCAGAACCGCGGCGACGGCGTCCTGCTGGTGGTCAGCGACGACGGTCGCGGCTTCAGCGCGGCCGAGGTCGATCGCCGCCGTCGCGACGGCCACGTCGGCCTCAGCCTGCTCCGCGACCTGGTCGCCGACGCCGGCGGCAGCCTGCACGTGGACTCGCGTCCCGGCGGGGGCACCCGGGTCTCGGTGAGGGTGCCCGCCCAGTGAGCCCGCCCATCCGCCTGGTGATCGTCGACGACCATCCCCTGGTGCGCCGTGGCCTCTGCGAGCTGTTCGCCGAGGACCCCGACTTCGAGGTGGTCGACGCCGTCGGCGGCGGCGAGCAGGCGGTCAGCACGGTGCTGGCCCAGCAGCCCGACGTGGTGCTGATGGACGTGTCCATGCCGGGGATGGACGGCATCGAGGCCACCCACCGCCTGCTCGCGCTTCGACCCGAGACGCGGGTGGTCATGCTCACCTCGTTCGCCGACCACGAGCGCGTCATGGAGGCCCTCGACAGCGGGGCGGTCGGCTACATCCTCAAGGACGCGGAGAGCGACGAGCTGCTCCGTGGCGTCCGCGCCGCCGCCGCCGGCGACTCGCCGCTGTCCCCGCGTGCCGCCCGCGCCCTGCTCACGGCGCGCCGGGGACGGCGCCCCTTCGACGAGCTCACCAGCCGCGAGATGGACGTGCTCAAGCTGGTGGCGCGGGGGCTCAGCAACAAGCAGATCGCCTGGCGCCTGGCCATCAGCGAGAAGACGGTCAAGGCGCACATGACCAGCATCTTCGGGCGCATCGGGGTGGCCGACCGCACCCAGGCGGCGCTCTGGGCGCAGCGCCACGGGGTGGTGTGAGCGGGTCTTAAGACCTTCGGACACTGGCCGCGCCGACCCCGGGCTTCGATACTCGAGGCACCACCACTGGGGAGGAACGACATGCGCAGCATCACCATCCGCCGGGTCGCGGCCGGTGCCGCCCTGCTGGCCATCGCCGCCTGCGGGGGTGCGCCGGCGACGTCATCGAGCTCCGCGGGAGGCGGCGGCAACCAGCCGCCCACCTCGAGCGCGACCGTGGCCTCGGCGGCGGTCAGCGGCCACGGGACCGTGCTGGTGGCGGGCTTCAACCGCATGACCCTGTACCAGTTCGCCCAGGACACCGCGGGCAGCGGCACCAGCGCCTGCACGGGCGGCTGCATCAGCACCTGGCCGCCGCTCACCGTGCCCGCGGGGACCACGCCGACGGGGGCATCCGGGATCACCGGTCAGCTGGCCACCATCGTGCGCAGCGACGGCAAGGGCACCCAGGTCACCTACAACGGCCGGCCTCTGCACTTCTACTCAGGGGACACCAAGCCCGGCGACGCCAACGGCAACTACCCGGGGTGGTCGAGCGTGCCGGTGTCGAGCGCCGGGGCCGCGCCCACGGCCACGCCCGCGGCGACCCCGAGCAGCTCCAACCCCTACGGCTACTGAGCCCGCACCGGCCCGGGTCAGATGACCCCCTGAGCGATCGCCGACTCGATCCAGGGCACCACCTCCTCGAGCATGTCGTCGAGCGAGGTGGTGGCCTGGAAACCCAGCACCGAACCGGCCTTGGTGGTGTCGGGGATGCGCCGCTGCACGTCGTGCTCGAAGGGCGTGTCCGAGACGTGGCGGAAGGGCTCGCCGGCGCCGCGGATGCGGTGCCAGATCTTCTCGGCCAGCTCCAGCACGGTGGTGCTCTGCGCGGTGGAGAGATTGAAGTCCTGGTTGTGCGCGCCGGGGTGCTCCATGGCGGTGACCACCCCGCGGGCCAGGTCGCCACCGTAGGTGTAGTGGCGGACCTGCGCGCCGCTGCCCAGGATGTGGAGCGGATCCTGTCCCCTGAGCACCTTCTGCACCAGGTCGGGGACCACATGGCTCATGGCCAGCTTGACGTTGCCGCTCTGGATCTCCACGTCCCCGAGCGCGCGCCCCTCACCGATGCCGACACAGTTGAAGGGGCGCACGATCGTGTAGGGGAGCTGATGCTGGTCCCAGGCGGCGCGCGCGTAGTACTCCACGGCGAGCTTCTGGAAACCGTACGACGACAGCGGCGGGGGGATGGCCCGCTCCGATCCCTCCGCCGACGGCCACGAGGTCGCCGACTCGAACACCATCGAGCTGCTCATGTAGGTGACCTTCTGCAGGCGGCCGTCGCGGTGGGCCGCGATGGCGGCGTCGCAGGTGGCGGCCATGATGCGTTCGTTGGTGGCCAGCAGGTCGTAGGCGTAGGTGTGGAAATAGGAGATGCCACCGATCATGGCGGCGCCGGCGATGAGGTGGTCGCAGCCCCTGAGCAGCTCGGTGAGCACCGCCGGGTCGCGGGCGTCGCCCTCCACGAAGGTGTAGCCGGGATCGTCGTCGTACGTCTTGGCGACACGGCCGTACTTGGAGAGGTTGTCGAGCCCGATCACGGTGTGACCGGCAGAGAGCAGCTCCCCCACGATGTAGCCGCCGATGAACCCCTGGGAGCCGGTGAGCAGGACTGTGCTCATGGGCGCGCGCTCCCGTCCTCTCTCTCGCCGCCCTCCCAGGCGTGGGGATTTACCCTGTACCCGGAGCGCAGCGCCTGGCGGCGGGGGCCGAGGGCGGCCAGGTACCAGCGCAGGTAGCGGGGAATCCATTCGCGCACCTTGAAGTTCGACTGTCCGTGGCTGCGGTCGAGCCAGATGGTGGGGATCTCCGCGATGGGCAGGCCGCGACGGTGCGCCTTGGCGATCATCTCGATGCCCAGCTCGAAGCCCGCATCGGAGGCGATCCCGACCTCGCGGATGAAATCGGTCGAATAGGCCTTGAAGGAGTTGGTGGGATCGTGGGTGCCCACCCGGGCGACGAGGTGCAGCGACACCCCGGCGGCGCGCGAGATCATGCCCTTGAGCCGGGGACCACCCACCTGCTGGCCGCCGCGCATGTAGCGCGACGCCGCCGCCACCACCACGCCCCGTTCCACCAGGCGGGTGAGCTGGTCGATCTGCATGGGGTCGTCGGAGCCGTCCGCCATGGTGACCACGGTGACGTCGGCGGCGGCGTGCTGGATGCCGCAGCGCATCGCCGCCGCCGGTCCGCGCCCTGCGCTGTTGAGCACGGGGATCACCCTGGCATCGCGCTGCGCGTACTCGCGCGCGTAGGCCGCGGTGGTGTCCTGGGGCGTGTCGTAGACCACCAGCACCTCGCAGGGCAGCTTCACCGATTCGAGGATGCGGTCGATGCAGTCGTTGATCTCCACACCCTCGTTGAATGCGGGGATGACGATGGAGACGCGCGGCCTCACGTGAGCACGCCCTGGCCGCGCACGTTGAAGACGTCGACCACGGGGACAGCGATGTCGAGGGTGGCGTAGCGAAGGTGAGGCGCCCCGATGATGACCAGGTCCGAGCCGGCGAGCAGCTGCTCCTCCGAGGTCAGCTCGGGGTCGGCGGCGACGTAGGGGTCGGCGCAGAGCACACGCCTGGCCTTGAACGCGAGGATGCGCTTCAGCTTGTACGCCAAAGACGAGCGGATGTCGTCGGACTCGCCCTTGAACGCGGTGCCGAGGATGCCCACCGTGAGCGTGGAGAGATCGAAGCGCCGCTCCAGGCGGGCCACCACGTACAGCGGCAACCCCTCGTTGATCATCATGCTGGTGTGACCGAGGGTGAACTGGTTGTTGTTGAAGGCGGCCAGCTGCATGGTGTCCTTGAACAGGCACGGGCCCGCGGTGAAACCGGGGCCCGGCATGTCGGCGGCGCGCGGATAGTTGGTCACCAGCGCGCTGCGGATGCGCTCGAAGTCGAGACCGAAGTCGTTGGCCATCATGAACAGCTGGTTGGCCGCCGCGAAGCGGATGTAGCGCCAGGTGTTGGTGAACAGCTTGGCCAGCTCCGCCTCCTCGGGCTGCAGCTCGATGAGCTCGGGGGCGAGACGCAGGAACAGCTGCCGGGCCCGCGCCATCCCCTCGGGGGTGCGCGCCGAGATGATCTGGGGCAGCTCGCGAAGCTCGGTCATCGATCGCCCCTGGGCGATGCGCTCGGGACAGAAGCAGACCAGGTTGTCCAGCCCGCGGGCGGCGAGGTAGCGCTCCACCAGCGCGGTGACGCCGGGATAGATGGTGCTGCGCAGCACGATCACCTGCCCCTGGCCGAGGTGACCGGCGAACTGGGCGATCGCCCTGACCACAGCGTTGGGATTGGGATTGAGATGCTCGTCCACCGGGGTGCCGATCACCACCACCACGTACTCGGCCGAGGAGATCACCTCGGCCGCCGTGGTCGCGACCAGCCGCGCGGCGGCGCGCAGCTCGGCCAGCGGGGCCTGGGCGCCATCCTCGGCGAAGGGAAGCCGTCCCGCGTTGACGGTGTCGACCGCCGCCTGGTTGGTGTCGAAGAGCGCGACCCGCATGCCGCACTGCCCGAGCACGATGCCGAGAGGAAGGCCCACGTGGCCGCAGCCGCCGACCACCACCACGTCGTGCTCGAAGCGCGTCGCCGCCGCGGTGGCGGCAGCGGCGGACGGCGCTGGAGCAGCGGTCGAAGCGTTGGTGGACATCGACGGCAGCCTCACGTGGGAAGGGGAGATGCCCCAACTTGACCGGCGGAATCGTAGCTGGTGGCGGGTTCTCGACGAACGCAGCGACGTCGGTGGACGCGCCAAGGCGTGGCTGTTTCTCACCCATCCCGGACCCTCGCTCCTGGTCACCGCCGTGGTGGTCGCGGCGGCGGGATTGCTGACCCGTCACCTGCCCTCGACGCGGACCGCGCTGGGGCTGACGCTGGTGATGCTGCCCGCGCAGCTGGCCATCGGCGCGCTCAACGACTGGGCCGACGCGGCCGCCGACTCTGCCGCCAAGCCGTACAAGCCGGTGGTGCGCGGGCTGGTCTCTCGCGAGGCCGCGCTGGCGGTGGCGGTCGGCGGCGTGGCCGTGTCCCTGGCCACCGCCGCCTGGCTGGGGCGCGACGTGCTCGCGGTGGCGGCGCTGGGGGTGGCCGCCGGCGTGGCCTACGACCTGGCCCTGAAGCGCACCCCCGCTGCCGTGCTGGCCTGGTGGGGCGGCCTGGCCACGGTGCCGCTGCTGGCCATGGCGATGACGGGCGGCCTGCGCGGGGCGGCGGTGGCCATCCCCCTCGCCGGCCTCCTGGCGCTGGCCCTCCAGCTGGCCAACTGCCTCCCCGACACCGAGGGCGACCGCCGGGGCGGGGCGCGGACCCTGTCGACGCTGCTGGGGGCGGGCGCGGCGCGTCTGGCGATGAGCGTGGCGCTGGCCGCCGCGGCGGTGCTGGTGGTGGCGGCGCGGCAGCCGCTGGGCCAGGGGGCGGTGGCGCTGCTCGGCGCCGGGCTGCTGGCGGCCGGCGCCCCGGTCGCGGTCCTGACCGGGGAGGCTCCGCGGCTGGCCTTCCCGGTGCTCGCCCTGCTGGTCGCCGCCGCGACCGTCAGCTGGCTGGCGGCGCTGCCGGCGGCGGGGTGACGGCGGCGATGGCAGAGGTGAAGACGGCGAGGTCGGCGGCGCTGAGGAGAGCGAAGGTGATGCGCCGGACCGGGGTGCCGTCCGTGGCCAGCTCCGCCACCGCCGCCTCGACCGCGATCGGCGCCGCCTCCGCGATGGGAAAGCCGTAGATGCCGGTGCTGATCGACGGGCTCACCACCGTGGCGCAGCCGTGCTCGCGGGCCAGCCGGAAGGCGCTGCGGTAGGCGGAGCGCAGCTGCTCGGGCTCGCCATGCGCGCCATCGCGCCAGCGGGGGCCCACCGCGTGGATGACGTGCCGGGCCGGCAGGCTCCCCGCGGCGGTGATCACCGCCTCGCCGGTGGGGCAGCCGCGGTGGCGCGAGCGCAGCTCGGCCATGATCACCGGCCCGCCGGCCCGATGGATGGCGCCGTCGACACCACCGCCGCCGGCGAGGTGCTGGTTGGCGGCGTTGACGATCGCCTCCGCGGCCACGGTGGTGATGTCGGCGCGGATGGCGGTGACGCCGCTGTCGGCGGCAGCGCGTGCATCGGCCACCGCCCGATGCTAGCCGCCGCCGTCGCGGCGGCGCCGCTGGGTAGAGTGGTCGGGTGACCATCGACGACGGCGACGCCACCGACCTCGCCGACCAGCCCGACGTCTCCGAGGAGCATCCGCAGAGCGAGCGCTGGATCTGGGTGGGCCGGCATCGCCCGCCGGTGCCGCGCGCGCTCATGGACCTGATGTCGACGGGCTGGGCGGAGTCGGGCGAGCTGGCGACGACCCGCCACCCCGCCGCCGCCAGCTTCGAGCAGAGGCGACGCCGGTTGTCGGAGCGTTTCCCCGGCAGGAGCCTGGTCATCCCCAGCGGTCCCCTGAAGGTGCGCTCCAACGACACCGACTATCGCTTCCGGCCGGGCTCCGACTTCTTCTGGCTGTGCGGCGGGATGGAGCCCGACTCGGTGCTGGTGATGGCCTGGGACGGGGAGGCGCACTCGGCCACTCTCTACGTGGAGCCGCGCAACGACCGGTCCACCCACGAGTTCTTCACCGACTCGCGCTACGGGGAGTTCTGGACGGGCCCGCGTCCCGGGCTGACCGAGACCACAGCGCACCTGGGCATCGACACCGCTCCCCTGGCCGAGCTGCCGGCGGTGCTGGCGAGGCTGGGTGCGGAGGCCACCGCCGCCCGGGCGCTGGACCCGCGCATCGACGCGGCGCTGCCCGCCAACGGGGCCGACGAGGAGCTGACCACGGCGCTCTCGGAGATGCGTCTGGTCAAGGACTCCTTCGAGGTGTCGATGCTGCAGCAGGCGGTCGACTCCACCATCCGCGCCTTCGAGGACGTGGTCAGGGCGCTCCCCGACGCCCTGGAATCGGGCGAGCGCGTGGTCGAGGGGGTCTTCAACGCGCGGGCGCGGCTCGACGGCAACGACACCGGCTACAACACCATCGCCGCCTCGGGAGCGCACGCCACCGTGCTCCACTGGGCGCGCAACGACGGGGAGGTCGACTACGGCGACCTGCTGCTCCTCGACGCCGGCGTGGAGTGCCGCCAGCTCTACACCGCCGACGTCACCCGCACCATCCCGGTCTCCGGGAGGTTCAGCGCCGAGCAGCGCGAGATCTACCAGATCGTGCTCGAGGCGCAGCGCGCCGCCATGGCCGAGGTGCGGCCGGGGGTGCCCTTCATGGCGCCCCACCAGGCGGCCATGCGGGTGCTCGCCGCCGGCCTGCACCGGCTCGGCATCCTCACCGTCGATCCCGACGTGGCGGTGCGCCGCGACCAGCAGCTGCACCGGCGCTGGACCATGCACGGCACCAGCCACATGCTCGGGCTCGACGTGCACGACTGCAACAACGCGCGCGATGAGGAGTACCACGGCGAGCTGCGCGCCGGCTACGTGCTCACCATCGAGCCCGGGCTGTACTTTCAGCCCGACGACCTCACTGTTCCCGAGCGCTACCGCGGCATCGGCGTGCGCATCGAGGACGACGTGCTGGTGACCGAGGATGGCCACCGCAACCTCTCCGAGGCCCTGCCCCGCGACCCCGACGAGGTGGAGGCGTGGATGGCGCGGCTGGCGGCGCCGGCCTAGAGCCGCCTCAGTCGAGGCGCGAGAAGGCCAGGCAGGCGTTGTGCCCGCCGAAGCCGAAGGACGTGCTGATGGCCAGGTCGATGCGCTGCTCGCGGCCCACGTTGGGGACGTAGTCGAGGTCGCATTCGGGGTCGGGCTCGTCGAGGTTGGTGGTGGGCGGCACGTACTGGTCGCGAATGGCCAGAACCGCGATGATCGCCTCCAGGGCGCCGGCGGCGCCGAGGAGGTGGCCGTGCATCGACTTGGTCGACGACATCGGCACCGTCGCGGCGACCTCACCCAGGGCCGCCTTGATGGCCCTGGTCTCGGCGGCGTCGTTGAGCGGGGTGCCGGTGCCGTGGGCGTTGATGTAGCCGACGTCGGCGGGCGCGGCGTGGGCGCGCTCCAGGGCGCGCAGCACGCAGCGGCGGGCGCCGTCGCCCCTGGGGTCGGGAGCGGTGATGTGCGAGGCATCGGCGGTGGCGCCGTAGCCGCTCAGCTCCGCGTAGATGCGCGCGCCGCGGCGGCGAGCGCTCTCCAGCTCCTCGAGCACCAGGATCGCCGCCCCCTCGCCCATCACGAACCCGTCGCGGGTGCGGTCGAAGGGGCGCGAGGCCCGCTCCGGCTCGTCGTTGCGCGTCGAGAGCGCCTGCATGGCGTTGAAGGAGCCCACCCCCAGCGCGCAGACCGAGGCCTCGGTGCCGCCGGCGATGACCACGCTGGCGTCGCCGCGGCGGATCCACTCCGCCGCCTCGCCGAGGGCGTGGGCCGCCGAGGCACAGGCGCTGACCACCGCGAAGTTCGGCCCCTTGGCGCCGTGGTCGATGGCGATCATGCCCGCCGGCATGTCGGCGATCATCGAGGGCACGGTGAAGGGTGAGACCCGGCGCACCCCCTGCTGGTGGAGGTTGAGCACGGCGCGCTCGAGCACCTCGAGGCCGCCCACGCCGGAGGCCACCAGCACCCCCGCGTCGGGGCCGATGGCGGCGATGTCGAGCCCGGAGTCGGTGACCGCCTCGCGGGCGGCGACCAGGGCGAGCTGGATGCAGCGGCTGCTGCGCCGCGCCTCCTTGACACCGAGAACGGCGGCGGCGTCGAATCCCTTGACCTCGGCGGCGATGCGCGTGGGCAGTTGCGAGGCGTCGAACTGGGTGATCGGCCCCACCCCGCTGGTGCCGGCGCGGCAGGCTCGCCACGTGGAGGCGACGTCATCGCCCAGCGGGCTGATCGCCCCCATGCCGGTGATCACGATGCGCGCGCGGCCGTTGCCGCTGCCGTTGCCGTTGCTGGTCATCTGCCTCCCTGCCGTGGCGGCGACGCGGGCAGCGGGGCGCCCTGCGAGTGGTAGCCGCCATCCACGTGGATCACCTCGCCGCTGATGCCCCGCGCCATGTCGCTGAGCAGGAACACAGTGGTGTCGGCGACGGGACCCGCGTCGGTCGCGTCCCATCCTAGCGGGGCCTGCCCCGCCCAGGCATCCTTGAGCGTGGCAAAGCCCGGGATCGATTTGGCGGCCATGGTCTCGAGGGGGCCGGCGGAGATGGTGTTGACGCGCACCTGGCGGGGGCCGAGGTCGCGGGCCAGGTAGCGGCCGATCGCCTCCAGCGCCGCCTTGGCGGGCCCCATCCAGTCGTACAGGGGCCACGCCAGGGTGGCGTCGAAGGTCAGCGCCACCAGCGCGCCACCTGTTGCGGGCATCAGTGGCACAAACTCGGCAGCCAGCGTCTTCAGCGAGAAGCTGCTCACCTGCAGGGCGGTGGCCACCGACTCCCAGGGCGTCTCCAGGAAGTGGCCGCCCAGGCAGTCCTCGGGCGCGAAGCCGATGGCGTGGACCACCCCGTCCAGCGATCCCCAGCGCTCCCGCACCGCCGCGGCGACGCCGCGCACCCGGTCGACGTCGGTGACGTCCATCTCGAGCACCTCGGGGCTGGGCTGCAGCCGTCTGGCACTGCGCTGGGTGAGGCTCATGGCCCGGCCGAAGGAGGTCAGCACCACCTCGGCGCCGTGCGCCTGGCACCTCTGCGCGATGGCGAACGCGATGCTCCTGGGGGTGAGCACCCCGGTGACGAGGATGCGCCTGCCGGCCAGCACGTTCTCGGGGCGCGCAGCGATGGCGTGGTTGGAGCTGGTCACCATCCTCCCGACAGAGTCCGAGCGCGGACCGGGGGTTACGCCGCCGCCCGGGTGAGCGAGAGCATCAGCTCGTGCCAGCGGGGCGCCCCGGCGAGGATGTCACCGCTGCGGAAGACGGCCAGCTCGTCACCCTGCCAGTCGCTGACCACCCCGCCCGCCTCGCGGACCAGCAGGCTTCCCGCGGCGATGTCCCAGAGCGACAGGTTGAGCTCGAAGAACCCGTCCCAGACACCCGAGGCGGCGTAGGCCAGGTCGAGGCTGGCGGCGCCCGCCCGGCGCAGGTCCTCGAAGGTCTCCATGGCGGCGGTCATGGCGAGCAGATACCGGGAGCGGTTCTCCGGGCGCCGGAACGGGAAGCCCGTGGCCACCACCCCCCTGCCCGCCGATTGGTGGATGTCGAGCCGCCGCCCGGCGGCGTCGAAGGCCCCCATCCCGGCGATGGCCGACCACTCCCCGCCCGTCAAGGGGGCGGTGACCACCCCCACCCGGGGCACGCCGTCCTCCACCAGGGCGATGGAGACGCCCACCTCGGGGAAGCCGCGCAGGAAGTTGGTGGTGCCGTCGAGGGGATCGATGACCCACATCCGTGCCGACATCTCACCGCCGCGCTCCTCGGCCAGCACGTCGATGGAGGGATCGGCCTCGTGCAGCACCGCCACCGCGGCGGCCTCGGCGGCGCGGTCGACCACGGTGACGTAGTCGCCCGCCCCCTTGAGCTGCGCCTCCAGCGGGGCCGCGTCCCGGCGTGACGCCCGGATCACGTCCCCGGCAGCCTGGGCAGCCGCCAGCGCAAGCGTCTGCAGTTCGCGTTCCGAGCGCACCCGGGCAGCGTACGCCCTCCGCCGCGACCCCCATCCGCGATCAGAGAGGTCGTGACAGGCGCGGCTACTGCGCGCGCGAGAGCCGCAGGATCGGGGCCACCACCGGTTTGAGGGCCAGCAGCGAGAGGTCGACGCCACCGGCGGCGAGCATGCGGCGGATCGCCTCCGGCTTGACCGGGTGGGAGAGGTGGTAGCCCTGGCCGAGATGGCAGCCCAGCTCGCGCAGGGTGACCAGCTGGGCGGTGGTCTCGATGCCCTCGGCGATCATGGTGAGGCGCAGGGCGTTGCCGATGCCCACGATGGCGCGGGCGAAGTCCCCCTCGTCCTGGTCGTTGTGGAGATCGTCGACGAAGGGCTTGGCGATCTTGAGGATGTCGACGTGGAGGCGGCGGAGGTAGCTCAGAGACGAGTAGCCGGTGCCGAAGTCGTCGATGGCGATGCGAATGCCCGCCCGCTTCAGGGAGCTGAGCTTCTCGATGCTGGCCCCGGCGTTGCCGTCGTCGAGCACCATGCTCTCGGTCAGCTCCAGCACCAGCGAGGGCGCGGGGAGCCCGGTCTCCCTGACCAGGTCGAGCACCTCGTCGACGAAGCCGGGCTGCTGGAGCTGGCGCGCCGAGATGTTGACGCTGACCCAGAGCGGGTCCGGGGAGGGGAATCTCTCCTGCCACTGCCGGGTGGCGAGGCACGCCTTGCGGAGAACCCGGGTGCCCAGGGCGAGGATGACGCCGGTCTCCTCGGCGGTGCTGATGAAGTCGTCCGGGGCCACCATGCCGCGGGTGGGATGACGCCAGCGCACCAGGGCCTCGGTGGCCACCAGCCGGCCGTCCGCAATGTCGAAGATGGGCTGGTAGTTCACCCCGAACTCGTCCGAGGAGACCGCCCTCTCCAGGTCGGCACGGAGGCGGTGGCGGGCGACGATCTCCGCCTCCATGCCCGAGATGAAGAGGACGTAGCGGCTCTTGCCGGCGGTCTTGGCGGCGTACATGGCGACGTCGGCGTGGCGCATCAGACGGCTGGCGCTGTCGGTGGCGTCATCGGAGACGGCCACCCCGATGGAGGCGTGCACGGTCACCGACTGGCCGGCGATGGCGAACGGCTCGATCAGGGCGGCGAAGATCCTCTCGGCCACGGCCTCGGCCTCGAGCGGGGCGTCGATGTCCTCGATGAGGACCGCGAACTCGTCCCCGCCGAGGCGGGCGGCGGTGTCGGGGCGGCGCAGCGAGGTGCGCAGGCGCTCGGCGACGCCGATGAGCAGCTGGTCGCCGGCGGAGTGGCCGAGGGTGTCGTTGACCCCCTTGAAGTCGTCGAGGTCGATGAACAGCACCGCCACGGGCTTGCCGGTGCGGTTGCGGCGGAGCAGGGCATGGTCGATGCGATCGCTGAACAGCGATCGATTGGCGAGATCGGTGAGCGAGTCGTGGAAGGCCTGGTGGGAGAGCTGCGCCTGCAGCTCGGTGAGACGGGCGATCGACTGCTCCAGCCGGCCGTTCTCCAGCGTGGAGCTGGTCTGGATGGCCAGCGACTGGAAGACGTGGAGATCGCGCTGGTCGAAGCTGCGCCCGTTGACGTGGCTGCCCACCATGAGGCTGCCGACGATGCGCGAGCGCCCCCGCAGCAGGGCGACCATGGCATGGTCGATGTGGCGCCGGCTGAGCACGTCGCGCGAGCTCGGCGAGGCGCTGGTGCGGTCGATGATCACCCCGTCGGAGTCGGCCTCGAGGATGTCGTCGAGATCGTTGAGGTCGATCGCCACCATCACCTCGGTGCCGCCGGGGTCACCGGCGCGGACGGTGGTGCGATAGGCCTTCTGCCCCGGTGAGGACGGATAGATGGTGAGCTGGGCGAGCTGCGCCTCGAACATCTCGCGGGCGCGGCCGATCAGCCCGACGATCGCCGACTCCAACTCGTGGGACTGGCTCAGGGACTCGTCGGCGCCGCGCAGGAACTCGGCGACCCGGCGTTCGCGGCGCTCGATCAGCAGGGCGCGGTAACCACCCAGGAGCACCACGCCGAAGAGCGCCACCACGAACACGCCCTTGGAGCTCGAGGAGATCACGTCCACGGCGATCACCCCGTAGGCGGCGGCGGCGGTCGTGCCCGCGAACGCCAGGGCGATGTTCTCCGAAGCCAGCCGTCGGGTCATCACGCCGTCGCGCAGCGCCACCGCGAACGAGGTGGTCAGGCTGGTGAGGATCAGCACCGCGGCCGCCGCCGACACCGCCAGGTAGGCGTTCCAGCCGATGTGCACCGCGTCGAGGTGACCGATGGTGGCGCGGAAGGTCAGTGCCGCGAGGGCTGAGAACACCGAGAACTGGGCGATGCTGAAGGTGCTGGCGGCGCTGCGCAGCTCGCGGCGGCTGGCGGCGGCCGCCACCGCTCCGACCAGGTAGGCGACGATGATCGCGGACGGTGGCGAGAAGAACAGCCCGAGCACCAGCGGCGCCGCCGACATGCCCACCGACGGGGTGCTGCGCCGCACCGCCACCGCCACCGGCCAGCGCTCGCTGATGAAGAACAGCACCGCCAGGCCCCAGACCGGCAGGGCGTACTCCCGGGAGATCACGGGCAGCGGCACCAGCAGCCTGATCCAGAGCGCGATGGCGGGCACCATGAGCACCGTCGAGAAGAGGCGCAGGCGCACGGTCGGCCCCATCCAGGGTCCGTCCGGCCGCACCGGGGCGGCGGGCGCGGACGGGAAGGACGCTGCGGTCACTGGGCTTGCACAACTCCCTTGGAGGGTGGGACTCGGTCATTGTCACGAGCCCCGTCTCCAGCCCGGTCACAGCCTGGTTACTGTTTGACGATCGTGGTCGACATTCACTCGGACACCGGCAGCGCGGGCGCCGCGCGGATCCTGATCGGGACCTGCAACTGGGCCGACCACAGGGAGTTCTACCCGGCCGAGCTGGAGCGGGGACGGCGGCAGCGCGACAAGCTCGACTACTACGCCCGCTTCTTTCCCATGGTGGAGATAGACACCACCTTCTACGGCATCCCCAGGCCGGAGGTGGTGGAGGGCTGGGTGGCGCGCACCCCGGAGGGCTTCCGCTTCAACATCAAGGCATTCCGCAGCCTCACCCAGCACGAGCGTGAGGCTGGCCGGCCGCGTTCGCCGACCGGCGAGGAGGTGCGCGACTTCCTGGCGGCGCTGGTGCCGCTGCGCGAGAGTGGCCGCCTGGGGGCCGTCCACTACCAGTTCCCGCCCTGGTTCACCAACCGTCCCGAAGCCCGCGCCGTGCTCCTGGAGGCGCGCGAGCGTCACCCCGACGACGTCGTCGCCATCGAGTTCCGGCATCGCAGCTGGTTCGACAACGGGGCGTGGCCCGCAACCGAGGACCTGCTCACCGAGCTGGACTGCGTGTACGTCGGTGTCGACGCGCCCCAGCTGGGCAGCGGGACGGCGCCGCCGCTGCTGGCGATCACCTCACCGGCGCTGTGCATCGCCCGCTTCCACGGCCGCAACCGCAGGACCTGGTACCGCCCCGACGGCCCCGGCAGCGACCACCGCTTCAACTACCTGTACACGGCGGAGGAGCTGCGCGAGTGGGTGCCGGCGATCCGTGCCGCGGCCTCCCGGGGGACGCCGGTGAACGTCCTGCTCAACAACAACCGCAGCAACTACGCGGTCGTCAACGCCTTCGACTTCGCTGCCCTTCTCGACGTGGAGCTGCCCCGGCCGCCGCCGCCGGTCATCGCTCGCATGGTCGAGCGCGACGGCGCGGCGCCCGCCTGGGTGGAGGCTGCGGAGGAGCCGCCGGCGCCGCCTCCCGCCTCCTCCCCGGCGCCGCCCGCGCAGGGCATGCTCGATCTGCCGGGGTGATCGCGGAGCCCCTTCCGTCCCGCGACGATTTGCGCAACAATTGCGCCTGACGGCTGGTGTCTTCCGCAGCCGGTTCGCTGCATGAGCAGGCGATCGACGTCGCCCGCCGCCTCACCGGCCCATCGCAGGAGGGTTGTCGCAATGGCAATGGCGTCTCCCCGACGCAACGACGGCACGCGCCGTCCGGCGCCCAGCGGCCTGGTCCTGCGCAACGATGCCAACACCCACGAGGTGGAGGTCGACAAGGCGCTCAACCAGTGGGCGGTGACGGTGACGGCCCTGGCCGACAACCGGATGATCTGCCAGGACTTCTTCGCCCGCCGCTGGGAGGCGGTGGCCCGCGCCGAGGACTTCGTGCGCCTGCTCAACCGCACCGAGCCCCCTCCGGGCTGGTGACCGGCAGCGCCGTCCCCGACCCCGCCGATCCCCTGCACAGGCGGCTCCGCCACCACTACCTCCACAGCTTCCAGGATCCGCGGCGCGAGCGGATGTTCCTGTCGTCCTTGGGTTTCGACCTCGGAGCCATCTCGGCACGGGCCATCACCCATCTGATCCGCCGCGGCATCGGGCCCTTCCACAACCTCAGCGCCGATGGCCGCCACCTCCACCACCTGGTGTTCGGCATCGCGGGGCTGCTCGGCACCGGCTACCTCTGGCTGCTCATCGCCGACACCGCCAGCGAGCAGCGGCCCATCCACCGGGGCACCGCCTTCGCCTACGGCGTCGGCTCGGCGCTGACCCTCGACGAGTTCGCGCTCTGGCTCGATCTCGAGGACGTCTACTGGAAGCAGCAGGGCAGGGTGAGCGTCCAGGCGCTGATGATCTTCGGCGGCCTGCTCTCCGCGGGAGTGTGGGGCGGCGCCTTCCTGAAGACGGCGGCCCGAGAGCTGTCGAGGTCTTAGCCGGTCTTGCCCGGTCGGCGCTCGCGGCAGCTCAGGCGGGCGGCTCCGGGTCAGCCGGCGGTGCCGCCTCCACCTGCTCGCGGGGAAACTCCACAGTCATCACCAGGAAGCCGCCCTCGCGCCAGACGGTGAGGATCATGGTGTCGCCGGGCCGGCGCGCGGCCACCGCGGTGCGGAACTGCTCGGCACCGCCCGTCAGGGTGTAGCCGCCCACGGCGGTGATGACGTCGCCGCTGCGCAACCCGGCGATGTCGGCCGGCGAGCCCTGGTGGACGGGACCGACCTCCACACCGAACGCCCCGGCCAGGCCGCGATCCCGGGCGATGTCGATCGTGACCCCGCGCACCGCGGCCCCCAGCGACACCCCCGCGCCGGCCTCCTCTGGGCGGGGCAGGAGGCGGGCCAGCTGCACCGGGTCGAAGCCCACGATCAGGCGGTCGTCGACGATCAGCGCCGGCACGGCCACGCGGCCGAGGCGGCCGAAGAGGATGGCGGTCGCCGAGGGGTCCGAGGTGACGTCGCGGGTGGTGTGCTCGAGGCCGCGCTGCTCGAGATAGCCGAGCAGCGCGTCGCACTGCGCATCGCCGGCCCGGACGAAGACGGTTATGGCCGCGGGCACCGCATCACCGCCGGGGGTGGGGCGCAGCGCCGCCGGCGCGCAGCCTCACCCCGTTGCCGCCGGGGGCAGCTCCACCCGGGCGGGTGGCGGGGCGGTGCCCTCCGGGCCGCCGCCGGGACCATGCTCGGTGGCCACCGCCGCTGCGCCTCCGCCGCGACGGCGCCGCCGCCGCCGGGGCCGGAAGCTCTGGGGCTGCCCGCCGGGCTCGAAGTGGAGCGATCCCGGGAGCCCTCCCCCAGGGCCGACCACCCCCGTGGGCACCGCTGCGTCGGGGGCGGTCGCGCCCCCAGCCGCCC
>JBOHUD010000042.1:0-1502 GCA_050734155.1 Candidatus Dormibacteria bacterium
CATCCAGTTCGGCCCCGACGGCTCGCTGGTCGTCGACCGCGGCGCATTGGTGGTCTCCCGGGGCGCTGGGGACACCACCACCCCCCTCTGGCGCCTCGACCCGGTGACCAGGAAGGACAACGGCAAGACCTACTGGGTGTGACGGTCGCCGGGTCTGGGGTGGCGTGTGACAAATCGTCAGAGCTCGCGCGCCGGAACGTAGGTCCTGTCACCGGCGCAGGTCCCGATGCCCCGGAGATGACTTCGCCTTCATGGGCTGTGCCGAGCATGTGGCCGTCGAGGCCACCGCTCTGTTACACGCGCAACCCTACCGTCGAGATGCCCGCAGCGACGTCAATCGCCTCGTCCCGCCGGGTGCAGCATCATCTGGAGACAGACAGTGAATCGTCCGGCACAGCAGAACAAGCGCAGGGACATGCGCCCGCTCAGCCTGGTTGCCCTCATCGGCGGCACCATCGCGGCGGCGTGTCTCATCGGTTTCGGCGGCCTGGCGGCATGGACTGTGACCACCCAGAACAACGCCAGCACCTTCGCGTCCGGCACCGTGCACCACACCAACCTCGCCAAGGTCGGCGGCGCCGGGCTGGGCACGTCGTGCACGGATCTCACCTCGCCGGCGTCGTGCGGGGTCATCTTCACGCTCGCGGCTGCCAAACCGGGCAGCTCGACTGTGGGCACAGTGCAGCTGACCAACACCGGCTCGCTGGCGAGCACCTTCACGCTCACCCTGGCGTCGGCGACGGGCAACCTCTGCCCCAGCCTGAACGCGACCATCACGGACAGCGAGGCGCCGGCCGCCACCGTCTACAGCAACACCCTGTCGACGATGCCTGCGCAGAGCCTCAAGCAGAGCGCCGGCAGCACGGCTTGGGCCACCAGCGACAGCGGCACCTACACCTTCACCGTCACCCTGCCCCTGACCAGCGCCAGCAGTGACATGGGCCAGACGTGCACCGCCGCCTACACCTGGACGCAGACCAACAGCTGATCCGCGTTCGCACGGGCGGGGAGACGGTCGTGAGCCGGCCTCCCCGCCCCGATCACTCACGGAGATCACCATGGGCATCAGCGCCTCCAGCCTCGTCGGCGTCCGGCCGGTCGCCAGCAGCGGGTCTGCCGTCCTGACCGTCGCCGGCGCGGGCGCCACCCCGGCACGCACCGCTCCCCTGCGCGGCGCCCTGGGTCACGCGGGCAACCTGGCGTTCGCGGCCTTTGCCGCGGTGCTGGTGATCTCTGCCACGGTGCTCGTCGCCGGTGCCGTCACCCGGCATCACTTCGAGCAGGTGATCACCGGCAGCATGTTGCCGGCCATCCCCGTGGGATCGCTGGTGGTCACCCAGCAGGTCGAGGCCAGCAGCCTGCAGGCCGGCAACATCCTCGTGTTCACCAGGGCCACCAACCCCTCCGAGGTGATCGTCCATCGCATCGTGCGGGTCTCGACCGGGAGCGATGGCTCGATCCTGGTGCAGACCAAGGGCGACGCCAACCGTGCCCCTGACCCC
>JBOHUD010000043.1:0-10676 GCA_050734155.1 Candidatus Dormibacteria bacterium
CTAGCGGCGCTAGGTCAAGGCGCATTGTACCAGAGGCCCGGCGGAGCCGTCCACGGGCGGTTGCTACCATTGCCCACCGCGGGCCCAAGTAGCTCAGAGGTAGAGCAACGCCTTGGTAAGGCGTAGGTCGTGGGTTCAATTCCCACCTTGGGCTCCACCCCACCATCCGGCATCGGTGACGCCGCGGCGCTCGCCTCCGCCACCTCCGCCCGGACCGGGGCGGGGACCCGCCGGCCAGGCCGCGATCGACGCCGAAAGCGTCTGCCCGTGAGGGTGGCCACGGGACGCCGGCAGGAGCGCGGGGCCCCGCCGTCTGCAGTCGTCACGCTGACGATCTGCCAATTGTCGGCTTCCATGGGCTCGGATTTGGCCTAGACTGTTCCCCTGGGGCGGGCCCGAACTCGGGGCTGTCGAGGCGAGGTCCCCACAGCGGTTGGGATCGGGGTTTGGACCACAGCTCGCGCAAAGAGCGCATCAGGGAAGCTCATATGGACGGCGATGACCGGGAGCTCATACGTGTCCTGGTGTGTGAGAACGACCCCGTGATGCGCTCGGCGCTTGGCGATCTCATCCGCTCCCTGCCCGGTCTCCAGCTCGCCGGCATCGCGGCGGACGCGGCGGCCGCCGGCGCCGAGGCGGCGCGAACCCAGCCCGACGTTGCCGTGCTCGACGTGCGCATGCCGGGAGGGGGCGGCCCTGAGGCTGCCCGGCTGATCCGGGCACAGTGCCCGCACACCAGGCTCATCGCCTTCTCTGCGCACGCGGATCGGGCGGTGGTGCTCGAGATGCTCCGCGCCGGGGTCACCGACTACCTGATCAAGGGCGCCGACGAGGAGGAGCTCATCGAGGCGATTCGGCGCACCGGACGGGGTCACCTGGGCCTCGCCGGCGTGGAGATGTCGGAGCTGGTCTTCGACCTCGTCGACATGCTCGCCGCCGCCGAGCAGCGGGAGCCCGTGGCATGACCCTGGTCGACGAGCCGCCGCTGCTGCCCCGCGGCCTGGAGCAGCGCGCGGTGTCGCGCCGCGACGCCGACCGGTCCGCGGCCCTGGCTGCGCTGTCGACCAAGCTGGCGGAGGCGATCGGCGATGTCGACGACGTCCTCGATCGCATCGTGCGGTTGATCTCGGAATGGCTGGGGGACTGCACCGTCATCCGCCTCCTCGACGAGGACGGACCGACGATGCGGGTGGTGGCGGCGTATGACGTGGACAGCGATGCGCAGCGCATCATCATGGCGGCGCTGGAGTCCGGGCCGATCGATGCCAGCAAACTCATCCCCTACACCCTGGCCGTGCGTGACGCGCACGCTGTGCTGCTGAGCGGCGAGGCGCTCGACGTCGTCACCAACGCCATCGCCCGACCGGCCCGTGACGCCCTCGCCGGGCTCGGGCTGCACACCGCGCTGATCTGTCCGCTGCGCGCCGGTGGACGGGTCATCGGGACGCTGGGGCTGTGGCGCCGGGGCGCCTCCCAGCCGCATTCCCAGCGTGACCAGGCATTCGTGCAGGAGCTCGCCGACCGGGCCGCCCTGGCCATCGAGAACGCCCGCCTGGTGGGCAGCCTGCGCGGTGAGGTCGAGGAGCGAAAGCGCAATGAGGAGAGGCTCCGGCTCACCGCCGAGCTCCTCCAGCAGGCCGACGAGAAACGCCGCGGGCTGATGGAGCATCTGGTCACCGCCCAGGAGGAGGAGCGCCGCCGCATCGCCATCGACGTCCACGACGACTCGATCCAGTCGATGGCCGCGGTCGGGATCCGCCTGCAGATCCTCCGCCGGCGCTCACCGGGCAGTGACCTCGCGGAGCAGCTCGAGGAGATCGAGAGCACCGTCACGGAGTCGATCGCCCGTTTGCGCAGCCTGCTCTTCCGTCTCGAGTCGTCGTCGGCGGACTCGGTCGGGCTGGGCCGGGCCCTGATGCGCTACGTGACCGAGCTTTTCCCGGAGGGTCGTCCACGGGTGCGCATGCGCGACCGCCTGACCGGCGCCCTGGAGGGGCACACACCGATCGTCCTGTATCGCGTGGCCCAGGAGGCTCTCAACAACGTCCAGAAGCACGCCCGGGCAACAACGGTCACCGTGGTGCTCAGCGAGTCCGACGAGGGTGTGCTGCTCGAGGTGGAGGACGACGGCGTCGGATTCGACCTGGAGGACGTTGCCCGGCGCGCGCTGCCCGGCCATCTCGGCATGCGGTCGATGCACGAGCGTGCCCAGGTTGCCGCCGGCTGGCTCAGGGTGGAGAGCTCTCCGGGCGGGGGGACCAAGGTGGCTTGCTGGATACCCACCTTCGCCGCGCTGGCGAGCGACGGTGACGCGCCACCGGTCTGAGCGGCGGTCAGGGCCTGGTGTGGATCAGCCCCTGGCGCAGGGCCACCGCCACGGCCTCGAGCTTGGAATGGGCGTGGAGCTTCTCGATGACGCTCTGGACGTGGTTGCGGACTGTCGCCAGGCGGATGTCCAGCTGGTCGGCGATCGCCTGGTTGGAGAAGCCGTCGGCGAGCAGGCGCAGAACCTCCGTCTCGCGGGCGGTGAGGTCGGACCCGGGCCGGGAGCGGTCGCTGAGGCGGTCGAGGAGGCGGCTCAGCATCGCCGGTGAGATCAGCGCCTCGCCATTGTGGGCGGCCCGCACGGCCAGGATGAGCTCGTCGACGGTGTGGTCCTTGGTGAGGTATCCCGAGCAGCCGGCCTGGATGGCCTGGCTGAGCACGTTGTCGTCGGACGCCGCGGTGAGCATCACCACCTTGGTCTCGGGGCGATCGGCCTTGATCCTGCGAGCCGCCTCCACGCCATCGCCGTCGGGCAGGCGGTAGTCCATGAGCACGACGTCGGGCTGGGTGGTGCGCGCCGCCTCCACCCCCTGCTGGGCGGTGGCCTCCGCCGCGGTCACGGCGATGTCGTCGGCCTCGTCGAGGGCGGCGCCCAGGGCCTGCGCGAACATGCGATGGTCCTCGACTATGAGCACCCGGATCTGGCGCTGCCGGTCGGCCGGCGCAGCCTCGGGCGCGGCCGGCACCTCGCGGGCTGATGCATCTGCCCTAGGATCGGTGCCGCCGTTGTGTCTACTCATCTCACCCCGCGCGCGGAGACGATGAAGGGTGATGGACTCCATCGGCATCGGCCGCTGCCTTGGCTCGGGCCTCCTCGGCCCTGCTGCCACACGCGCACCATCGTAGGGGAGACCCGGGAGGGGTTGTGGGGGTGAAGCTCTCTCGACAGGGGGAGCCGTCGCTGAAGGTCAGGGGCAACGGTCACGCAAGGGGCGCCCGCCTCGGCGAGCTGCTGATCCGAGCCGGAGCGGCGTCCTCTGACCAGGTGCGCATGGCGTTGCGCCGGCAGCGCCGCGAGCGCCGCCCGCTTGGCGAGCTGATGGTGCAGCTGGGGGTGCCCAGCCAGGCGGTGACCGCCACCGTCGGCGAGCAGCTCGGGCTTGCCCCGGTGGACCTCGACAGCGTGCTCATCCAACCCGACGCGATCGACTGCCTCACCGCCGCCTTCGCGCGGCAGCACGAGGTGGTTCCCTACGCGATCGACGACGACGGCGCCGTGCACGTCGCCACGAGCAGGCCCACCGACCCCCTCCTGGGCCAGCGGGTCCTGGACGCTGTGGACCGCACGGTGTGGATGGAGCTCGCCGACAGCGCCTCCATCCAGCGCGCGCTCGACCGTCACTACACAGTCCTGGGGAGCGTGGGCGATCATGCCCAGCGGGCCATCCTCGATGCCGGGGTGGCGGCGCCGCGGATCGCCGACCTGGCCGGGCTGGGCGCCAACGCCCCGGTGGTGCAGATCGTCGACCTGATCCTCACCCAGGGCCTTCGTGACCGCGTCTCCGACATTCACATCGAGCCGCAGTCCGACCGGCTGCGCATCCGCTTTCGCGTCGACGGCGCGCTGCACGACGTGCAGTCGCTGCCCACCCCGCTGGCGGGACCGATCGCCTCGCGACTCAAGATCATGGCCGACATGGACATAGTCGACCGGCACCGCGCCCAGGACGGGCAGACCACGATGACCGTCGACGGTCGGGTCATCGACATCCGGATCGCCACCACCGAGACGATCTGGGGCGAGAAGGTGGTGCTTCGTCTCCTCGACCGATCCCGCTCGCTGCTGCCCATGGGGCAGCTCGGCCTTCGCGATGAGGAGCACGAGCGGCTGCGCCGCCTGATGACCTCTCCCTACGGGCTCTTCATCGTCAGCGGGCCCACCGGGGCCGGCAAGACCACCACGCTGTACGCGGGCCTCAACGAGCTCGATCGGAACACGCGCAACATCACCACCATCGAGGATCCCGTCGAGTATCAGTTCGACAACATCAACCAGATCCAGATCAACCGGCTCGCCGGGATGACGTTCGCCAATGGTCTGCGCGCCATCCTGCGCCAGGATCCCGACGTCATCCTGGTCGGCGAGATCCGCGACGTGGAGACGGCGCAGATCGCCGTGCAGTCGTCGCTCACCGGTCACCTGGTGATGGCTTCGCTGCACGCCGCCGACGCCCTCGGCGCGCTCTACCGATTCCTGGACATGGGCCTGGAGAGCTACCTGGTGGCCTCGGCGGTGATCGGGGTGGTGGCCCAGCGCCTGGTGCGGGTCAACTGCACGGCGTGCTCCGAGCGGGTCGAGGCCCGGCCCGAGGAGGTGGAGTTCTACCGCGGCATCCGCGGTGGCCGGGCCGGCGTCAACCAGGTGGCGGGCAGGGGCTGCCGGCACTGCAACGGCACCGGCTTCTACGACCGGCGTGGCGTCTTCGAGTGCCTCTCGGTCGACGACGAGATCCGCGAGCTGATCGTCGACCGCGTGCACCAGAGCGTGCTGCGGGAGCGCGTGGTGGCCAAGGGGATGCGCACCCTCCAGGACGCCGTGTGCGACCTGATCGACAGTGGCCAGACCACCATCGCCGAGGCGATGCGAACCGTGTACGTGATCTGAGGACGTAGAGTGCAGCGAACCGTGTCCCCAGGCACCGCCGTGCGCAAGGGCGGCTTTCGAGGATCGCTCAAGGCCTTCCTGACCTACACCCCGTCCGGGCGGGTCAAGCCCCAGGTCACCATCCTTTTCTGCCGCCAGCTCGCCTCCTTCGTGCGCGTCGGCGTGGCGGTGACGACCGCCATCGAGACGTTTGCCGAGCAGGCGACCAATCCCAGGCTGCGCCAGGTGTACCGAGCGGTGGTGGCGGACCTGAAGAAGGGCATGCGCCTCAGCGACGCCTTCGCCGCACATCCACAGGTCTTCCCCCGCATCGTCTCCGACATGGTGCGATCTGCCGAGGCCACCGGTAACCTGGACGTCGTCCTCAGGCAGGCCGCCAAGCACGTCGAGCGTGAGGCGGGAGCCCGGCAGAGGATCAAGGCGGCGATGATGTACCCCGCGGTGATCATGGGATTCGCCGTGGTCATCACGATCGGGATCGTGGTGTTCGTCCTGCCCAAGTTCCGAGACCTGTACGCGTCGCTCGGGGTGGCCACGCCGGGGATCCTCAACGCCATGCTCAACCTCTCGGCGTACGTGCGCGACCACGATCTGCCGATCGTCGCGGGGCTGCTGGCGGTGATCCTGCTCACCGGCCTTGGCGCCCGCACCGAGCGCGGCCGGTATCTCTTCGACTCTGTCGTGCTCAGGCTCCCGGTGATCGCAGCGCTGGTGCGCACCTCGATGACCGAGCGCTTCTGCCGCACGCTGGGCGACATGCTGGGCGCCGGCGTGCCGATCAGCCAGACGTACGCCGTGGTCATCTCCAACGTCCGCAACGTGGTCTATCGACGGGCGCTCGAGAGGGTGGGACCGGCGATGGCGGCCGGCCAGGGCATGTACCGGCCCCTCCAGCACTCCGGGATCTTCGCGCCGGCGGTGATCCAGATGTTCCGCGTCGGTGAGGAGACCGGCCGGTTGGACATCAACCTCGTCGAGGCCGCGGACATGTACGAGGAGGAGCTGGACTACCGGATCAAGCGGCTGACCGCGTTCCTCGAGCCGGCGATGATCATCTTCGTCGGGCTCGTGGTGGGGTTCATCGCGGTCACCCTGATCACCTCCATCTACTCACTCGCAGGGTCGTACAAGTGACGCCGGCGCGCTGTGGGGGCCGCCGCCGCCGCGGCGAGCGCGGCCTGACGCTGCTCGAGCTGCTGGTGACGATCACCCTGATGGGAGTGGGCTTCCTCTCCCTGCTGGCGGCGTTCTCGACGGTGGAGGTGACCGTCGGCGCCACCGGTGAGGACGCGCAGCTCACCAGCCAGGCCCGAGCGGTGGGCGACTTCGTCAGGTCCGAGAATTTTCCGTACATCGTGTGCGGCGTTGCATCGGGCTACGGCACCGCCCTCAGGGCCGCCGGTTATTCCGCCACCATCGTGGCCGTCGCCCAGGCGGCTTCCTCCACGTCCCTGCCGCCCATCAATGGGTGCTCGCTGGGGCCCGCAACCGGCCCTGACTACGGCGTGCAGCAGATCGAGTATCGGGTGGCCTCGGCGCATCACTCGCTGACCCGGGTCGTCTACAAACGATGGAACTGAGGGTGGGCCGCTCTCCGACCGTGCCGGCGGGCCGGGCGCGGCGCCGGGGCGGCCAGCTGGGGTTTACGCTGGTCGAGCTGATCGTCGTGCTGGCGATCCTGGCGACCATCGCGGGGAGCCTGATGGGCGCGTTCGGCATCGGGTTCCGACTGCTGGGGCCCACCGGGGCGCAGGCCAGGCTGACCGGCAATCACGACCTGCTGGCCTTCGAGCAGCAGATCGGCGCCGACGTGGCGCGCGCCGGCTGCCTGGCCGCGCCGGGAATGCCAACACTTCCAAGCGGGGGATGCCAACGGTCGGTGCAGGCGCGGGAATCGAGCTGCTCCCCCTCCCCCTACCTTCTCTGCCTGGCGTGGTCTGCGCCGGGGTCGGCATGCCACACCGTCACCTACCGGCAGCGGTCGGATGGGGTCGTGCTGCGAAGCGATGAGACTCCCGCCGGCAGCACCTCGACACGGATCGCCATCGGCGGCCTCCAGGTGGTGGCCACGTGGGCAGCCCGGGCCACCTCCACCAACGGGTACCAATGGACCAGGCAGGTCGACGTCACGGTCACCCAGAGGGGGATCGCCAGTGCGCCCGCGGCCACGCAGCCCGTGACCACGACGTTCCACCTGGTGCCCCTGGCCACCGACCCGCTCAGTCCGGCCGCACCCGAGGACTCGTCACCGTGCTGAGCCGCAGCCGGAGAGCGGACGAGCGGGGGCAGACGCTGGTCTTCGCTGTGGTCATGCTGGCGTTCTTCGGGCTGGTGGCGGCATCGGTCCTCACCTTCGCCAGCACCACCGAAGCGCAGCGCGGCTCGACCGAGCGCACCGCGGCGCTGGAATCGGTTGCGGACGGGTCCGCCCAGTTCGCGCTCGCCGACACCCGGGGCCGGGCATGCGGCACGGTGAGCGGTGGAACCCTGCAGTTCCCGTCGACGATCAGGGGAGACAGGCTGACCTATCACGTCTCGGGCTGCCAGCCCTCGGCGAGCGGGGGCATTGCCGCGGGCTCGTCGTGCCGGCTGTGCCTTCTCAACACGCCGGCGCCGAACCCGTCCACCCCAGTGCTGATCAGCAACGCGGGCGTCACCGTGAACGGCTCCGTCGACGCCAACGGAACCATCTCCGGGGCTCTGACCGCCGGCGGAGCCGAGGCAGGCATCGGGCTCCTGGATGGTGCGACATGCTCATCCTGCAGCCCTGAGCCCACCTCGTTGCCGCATCCCTTCAACGACCCGCTCGCCGGGATGCTGCCGATCCCGACCAGCGGCGGATCTGCGCAGAAGTGCAGCGCCTGCGGGGTCATCGGCCCGGGCGTCTACTCCAGGATCCGCACCGCCGGCAGCACGGTGTGGATGAAGGCCGGAATCTACATCGTCACCGGCCAGGTCGACGTGGCCGGAGACGCCTCACGGCTCACCAACGCCGACGCCTCCACCGGCAGCACCATGGACAGCGACTCCGGCGGCCCGAGGGCCTCCGGTCCAGGCACGTACACGGCGGACACCGTGGTGGACCGCTCCAAGAGCTGGGCCAGGGACCAGTGGGCCGGCTCGGTGGTGAGCGTCACGCTGTCCGACAACAGCATCGAGACAGGCCTCGTCGCCGGCAATGACGACGACACGCTCACCCTGACCAGGGACTGGGCCACCAAGCCCGCGGCGGGGGACCGCTACGTGGTTTCCACGCTCGGGTACACGCGGAACACGCTCGTCGACACCTCGATGAGTTGGCAGCGCGACCAGTGGAAGGACGCTGTCATGAAGGTCACGCTCTCCAACAACAGCACCGAGACTGGAATCGTCGCCAGCAACGACGACGACACGCTGACCCTCACCTCCAATTGGGTCACGCTGCCATCGCCCGGGAACGCCTACGTCGTCTCGACGCTCGGGTACACGTCGAACACCCTCGTCGACACCACCAAGCACTGGACGCCCAACCAGTGGGCAGGCGCGGACGTGACCGTCACCAGGTCGAACAAGCCTGACGCGACAGCAACCGTGGGCTCCAACACCGCCAACACGCTCACCATGACCTCCAACTGGGCATCGACGCCGTCGCCCGGGGACACGTACTCGGTGGTGGCGCCCGTGGCCATCTACCTGACGTGCAACACACCGGCACCGTACCGGTCGTGCAGGACCACGGGCCAGTCGGGCGGCTCGCTCGATGTCGCAGCCGACGGCACCTTGGCGGTGAGCCCCTCGTCCCACGACCCATACCCCGGGATCTCGCTGTTCACGGACCCGGACCTGACCGACCCGGCCGGGGGGAGCGTGGTGAGCATCTCCGGCAGCAGCGTGGCATTCGGTGGGACCGTCCACGTCCCCCGGGGCTCGGTCAGCATCTCGGGTCGCGCCGGCACCCAGGTGACGATCGCCGGGCGCCTGATCGTCCAGCGCCTCTCCATCAGCGTCAGGGAGGGTGACCGCGCCCTCACCCTCACGGGCACGGCGCCTCCGGTTGGCGCCGCCTCCTGCTCGTATTACAGCGACGGCCTGGCCGGGATTGAGGGGAACGGCACCCGGCGGAGCGCCCAGGTGCAGTTCGAGACCGGTTGCGCCTCGGCCGGGCTGAATGGCCAGGGAGGCACCAGCCCCACGTCGATCATCGGATTCGCGTACAGTCCGGCTCCGTAGTGCAACTGCATCCCCGCGATGGGTGCGTCTGCATGTGGTCGAGGGGCCGAGGGCAGGGCACGATGGGTGCGACAGCAGCTCATCAGGGGTAGGGGGAGCCACGATCCATGGACAGCGCTTTCAACCGCGTGTCGAGGAGACGCCGCCGAGGGCAGGGGGGATTCACCCTGATCGAGCTGCTGGTCGTGATCGCGGTGCTGGCGATCCTCGCCGGCATCGTCATCTTCAACGTCACCGGCGTCGCCAACAAGGGGCAGACGAACGCCTGCCTGACCGACACCAAGAGCGTCCAGACGGCGGTCGACGCGTATCAGAACGACAACAACGCCTATCCCTTGAAGAAGGGCGATACCATGAACAAGGGAGTAGACGTCGACGTGTCGAAGCTCGTCCCGACCTATCTCCACACCACCCCGTCCACCAAGGACGGCACGTTCACCTTCCTGGACACCAATGGCACCGTCACCGCTTCCGCGTGCCCATAGCGCACGGGGCGATCGTCGCAACCAGGGCCCGGCCAGTTCGGCCGGGCCTTCTTTTCGCGAAGGGGGATCTCACCGGCGTCACGCGCTCTGTCCTCCACCATGCGATGCTCTGATCGTTGGAGCTGCTCGTCGTGATCGTTCTCGCCGCCCTGGCCGGAGGCTCCCTGGGCTCCTTCGCCGGCGTGGTGGCGTCGCGAGGGCCGCGGGCGTCGCTCAGCGGGCGCTCGCACTGCGACGGCTGCGGCCGCTCGCTCGAGTGGTTCGAGCTGATCCCCCTGGTCAGCTATCCCGTGCTCCGCGGTCGCTGCCGGACGTGCCGGGAGCGCGTGGGGATCGGTGTGTATGCCTGGGAGATCGGTGGGGCGCTGCTCGCCATCGCGGTGGCGCTGCCGATCACCCTGGCGCTCGGCGCTCCCGCTCCGTGAGCCGGCTCCGTTCCCAAGTGGGCTAGATCGACCTCGCGGCAATGGTGGGCGGGTGGTGCGATGCGCCATTCGCCAGCGAAGCCAGCGCGCGGACGTTGCCGATCACCGCCGCCGCGGTGAGCACGACAAAAGCGGTGGCTACCCAGACGGCGATGCGCCGGGACATGACCCGGCGGGGGATGAGCACGAGCACACCGATGATCACGCTGACCACCACCGCTTTGAACAGCAGCAGCCCGACCGGGCCGTGCTGTGCGTAGAGCAGCGCGGCGATGGGGTTGCCCTCGCGGCCGCCCCGCGGCAGAGCCCTGGCGGTCGTCAACCAGTCGAGGAGGCTGAAGAGCGCGTACGCGATGAGCACGATCCCCAGCGCGGTGTTCCTCCCGCGGGTGCTCATGTCGGAGCGCAGCGCATGGAGCATGGCCCCCAGTGTACGTGGCGGTCACCGGCATCCCCGAACGCCACCCAGCCGTCGCAGGCCCTCCCCTCCCCTGACCATGACCCCCGTCGCGTCACCAGCCGCCCCCCACCGGGCGCCGGTCACCGCGCCGCCACGGCTACCTCTGCCGGGGCCGCGCTCTGTAGCTCTGGCGGCCGGGGTTGTCCAGGACCGGCGGGGGCCCGGAG
>JBOHUD010000044.1:0-5149 GCA_050734155.1 Candidatus Dormibacteria bacterium
CGGCGCCGGCGGCCTCGGCCTGCTGCCTGGCGAGGTCGCGGATGGCCTCCTTGCGGGAGAGGTTGATGCGGCCGCGGTCGTCGACCTCGATGACCTTGACCATGATCTCGTCGCCGATGTTGACGACATCCTCCACCTTCTCGACGCGGTGCTCGGCCAGCTGGCCGATGCGCACCAGGCCCTCCTTCTTGGGAGCGATCTCCACGAAGGCGCCGAAGCCCATCAGGCGGGCCACACGCCCCTTGTAGATCCTGCCGATCTCGACATCATCCGTGAGGTCGCGGATCATCGCCAGCGCCTGCTCGCGCGCCGCCGCGTTGGCGGAGGCGATGCTGACCCGGCCATCGTCCTCGATGTCGATCTGGCAGCCGGTCTCCTCGACGATCTTGCGGATCATCTTGCCGCCCGGGCCGATGACGTCGCGGATCTTGTCGGGGTTGATCATGATGGTCTCGATGCGCGGCGCCCACGGGCTCATCTCCGTGCGCGGTTGCGCCAGCGCCTCGGCCATCTTGCCGAGGATGTGGATGCGGCCGGTGCGGGCCTGCTCGAGCGCCTGCTCGACCAGCTCCCAGCGCAGTCCCTTGATCTTCATGTCCATCTGCAGCGCGGTGATCCCCTGCTGGGTCCCGGCCACCTTGAAGTCCATGTCGCCGAGCGCGTCCTCCATCCCCTGGATGTCGCTGAGGATGGCGGCGCGGTCGTCGCCCTCATCGGTGATCAGCCCCATGGCGATGCCGGCGACGGGAGCGACCAGCGGCACGCCCGCGTCCATCAGTGCCAGGCACGAGCCGCACACCGAGGCCATCGAGGTGGAGCCGTTGCTGGAGAGGATCTCGGTGACGATGCGCACCACGTAGGGGAAGTCGGCGTCGTCGGGCATGACGTTGTGCAGCGCCCGCTCCGCCAGCGCTCCATGGCCGATCTCGCGACGGCCCGGGGCACGCTGGAAGCGGGCCTCGCCGACGGAGTACGGCGGGAAGTTGTAGTGGTGCATGAAGCGCTTGAATTCCTCGAGCCCGAGGCCGTCGATCTTCTGCTGGTCCTGGCCGGAGCCGAGGGTCACGATCGACAGGGCCTGGGTCTGGCCGCGGGTGAAGATGGCGCTGCCGTGGGTGCGGGGCAGCACGCCGACCTGCGCCCAGATCGGCCTGATCTCGTCGGTGCGGCGGCCGTCGGAACGCACGCCCTCGTGGAGGATGGCGCTGCGCACCGCCTTCTTGGTCTCCGACTCGAAGGCCTTGCCGATGTCACCGCGCCTCTCGGGGAAGCGCTCCGCCAGCGCCGCCACCGCGTCGGCCTTGAGCTCGTCGAGCTGCAGCTCGCGCGCCGACTTGTCGACGTTGCGGGCGGCCTGGCCGATGCGAGCGGCGACGTGCTCGTGCACGGCGGCGGCCACATCGGGATCGGTGCCCACCGGCGGGTAGCTCATGGTCGGCCTGGCGCCCAGCGCATTGCGGATGTCGAGCTGGAACTGCACCAGGCGCTTGATCTCCTCGTGCGCCATGCGCATCGCCTGGAGCATCACGTCCTCGGAGACCTGGCGTGCGCCGGCCTCGACCATGCTGATCGAGTCGGCCGTGCCCGCGACCACCAGGTCGAGCTCCGACTCGGCGATCTGCTGGAGGGTGGGGTTGAGCATCAGCTGCCCGTCGAGCATGCCCACGCGCACGCATCCAACCGGTCCCCCGTGGGGGATGTCGCTGATCGCCAGCGCCAGCGAGGCGCCGGTCACGGCGAGGGTGCTGGGATCCTGTTCCTGGTCGGCGCTGAGGACGGTGGCGATGATCTGCACGTCGTTGCGGAAGTCCTTGGGAAAGAGCGGCCGCAGGGGGCGGTCGATCATCCGGCTGGCGAGCACGCCGGCCTCGCTGGGACGGCCCTCGCGGCGCGGGAAGCTGCCCGGGATGCGCCCGACCGAGTACAGCTTCTCCTCGTAGTCGCAGGTGAGCGGGAAGAAGTCGATCCCCTCTCGCGGTGTCCGGTTGGCGGTGGCGGTGACCAGCACGACGACGTCGCGGCAGCGGATGAGGACTGCGCCATTGGCCTGCTCGGCGACGTGTCCCGTCTCGACGGTCAGCTTCTGGCCGGCATGGTCTGATTCGAACTTCTGGTAGGGCATCGGGTCTCCTGTCTGTGTGGATGACCCGGGTGGCGAGCCAACCGGCGGCGGCCCCGCGCAAAGGGTGGTGAGATTGGGGACTGGAGGTCGGCGGGCGGATCACGCCTTTGGCTGCGACGCCGCGCTGTGCCGAGGTCCAGGCGCCAACCTCTCACCGCTGCGCGCGGCTGCGAAGGTGGTCGCTCCCGGATCGGAACGGGTTGATGTGGATGAGTGAAAGTGGGGCCCACCTCAGGCGGGCGGTGCGCAGCCCTCCCTGGAGTGGACGATGGGTCGTGAGCGCATCGTTTACCGGCGCAAACCGAGCTGGGCGATGATGGCGCGGTAGCGCTCCACGTCGGTCTTGGTGAGGTAATCGAGGAGGCGGCGGCGCTTGCCCACCAGCTTGAGCAGACCGCGCCGGGAAGCGTGGTCCTTGGGATGGTCGCGGAGATGCTCGGTGAGGGCGGCGATCCGCTCACTGAGGACGGCGATCTGCACCTCCGCCGACCCGGTGTCGGTGTCGTGGCGGCGGTGCTCGGCGATGATCTCCGCATTTGGTCGAACTGCGGTCACTGGTTTCTCCGTGTGGGGCCGGACTGGCCTGTCGCCGGTCGGGGAGCAGAGCCGCGTGGCGCATTCCCGATGCACCAGAACCGAGCGGGGCCCTCCGAAGGTCAGCGCGAGTCTATCAGCAATCGAGTTCAGGTCGCCGTTGGCCCCGGGACGCAGAACCTGAGAGAGCTGGGCCAGCAGGTCAGCGTGGCCGGGGCGGCACCGATCTGCTCACCCTCGATGTCGAAGAGAAGTTGGCGGTTGTCGAGGGGTTCGATGCGAACCTCGCTGGCGCGGCGGACCACAACGCCGGGCTGACTGATGTGGGTGCCGCGGTACACCGACGGAATGGCGATCAGGGTGCGCAGCCGCCCCAGCGCGGGCAGCACCACCAGGTCGAACCGGCCGTCGTCCAGCTCCGCCGCGGGGGCGATGCGCATCCCTCCACCGAAGCAGCGGCCGTTGGCGATGACCACGTTCTGGACGTCCAGCTGGAGCGACTCGCCGTCGAGGATGAGCCGCACCCGTCGTCCGCCGAAGGTGAGCAGCGCTCGCAGCGAGATGCCCAGGAAGACCACGGTGCCGCGCACCCCTCCCCCCTTGCTGCCGCTGCGATTGACCCGCGCCACCACCTCACCGCCCACCCCGCAGTCGGCGATGTTGATGAACTGACGCGGCGCGGTGGCGGGACTGTCGTAGACGATCCGGCCCGTGTCGATGCGCCGGGTGTGGTTGGCCGCGAGGATGGCGGCGAGAGCGGACGGATCGGAGGGGAGGCCGATGGTGCGCCGAAAATCACCGCCGGTACCGCTGGGCAGCAGGCCGAGGATGGCGGCTTCATTGAGGGGTGCTCCACTCGGGGTGAAGAAGCCGTTGACCACCTCGTTCAGCGTGCCGTCGCCTCCGCACGCGACGATGCGGGTGTAGCCGCCGGTGAGTGCCCGGGCGGTTGCCGAGGTGGCGTCGTGGGGCGCGGCGGTGTGATGCGTGTCGTGCTGCACACCTGCCCTGTCGAGCGCAAGGCGCAGGACCGGCCAGCGCCGTGTCGTGCGGCCGCCGGCACTCGCCGGGTTGACGATGACCAGCGTGCGCGGCGCCTCCCCGCCTCCCCCACTCATTTTGCGGATGGTATGCGGGGCGGTCCGGCTGCCCGACCACCGATTCCGTCACCCGCCCGCGATGACGCGAGACGCGTTTGAGCCGTTCTGCATCGATGAGGTCATGGCGGCCGTGCAACGGTGCCTCGGCTGTGGCGAGCTTTCGTGGCGAGCCTGTGATTGAAAGCCAGGGGTCGCCTCCCGGAGACTGGTTTGGCCTGTCCGGGTGGGTGGTGTTCTTGGCGCCGCGGGCCGGGACAGGAGGCGGCACTGTCGTGTACCGTCACCCATCCGGCGGAGGAGGAAGGGCACGGGATCGTGCGCAGAAGCAGCGTTCGGGCCAGCGTCGTCGCGACCCTCGTGGTCGCGGCCGTGTCCGCCTGCGGCAGTCCCGTTCCCATCCACGGTGAGTCGCCGCGACCCAGCTCGACGATCTCATCCCGCCCCAGCGCGGCGGCAGGTCCCTGCGCGTCGGTGACGACCACCACGGCGATCGAACAGGTCCCCGCTGCCTGTGCGGCGCTCTGGGCGCCCTACGGTGTGACCAAGGTGCCCCCGGCGAACCTCACGGACTCCACACCGACGCCCCCATCCGTGGTGAATGGAACACACGGCGCTGTGAGTGACACCGACGCACGGTCGTGGGCGCTCGCGGCTAACCGCGCGGCCGTTTGGTTGCGGTGGAGTGAAGCACACGACCAGTTCAACTTGACCCAGCGTCTCGAGGGGCCACTCGTCGTCAACGCCCAGCTGGAGCAGCTGATGCGCCAAGGCGTTGTGGTTTCGGACCCCGCGTGCGACTTGTTCGCCGACCGATATGTGCTGTTCTCCATGACGTCGCAAGGCAGGCAGTTCTTTGCGTCGTTTGCGGAACAACCCACCGATAGATTCGTGCTTGAGGAGCACTATCCGGGACCCTGCTCCTTGACGGCCACGTTTCAGGACGGTCATACGAAGACGTTGTTCCCGAGCGCCGGGCCGGTTACCAGCGTGGTGGCTGGCACTGTCCGCCGCGACCCGCTGATGGGCGACATCTGGTACCTCAGTGCGGGCGGCTTTTGTACGGATCGTGGCGCACCGATTGAGTGGTGCGCATGATGAGACGATGTCGGTGTATGGCTATCATGAGCGTGAGCACGTGCATTCTCTTGGCCGGCTTTGCATTCCCGCTGTCCAGCTTCGCATACGGCACCTCAACTGGCGGCTGTGGCGGCGCGGGTGGCGGTGGCACCGCCGGGATTGGCGCCGCCCTCGCGTGCGGTCTGCCACCACCGGCGGCACCGACTCCGCAGGACGATGGCAACGGCGTCCTCGGCGCTGCGGCCGTACTGCCACTCGGCTCCCAATGCATCGCCACGAGACAGCTGCCGGCGGGAACGATCGACCCCACCACAGG
>JBOHUD010000045.1:0-2306 GCA_050734155.1 Candidatus Dormibacteria bacterium
GCGCAGGCCCACGCACCGCTGGATCCGCGCGATGTCACCGTGGTCGCCGCCCTGGCTGTGGAGGCACGGGCCCTGGCGCGGCACGTGCCGCAGCTGCGCCTGCTGCGCGCCGGAATCGGCCTTGCCGCGCTGGATAGCAACGCACTCACCACCCAGGTTGTGCTCAGCGTCGGGCTCGCCGGCGGGCTGGCGGCGGAGCTGGTCAGCGGCACGGTGGTGATCCCCGAGCAGGTGGCGCGCGCGGACGGTGTGCTGCTGGCCTGCGACCCTGCCTGGAGCGCGGCGCTGGAGCGGGCGTCGCGGCGGCTCGGGTTTCCCACCTAGACCGCCCCACTGCTGTCCGCGGATGCCCTGGTCACACGCGCAGAGCGCGCCACCTGGGCGGCGCGCGGATTCTCCGCTGTGGACATGGAGACGGCGCTGCTGCTGGGGATGGTGGCGCGGGTCGCCGCGGTGCGCGTTGTCCTCGACACGCCCCGCCAGGAGATCTCCCCGGCCTGGCGGCGACCCTGGCGGGCGGCCCTCGATCCCCGCAACTGGCGCGACGCTGCCTGGCTGGCGCGCGCGGCCCCGCGCTGCTCGCTGCGCGCTGCGCGGGTGGTGGCGGCGGCACTCGCCGAGGTGCCGCCGGCGCGCTCGGAAGGGCCGCGGTACGGCCCTGTGGGCATGCCATAATGGGCGCCGACGGGCTTGGAGCCAATGGGGGGTTTGGTGCATTGACCGCCGCCGTCGAGACCGGTTCATCCATGAGCGAGGAGAACACCTCACTCCTGGATTCGGGACATGCACCGCACCGGCCCGCACCCCTGTCCGTGCTGCAGGAGCAGATCTGGTTCTTCAGCCAGCTCGCCCCCGACAACCCTGTCTACAACGAGATGTTCGCCGTCCACCATGACGGGGAAGACCTCGACATCGCCGCGCTCCGCTCCGCCTTCAACGAGTTCGTCCGTCGCCATCAGATCCTGCGATCGACGTTTGCAGAGCTCGACTCGGTGCCCATGCAGACGGTGCACCCGCCCCCGACGTGGGAGCTACCACTGCTGGACCTGAGTGCCATGCCACGGGCGGAGGCAGAGCAGGCAGCGGCGCGACTGCGGGTGGACGACGCGCGCCGTCCCTACGATCTCAGCACCGGTCCGCTGATCCGGCCAGAGCTGGTGCGCATCGCGGCCGACCATCATCGCCTCTACCTCGGCCTGCACCACATCGTCTTCGACGGGGTGAGCCTCAACCGGGTGCTGCTCCCCGAGCTCGAGGCGCTCTACGATGATGCCGCGGCAGGCCGCGCCCCGTCGCTGCCCGAGCCCGCCATCCAGTACGCCGACTTCGCCCGCCACTCAGGCGATGGTGTGGGCGAGCGCGAGCTCGATGAACGTGTGGCGTACTGGCGCCGCCGCCTCGATGGTGCGCCCACCCTGGAGCTGCCCATCGACAGGCGGCGGCCAGCCCGGCAGACGTTCCACGGCCGCATGGAACAGCTGCCCAACCTCTCCAGGCCGCTGGTCGAAAGGCTGCGCGCGCTGAGCCATGACCACGGAGCCAGCCTGTTCCAGGCCCTGGCCGCGGCGTTCGCCATCCTGCTGCAGCGCTGCACCGGCCAGGACGATGTCGTGTTCGGCACCATCGCCGACCTGCGCCAGCGCTACTACGTGGGATTGGAGTCGATGGCCGGGTACTGCGTGACGCCGCTGGTCCTCCGCGCCGATCTCCACGGTGAGCCCTCGTTCCTCGACGTGCTGCAGCGCATTCGCACCGACCTGCGCGGTGGACTGGAGCACCTGCTGCCGTTCGAAGTCCTGGTCCGCGAGTTGCGGCCGCACCGCGAGGCGGGCGTCAACCCCCTGTTCCAGGCGATGATGGTGATGCAGCCGGCCAGGGCCTCGGGGGACTCGCGCTGGAGCGTTCATCACATGGATGCGGCGTTTGCCACCGCGGTCGGAACCTCCAAGTTCGACCTCAGCATCGACCTCGACGAGGAGTCGGACGGGGTCATCTACGGACGCCTCGGCTACAACCCCGACATCTTCGAGACCGGGACCGCGCAGCGCCTGGCGGGCCGCTGGGGACGGCTCCTGGAGAGCATCGCCGGTGCTCCGACGGCTCCGATCACGGAGCTCGCCATCGTCTCCGAAGAGGCGGAGCAGCAGCAGCTGGCCGAGTGGAACCACACCGATGTCGACCATCCCCTCGATGCCTGCCTGCACGAGCTGATCGCCGCGCAGGCGCGACGCACCCCCGAGGCCGCCGTCTCCGACGGCCGCACCCGGCTCAGCTTCGCCGAGCTCGACGACCGCGCCGGCCGCCTG
>JBOHUD010000046.1:0-16962 GCA_050734155.1 Candidatus Dormibacteria bacterium
CGCCCCCGCCGCGGCCGGCGACGTCGCGGTGGAGCCCGACACCGCCGACGTGCGCGAGCTCACTGTCGAGGTCGACGGGCAGAGCTACAGCGTGCGCGTCATCGGCGCCGGGCTCGGCGGCAGCACCGCCGGCAGCGGCAGCGGCAGCAGCGCCCCGGCGGCCACCCCAGCGGTGCGCGAGGGCACCGTCACAGCACCCATGCAGGGCCTCATCCTCAGGGTGGCGGTGGCGGTGGGCGACACAGTCGAGCTTGGCCAGGTGGTGGCCGTGCTCGAGGCCATGAAGATGCAGAACGACCTCACCGCCACCCGCGCCGGCACGGTGACCGCGGTGCACGTGAAGGAGGGCGACGTGGTGGGGCCGCGCCAGCCGGTGGTGCAGGTCGGCTGATGTTCGCCAAGGTGCTCATCGCCAACCGCGGCGAGATCGCGCTGCGCGTAATCCGCGGCTGCCGCGACCTCGGCATCGCCACTGTGGCAGTGCACAGCGAGGCCGATCGCAGCGCCGCGTTCGTGCTCCTCGCCGACGAGGCGGTGGAGATCGGTCCGGCTCCGTCGGCGCAGTCGTACCTGGTGATCGACCGCATCATCGACGCCGCCCGGAGCACGGGGGCGGAGGCGATCCACCCCGGCTACGGTTTCCTGAGCGAGAACCAGCAGTTCGCGCGCGCCTGCGCCGCCAGCGGCATCGTCTTCATCGGCCCCGGCCCCGACGCCATGGCGGCCATGGGCGAGAAGGTGCCGGCCCGGCAGCGCATGCGCGACAGCGGCGTCCCCATCGTGCCCGGCAGCGACGCGCTCGACGACGTCGACTCCGCCGTCGCCGCGGCCACCGAGGTCGGCTACCCGGTGCTCATCAAGGCGTCGGCGGGCGGCGGCGGCATCGGCATGCGCATCGCCCAGGACGAGGCGGAGCTGCGCGACAGCCTGGAGGCGGCGCAGAGCACAGCGGAGCGCGCCTTCGGCAACGCCACCGTCTTCCTGGAGCGTTACGTCGACTCCCCGCGCCACATCGAGATCCAGGTGCTCGCCGACAGCCACGGCAACGTCGTCCACCTCGGTGAGCGCGAGTGCTCGATCCAGCGCCGCCACCAGAAGATCCTCGAGGAGTCGCCGTCACCGACGATCGATGCCGCCACCCGCGCGCGCATGGGCGAGGCCGCTGTGACCGCCGCCCGCGCGGTCGGCTACGTCAACGCGGGGACTGTGGAGTTCATCTACAGCAAGGGCGAGTTCTTCTTCCTGGAGATGACCACGCGCCTCCAGGTGGAGCACCCGGTCACCGAGCTGGTGTACGGCGTCGACCTGGTGGTCGAGCAGCTGCGCATCGCCGCCGGCGAGACCCTGCAGCTGCGCCAGGAGGAGCTGGTGCCCAGCGGCCATGCCATCGAGTGCCGGGTCAACGCGGAGCGCTACGCCAAGAGCTTCATGCCCTCACCGGGACAGGTGACCGGCTACCGCGAGCCCAGCGGACCGGGGGTGCGCGTCGACTCCTCGCTGGCCGCACCCGGCATGGTGTCGCCCAACTACGACCCCATGATCGCCAAGCTGATCGTCTGGGGTGGGACGCGCGAGCTGGCCATCGCGCGCATGCGCCGCGCGCTTCTGGAGTACGCGATCACCGGGATCAGCACCAACATCTGCTACCACCTGGCGGTCCTCGACGACCCCGACTTCATCTCCGGCAGCTACACGACACACTTCATCGACTCGCACCCGCAGCTGGTTGCGGCCGCGCAGGTGTGGGAGGAGCGCAAGCAGCCGTTCCTGCGCGTGCTCCGCGACCCGGCGCGGGCGGCCGCCATCGCCGCCGCCGCCGTGGTCGCCTCCTGACAAGAGGACGTGACCCCAAACCAGCCGCCGCCACCGCCCCCGCCCGGCCGCAGCCTCGCCGCCGCGGTGCACCGCCCGCTCGCCGAACAGCTCGCCGCGCTCGCCGCCCCCGGCCCCGACGAGCGCGTGCTCGAGCTCGGCGCGGGCGACGGCGAGCTCACCGAGCGCCTGCTGGGGGCCACCACGGGCAGCGGCACCGTCGAGGTGCAGGTGCGCCCCTGGAACCTGGCGGTCGCGGACGGCACCTTCGACCTCGCGGTCTCACTGCTCGCGCTGCATCCCGACCAGGAGCTCGCCGCGGTGCTGAGCGAGCTCGCCCGCATCGCCATGCGCGCCCAGGTAGCGGTGTGGACCGACGGCGCCACCCACGAGAACGCGCTCCGCGCCGCCTGGCACGACGTGGCTGGCGAGGACCTCGCGGCGACCACCCTGCCCGAGCGGAGCGCGCCTGCACATGACGGCTGGAGGCAGAGCCGGCTGCGCGACGTCGCCCGCTTCGACGGCGTCGATCACGCGCTGGTGGCGCTGACCGCCGAGCGCGGCATCAGCGTCCCCGCCGGCGTGCGGACTGCCCTGCGCGACCGTCTCGCCCATCACCTCGCCGCCTGCACCGCCGCCGACGGCACCCTGCGCATCCCGGTGCATGCCGACGTGTTGAGCTGGGGCGACGACCAACCCGGCGCGAGGCCTTGACTCTGTACCTGGGAACAGGGATTACCCTGACTGTGACGCTGGCGGGCCGGGACAGCTGTGACGCCGCCACGGCGCTCGCCAACGACACCCACAGCCACAGAGGACGACAGGTTCCATGACTGAGAACTGCAACTGCAGCGACGCCGCGTTCATCTCCAGCGTGGAGGGGTTCGAGGCCTTCCCTCACCTGGTGCGGCTCATCGCCAGGGGTGAGCCTGTGGAGATCTCCGAGGTTGCCGAGATCGCCCAGCTTCCGGCCGCCGAGGTGGAGCGGACGTTGCGGGCACAGCCAGGCACCGACTGGGACGACGCGGGCCGCCTGCTCGGCTTCGGCCTCACGCTGCGGCCCACCGAGCACCGCTACATCGTGAGCGGCCGGACCCTCTTCACCTGGTGCGCCACCGACACGCTGCTGTTCACGCTGATCCTCGGCGTGGGCGCGCTGGTCGAGTCCACCTGTCCCGCCACCGGTCGGCAGATCAGAGTCGAGCTCGATCCCGACGCCGTCATCTCCGTGGAGCCGCGCCAAGCTGTCATCTCCCAGCGCCAACCGGGAGCCGAGGTCGGCAACCTCCGCTCCGAGATCTGCGACGAGGGCCACTTCTACTCCTCTCGGGCCGCGGCGCAGGGGTGGGCTGGCGAGCACCCCGAGGGTGAGGTGCTCAGCGTCACCGACGCCTTCGAGCGGTGCCGCCAGGCGTGCGCGGAACTGGGCTGGCTGAGCGCCCGAGCGGTCCTGGCCGGCTCGCCTGCGGCGTCTCCGCCCGGGTCGAGGTAGGTCCGCGGCGCCGCCAGGTCCGCGACCCAGGTGGCGCAGCTGGCCTCAGCCCAGGGCGGCGAACAGGTCCACCGGGGTGCCGTCGGGGTCGTGGACCACCGCGTAGCGCATGCCCCAGAAGGCATCCCAGGGAGCCAGGTGTCCCTCGTACCCGGCGCTGGTGAGCTCGTTCCAAGCCGCGTCGACCGCGGCGGGGCTGTCGCACGCGAAGGCCAGGGCGACCCGGTGCCCGGCCCGCGACGGCGGGGACCAACCCCCATCGTATGACCTGATCGTCTCCTCGGTGTCGAAGGCGATCCGGATCCCGCCGTCGAGGACGGCGTCCACGTGTGGTTGGCCGTCCGCGTCAGGGGGAATGTCGACGCCGAGCCGGCGGTAGAAGGCGAGGGTGGCCGCCATGTCCGACACCACGAGCTCGATCAGGGCCGGTCTGAGTCTCACGGTCGGATCCTAGAACGACGGTCCAGCGCCGTGCAGGCGAGTGCACCTGCCCCAGGCCGGCCATCCCGTGCCGCCCGCTCCAGCCTCATCGCCGCGATCGAGCACGCCGATCCCGTGGCGAGCCCGTGCCCGCGGATCAGCCCCCGCTCACCGTCATGAAGGCGCCGGCAAGCGCCTGGCCGTCGACGTCGGTGAGCGTGGTGCCGATGGTCAGCGCCACCACCGTGCTCGCCGGCACCGGCAGGGTCACAGTCGCGGTGCGCGTGTTGGGGTCGTACACCGTGACCGCCGCCAGCGGGACGCCGTCGCGCGTGGCCACGGCGATGGCGCCGGGCACGGAGAGGGGTCGCAGGTCGCTGTCGAAGCTCACCCGCAAAACCAGCGTGGGCCCGGCGATGGGCACCACCGAGACCACGTGGGGACCGATCGGCTCCGCCTGCAGCGCGCCCGCGTTCAGCGAGCTGACCAGGTAGCCGCCCCCGGTCTGCACGGTCAGCCCCAGCGCCTCGTCGGCGAAGGACGCGTCGGGCTTGCCCGCGGAGGGGTCGGCGATGAGCCGCGCGGTGGCGGAAACCGAGCCGTCGGGGTTGGCCACCGCGCTGATCACGTAGGCGCGGGTGAGCCCGCCGGGCGTGGAGCCCACGGCATCGATGGCGCTGGTGCTCAGCTTCTGCAGGGTCGCGGCGTCAGCCTGCACCTGGGCGTCGACGAAGGCGGTCAGCGTGGTGGCGGCGCCGTCGGGAAGCACGTTGACGGCGGTTCCGGTGGGGCTCCCCGGCACGGTGGCGACCTGGGCCACGCCGCCCGAGATGAAGGCGAGGCGATCTCCGCGAGCCGAGTACACAGGAGCGGTCGCCTGCGGCCCATGCGCGATCACCGTCCCGGAGGGCAGCGACATCACGTCGAGGCCGGCGTCGCCGGCTCCGCGCTGGTCGGCCACCGCCACGTGGCTGCCGGTGCGGTCGAGCGCGAGGGCGGCGATGCTGTCACCGGGATGGTCGAGAGGCACCGCCGCCACCACCGCCCGCGACACCGGCGAGATCAGCAGCCGCTGCGACCTGGCGCTGGCGTCCACCCAGGCCACGGTGGCGCCGTCGCCGCTGAAGGCGGCGACCTGCCGGCTTCCCGGCAGTGGCCGGCTCTGCTGCGTGGCCAGGTCGATGAGCACGCCGTCGCCACCGGGGCCGCCGGCGAACACCCGGTCGCCCGCCGGGGAGAAGACCGCCCGGGCGGTGCCCGCGGGCAGCGTCGCCACCCCTCCCACGTTTCCCTGGAGGTCGACCGACACGACGCGGTCGGTCTCGGCGATCAGCGCGGTGGAGTTGTTCAGCCAGCCGGTGGCCAGCACCGGCGACGCCAGGGTGGCGAGGAGGCTGCGCTGGGTCCCATCCACGGGCACCAGCTCGATCGACGTCCCCGTGGCGGTGGGCACCGCCGCCACCAGGCGCAGCCCGTTGGGGGCCAGGGCGGCCGACGACGCGGCCGGGCCGAGGTCGGTCACCACCCCGCCCCCCGCCAGGCTGACCAGCTCGCCGCTCAGCGTGGGCGTGGGGGTGGCGCTGGGCGAGGCGGCCGGGGAGGCCGAGGCCGCGGGGCTGCTGGGCGACGCCGTGGCGCTGGGCGTGGACGGGGTAGGGGTTGCCGGGGAGATGGTGGCGACGACCGTGCCCTCCCCGGTGCTGATCAGCTGCGCGCCGGCGCTGACCGGCGAGAGCGCCCGGGGGGCCAGGCGGGCGATCGACGGCGCCGGCGGCGGCGTGGGCGCGGTCCCGAAGGCGATGCGGATGTCACTGGCGGCGCGCTGCCCGCTGGCGGCGAGGGTGGCGCTGTGGTCGATCGTCACCGTGTAGGGGGTGTTGCCGGCGAGGTGGTGGGTGGGGGTGATCAGCAGGTTGTTGCCCTGCCAGGCGGTGGTCACCTCGGTGGCGGGGCGGATGTGCAGACCGGCCACCACGGCGGCCTCGTTCATGGGCTCGTTGAAGGCCACCGTGATGACGTTGTCCGGGCTGACCGCGTGCAGCTCCGCCACCGGCGACCCGGCGGTGACCTGGTGGTCCTGCAGCGGCGTCCTCATGACCGAGAAGACCGCGGCGGCGACCAGCGCCGCACCCAGCACGGCGCCCCCGAATGCGATGGGGGTGGGGCGGTGCCACCAGCCACCGCGCCGCGCCGGCATGGTGCGGGGGCGCAGGCTGCGCTGGCGGGCGGCCCTGGTGGCGCCGAGGACGGCGGGGGCCTCGCGCATCAGCTGGGCGCGCAGAACTGCCTCGAAGCGGGGATCGACGGGTGGCTCCGGTCGGGCGGCGCGCACCAGGTGGGCGAGCTGGGTCAGCTCGGGATCGCCCTCGAAGAGGTCGTCGATCTCGGGGTCGATCCAGCGGTTGTCGGGCATCAGACCTGGCCCCGGTCGAAGGTGGTGATGTCCAGGCGCGCGCGCAGTCCGATCATGCCGCGATGGATGAGCAGCTTGATGGCACCCTCGCTCTTGCCCATGACGACGCCGATGTCGGCGAGCTTGAGGTCCTCGCCCAGCTTCAGGGTCATCGCGGTGCGCTGCTGGTCGGGGAGGCTGTCGATGGCGGCCCACACCCGCGCCGCCTCCTCCCTCTGGGCGACGCGCTCGTCGACGGGACGCTGCGGGTCGGCGATCCCGATGGCGTCGTCGAGGCTCGACACGGGTCGTTTGGCGCGGTAATGATCGGCAATTGCGTTCACACTGATCTGGTAGAGCCACGAGCTGAACGGGTGACCGCTGGGCCTGTACCTGCCGATGGCGCGAAGGGCCTTGAAGAACACCTCGGAGGTGACGTCCTCGGCGGCGTCCTGGTCGCGCAGCCGGCTGTACACGAACCGGTAGATCTGCCCGAAATAATGATCGTAGAGCTCCCCAAACGCGTCGGCGTCCTCTTTGGCCCGCTCGACCAGCTGATCCTCATACGCCCGAGGAAAACTCACCGGACAGACTCCGGACGCATGTGTCTGGGCAACGGGTGACGCGCGTGAGCGGTTACGAAGAGAGGCATGGGGCGCTCCGACTATAGGAGCGATGCACCAGACCGCCCGCTGCCCTGGAGCCCCAACGAATGCAGGGCGGTGCACGAGTGCCACACTCGCCCGCAAGGAGGTTTGCAGATGGCACGAGGCATCGCCCGTCTCATGAAGACGGCGTCGGGCATGGTCGCGCAGGTCCCGGGCGGGGAGGAGATCGTCATGGAGGCGGTGCGCGACATCTTCATGGAGCTGAAGAAGCTGCGCCGGGAGAACCACAGGCTGCAGAACGAGAACCAGCGCCTCCGCGAGCGGCTCGACCGCGCCGGCGCGCGCCCGGTGCGGGCGGCGGGGTCGACCGTCGCGCCGGCCAAGCGCGCTCCAGCCAAACGCACCGCCGCCGCCAAGCGTGCACCGGCCAGGAAGGTCGCCACCCCGCGCACCACCCGGCGGCGACGCGGAGGGCTGCTCGGCGACCTCCTCGGCTGACGCGGGCCGCGGGGCGGCCGGGCAGTCGAAACCCTGCAGGCTGCCGTCCCTCGCAGCCACGTCGTAGAGCTCATCGAACGCACCCGATGGTCCACGATGAGACGGTGGCCACAGGCTTCGACGTCCGCCGTCTCGGGCCCGACGACGAGAGCCTCGTCCTGCAGGCCGAGGAACTCTTCGACAACCCTCCCCAGCAGTCGTGGGTGGCCCAATTCCTCCGCGATCCAACCCACCACCTCTTCATGGCCTTCCGGGGCGGACGCCCGTCCGGCTTCGTCTCCGCGGTGGAGCTGACCCACCCCGACAAGGGCACCGAGATGTTCCTCTACGAGCTGGCGGTGGCCCCCGCGGATCGCCGCCAGGGCGTGGCCACAGCATTGCTGCGCGAGCTCACCGCGCTGGCCAGGCGGAGGGGCTGTTACGACATGTGGGTGCTCACCGACGACGACAACATCGCCGCGCTCAACGCCTACCGCTCCAGCGGCGCCACCCGCGAGGGCGAGCACGTGATGCTCACCTGGGAGTGGGCCGACAGTCCCGACCAGGCCCCCGCGGCGCCGAGCCGGCAGGTGCGCGCCCTGGTGGCCCACCAGGTCCCCGACAGGAACCCGCTGCACCTGTCGGTCGGCGAGAGGGTGGAGGTGGGAGATCGCGACCGGGAGTGGCCCGAGTTCGTCTTCGTCACCGCCGCCCACGGCAGTGGCTGGGTGCCCTCTCGCCACCTGTCCAACTCCGCGGGCACTGCCATCGTGGAGACGGCCTACAACACCACCGAACTGCCCACCGAGGCCGGCGAGGTGCTCGAGGTGGTGGTCGAGGACAGCCTCAGCGGCTGGCTGTGGTGCCGCTCCGCCGGCGGCCGCGAGGGCTGGGTCCCCAGCAGGACCGTCGAGGCTCCGCCCTGACCACGCTGGCCTGACAGTCACCCCCCATCACGATCGCCGTCGCCGCCCGCAGCGATGAGTTTCGCGCCGTCCGTCCGTCGTCACGACCATGGGTCGCACAGTCTCCCACCTGTCCATCTCGCTCGACGGATTTGTCGCAGGGCTTGATCAGGGCCCCGAGCATCCCTACGGCGTCGGTGGCCGCCAGCTCCACGAGTGGGCTCGGCACGCCGATGAGCCCGGTTTCGAGCCCGACCGCCGCCTGTGGGACGAGTTGCTGCGGCCGATGGGCGCCTACGTCATGGGCCGGAACATGTTCGGCCCCATTCGCGGGGAATGGACCGGCGACTGGCGCGGCTGGTGGGGCGAGGAGCCACCCTACCACGCACCCGTGTTCGTGCTGACCCACCACCCCCGCGAGCCGATCGAGATGGCGGGCGGAACGATCTTCAACTTCGTGACAGAGGGCTTCGAGGGTGCGCTCGAGCAGGCCAGAGATGCTGCGGGCGATGCCGACATCCGCATCGCTGGGGGAGCCTCGACGGTACGCCAGGCACTCCGGGCGGGCGCGATCGACGAGCTTCAGCTCGATATCGTGCCTGTCCTGCTCACCCGCGGTGAGCGCCTTCTGGTCGATGTCGGGAAGCTCAGGTGTGACCCTGTTGAGGTCGTGCACTCGCCGCGTGCGACCCACGTCCGCTACCGCGTCACGGCGAGGACATCCGACGATCCCGCTTGCGCCGCGTCAGCACCCGAGCGCGTAGGTGAGCGCTGAGCAAACCCTGCGCATGACCTCGTCGTCGACTTGACCGACGCGAGTGGCCATCGCTCCCTGGGTGATGGTGTGGATACCGTCACAATTGATGACTGAGGCCCGATCGAGTCCCGCACGCACATGGTCCACGTCAACCTCGACAGCCAGGCCACGGATAGAGGTGGTGACCTCGGCAACCGTGACCAGCTGACGCACGTCGAGTACCTCGGACCGCGTCAGCACGAGAACGGGCCGCTGCTTCCGGCCGACCTCGGCCAGCCAGAGCTCGCCCCGCCTCATTGCTCGCCCCACGCCTCGGCTTCCGCCCAAGACGGATCCGGGCGCTCGGGAGTTCTCTGATACGCCTCGCGGTCCGACCGCGCCATGGCGGCGCGCACGGCGTCGCCAATTCCCTGGCGGGCGGCCGCAGAGATGTTGATCCCCAGTCGGCGGGCACGCTCGGCCAGCTGCGGGTCGATGGTGAAGGTGGTGCGGGTCGATGCCATATCCTGATGCTAGCAGCTCTTGATAGCGTCAGTCACACGCGCCAGCCGGAGCGCGCGCCGCTCATCAAGCGCCGGCTCGGCAGGCACATGGCAGACTGGCGGCATGGAGGGGAAACGCTCGGCCTTCAATCCGCGTTGCTCTCAGGCCGCGGAGGTCGGCGGCTGAAGCGCGGCCATCACGAGCTTCGCGATGTGGGACGAGGCGGCGTCCCGTCCGCATGCGGTGGCGAGCTGGTCGAAGAACTCGAAGCTCGTCAGGCTGTGCAGCAGGCACACCGCTTGCTTGACGTCGAAACCGGTGGGAACCGCGGGCTGCGCCCATCGGGTGCACAGCGCGGTGAGCAGCTGGCGCCTGCGCTCGTCGCGAGGCGTGATGCGCGCACGCTGCGGAGAGGACAGCGCCGCGAACGCATGCAGGCGGCGGAGCGCGCTCCTGTGCCTCGTGTAGAAGCCGACGAAGATGTCGACCAGCAGGGCGATCGCCTGCACCGGGTCGGGCTCGGCGAACACCGACGGGATCCGTTGCATCCCGCCGCTCTCCGCGAGCCGGTCGAGCACCGCCTCGCGCAGCTGGTCGCGATTCTGGAAGTGGGCGTACACCGTCATCCGGGTCACACCGGCCTCGCGTGCGGCCGCGTCGATGGTGAAGGCGCGCCCGGAGACGAGCAGGCCATGAGCCGAGTCGATGATGCGCTCGCGCGTCCGCGCCGTTGTCTGGGCGCGGCGCGTCTGGCGGTAGGGTCGGTCCGGCATCAGGTAATTTGACTATACACTGTGTAAGGATACTGGTTCGGTGAACGTCCGGAACCAGGAGGTGCAGAACCCTTTGGACGCTGCAAGCCAGCTGACGACCCAGAGGAGGCCGGGACGCGGCTCGCTCATGGCTCTCCGGGGAAACACCCTGGGCGTGCTCGTGATGCTGGTGCTGCAGTACTCGCTCGGAATGTGGGTGAACCTCGAGGCTTCCGTACCCAGCGGCGACGCCACCGCCGGCTTCTGGGGAGCGTTCGTTGGCGCCATCACGAACGGTCCGCTCGCACTGACGCTGCACGCGCTGCTGGGTACGTTGCTGATGGTTTCGGCCGGCATACTCATGTGGCGGGCGCTGCGCATCCGGCAGCCGCTCTGGCTCGTGCTCGCGGTGATCGGCTTCCTCTCGCTCGCCTTCGCGTGGATCACCGGAGTTCGATTCACCGCAACCGGCGCCGCCACGTCATCACTCTTCATGGCGCTGCTCACGGCGCTCGCGCTGCTGTGCTACGTGGTCATCCTCTTCACGAGCTCCTTGCTGATGCCGCCAACGTCGAGCGACCCGCCCGGACCGTCATCGAGGAGTAACCAATGAACCGGCTCGAGAGCCGAGTGGCGCTGGTCACTGGCTCGTCACGCGGCATCGGCGCAGCCATCGCGCGGCGCTTCGCCATGGAAGGTGCTCGGGTTGCCGTGCACGGCCGCGATGCAGCCGCCATCGCGTCGGTCGTCGACGGAATCCGCCGCATCGGCGCGGAGGCGACCGGAGTCGCAGCGGACATAACCGACGCGCGGCAGCTCGAGCTCATGCGCGAGCAGATCGACACGCAGCTGGGGCCCGTCGAGATCCTGGTGGCCAACGCCGGCGCAAGCCTGGTCCCCCCAGGTCCCGTCGAGCAGATCGATCCCGATGCTTGGCGTCGGTCGCTGGACCTCAACCTGACCGCGACGTTCCTCACCATCCGGTGCTTTCTGCCTGGCATGAAGGAGCGCGGCCGCGGCGACATCATCACCATCTCGTCGCACGCCGGCTCTCGCCCTCACGAGCGTTCGCCGGTTCCCTATGCGGTCGCGAAGGCGGGCGTCCAGCTGCTCACCCAGGACGTGGCGCTGCAGGCTGGACCGCATGGCGTGCGAGCCAACTGCATCGCACCGGAAACGATACTCACCGAGCGAAACGCCTCGCAGATCCCGCCTGAAGTGCAGGCGCGACTCGCCGAGGCCCACGCGCTGCGGCGACTCGGCACCTCCGACGACGTGGCGCACGCCGCGGTGTTCCTCGCCTCTCCGGAGGAGAGTGGCTGGATCACCGGCGTCGTCCTGCCGGTGCACGGCGGCACCACCATCGGCTGACGTCCCGTTCCCAGCCGTGGTCGGCTCAGGTGGCGTGGACGGCTCCGGCGGCAGGTCGCGGACGCGTCCGCGGCAGCAGCATGGAGAGCACCCCGGTGAGCGCCCAGAAGCCCACGTCGAAAAAGAGGATGCGCTCCACTGTGGTCACGAAGTCGCGGGCAAGCGCGAGCCGTGCCGCCTTCGCGAACGCGGAGCTCACCGGGTTCGACGCCGTGGTGGTGCCCGCGCTCGGGCAGCCGCGGATCGGCGCTGTCGGGTCACTGGAGGACGCCCGCTCCTTGAAGCACACACTGAAGCTCGAGATCGCGGCGTCGGCCCGGGACGGCGGCAGCTGGGCGGCCGCCAGCTGCGAGTGGAGCTGCGGGGTGACGGTGGCGAGGGCATCGGTGGCGCGGCTCGAGAGCAGCCCGAAGAAGACCACCCCGACCACCGCGACCCCGATCGCGCCACCGAGCTGCTGGAAGGTGGTGAGCACGCCGGACGCCGATCCGGCGTCCCTGCCGGGAACGCCCGCCAGGATGATGGTGAGCAGCGGCGCGATCACGGTGCCCAGGCCGAGCCCGCTGACCAGGAATGAGGGGATCAGCTCCCAGCCGTTGAGGTTGGCGCCCTCGAGGTGGAGGGTGCCGATGACCCCGAGCACGCCGATCGTCAGCAGCGTCGAGCCGATCGCGATGGTCCACTTGCCCAGGCGCGGTGCGAAGCGCGACGACATCGCCGAGGCGAATGCCGAGGCGATGCTCCAGGGGATCGTCGTCAGGCCCGCGTTGAGCGCGCTGAATCCCAGGCCCACCTGGAGCATCAGGCTGAAGGTGAAGAAGAAAGCGGGGATGCCCGCGATGAACACGGCGGAGATGGCAACGCCGAGGCTGAATGACCTGATCCGAAACAGCGACAGCTGGACCAGCGGGAACCTGGTGGACGGCAGGGAGCGCTCGTAGAGGATGAAGAGCGCCAGCACGACCGGGCTGGCGCCCATGCAGATGAAGGTCCAGGGCGGCCAGCCGGCCACCTGTCCCTCGACCAGCGGGTAGACGAGCAGCAGGATCCCGGCGGTGGCGAGGACCACCCCACCGAGATCCAGGCGGGTGGCGTTGGGCGCGCGCGACTCGGTGACCAGCCGGGCCGCCGCGATCAGCGCGGCGATGCCGATCGGCAGGTTGACGAGGAAGATCCACCGCCAGGAGCCGCCGGTGATGTCGTTGCGGATGATCAGCCCACCGGCGAGTGGGCCGGTGATGGTGGCGATGCCGATCACCGCGCCCACCAGACCGAAGACCCGGGCGCGCTCCGAGGGTGGAAACGTGACCTGGATCACCGAGAGGACCTGCGGGTACATCATCGCCGCCATGGCGCCCTGGAGCACCCGGGAGAGGTCGAGCATGATCGCGCTCTGGGCGAGCCCGCAGAGGGCCGACGCCACCACGAATCCCGACATCCCCACGATGAACAGCCGCTTTCTGCCAAAGATGTCACCAAGGCGGCCGCCCGTGATCAGCAGCACGGCGTAGGCCAGGCCGTAGCCGGCGATGACGAACTGGATGTCGGCGTTGTTGGCGGCGAGGTTGGAACGGATCGCGGGGATGGCCACGTTGACGATGGAGACGTCGAGCAGCACCATGAACAGGGCGGTCATCACGCTGGCGAGGGCGAGCCAGCGGCGAGGATCGAGGTCGCTCAGCGGGGGCGCGGGTGGCGGCGGCTGGGCGCCCGCGCCCGGCGGAGCGGGTGCCTCGGTCGTCTCGGTCATCGGGGGTGTCCTCCCACCGTCGCTGATCCCGAACCGTTCGCTGGAGCTGGCAGGTGCGGAGGTCGAATCTTGCCGGAGTCGCCAGGGCCGGTCAAGCCGCCGGCCGCGCCATCGTGGCGTCGACGCGGGAGGATGCTCAGGTCTTGCCGCGCGCGCAGTTGGCGAGGAGCTCGCGCATCACCGCGCTGACACTGCGACCCTCTGCCTGCGCACGCTTGAGGCGCATCGGAGGCTTCGCGGTGGGGTGCGCCACAGCAGTGCCTCCACATATCGATTCAGGTAGCGCGCTCTCATCTTCATCGCATGGACGACCAGCGTGCGCTCAGCCAGCGCCGGTCGGGGCGAGCACGGTCAACGCTGCAAAGTACGAGCGGTGGAAGCCCCGGTCGCGCGTCAGCAGACGATCGGCGTGGCCGCAGGCATGGGCGCCTATCAGGAAGTCGGCGACAACCCGCTGCCGCCTGCCGCCGCGGCGCAGGTACTCCGCAAACGCGCGTCCCGCCTCGAGGGCGGCAGCGGTGTCGACAGCGCTGAACGACACCCCCAGGCGATCCATGGCCTCGCGCGCCGCCGCGGTCGACGCAAAGGCTGCGCCCACCTCGGCCCATACCACCTCGCACGCGACCAGCCCTCCCTCCGCCAGGCAGGTGCGCACGGCGCGCCGGGATGCCGGGCCGTGGCCGGCGTCGGCCGCGAAGATGTCGACCAGGACGCTGGTGTCGACCGCGGTGATCACAGCCCGTCCGGCGCACCCCGCAGACGATCGATGAGCTCGTCTGTCCGCACCGGCGGGAGGATCCCGTAGACGGCATCGACCGGGTCACGCTCCACCACCTTGGTGGCCACCAGGCTGGCGCCCTCATCACGGAACTCCAGCACCGCCCCGGGACGGATTCCCAGCCGCTCGCGCAACCTCTTGGGGATGGTCACCTGCCCCTTCTCCGACACTGTGGCTTTCATACTGTCAGGGTAGGAATTCCTACCGAGCATGTCAAGCTGCGCGGCCGGCCCCGAACAGGCGACTGATGCCAGTGGCACGCGCCCTCAGGCGCTCGCCGCGACCTCGCGGATGTCGTTGGAGATCAGCTTGAGCGGGGCCTCGATCCGCTGTTGCTCGACTGCGCCCTGAGCCTGCTCCTTGGTGTCGAACACCAGGACGCTGAGCCCCTCGCTCCCGCTCGAAGGCGACAGAAAGACCGCCGAGACGAATCCGGGCGCCTGCTTGATCATCGGGATGACGTTGCTCTCCAGCTCCTTGCGCCCCCGTTCGATCGTCTCGCCCTCGGGCAGCTCCACCTTGGTAACCACAGCAAACATGGCCATCCTCCTCAGAACCGTTGGGCGGGGATCATAGGTCTCTGGGATCCCCCTTGTGGCCCACTGCAAGAGCGGCCCCGGAAGCGCTGAATCGCCACCGGGGGGCTCCAGAGGCAAGGTGGATCAGGCGGGAGGATGAGGACACCGTGCGGCAGCGAATTCTGCAGCGGCCCGAGGAGCGAAGCGCTCGCCGGTGGCGAGCTCGCGGCGACGCCACTGGCCGCGAAGCCTCTGAGCAGACGCGCGGTGTCCTCATCCTCCCGCCGCCCCGCATACGAGGGACCAAACCCCCCTCGTAGAATCGAGTGCACGTGATTCCCCGCTACACGCCAGTTGAGATCGCCGCGATCTTCAGCGACGAGTCGCGGCTGCGGCGCTGGCTGGACATCGAGCTGCTCGCCGCCGAGGGCTGGGCGGAGCTGGGCCGGGTGCCCACCGACGCGCTGCCCGCGCTCCGCCGCGCCCGCATCGACGTGGAGCGCATCAACGCCCTGGAGGCCGAGCAGGGCCACGACATCGCGGCGTTCGTCGCCGGCGTCCAGGAGACGCTGGGGGAGGAGGGCAGGTGGCTCCACCTGGGCCTGACCTCGTCGGACATCGTCGACACCGCACTGGCGACGCAGCTGCGCGACGCCGCGGCGATCATCGACACGGACGCCGAGGCGCTCGAGCAGGCGCTGGCCCGCCAGGCGGAACGGCACCGGCTCACCCTGATGATGGGACGCACCCACGGGGTCCACGCCGAGCCGCTGACCCTGGGGATCAAGCTGGCCAACCACTGCGACGAGGTGCGCCGCTCCCGCCGGCGGCTGCGCGGCGCCGCCGGTGAGGTGGCCGTCGGCCAGGTGAGCGGCGCCGTCGGCACCCACGCCACGGTGTCGCCCGCGGTGGAGGAGCACGTCTGCCGCGGCCTCGGTCTTGCGGTCGCCCCCGCCGCCACCCAGGTGCTGGCCCGCGATCGCCACGCCGCCTTCGTGTCCGCCATGGCGATCCTCTGCGCTGTGCTGGAGCGGCTGGCCACCACCGTGCGGCTGCTCCAGATCACCGAGGTGGACGAGGCCGAGGAGCCGTTCGCCGAGCGCCAGAAGGGGTCGTCGGCGATGCCCCACAAGCGCAATCCCATCCTCTGCGAGCGCATCTGCGGGATCGCCCGCGTCCTGCGCGGCCATGCCATGACGGCGCTCGACGACGTGGCCCTGTGGCACGAGCGGGACATCTCCCACTCATCGGCGGAGCGGATGATCCTCCCCGACGCCTGCGCGCTCACCGCCTACTCGCTGCGCCTGGCCACCCGCGTGGTCAGCGGGCTGCGCATCAAGCCGGACAACATGCGCGCCCACATCGATGCCTTCGGTGGGGTGGTCTTCTCGCAGCGCGTGCTCAGCGCGCTGATCGTCGAGGCGGGATGGCCGCGCGAGCGCGCCTACCGGGCGGTGCAGGCGCTGGCGCAGCGGGCGCGCGACGGCGAGGGGGGCTTCCACGAGCTGGTGGTCACCGATTCGGAGGTGGGCACGGCGCTGGGCACCGAGCACGTCGAGCGCATCTTCGACGTGCACGCCTACCTGCACCACATCAACGACACCTATGAGAGGCTGGGACTCTCGACGACGGACACCGCCGCGGACGTGCAGACGGCGCCGCCCCCGCTGGCGGTGGAAGCAGGATTGGGAGGAGGGAAGCTCTGATGCCGGTGATGACCACCGCGGAGGCGGAGGGCCTGCGCGTCTTCCGCCGCGGCAAGGTGCGCGACACCTTCGAGCTCGACGACGACAGCCTGCTGATGGTCGCCACCGACCGCCTCAGCGCCTTCGACGTGGTGCTGCCCACGCCCATCCCCGACAAGGGGCGGGTGCTCACCCAGATGTCGCGCTGGTGGTTCGCCAAGACGGCGCACATCAGCCCCAACCACCTGCTCGCCGACGATCCCGAGGTCATCCCCACAGACCAGCGCGACGACTGGCTGCAGCGCTCCATGCACGTGCGCCGCGCCGAGCGCATCGACATCGAGTGCGTGGTGCGTGGCTACAACTCCGGTAGCGGCTGGAAGGAGTACCGCACCGAGGGAACGCTCGCCGGCGAGCCTCTCCCAGCCGGGCTGCAGAACTCCGGCCGGCTCGACCACCCGCGCTTCACCCCGGCCGCCAAGAACGACACCGGCCACGACGTCAACATCAGCCGCGCCAACCTCGCCGACGTGGTCGGCTCCGACCTCGCGCAGCAGCTGGAGCGCGTCTCCCTCGAGCTGTTCGATTTCGCATCGCAACACTGCGAGCGGCGCGGCGTGATCCTCGCCGACACCAAGTTCGAGTTCGGGCACATCGACGGTCAGCTGACGCTGATCGATGAGATCTTCACCCCGGATTCCTCGCGCTTCTGGGAGGTCAGCGAGTGGCACGAGGGTCAGGCGGTGACGTCGATGGACAAGC
>JBOHUD010000047.1:0-1555 GCA_050734155.1 Candidatus Dormibacteria bacterium
TGCTCGGCCAGCGCTACGGCGACGCGGTCATCGTCAGCGATGCGCTGTACTTGCTGTTCGGGGGCGCCTTCCGCTTCGGTTTCTCCGGCAAGCACACCTGCAGCGGCAGCGTGGCCCACGCCCTGGAGCTCGACGGCTACGACCTCGGTGACGACGAGGAGTGGAACTCACCCGCCGACGACTTCGCGGTGGCGTCGAAATGGCAGGAGGTGAGCCCGTGAGCTGGCGGCTGCTCGGCCTGCCCCGTCACTGCGGCCGGGACGTGGTGCTCGACCACTGGGAGAGCGACGACCACGGCAGGGAGGGCACCGGCGGAGAATGGATCTACCGCTGCGGATTCTGCGGGCTCAAGGGTCTCATCGAGCGCTTCGACCCCCTCGCCGAGGCGCTGGACGAGCGGCTCGGTCTCCCCAGCGGCGAACTGCGTCTGGGCGCGGCGGCGATGTGGCGTCACCCCGAACTGCGGAGGAGCGCATGATCGCCGGCCTCGACAGTTCCGGCTCGCTGCCGAGCGCTGCCCAACTAGCCGCCGCCAAGGCCGCCGGGGTGCGGATGTGGAATGGCTACCTGCCCGAACCCGGTATCGCTGCCAACTGGTCGCGCGCCGACTTCGCCCGCGTCAAGGCTGCAGGGCTGGCCACCCTGGCGTACTGCAGCGGGCGCGCTGATCCCGCCGACGCCAGGGCTCAGGGGGCCGCCTGGGGAGTGCCCATCTGCCTCGACGTGGAGTCCGGCATCCGCGCCGACGGCGGCTGGGTGCAGCAGTGGCTGGATGCATCCGGGGCCGGACTCTACGGCGCCTACACAGTCCACCCCGGCCGTCGGGCTGCCTTCCACGTCATGGCCGGCTACCCGGGCAGTGACCCGGGGACGTCCTGGCCGCACGACCAGTCCCGGCCGTCGACGCCCTGCGGCTGGCAGTGGCACGGCTCGCACACAGAGTTCGGCTGCACCGTCGACCGCGGCTGGTTCGACGACGCCTTCGCCAGCTTCGGCCTCGGTCCCACACCACCATCCCAAGGAGACGACGACATGCTCATCCGCTTCGTTTTCAACGGGGGGGCCTTCGTGACGGACGGCCTCAGCTATCGCCACATCACCAGCCCGACCGAGGACGGTGACATCCAGTACTGGACGGCCAAGACCAGCGCCCCCTACAAGCTCTACGCCGAGCCGCTCACCGAGATCGCCTGCATGGGCCTGCCCCTGGACCGGGAGTCGGCGGATGCGGCCGGCGACACTCGCGCCCCGCTCGGCGGTGACACCGCGGCGCTCGCCGGACAGCTCGCCGCCCTCGCCGCGGCGGTGGCCAAGATCAGCGGCACCGGCGGGGGCAGCGTGCCCACCAGCGGCACCATCAGCGGCACCATCTCGCTGCACTGAGGAGAGCGCCATGCACGTCAACTCCGGACCCTGGAGCATCGGCCGCATCGGCGCCCTGGTGGTGGGCATCATCGCGGTCATCCTGGTGGTCAGCGCCCGGCTCGAGCTCGCCGCGGCGGGCTGGCTGATCGCCGCCCTGGCCGCCTGCGTGGTCATCGGCTGAGGGGCAATC
>JBOHUD010000048.1:0-1530 GCA_050734155.1 Candidatus Dormibacteria bacterium
GCACCTGCGACCAGAACGTGGCCACCCGCTTGGGATCGGCACAGTCGACATTGACCTCACGCACGACGCAGCCCATCCCCACCCTCCTCGTTGACCGGCGACGCGCCATGGTACGCGGCTGCCCACACCGCGACCCGCCGTCAGCGCCGAGACCGGTCCCCCCGGCCTGTCAGTAGAGTCCGGCGATGACCGCGGCCCCCGATGACCACGTGGCGCGCAACCGCGCGTACTGGAACGAGCGGGCCGCCGGCTACGTCGAGACCGGTCGCAGGAACTGGGCTTCGGAGCCCTGCTGGGGGATGTTTCGGATCCCCGAGAGCGAGGTGCAAATCCTTCCCGACGTCGATGGCCTCGACGTCATCGAGCTGGGCTGCGGCACCGCATACGTCGGCGCCTGGCTGGCTCGGCGCGGCGCGCGGGTGGTCGGCATCGACGGTTCCGACGCCCAGCTGGACACCGCGCGGGCGCTGCAGGCCGAGCACGGGCTGCACTTCCCGCTTCTGCTCGGCGATGCGGAGGCGGTGCCGTTTCCCGACTCGAGCTTCGACCTCGCCATCAGCGAGTACGGCGCAGCCATCTGGTGTGATCCCCACCGCTGGATCCCCGAGGCCGCACGCCTGCTGCGGCCGGGCGGCGGGCTCATCTTCCTCGGCAATGCCAGCCTGCTCACCCTGACCGTCCCCGACACCGACGACCAGGGACCGGCCGACGCCACGCTCAAGCGCGACTACTTCGGCATGCATCGCTTCGAATGGCCGGACAGCGACGGCGTGGAGTTCCACCTCGGCCACGGTGACTGGATACGCCTGCTGCGCAGCTGTGGCCTCGAGGTCCTGGATCTGGTCGAGCTGCGCCCCGCCGAGGGGTCGTCGACGCGGTATCCCCACGTCACCGTCGACTGGGCACGGCGATGGCCCGCCGAGGAGGTCTGGATCGCCAGGCGTCGCTAGGCGCGCCCGATCAGCGTGGCCGGCCGCCTGCAGCGGCCCCAGACGGTGCCTGCGCCGTATAGTGCCGCGAGTTGGCGCACATGGAGAATGGCAAGGGGAGTCGTCCGATGACACCTGACGAGATCAAGTCCGCGATCACCGGGTGGTGCAGCGAGGGCAGCTCCCTGCAGCTGGTCGAGGATCGCTCCGAGCCCGGCGCCGACTTCGTCCTCGGCCTGCGCTCCGCCGGCCACGGCGCCGCGGGCACGGTTGCCGTGGAGGTTCGCCTCGACCAGGGCGCCGACCATCTCACCGTGACCTCCACCTCCACCTCGAGCGCCGCGCCCGACGAGGTCCGCTCGGTCCTCGACTCCCGCCCCGCCTCCGTCCGCGGCGACACCGGGGCCGACGGCACCGCGGTCTCCGCCCACGTCTACACCGACGGCTTCAGCAAGCACGCGCTGATCGGCGCTGTCGACGAGGTCGCCAAGACGCGCGCCCTGCTCGACGGGCGCGCCCTGGGGGGGGCGGGTCGCGGCGCGGAGACGGCGGCCGCGTCCGCCGCGACCTCCGGCGGCGAGAGCCGTCCGGAGCCCTGGGC
>JBOHUD010000049.1:0-2600 GCA_050734155.1 Candidatus Dormibacteria bacterium
GATCACGGTGATGTCGAAGGCGTTGATGTCCGACCAGACCCCGACGCCGATGTTGTCGTGGATCCAACAGGATTGCACCGTGGTTGGGTTTCGTACTGCCCACTTGGTACCTCCGGCCTCGTTGCCCTCCTGCCCATGGGTGCCGCTGTGGTCCAGCTCGCAGGCGTAGAGCAGACGGACATTGCCGGCGGCCACCCCGGCGTGGCCGCTGTAGCGGCCTCCATAGGCGAGCATCCCGCCGCTGTCGCCGCTGATGCCCCGGCCGGTGCTGGTGATCGCCGTGACGTTGACCACCGTCCATCCGGTGCTGCCCGAGCCAGAAACGTCGATGCTGCCCTTCTGGAAGCTGGGGGCGTAGTTGTTGACCTCCAGGTTGCGGATGGTGACGTTGGTCACCGTGCCGCCTCCGTCGCTGATCCCATGTGCGGTGCTGGCGCCGCCGTTGAGGACGGTGGCCGCTCCCAGGCCGACGATGCTGTCGCCCGACTTGGGCACGAGGCTGAGGTTGTGGGTGCCCACCGCCAACGCGTACCTGGTGCCGGCGGAGTGGGCGTCGATGTCGGCCTGTGAGGCCACCTGCACGGCATGGGCGTACGGGCCGGCCCAGGCTGCCGCCTGCCGGGCGCACCGGGCCGCGCTCATCAGCGCAGGTCCTGAGCCGCCGTGAAGCCCAGCCAGGTGGTCCCGCCATCGCGGCTGCTGAAGCTGTACACGTCGAGCTTGTTGATGCCGGTGCTGATCGTCGGGGCCAGCCCGCTCGGCCACTTCACTGACGCTGGCCAGACCACCGCCCGACCTCCGGTGCCATCCTGACGGAGCCAGAGGGTGAAGGAGTTCACCGCTCCTCCACCGACCGGGTTGGTGAAGCTGAAGGTGGTGGTGGCCACCGCCAGCGTCACGTCAAAGACGGTTCCCAAGGTCAGGTCGAGCGCCTGCGACGCGGTCGAAGCCGAGATGACGTCGGCCGTCTCGGTGACGCCGCCGGCGTGGGTGTCCACGTAGTGCTTGCTGGCGATGCCCTGGGTGGCGGTCGGATCGGGAGTGGTCGGGCTTCCGGTGAGGGCGGGACTGGCCAGCGGGGCCTTGGCCGCCAGGTCGCTGACCAGGCTGGTGATGTCCCCCTCGGCGAGAGTGACGATCCCCGTGTGACCGGCGACGCTGGTCACCCCTCCACCACCACCGCCCGTCACCGGCACCGTCAGCCGCCAGCCGGTGGCCGCCCCGATGGTGATCTGCAGGTAGTACGGCTCGTACGTCGGGACGGTGATCTGGAAGGCGCCCTCACCCCCGAACACGGTCCCCGACGTGACCGGACCCGCGTCGGCCGTGCCGACGGGCGGTGAGGCATTCTCGGCGGGCACGCCGCTGAACCGGGAGGCCTTCCAGGCGTTGACGGTGGCGCCGTTGTAGCCCACGCCTCCTGAGAGGACCGTGTCAGCGATGATCGGCAGGAACACCTCGTGGCGTGGCGATTGTCCTGATCGTAGGGGCAAGCCTCACAGCCGTGGACCCTTGAGCCGGTTGAGCAGCCGCGCCACCCGCAGACCCACCAGGGCGACGGCGTGGCCGCCCGCCGAGTTGGTCAGCGTGCCGACGAACGACAGTGCCGAGGTGGCGAGCTGCTTGGCGACGACTCGGGGGAGTGACCCCGCAAGTACCAGCGAGGCGGGGAGCGCCTTGCCCACGCTCCTGGTCATCGACCCGGTGAACGCCAGGCCCGCCGGCAGGTTGCGTGTCGTGCCGCGCGAGAGGCTGCCTGCGAACGTCAGGGCGGCGACCTGGAGCTGCTTGACCCAAGCCCGCGGGAGCACGCCGCTGAATCTCAGTACCGACGACATCTGCCTGATGGCGGTGCGCGTCTGCGAGCTCGAAAAGTTGAGGTTGGCGAGCACGGCCCTGGCAATGCTGTGCTGCTGCGATCCGCTGAAGCTGAGCGCGGCGGCGAGGTTGCGCACGTAGCTCTTGCCGCTGACCAACGAACCGCCGAACGACAGCGCCGCGGCCGCCAAGCACCTGACGACGCCGCGCGGCAGCGCACCCGTGAAAGAGAGCGCACCGCTGAGCCGCTTGGTCACCGGACGACTCTGCGTGCCGGCGAAGCTGAGGCTGGCGCTGGGATTCTTGGTGGTCGCGCGTGACTGCGCGCCGGCGAAGCTCAAGGTGGAGGCGAGGTTGCGCACGTACGCCTTGCCGCTGGCCACGCTGCCGGCGAACGACAGCACGCCGCTCAGCGCACGCGTGGTCGCCTTGGCCAGCGAGCCGGTGAAGGTGAGTGCCGCGCTCGCCAGCTGCCTGACCGTCGAGCGCGACAGCGACCCGCCGAAAGTAAGGCCGCCCGACAGCGGCCGGACCACCGAGCGCCGCTGTGACCCGGAGAACGAAATGGCAGCGCTCAACCCTTTGCCGGGTGAGCGCTGCTGCGATCCCGTGAATGTCAGAGCCGCGGCGAGCGGCTTGGTCAGGGGATGGGTCAGGGAGCCGCTGAACGAGAGGCTGCCGCTCATCTGCCTGGCGAACGCAAGACTCTGCGATCCGACAAAGGTCAGCGTCGCCGCCAGCACCCTGGAGCCGGAGCGCTGCAGTGTGCCGGAGAACGACAG
>JBOHUD010000050.1:0-9178 GCA_050734155.1 Candidatus Dormibacteria bacterium
GGGCCGTGCTGTGCGTAGAGCAGCGCGGCGATGGGGTTGCCCTCGCGGCCGCCCCGCGGCAGAGCCCTGGCGGTCGTCAACCAGTCGAGGAGGCTGAAGAGCGCGTAGGCGATGAGCACGATCCCCAGCGCGGTGTTCCTCCCGCGGGTGCTCATGTCGGAGCGCAGCGCATGGAGCATGGCCCCCAGTGTACGTGGCCGGTTACCGGCATCCCCGAACGCCATCCAGCCGTCGCAGGCCCTCCCCTGCCCGATCATGACCGCGCCGCGTCACCAGCCGCCCCCCACCAGGCGCCGGTCACCGCGCCGCCACGACTACCTCTGCCGGGGCCGCGCTCTGTCGCTCTGGCGGCCGGGGTTGTCCAGGACCGGCGGGGGCCCGGAGGGCACGCCGGTGACCTCCGCATGTCGCACCGGCGCCGCGGTGGCGGCGCGCAGCAGCCCGCGGTAATCGCCGGCCGGCTCGGGCTCCTCGATGGGCGTCGACAGGTAGGGCGCGGCCTGGCTCATCACCTCGTTGGGATACGCCGATCGCGCGATGGCGTCCGCCTTGCGCACCATCCCAGCACGGACCAGCCAGCCCAGGGCCGCCTCGAGGGTGCACATGCCCACGTTGGACGATGTGGCCATGACGTTGCGCAGCTGGCCGATCTTGTTGTCGCGGATCAGGTTCTTCACCGCCGGCGTGGCCACCAGGACCTCGAAGGCGGCAACGCGGCCGCCCCCGATGCGCGGCAGCAACTCCTGGTGCACGATCGCGACCAGTGCCGATCCCAGCTGCACACGAATCTGCTGCTGCTGGCCCTCGGGGAAGACGTCCACCATGCGGTGAACCGCCTGCGCCGCGTCGTTGGTGTGCAGCGTGCCCAGGACCAGGTGGCCCGTCTCGGCCACGGTGAGAGCCATGGAGATCGACTCCAGGTCGCGCATCTCGCCGACCAGCACCACGTCGGGGTCCTCGCGCAGCGCGCTGCGCAGCGCGTTGGCGAACGAGGGGGTGTCCACACCCACCTCCCGCTGCTCGATCACCGACCGCTTGTTGCTGTGCAGGTACTCGATGGGATCCTCGATGGTGATGATGTGACGGGCCTGCTCCTCGTTGATCGCGTCGATGAGGCTGGCCTGCGTGGTGGACTTGCCCGAGCCGGTAGGTCCGGTGCACAGCACCAGCCCGTGCGGGGCCCTGGCCAGCTCTCCCACCGCCTTGGGGAGCAGCAGCTCGGAGAACGACGGGATGTGCGTGGGAATCGCGCGCAGGGCCACCGCCACCGAGCCACGCTGCCGAAAGGCGTTGCCCCTGATGCGGCCGCGCTCGCCCCACTGGAACGAGAAGTCGACGGTGTGGTGCTCCGCGAAGGCGATGCGCTGTTGCGGGGCCAGGAGCTCGCGGATCAGGCGGTCGGTGTCCTCTCCGCTGAGGTGATGGTCGCTGTCGGGCACGAGGTGTCCATCGACACGAAACGCGGGTGCGGCCCCGGCGCTGAGGATGAGGTCCGACGCCTCGCGTTCGAACAGCGAGTCCAGCAGGTCGCGGATCGAGACATTTGGTGCCACGCCCACCGAGTCAACCACGGGCGGGGCCCCGACGCTTGATGCATCTGTGCCAGCAGTGGTGCCGCAAACGCGGCTGCTCGACAAGGATTATGCCAAGAAGCATAATGCTCATGTGGCCAATCCATTCCAGTTCGGACGCGCCGTCCAGGGTGACCAGTTCACCGACCGCGAGGAACCGCTGCGGGTCGTCACCACGCTGATGCGCGAGGGGCAGAACGCCATCCTGGTCTCTCCGCGACGCTACGGCAAGACCAGCCTCCTCAAGACCGCCGTCCGCGCGGTCGACGACGCCGGCGGCCATGCGGCCATGGTCGACCTGATGCTCTGCTCCGATCGGCGCGCGGTCGCCGACGAGGTCCGCAGGGCGCTCCTGCCCCTGTCGCAGGGCTGGCTGGGCAAGCGCCTGGCGCAGTGGCGCGAACTGGTCAGCAGGCGCGTCCCCCACCTGGCCGTGACCCTCGAGCATGGCGGCTACGAGACCTCGTTCCGCCCTGTGGCCCGCGACTACGACTGGGGTGAGGCCATCGCCGCCACGATCGACCTGATGGCGGAGCTGGGGACGCGGGACGCTCCCGTGGCGCTGGTGATCGACGAGTTCCAGAAGATCGCCGGCATCGACTCGGCGCTGGCGGGTGTCTTCAAGGCGATCGTCGACCGAACCAGGGGGATGTCACTGGTCTTCTCGGGAAGCCGGCGGCACCTCATGCATGATCTCTTCACCGGCGACGGGGCTCCCCTCAAGGGAACCGGCATGGTCATCGCTCTCGACCTGATCGCCCGCGCCGACATGGTGCCGTTCCTGACGCAGCGCGCCGCCGGGGCCGGCAAGATGATGTCGGAGCAGGTCGCCGAAACCCTCTTCGACGCGGCCCACGGGATCCCCAACACCGTGCAGCTCTTCGCGTTCTGGGCGTACCAGGAAGCGGGGCGCCGCATCGACGAGGCGTCGCTGGCACGCGGCATCGGCCTGGCCGTCGACGCGGTCGCTCCGGAGCTGGCGGTGACCTTCTCCGAGCTGTCGCCGGTGCAGCAGAGAATCGTGCTCACCCTGGCGCGTGAGGGCACGATCGCGCACCCGTTCGAGGCCGCCTCGCTCACCCGTTTCGGGGTGACCCAGCCGGCGACGGTGTCGAAGGCTCTTCACCGCCTCGAGAACAACGAGGTGGCGTGGTCCACCGCCCGCGGCTGGCAGCTCGTCAACGCGGCGTTCGAGCAGTGGCTGCTCCGCGATCCGGGCTGAACTCAGGAGGGGGATGCCCCGCCAGAACGCACCGCGCCGAGCCCCGGCGTGATGGTGAACCGGTCGACGCCGGTCACGGCCGCGTAGGTGGTCTGGGCGTTCTCCGTGGTGACGCTGACAGTCAGCGAATACACCCCCGGAGCGACGCCTGCGGTCGACCACTCGACGGGCAGCGTCCGTCGCTGGTGGCTGCTCCAGGAGAGGTGGTCGTAGAACACCCCGAACACCGACCTTCCGTGCCCGTCCGCGACGGTGAAGAGCACGCGCGTCTCCGCGGCGCCGTCCTGACGGCCCTCGAGCTGCGCCCACGGCCGCACCGAGGGGTGGCCATCGGCGGTGAGAACGCCGCTGACCCCGGTGTCGGCGATGGTCACCCCGACCCCGTCGTCGCCGATCCCGGCGAACCGGCCCAGGGCGGCGATGCCGATCTCCGAGGGCACATCGAGCGGCGTCCCCAGGCTGACCAGGAGAACGCCCAGCGCAACACCGGCCCCGATCCCCAGCCGTCGCACCGCCACCCTCGCCCGGGTGGTTGCCCACACGGCCACTCCTGCCAGCGCTCCGCCCACCCCCAGCGCGAGCAACGGCAGCGCGCCGTGGAGCCCCCAGCGGAGCCATCCTGCGGTCTCCGCGAGCAGGCGTCCCCGGACCAGGGGCAGCCAGAGGTCGGTCAACGGGTTGGCAACCGATTCCAGGGCGTTGGGCATGGTCGCCGTTGCCACTGTGGTCAGCGCGATCGAGGGCACCATGAGCGCGGCCGCGAGGTATCGGACCAGCCGCGGCGCCAGGGCCACAAGCACCGCCGCGAAGGGGAGCATCGGCATCAGGTAGCGCGGACCGGGGGTGGCGCCACCGAGAGGGTTGTAGCGGCCGCCGTTGGCCAGGATGTAGGCACCGACCAGCGCGGTGCAGACACCGATCTCCCAGCGCAATCCGCGACGGCGTGCCGCCCAGATGCCGGCGGGCGCGAGGGCGAGCCAGGGCGAGTAGCGGAGGAGTCCGCGCGTGCCCACCAGGAGGCCGGACATCGCCCCCGGGCTGGGCCAGGTGACCCCGAACGGGCCCCGGTTCTCACCGGCGGCGAACGCGCTGTTGGCGAGGTGGCCGTAGCCGAGGCTGAAGGGGCTCCCGAACGAGATCCAGTCGTAGGCGAGGAACACCACCGCCACCGGGGCCGCTCCGGCGACGAAGACCAGGGGCGTGCGCAGCCTGGACGCGAGGGGACGTCGAGCCGGACCCGTGATGAGGTGTCGCCCCGCATACAGCGCCAGGGCGACGACGCCGATGATCGCCGACACGTCCACGAGCACCGCCAGCCCCGCACAGAGGCCGGCGAGCGGCGCTCGCCACCGCCGCGCTGTGCCGTCAGGTTGGCGAAGCAGGTGGAAGGTGGCGAAGAGGAAGAAGGCGGTGGCCGCGTGGCCGAAGTACATGGTCGCGAAGGGGAAGGCGATGGTCCCGAGCGCGTAGCCGGCGGCGACCACGATCGCCCACAACTCGCCAACCATGGGCAGCAGGAACCTGATCAGGAGGATCGCCAGCAGGGCGGTGGGGATGGCGCAGAGGACGAACGCCAGCACCTGGATGGTCTGGTTCGCGTCCGGTGGTGGCTGATGGGTTGCGGATCGGACCAGCCGCATCAGCGCGTACGCCGGTGCCCCGAGGATGGCGGTGCCCGGCTCCTTGTCGGAGTAGTAGTGGCCGTTGTACACCGCCTTGTCGATGGTGTTGGACTGGTTGGGATCGATCCGCGTGGTGTGGTCGTCGACCATGGCCACAACCAGGTCGTAGCGGCTCAGCTCGTTGGCCAGCGGCACCTGGTGGAAGAAGCCGAAGCAGAGAAGCAGGAAGACGCCGAGCAGGAGCTGACGGGTGAGCGCGGGGCTCAGGCGCCGGCTCACCCGCTCAGCTTCCACTCCACGTCTGGAATGGATAGAGCGTGACGAACCAATACCCGAGAATCGCCACGTAACCCACCAGCGCGGCCCGCGGCAGCCACCTCCGCGAGAAGAGCTCGGCCACCGCCATGTACACAGCCGGCATGACGATGACCATGTAGTAGAGGTAGGAGATCCGGTTTCCATAGATGCCGATTGGGGCTGCCCCGACGACGAAGGGGATGAACGTGCCCAGGAACCAGGCCACGCAGAGGATGGAGAAGGTGTCGCGCCGCCGCCAGGCCGCTCCCACCGCAAGCGCCAGCGCGGGGAGGGCCAGGAAGATGATCGCCGGGTTCATCTCTCCACGGAACCAGACGATGGGATGTGCGGAGATCACCTTGCCGTTGGCAACGACGTTGCCCGCGATCTTGAGATAGTCGATGGGCTGCTGGTTGAGCAGCCACTGCCACGGATAGCTGGCGATGCCCGCGGGGCCGCCGGGGTTGGTCAGCTTGCCCGCGTAGCAGAGCATGAAGTTGGTGTGCTGGATGGGGTTGTGGAAGCCGCCGGGCACCGTGGCACAGCTCCCCGTCCCCCCGATCGGGGCGGCGATGAGATCGAGCCCGAAGAGCACGGTGACGTAGGTCAGAGCCCCCACCGCGGTGGTGACCAGGAAGGGGATGGCGCGGGCACGGGCGAGCGCCAGGCGGCCTCCCCGCAACTCGGGGTCGCCCAGGATCACCCGCGCGATCTCCAGCAGGGCGACGATGAAGAGGACATCGGCGGCGACCAGCTTGGTGCAGAGCCCGACGCCGACGGTGATGCCGGCCAGCAGCGCATTGCCGCGCAGGTAGAGCGCTGCAGCCAGCAGCATGAAGGCCACCACGAAGATGTCGAGCGTGGCGATCCGGCCGTGGACGAGGAGCAGGTTGTCCACCGCCGTCAGGCTGGCAGCGCCCAGCGACAGCCAGGAATTGCCCCGCGCCGAGCGGACCAGCCAGTAGACGCCGAGGACGGCGATGCTGCCGAAGATGACGGGCAGGATTCGCCATCCCCAGGCGTTGTCGCCGAACACCTTCATCGAGGCTGCGATGAGCAGCTTGGCAAGGGGCGGATGCTCGGCGTTGGGGTCGTGGCCCAGCACCGCGCCGACGTACGCGGCGCCCGACGGGGGATGGATGCCGAGGATCACCCGCGCAGCGTTGACGTAGTACTGCTCGTCGAAGATCAACGTCGACGCGTGGGTGGTGGAGTCCACCGGGTTGGGCAGGTACCAGAGTCGCGCACCGAGCGAGAGAAGACTCACCGCGCCGAGCAGCCACAGCGGTGTCCGCGGGTGTCCTCGGCGCGCCCAGAGCCAGCGCGCCGGACGTGGCGCCCTGGGGAAGGTGGTCACCGCGCCTCCGCTGTGGTTCGAAGGACGCTCACGGCGAGCGCAGCCGGGGCGATGGTAGGTCAAACCTCCCGCTTGCAACGCTCGGTACCACCTGGGTATGATGCAAACGCATCAGGCGCCGCTTATGATTCGTCTGATTCAATTGCCGCGATAGTTCGATGCCACGGGTCAAGAGTCGAGCCCTGCGCGGAGGGCAGTCGGTCAGTTCGCGTACACAGTTGGTAGAGTTCCGATCCGCCACCCCCGGAGGGCCGGGAGCGGCGGTTTCGCACAGCAGAGGGTAGGGATGATGAGCAGCGGGGGACTTCGTCGGACGGGATTCGTCGCCCGGATCATTGGTGTGGCGCTCGGGGCGGCAGGACTCACCTTCATCGGCCTGGGTACAGCCGGCGTGGGCACCATCGCAAGCGTTGCGGGGCCGGCCGTCACCACCTCGTCGTCGGCGTCCGACGCGGACGACTGCGGGACCACCACCACCACAACCACGACCACCACCACCACCGCGACCTCGTCGTTGGTGCCCGCAGGGAAGGTCGGCTCCGCCGAGACCTGCACCACGACCACCGCGACGGAGACACAGACCTGCACGGTTGGTGCTGGGTGCTCGGCGACGACCACCACCACGACGGAGACCTCGCCGACGACCACCAGGACCAGCGAGCGGACAACCACCACAGAGACTTCGACCACGCCGAGCACAACCACCACGAGTGGGGCGAGCGGCAGCCTCGGGCTCACCACCAGCTCGTCGACGAACACGACCAGCAGCGGCGGCGGCGCGGGGGGTGTCCTCGGTATCAGCACCAGCACACCGTCAACGGGGGCGGACACCGAGTTCGGCGCCGGTCTGGGCCTTCTCCTCCTCGGCGGCGGTCTGCTGGCTGGAAGCTCTCGCCTCAGCCGTAGAAAGCGCCGCTGACGCGGCCGCCGGACTGATCTCCGTCAGCTGTCGGCGGGCTCGGCAGCGGGGCCGAGGTCGGCAGCAGCCGGCTCCTCAGACGGGGTGGCCGCGTCTTCCTCTCCAGCGTGCTCGGCCAGGCGATCCGGGTGGACGGCGGCACGCACCGCGGCGGCCGCCTCCTCGAACGGAAGGGCGAGGGCGTTGACCTCGCCTCCAAGCTGTCCGCTCTCGGCGGCGACGACCTCGTCCGCCGCCGCCTCGGCCGCTTCGATGCGCTCGCGGATGGTGTGGTGATGTGGAGGTGCCGTCTCGTCGCTCACGGGTCGACATGGTACGGGGTCAAGCGTTGCCGGGCGGCACGGCGCCGTTTGGCCGCACGGTCGGACCGCTCCAGGTGCGCGCGCTGGCGGACCCCCTGAGCTACGACCAGGCGGCCAGGGATGACGACTCCGGAGGGGTCATACCGCGCCCCGCCCTCAAGTGCCCCGGCTGCGGCCAGATGTACGAGTGGAAGGATTCTGCCAACTGGGTGCCGTACGGGACGGCCGTCCGGCCCAAGGTCCCCTGAGCTGGGGCCGCGGGCCCAGGCGGGGCATTCCCAAGATGGAAATCATGCTCCGCCCCGTTGCCCAGGGGGTTATGCTGTCGGTGTCATGATTTGGTTGCTCGCGTATGGGGCCGTCACGGCGGCGAGCACCATCATCCTCGGGTGGCTGCTCCACAGCGCACCGATCTTCGATGAGAGCGAGAGGCCGGTGGCTTCGTGGGCAACTGCCGCCGCCTTCCGAGGTGGGATGTGGATGCGTCCCCACGCGCCAGCGGGGAGCGGACGGGCGAGCACCGGGCCGCTGCTTCGCAGCAGCGCCCAGTCGCCGTCGCGACCCCGCTCTTTCCGCCTCACCCGCGACGTCCCCTCTTTTCGGCTCGCGCGCTAGGGGCTCTGCGACCGCCTGACGCTGGCTGCGAGGAATAGACGGCTGGGCCTCGCCGGGACCTACGGCGAAGGGTGGGGCCAATTCTGAGTATCGTTTGCCCCTCAGGTGGGGCCAGAACCAAGCATCGAACCTAGTCCTCCTTCAGTCTGGCGATCGCACGGCTTCGCACTCCTTTGCCAGCCCAGCGCCGCATCCATTCGGGCCGCCTCCGTCTGCAGCGCCGGCACCACGTGGCTGTACGTGTTGAGCGTGAGAGTGATCGCCGGATGCCCGAGAACATCCATGACGGCTCGCGGACTCACCCCTTCCACCAGGAACAGCGTCGCGCAGCCATGTCCCAGGTCATGAAAGCGCTGCCGGGGTAGCCGGCCGCAGCAAGAAGCTCTTGGAAGCGATGGGTCACCGTCGCGCCGTCCAACGGCCGCCCGGTAACTCTGTACGTGCTCGGGCGCAGCGTCCGCCGCGCGCTCTCTCCCAGCCAAGCCGCGAGAAGGCCGGAGACCGCTTGCTGCTCCGATGGGAGGCCGAGACCGTCGGCAGTGGCCTTCAGCGCCAACGTCAGCTTGGCCGCGGCTTCCGCACGAGTTCGTGCATAGCGGTAGACCCGGCGACCGTTGACGTCCCGGATGGCGGCAACCCAACGCCCATCCTGGCGCTGATGGACGCTCCCCTCGTCGTTCCCGCGCTTGCGTCCCCGCGCCCCGGAACGTCCCCCGCGAGCCGCGGGCGTCCGCCCGGGTTCGCCACGGTAGCTGTCAACGTGGCTGTCGTAGCTGTCAGATTTCGGGACTGCCGAGACCCTCATCGGCAGATGAAATACTGCTACAGAAAGGGATATGTGGAGCCGGCGGACGGATTCGAACCGACGGCCAGCTGTTTACAAAACAGCTGCTCTACCGCTGAGCTACGCCGGCCAGCGCGTCGTGAGTTTACCCGGTCAATGCTGAACTCAGCGGGAGTTCACGGGGAAGCGTGCGGGAGCTGACCGGGAGTTCTGTGGGAAGGCGTCGGGAACCTATGGAAACAACAGGCTTTGAGCGGGCCCTGCCACCGCCAACCGCGGCATGCTCGCCGCGTGGAGGACCCCGTCGTGACCGCAACCGCCGCGCTTCCATCGCTTTCCCCTCCCTTTCCCCGCCGCACCGACTGGCAGGGCGTGCGCGACGCCATCGATTTGTTCATCCTCGAGCGCCGTGCCGACAAGAAACAGCCGTCGACCATCCGCTACTACCGCCAGCAGCTCGGCCTGTTCGCGACGTGGCTGGTGCAGCAG
>JBOHUD010000051.1:0-31973 GCA_050734155.1 Candidatus Dormibacteria bacterium
CCGGCTCATAACCCCAGGGTCGCAGGTTCGAATCCTGCCCCGCCCACGGACGGAATCGTCTGCCAGATCGTATGGCATACTGGTAGCCATGCGTACGACCCTTGACCTTGACGATGCCCTTCTCGCGGCGCTGATCGCGCGATCCCCTGGCGTGTCGAAGACGGAAGCCATCCAACGTGCCGTGCGCTTCTACCTGACCCATGACACTGTCGATCAACTCCGGCAGTTGGCAGGCCATCTTGACGTCGAGGATTTGTCCAAGCGCTTGCGACGAGCTGATCGAAGGTCTTGACGGTTCTCGCCGACACGTCGATCTGGGTCGACTACCTCCGAGGCGGCAGGCGATCGAAGGCGGGCCGCCTCGACGAACTGCTGACCGCAAGTGAGGTGGTGGTCTGTGGTCCCGTCTTGGCGGAGCTCCTCGCGGGTGCGAAGGCCACCGATCGGACCAAACTCCGGCTTCTGCTGACCGGGCTGCCCTGGGCCGTCCTCGGTCCTCTGCAATGGCAGAACGTCGGTGAGGTAGCCGCTCGACTACGGGAGCGAGGCGAAAGCGTTGCGCTCACCGATATCGAGATAGCGGTGGCCGCCGTCGACGCGACCTCCCGCCTCTGGACACGCGATGAGGACTTCAGTCGGATTCGCCTCGTACTCACCGATCTGCAGTTGTTCGCACCCTGACCTGTCGTCACCGGCGTCTCAGGATCTGGCCAAGGCTGCGATCCGTTCGGCGACTTCGTGGTTCGAATAGCGAGCCATACCGGATCTGCCATCGCGGTTGAAGTCCATGCCGTGATGATGCGTGCGGGCGACCCCCCTGGCGGGATCGTCTGGCGCCGAACTCCATGACCCGATAGACGCCCTCCGATTGCTCCCCCGGTCGGGTCTTCGAGGCGATAGGGTGTGACCCATGGCCATGCGTCCTGAACTGGCGGTCATCGACGTCGCCCGGATGCATGGCCTCGAGATCGGTCCACTGGCCTCTCCCAGGGTCCGCAAGGATGAGGGCCCGGTGAGATACGTCGACCACGCCTCCGCCGACGAGCTCAGACAGAAGTACTCCAACGATCGGGCAATGCAGAACTCCCTCGACCAGATCGTTGAGGTCGACTACCTGGTCGGGGAGAACAAATCGCTCTCCGAAGCGGTGGCGCGCGACGCGCCCTTCGAGTACGTGATCGCCTCCCATGTGATCGAACACATTCCCGATCCGGTGGGGTGGTTGGCGGATGTCGCGAATGTCCTGACGCCCGGTGGCATCCTGTCGCTGGTCATCCCCGACAAGCGCTATTGCTTCGACATCAATCGCGCGCTCACCGAGATCAGCGACATCGTGGATGCCCACCTGCGACAACTGCGGCGGCCAAGTTTCAGGCAGGCGTATGACTTCTGGTCGAAGTCGATTGGGGGCATGGTCGACACCGCGGCCGTCTGGGCAGGCACCGCCCAGTACAGCGGGGTGGTTCGCCAGGACTTCGACGACCCGGACGCCGCGGCGCTGGAGGCATGCCGGGAGATGCAGGAATCCGACCAGTTCGTGGACGTACACTGCCACGTCTTCACGCCAGACTCCTTCCTCGCCCTGTTCGAGCAGATGGCACGTCTGAAGCTGATCGACTTCGAGATGGCCGAGCTGTTCCCGACAGAATTCAACAATCTCGAGTTCTACGTCAGCCTGCGGCGGCTCGATCCGCTCACCAGCAGGGACGTGATGCTGGAGAGACAGCGTGCGTCTGCGGCGCGAGCGCGCGCCCAGGTGCAATCGCGAGGTCCGGTGTCGACACGTGCCCAGAGCTCCCTATCGGTCATGGAGGTCAGCGAGCGCGAACGGAGATTGCTCGACTTCAAGCGCCGCTGGCTGGGACGACTGCGTTCTCTTCTGAGGCGTGGCTGACCCGGGCGACCGGCCAGGAGCCTTCACTTGGGCCCGTGGCGCCGCCGAAGCCTGCGGTGCACCGACATGTATGTGGCCCCGCGATATCTGCTGTCAGGTCGTGGTCGTGTTGGTGGCAACCCGACACCCCACCACATCAGGCCGGCCATCGCCAACGCGAGGGCCAAGAGGATGATGAGCCCGACCATGACCACAGTCTATCGACGCAACCGTCGCCGTCGGCGCGATGCGTGTCACTCCGTCTGTTTCGGATGACCGGTTAGCGCATCCGTCAACCAAACGGTGCGATGCTCGTCGTCAATGCAGTACCAGAGGCGCCCCGCGCCGGTCACCTCGTACTGCCATTGCTCCATCGGGACGCCGTTCACCGTCCGGTTGCCCAGACCGCCTCGCAGCGGATGCTGGCGGGCATCGCGCTGACGTGGATCGCTCGTGATCCGCTCCCAGGCGGCTCGGGAGTTCGCAGCCGCCGTGGCGCAGACCCTTGCCCATCCATCCACCGCGTCGCTGGTCGCGTAGCGGAAGTCCCACCCTCCAGCTCGAGGCGGCGGCGCGACGCGACCCCGTCGCCTTGTCATCGCTCAGGTTAGGTGGGCGGTTGGATTCGACCGCCCGCGGCCTCGGTCGGTCGGCGAAGTCGTTGTGCGAGCGTGGGCTCTGCGTGGACCTCGGCCGTGGCCCGCCATTCCCGCACGAGTTGACTCATCGGCCCGTACGAATCGAGCTCGGCTGTGGCGGCCGCCACCCGAGAGAACTCGTCCACAAAAACGCGCCGATCCGCCCTTGGTAGGAACTCGAGCCAAGGAAACGCCTCCCCAAGGGCTTCCTCGAGAGCTTTCGGGTTGTGGACCGCAAGATTGCGCAGGGTGCGACCGAGCGCCGCATAAGCCGTCGCCCTGTCGGTCTCCCGATCCGCCCGGCTGAGCCGCAGATCCGGTTGGTCGCGGCGCCGCAGGACCACGTCCGCCTCCTCCACCTCGATGGTCACTTCCTTCGGGTGTCTGAGCAGGTCCGAGAACGGCCGTTCGATCGCTCTCATGGAGCGATGATATCAGAAGTTTATCTGAATCCCCTCCCGCGGCCTGGAGCCGGTTGGTCGTGCTGCGAGAGCCACCTGTGTGGCACCGGTGTCACGGCCTGAAAACATCGAACGCCGGGCTTGGTGTTTGCCGCGCGGGGCCTGGGGCGGGGGTCGGCAGGAGCTCGGCGGGTGGTGATCGCCGTTCAGGTCGTCCTGCTGGGGTTCGCCCTCGCCTCCGTACCGTTGCGACTGATCGACTCATGGCCAATCTGGGCTGTGCTGGTGCTGGCCGCGTCCCTGGTCCTGTACGGCGTCCTGGCCCATCCAGATGTCCCGGTGCCCGTCGCGACCGCATCGCTCGCCGGAGGAGGCGCTCCACCTCCGGCCAGACCCTCGCCATGGGCGACCGCGGGCCATGTCATCGGCATCTCAGCCGGCATCGTCACCGTCCTGGTGTTCGCCGCCATGGGGCTGCTGCTTGCCGTTGTGCTCATCGTCCTGCAGATGTGGGGTCGCAGCGGCTAGGCCCGGTGTGCTGCACAAACGAAACTGGCGGAGGCCGGTCCGAAGACCTTCCTCCGCCAGTCGTCCTCGACGGTGGCGCTCAGCCCTCGGCCGAGTGGTTGCGGCGGCGCAGCCGGCGGCTCACCCCGGCGATCAGCCGGTTGCTGCGGCGGTATCCGCCACGGCGGGTGGTGGCCGCGAGCATGTACTCCTGCTCGCGAATCTGCGCCAACTCGTACAGCTGGGTGTTCATCATGTCACTCTCCTTCGTCACCGACGAAACCGGGTCATTGGTGATACTATAGTCATCGTCGCGTCACCTGTCAACCCCAAATGGCGGTGACGTTGCATGAGGACTGACCACCATGGACGACCCCCCAGCCACACGAGTTCCGGCCCCCGGCGCCCTGGCTCTCGTCCAGGATTTCGTGAACACGGCAGAGCTCCCGGGCGGCTACGACGAGCTCGCCGACATCCCCGCCACGGCGGGCTGGCTCCGGGCGCGCGGCTTCGACGTCGATCCCGACGAGGCGCAGCGCCGGCGCATCGTCGAGACCCGTGAACACCTCCGCATCCTCCTCGGGGTGAACAGCGGGCAGGCCCTTCCCGACGTGACCAAGGTCAAGCTGGGCCGGCTCCTCGACGCCGCCGCCGTGCACCCGGTGGTGGACACCGAGGGGGTGCTCCTGGCCTCCGCCGCCCGCGGGGTGGACGGCTTTCTCGCCGCGCTGCTCTCCGCCCTGGTCCGGAGCACCATCGACGGCAGCCTCCGCCGCCTCAAGGTGTGCCGCTCGGACACCTGCCAGTGGACCTTCTTCGACAACTCCAAGAACGGCTGCGGAGCCTGGTGCAGCATGCGCGGGTGCGGGAGCCGGGCCAAGGCCAAGGCGTACCGGGATCGGCAGCGCCAGGAGAGCTGCGGCACCGCCGACGCCCCCTCCCTGACAGCGACGGCGCCCCGGCGGGTGCGGCGCCCCAGGCTGCTGCGACGGGGCACGTAGATGGGCGAGGCGTCACGCGCCGGCCGTCACGGCCGGACCGAGCGGGCGCTGTCGTTCGGCTCCGCCGCCGCCGCCTACGAGCGCGGCCGCCCCGAGTACCCGGCGGAGGCGATCGACTGGCTGCTCCCCAGGGGAGCGCGGCGCGTTCTCGACCTCGGCGCCGGCACCGGCAAGCTGACGCGTCAGCTCGGCGAGCGCGGCCTCGACGTCGTCGCGGTGGAACCCTCGAGCGGGATGCGCGACCAGCTGGCCAGGACACTGCCCGGGGTCACCCTCCTCGCCGGCAGCGCCGAGGCCATCCCGCTGGAAAGCGACGCAGTCGACGCCGTGCTGGTCGCGCAGGCGTGGCACTGGGTCGATCCTGTCCGAGCGGTGCCAGAGGTGGCGCGGGTCCTCGCACCGGGAGGGTGGCTGGGCCTGCTGTGGAACCGTCGTGACGAGCGCGAGGGCTGGGTGGAGCAGCTCGGCCGGATCATGCACGCGCGCGAGCACGGCGATGGCGCTCCGACCCCGACGATCGGCGCCCCGTTCGGCCCCCTCGAGCACCACCGAGTTGGGTGGAGGCATCGCCTCCGCCGAGCGGCGCTCCTCGACCTGGTGGCGTCGAGAAGCTACGTGATCACGCTCGACGCACCCGATCGCGCGGCGATCCTGGCGGCCGTTGAGGAGCTGATCGCAACCCATCCCGCGCTGGCGGATGCTGCCGAGCTCGCCATCCCCTACGTCACGGAGTGCTTTCGCGCCCAGACCGGCGCGGCGGAGCGCTGACGCGCCGCATCCCCAAGCCAGTGATCCCCAGGCAGCGTTGGATCGTGACGGAGCGGTGACCAGGGCGCCTGACACCGGGCGCCCCTCGCACGCGAAACCCCAGCCCTGACACGGCGCCTGACAGTTGGAGAGCTGATCCACAGGACGGGATCCGCGCGATCGTGGCAGGCGCTATGGAAAGCCTGTCTCCGGGTTCAGCGGTGCCTGTTACAAGACGGTTGCCACCAAGAGAGCACCACAGGGCCAACCTAGCATGGCCGTGGCAGGACGCATGCCTTCAATGACTCTTCGCCATCTCCGTCACCGCTCCCGTAGGCGGTGGTCTCGTGGTGCGACCATGGTCGAGTTCGCGCTCGTGGCCCCGGTGTTCTTCGCCGCGCTCTTCGGGGCCCTGGACGGTGGCCTGCTGATGTTCTCCGCCGGGGCGGTGAATCACGCCACCGGTGTGGGCATGATCACCGTCGCCCAGGAGGGCCAGACGACCTCGGCAGACAACGACGCGGTCCAGGCCATGATGACGGGCGGGGTCGCGGCCACGGGCTTCGCCAAGCTGGACGAGGTCGACCTCTACCTGATCAACATCGATCCCAACTCCGGGGTGGTCACCCAGGACACCAACTCGTGCGGTGGCCTCGCCTGTCTCGACCGCTACGGCTGGAACGGCAGCGCGGCAACCGTGCTCAACCCCGTCACCGGAAGCGCCGGCTGCCTGGCGTCCGACTACCTCAACTGCGTGCCGCCCTGGCCCCCGGGCAGCCGAAGCACCACGGGCACGAACCTCACCAACATCGGCATCACGCTGAAGACTCACTACAGCTACCTGGCCTTCACCAACGCGCAGCTCAACATCAGCCAGACGCGCGACTTCCGCCTGGAGCCGACGTCGTGACCCGGGGTCGGCGTCGTGGACAGCGAGGCCAGGCCCTCGTCGAGACCGCTGTCGTGGTCGGGGTGATCCTGACCCTGCTCATGGGTGTGTACTCGGTCTCGCAGTATGCCTCCGACCAGAACACCGCGGGCACGGCGACCCGCGCCGGGGCACGGCTCGCCGCCGAGCTGGGCAACGGCGGCTACACGCCAGGCAACAAAACAGGCTGCCAGGCAACGCCCCAGGACCCCTGCGCGCTCGATCGTCAGATCGTCCAGGTGGTCTGCCAGATCGCGGCCACGATGCCGTTCGTCACCTCCATCACCGCGGTCGACGTCTATCGCGCCACCGGCAGCGGGGGCAGCGGTGATCTCACCGACAGTTTCACGATCACACCCTGCGCCCCCAACCAGGCGCCCGCAGCCGCCGCGTACACCCTCGACAACCGCGTCCAGACACATCCCAACGAGGCGTACATCGGCGTGTCAATGACCTACAAGTACAAGTCACCGGTGCCGCTCCTGCCCCTGGCAGCCACGTCGACCGTCTACACGGTCCTGCAGCTGAGCCCCCACTTCGCCTGATGAGAGAGGTCCGCATGTCGCCCCACGCCCACCACCACCGCCGCGCTGATCGCGGTCAGTCCCTGGTCACGTTCGCCCTCATCGCGGTCGTGCTGTTCGCGGTGATCGGGCTGGGGGTGGACGGCGGCTTCAGCTACTTCGCGTCCGACAGCCTGGAGCGGGGAGCCATCGCGGGCGCGCTGGCCGGGGTGCCGGACATGCCCGACTTCAACACAGCCCCGAACGACGCGACCTCGACAGCGATCGCGGCGGCCGCCAAGAACGGCTGGACCAGCGGCGGCGCCAACAATGTCAGCATCAGCATCGCCAAGGTGCCGGATCCGAACAACCCTTTGCTGACGCTCAACAACCAGCTCCAGGTGACGGTCGCGGAGGACGTCCCCGCCTTCTTCCTCAAGCTGCTCGGCTTCGGGACCCACCGCGAGTCGCGCACGGCGATCGCCGAGTACCTGCGCCCGATCACCTTCGGCCAGCCCGGCAGCCAGCTGGGGTCGACCCAGGCCGACCTGGGCAGCAATGGCAACTACTACTTCATGCGCTCCGAGGGGTGGGGCACGGACCGGGCCCAGGGCGACGCCTACGGCCCCAACCCCACCAGCGACTGGACGTCGTACCCGTCCAGCCCCAACGTCGGCGCGCAGGCGGACGTGCACGCGCTCAGCGGCCCGGGCTGGGCCGGCACCGAAACGCCGAGCCAGCCCTATGCGCTGCCCGCCAGGGGCGGCCAGAACTACCAGATCTACGTCCCGCCCGGGCAGACCGCCACCGTCCAGGTGTACAACCCCGCCTTCGCGCCTGACAACGGGGCCGTTGGAGCCAACGCCAAGGGGTACAACTACCATGAGGACGACTCCGACTTCCCGGAGACGGGGGCGGGCTGCAGCGGGGGCAGCGGCCAGGGGACGGCCCCCTGTTCCGGACCCACTGACGCCCGGCAGTGGCCGATCATGTCGTACACCGTCTACAAGTCGGCCAATCCCTTCGACCATGCCGGCGACACCTGGCTGACCAACCTGCGCGTGCGCTCTATCGACGCTGCCAACAGCAACGGGAAGTACACCATCCCCGCCCTCGGCGGCGCCAAGCACCCGCTCACTGGCCTCACGACCGGGAATCCAACGTCGTCGTACTACCACGGCTGGGTCAACGTGCAGGACATGGCGACCGGCGCGGCGGCGGCCCTCATCCCCAACGGTGCCCTGATGACCAACGGGCCCCAGACCGATCAGCTCAGCGGCGGCCTGACCGGCACCACCTACCGACTGCGCGTCGACCAGCTCGACAACAACAGCGCTGATCCCGGCGCCAACGGTCGTGCGCAGGACCAGAACTCCCAGGCGCACAAGGGGTACGCCGTGCAGGCGGTCGGTTGCGGCAACACCCCGACCACGACCTGCACGGTGACAGCCCTCGACGATGTCACCCTCTACACCCCGGTCAAGGGCGGCGGCTTCACCATGCCGCTGGTGTCGATCCCCCCGGAGTATGCGAGGCACACCTTCCAGCTCTACATCTTCGACCCCGGCGATGTGGCCGGCTGTTCGAACGTTCTCAGCGTCATGCAGCCGGTCAGCAGGAACACCTCGCAGGCGCCGGCAGACACCTATGACGGGGTGTGGTCGGGCCAATCGGGTGAAGGCACTCAGAGTGCTCCCGCGACCTGGACGAACCAGGTGGCGGGCGGCCCCGGGTCGGCGTCAATCCAGACCCTCTCCAGTTGTTCGAACATCTACAACGGCACCTGGATCAGATTCGACATCAGCGTCCCGGCCGACTATGCCTCGGGCGCCAATCCCGACATCAACCCAGCCGACTCGTCGACGTGGTTCTGGAACCTCAGCTACACCACGGCACAGACGGCCGGCGACACCATAACCGCCAACCTCGGCTTTGCCGGCGCGCCGGTGCACCTCATCAACGGCTGAGCATCCGGGGCTCGGCGCGCCTCTCAGTTGCACTCCCCGCCGGCAATCGCCACCATCACGTCGATGGTGCTGTCGGGCGGCCTGCCGCCGGCCCCGGTGGAGCACGGCGGCGCTCGGCTCTGCTCTGAACCAGGTTGCCCGGCTCTCGACGCGGTGCCCTGCGCCTACGTCGACCGCCGCCAGCGCCGCTGCCCCACCGCCTGGTGCTCCGTCCACGCACGGATCGCCTTCGGTGCCATCCACTGCCGCCGCCACGCCGGCATCGTCGAGGCGCTCGGCCAGGACCAGCTCGGCGAGCCCATGCCGGACCTGGACAATCGCGCGCCCTCACTGGCCAACTGGGTCGGTCGCGACCTGGACGCGCCGATTCGCACGCTGCTGGAGACGCACTTCCCGGGCCGGACCATGAACGCCGGCCCCGTGGTCAGCAGCGGCTCGTGGCGGGAGCGCAGCTGGGGACGATCCTGGAAGCTCATCTCCCCTCAGGGCGTGGACGCGTCGGTGAGCGTGAGCGTCGCCGAGGCCGACGACGGCGTGGTCAAGGTCTCCTACGACGGGAAGGTGCTGGCGGAGCTGATCCCGCCATGGATCGAGGACCGCAGGCGCGGAGCCGCCCCAGACCCGGAGACAGACAGGCAGGAACGCCAGCAGTACTACGCGGGGATCGTCGAGAGGTTGGAGGCGGCCATGATCGCCACCGAGCGGAGGCCCAACACCTGGTAGGCGCCGGCGCGTCGGGCTCCCCGGCGGCGCTGGCGAATCACCCCGATGGGTGATCTCCCGCGGTGGCATCCGGCAATAGACTTCGCAGGTGCAAGCCGACCGCCACCCCGTCGCGCTCGTCCGCGCGGCATCCGAGGATGACTGGCCAACCGTGCGCAGCGTTCGGCTGCGGGCTCTCGCCGACGCTCCCACCGCCTTCGGGACGACGCTGGCTGAGGCCCGCGAGCTGACCGATGATCGCTGGCGAGAGCGAGCCCGGGGCTCGGCGACCTCGCGGCTGTTCCTGGCCCGCCTCGGGGAACAGGCCGTGGGCATGGCCGGGATCTTCGATGAGGGTGACGGCTCCGCCCAGGTGATCAGCGTGTGGGTGGCCGCCGAGCATCGCGGGAGAGGTGTCGCCCGGGCGCTGACGGCGGCCGCCGTGGACTTCGCCGCCGCCGCCGGCATCGCCCGTATCAGGTTGTGGGTCACCGACGGGAACGCGGCGGCGCGAGGCCTCTACGAGCACCTCGGCTTCAGCCCCACGGGCCGGCACCAGCCACTGCCGTCCGAGCCCTCCCTGGAAGAGCACGAGATGGAGATTCGTGCCGCCCCGCCGCAGGGCGCAGCGCCGCCGACCCGGTAGAAGCTCATGGCATCACCACCCGCGGGCGCACCCCGTCCCCTCGGACTGGGCAGGCTCGCCCTGCGCCAGCTCCGCTCGCGATCGACGCTGGCTGTCGCCCAGGGGCTGACGCTGGCGGCGGCCGCCACCCTGGTGGCCAGCGTGGTGCTGATCCAGAACCAGGCCACGGACAACGGCCTGCGCAGCTCTCTGCTCGGGGCTGGGCAGGGGGCCAACGTGCTCGTCGAGCGCGACGGCATCTCGCAGCCGGCCGTGTACGACACCTTCCAGCGCGACGCCGCCGCCCGGGTGCGCGCGACCCTGGGCCCCGCGGTGATCCCGGGAGCGCAGTTCGCCCGGTCCACCGCCCAGATGGTGCGAACCATCGACGGCGTCAGCCAGGGCCCCCCCTTCACCTGGAACCCCGCCGCGGTGTACTACGCGGAGCTGCGCGACCACGTGCGCGTGGTCACCGGCACCTGGCCGGCCGACGCAGCCAGCGGCGCCGACTGGCCGATCACGATGTCGGCGCGCGCCACCGACGACCTGGGCACTCCCCTCCACGTCCACGTCGGCCAGGAGTACTGCTTCAGCCCGGCGTTCGCCCGAGGCAGCGACAGGCCACAGTGGTGCGGGCGGATCGCCGCCACCTGGCTTGCCGATGATGTCTCCGATCCGTACTGGGCAGGCCATGTTCCCGAGACCGACGTCGCCACCGGCCACGACAGCTACTTTCACATCCTCGGTCACAACTCGGGCAGTGCCGAGCAGCAGTACGTACCCAACCCGTCGCACATCACCGCGTCGGACACCGGCATCGTGGTCGCCGCCGTCAACCAGCTGCGCGGCTACTACAGCGTGTCCAGCAACGACGTGTTCGTGTCAGGTCTGGACACAACCGTCAGCGCCTTCGTGACGCGCCAGGGCGCCGCCTCCGGGCCCACCCTGGTCAGCGCCTTCGGGCTCCTGGTGGTGGCGGTGGCGGCCATGGGCTTCGCCGCGCTGCAGTTCATCCAGGGTCACCTCGCCCAGGCGGCGCTCTGGCGGGCGCGCGGCTGGTCGCGGGCGCGGGTGTGGCGGCTCTTCACCCTGGAGCTTGGGGCTCTCGCCCTCCTGGCCGCCCCGCTCGCCATCGTGGTGGCGGCTCTGATCGCGTCGCTGGTGGGCGGCTCCACGGCGACCCACCCCGGCTTCGGCTGGCAGGCGATCGCGGATGCCGCGGTGCCGGCGCTGATCGCGCTGGCGGCCTTCCTCGCCATCCTGGCGGCGCTGGCGGGGATCCAGAGCGGGCCCGAGCTGGAGCGGCGGCGGGACCGCACCGCCACCCGGGGGCGGAGCCGGCAGCGCCGCGCCCTGGACCTGGCGCTGGGCGCGGCGGGGATCGGGCTGCTCCTGCTGGTGCGCCTCGGCGCCCCGGACCCCACCGCCGGCCAGGGCGGCGGCCTCATCCTGGCGGTGCCGATCCTGGCCGTCGCCCTGCTCGCGATTGCGTCGCTGCGCCTGGTGGGTGTGGCGGCGCGGGTGCTGACCGTGACCCGCTCGCTGGGCGGCCGGCTGGCCCGCTGGCAGCTGGAGCGCGATCCCTCCCAGTACTCGCGGCTCTGCCTGCTGGTCACCCTGGCGGTGGCCGTCGGGGTCTTCGCCAGCACCTACACCGCCAGCGACCGCGCCAGCGCGCTGGACCGTGCCGACTACATGGTCGGGGCGGACGTTCGCGCGACCTTCTCCTCGGCGGCGTCGCCGCCGCAGTTGACGGCGCTGTCGGCGTCGCTGCCGACGGACGTGAGCACGGCCCAGGTGTTCCGCGGCGCCGGCCGCCCGGGCCGGTCGGGCAACGACAGCACCATCCTCGGCATCGGGGGGCGGGAGCTGTGGGACATCGCCTACTCGCGCGGCGACTTCGCCTCCCCATCGCTGCCCGCGCTGACCTCGACGATGACCGGGGCCGACCCCGACGGCACCGCCGTGCCGGGGAGGCCGCGGGCTCTCACCGTCTCGGTGTACAGCTCGGGGCTCGACGCGCGCCTGGAGCTGGAGATCACCGACGCGTCCGGCCGCAGCGCCACGCTCGCGCTGGGCGCCCTCGGCAGCGCCGGGTGGCGGGACCTGACCGCCCCGCTGAGCGATGCGCGCAGCCGGGTGACGTACCCGATCCGCGTGCGGGCGCTGCGCATCGTTCCCACGGGCGGGGCGGCCGGCGACGTCGCCGTCCAGGACCTGCGCACCGACTCCGGCACCGTGCTGGAGAGGTTCACCAGCGCGGACGGATGGTGGCAGGAGGCGTTCGCCCCCGACACGGCGGAGGCGGCACTGGCGCCCACTCTCCTGCACCCGAGGAACGGGCTGCCCTCGGTGGATGTCGCGGTCGACCTGCAGACCGTCATCCTGCAACCACCGCCGTCGTCCCATCCGCTGCCGGTGCTGCTCGCCAGCCAGACCATGGCTGCCCTCGGGCTCAGCCTCGGCCAGCGCTTCCCGGTGCACATCGACACCGTCAACGTCCAGCTGGTGGCGGTGGGATCCTTCGACCTGTTCCCCACCTACTATCCGGCCCGGGAGTCCCTCATCGTGGTCCCCCTCACGTCGTTTCTCGGCCGGGTCGGCAACCAGGGAGGAACAGCCCCCTGGGCCAACGAGCTGTGGCTGCGCGTTCCCGGCCAAAGCGCCGCCGCGGTGAACGGCAGGCTGCTCGCCGACTCGACTCTGCTGCACTCCTTCCTGCGCAGCGACGCCGAGGCTGCCGCGCTCAGCGACCCGCTGCGAGTCGGCCTGCACGACGAGCTGGGCCTGGGTTTCATCATCGCCCTGGCGGTGGTGGTGATCGGCTTCGGCCTCCACTTCCTGGCGGCGGCGCGCAACCGGGCAACCCAGTTCGCCATCATGCGGGCCAACGGAGTCCCCGAAGCGATGCTGCAGCGCTCCCTGGTCGCGGAGCAGATCGTGGTCCTGCTCAGCGGGCTGGTCAGCGGCACCGTGATCGGGCTGTCGGTGGCGTGGGCGGTGCTGCCCATCTTCAACCTGGGGACGCTGCCCGAGGACGTCACCCCGGTGTCGGTGTTCCATCTCGACCCGCTGACGCTGGTCGCGGTGGTGCTGGGCACCGGCGCGGTCGCGCTGCTGGTGGGCTGGCTCGTGGCCCGGACCGGCTCACGCGTCGACGTCATGAGCACGGTGCGGTCGCTGGCATGAGCGCGCTCATCGTCGAGTGCGAGGGCCTGGTGCACATCTACAAGGCTGCCGACCTCGAGGTGGTCGCGCTCCAGGGACTCGACCTCGAGGTGGGTCCCGGCGAGATGGTCGCCATCGCCGGCAGGAGCGGCAGCGGCAAGACGACGCTGATGAACATCCTGGCCGGGCTGGAGAAGCCCAGCGCCGGGGCGGTCAGGGTGGCCGGCCACGACCTCGGCCGGCTCACCCGGCCCGAGCAGGAGCGCTACCGCCGCGAGGTGGTGGGGTACGTGCTCCAGCACGCCATGGGCAACGTCGCCCCCTACCTCAGCGCCCTGGAGAACGTCGAGGCGGCGACCTTGACGGGAACGGCACGGAGCCGGGCCCGGCGGGCCGCGGGGCTCCTCGATCGGCTCGGTCTCGGGCAGCGCATGTCACTGCGACCCACCCAGCTGGCCGGGCAGGAGAACCAGAGGCTGGCGCTGGCGACGGCTCTCGCCAACCAGCCGCGCCTGCTGCTCGCCGACGAGCCCACCGCCGAGCTCGACACCGGCGGTGCCGCCCAGCTGCTGGCCGATCTCACCGCGCTGCTTCGCGCCGAGGGCACCGCCGCCGTCATGGTCACCCACGACCCCCAGCTGGAGACCTACGTCGACAGGGTGGTGATGATCCGCGACGGGCGCACCAGCAGCGAGCGCCGCTGGGTGGAGCGGGAGGGGGAGCTGATCCACGACGAGCTCGCCATCATGGACAGGGCGGGGCGGATCCAGCTTCCCCGCGCCTACGTGGACCGGCTCGGCCTGAGCGGCCGGGTGCGCCTCCACCTCGACTCCGACCGCATCTCCATCCTGCCCGCCGCGGGAGACGACGGTGCCTGACGTGGTCGTGGCCAGCGGCCTGGTGCGCGAGTTCGCCAGCGGCGATGGGCGGGTCCGGGCGGTCGACGGCGTCGACCTCACCGTGGGCGCGGGCGAGCTCGTCATGGTGCTGGGCCGCTCCGGCGCGGGCAAGACCACCCTGCTCAGCCTGGTGGGCGCTCTCGATCGTCCCGACAGCGGCAGCGTGACGGTCGCCTGGCAGCGGGTGGAATCGCTGCGCGGGCGCGAGCGTGACCGCTTCCTCCAGGTGGCCGTGGGCTGGGTGTTCCAGACCTCGGGGCTGATCCCGCTGCTCACCGCCCTGGAGAACGTCGAGCTGTCTCTGCGGCTGGCCGGCTTCGCTCCGGTTGAGGTGGAGGAGCGCGCTGCCGAGGCGCTCGCCATGGTCGGGCTGGCCCGGCGACGGGCCCACACCGCGGCCGAGCTCTCCGGAGGTGAGCAGCAGCGCGTGGCGGTGGCTCGCGCGCTCGCCAAACGGCCCACCCTGGTGATCGCCGATGAACCCACCGCCCAGCTCGACAGCGAGACCGCCGCGGGCATCATGGATCTGCTCCGCGACGTGGTGGGGACGGGGACGGCGGTGCTGATGGCGACCCACGACCGCCTCGCTGTGGAGTACGCCGACCGGGTGCTGACCATGGAGGACGGCCGGCTCGCCGCGGCGATGTAGCGCGGCTGCCGGAACATCGTGCGCGGCCAACACACGGTCCGAATCGACCGTCCCGCCGAGGTCGTGTTCGCCCACATCGCCGACGGCTCGCGGAATGCGGGCTGGCGGCCCGGGGTCATCGAGGTGGGCCTGCGCGCGGGCGACGGCGGGGAGGGAAGTGTGTGGCGGCAGCTGGTCCATGGGCCGGGTGGCCGGCCCGCGGACGCGGACTACGTGGTCACCAGCGCGCAGCCCCCACACCTCTACGCCTACGAGGTGACCGCAGGTCCGGTGCGCGGCGGCGGCGTGTACACCCTGACCGAGCTGAGGCCCGGTGAGACCACCGTCTGCCTCGCCCTCACCCTCACCCCGCGCGGCGCCCTGCGTCTGCTCACCGGCTTCGTCCTGCGCCAGCTGGTCGAGGAGCTGGACAGCCTCGACCGCCTCCGCGACCTGCTCAGCCCGTCCCCCGGGGGAACCTCGCCGCGGTCGTCACCCTGAGATCGGCTCGATCAGCTCGATCCGGTTGCCGAAGGGGTCGTCGATGTAGACGTGCTCGCAGCCGTTGAAGGGGACGTCCCGGCGCGCCGCCACTCCCGCCGTGCCCAGGGCCGCGACGAGGCGGTCGAGGCCATCGACGAGCAGGGCCGGATGCGCCTTTCGGGCGGGATGGAAGTCGGCGTCGACACCCAGGTGGATCTTGACGCCGGCCGACTCGAACCAGCATCCGCCCCGGGCGGCGAAGCGCTCGGGCTTGGGGACACGGGGGATGCCCAGCAGGCCATCGTAGAAGGCGGTGGCGCGAGCCTCCTCGCCGGCCGGCATGGCCAGCTGGACATGGTCGATGGCGCGGACGCTCACCTCCCAATTGTCGCGCCGGCGGCGGGGTCGGCGCAGGGGGGGGAGATTTGACAAGGACACTTTCGAAAGCTTACTTTCCACTCATGGCCCGGTCCAACCCCAGGACGCCCACCGCCCAGGCCCCGTCCCCAGGCCAGGGCGGCCAGGCCACCGCCGACCGCCCCACCGTCGAGGTCACCGATCCCCGTTCCCTGCGCGGCCTGGCCCACCCGCTGCGGCTGGCGCTGATCGGGCTGCTGCGGCGCGAGGGGCCGCTCACCGCCACCGAAGCGGGCACCCACCTGGGCGAGAGCCCGGCGTCGTGCTCGTTCCACCTCCGCCAGCTGGCCAAGTACGGCCTGGTCGTCGAGGCCGAGCGGGGTGGCGGCCGGCGGCGCCCCTGGCGCGCGACCGCCCGGACCACATCGTGGCCCGCGGTGGCCGCCGATCCCGAACAGGCCGCGGCCGCCACCCAGCTGAGCACGGTGCTCGCGGAGCGCTACCTGGCGGCGGCGATCGCCTACCTGCGCCGGCGGGACACCGAGACGGCGGAATGGCAGCGTGCCGCCATGTTCGGCGACGCCATCCTCTACGTGACCGCCGCCGAGCTGGCGGACATCGGTGAGCAGGTCGAGGCGGTGCTGGGCCGCTACAGCGACCGCACCCACCAAGCGCAGCTGCGCCCGAAGGGGGCCCGCCATGTCACCTTCGTGCGCCTGGCCTTCCCGGAGCCGACCGCGCCGCCGGCCCCGGTCCGGCGGCGCCGATGAACGCAGCCGGAGCCCTGCTGCGCCTGGTCCCCCCGCTGCTGCGCGAGCGCACCTTCCGGCGCTACTGGAGCGGTCAGACGCTCTCCCTGTTCGGTGACCAGGTGAGCATCCTGGCGCTGCCGCTGACGGCGATCCTGGTCCTGCACGCGGGTGCAGCCCAGACCGGCTATCTCACCGCCGCCGGCCTGGCCCCGAGCCTGCTCTTCTCGATCGCCGCGGGTGGCTGGGTGGACCGCTTCGGTCACCGTCGCCGCCTCATGCTCACCGCGGACCTGGTCCGTGCCGCCCTGCTGGCCAGCCTCCCCATCACCTACGCGGTGGGGGTGCTCGGCTTTGCGCAGCTGTACTCGGTGGCCTTCGCGGTGGGTTGCGCCAGCGTCCTGTTCAGCGTCGCCCAGAGCACCGTGTTCGCCTCCATCGTGGCGCCGCCCCAGTACGTGGACGCCAACTCGCTGATCCACGGCAGCCGAGCCCTGTCATTCGTCGGCGGCCAGAGCGCGGGAGGCATCCTCGTGCAGGTGCTCACCGCGCCCGGAGCGATCGCCCTGGACGCGGTGTCCTTCCTCGCATCGGCGCTGTTCCTTAGCCGGATCCATCCCACCGAGCCGGCTCCGGCCGCCGGCGGGCGAGGCCACCTCACCGAGGGCGCCCGCTTCATCTGGCGCTCCGCGACGGTCCGGGCGCTGCTCGCCGCCACGGCGACCATCAACGTCTTCAACTTCGCGGTGTCGGCGATCGTCATCCTCTACGCCACCCGCGATCTCGGGGTCGCGCCCGCCCAGCTGGGGCTGGTCCTCGGCGCCGGCGCGGTCGGCGCGGTCATCGGCGCGGCGCTCACCTCGCGGGTCAGCCGCCGGCTCGGGGTGGGCCTCGCCTTCACCGTCAGCTGCGTGCTCTTCCCGGCACCGTTGATCCTCCTGCCTGTCGCCGCCGGGCTGAGCAAGCCCGTCATCCTGGCCCTTCTGTTTGCCGCCGAGTTCGGTGCGGGAGTGGGCGTGGTGATGCTCGACATCACCATCGGGGCCATCCTCACCGCCACCATCCCCGAGACGCTGCGCGCGCGCGCGTCGGGCGCCTACAGCACCATCAACTACGGGTTGCGCCCGGTCGGAGCGCTGGCCGGGGGCGCGCTGGGCAGCACCCTCGGCCTGCGCACGACGCTGTGGATCGTCACCACCGCTGCGCTCGCCGGTGTCCTCTGGCTGCTGCCCTCACCGATCCCGCGGATGCGCACGCTGCCCGGGCAGGCGGCCGCGCCGCCCGGGGCCCCTCACGACGCGTTGCCGGGGACGAAATCGGCACCGACGATCTCGTAGAGGACATGATCCTGCCAGGCGTCGGCGACGAACAGGTAGCGCTGCTGCACGCCGACACGGGTGAAACCCGCCTTCTCCAGCACCCGCTGCGAGCCGCGATTGCTGGGCATGGCGCCGGCGTCGAGGCGATGCAGGCGCAGCTCGTCGAACGCGCACCGGACGACCAGGCGCAGCGCCGCGGTGGCCACGCCGCGTCCGCGGTACGCGGCGTCGACCATGTAGCCGACGTTGGCCGTCTGCACCGGACCGCGATGGATCGCGTGGAGCGAGATGTCGCCGGCGAGCCGGCCGTCCACCCGAATCGTCCAGTAGGCGCGCGTCCCCTGCTCGCACTGCTTGACGATCTCGTCGATGCGGTCGGTCTGGCCGGACACGGTGTAGCTGGCGGCCGGCTGCGGCGGGCTGACCCGCTCGATGTCGGCGCGGTTGCGCGTGTTCATCGCGGCGATGTCGACGGCGTCGGCCCTCTGCAGCGCGCGCAGCGCGACCCGGGCGACGTCGATCGAAACGTCGCTCATCCCGTGGTCATGGCCGCGCGGACGTCCCCGTCACCTCCTCACCGTATCAGGATGGCTGACCGCCGCCGAAGGCCCCTCTCTCCGAGGGTGCCTCGTCCTCCGCCGACCGGCGTGGCGCCAGGGCGCGTCCCTGGAGGTCGACGAAGCGCTGCACGAGCTCCACCGGCAGGGGCACGACCACCATGGTGCCACCGCTGTCGTGGACGTCGCTCAGGGTCTGGAGGAAGCGGATCTGCACCTCGCGGGGCTGCCCGGCGATGATCGCCGCGGCAGCCTCGAGCTGGTGGGCGACGTCGGACGCCGCCCGGGTGGGGACGGGTGCATCGGGCCTGTCGCCGGCATCCTCGGCGCGGCGCGCCATGGCTCGCTGCAGGGCGTCGGGGAGGACCACGTCCTCGAGGTCGACCGCGGTGACCCTGATGCCCCAGGGCTCGGTGCGGGCATCGACGAAGTGGGCCAGCGCCTCGCCCATCTCCTTCTGGTTGAGCAGCACCTCGCGCAGCCCGGCCGTCGCCACCACGTCGCGGAGCGCGGCGTGGACGATCTGGGCGGTGGACTGCCGGTAGTCGAGGACCCGGGTCACGGCCAGCAGCGGATTCAGCACCTGGAGGTGGACGGCGGCGCTGACCCGCACCGGCACACCGTCACGGGTGATCACCTCGTGGGCGGGGACGTCGAGGGGTGCGCTGCGGAGGTCGACCTTGGTGAGGCGGTCGATGCCCAGCGGCAGGATGAACCTGAGGCCGGGTTCGAGCATCGGACCGCGCCGCCCAAAACGGAGGACGACGCCCCTCTGGTACTCCCTGATGATGCGCAGACCGCTGGCGAGGACAATCAGCGCGCAACTGCCCCCAACGATCGCCGCGATGATGCCCGGATCCACGGCCCCCTCCACTGCTCGGCCGTCATTGTAGCGTGGCGAACGGTTCATTTGCACTGTCCGACGCGATTGGTAGCAGGGCTTCCCCGGGGCCGGCCGTCGCCATCGGCGCTCGACTCCCGCCGCCGAGCCGGGCTTGGCCAAACCTGCTCGGCCGGACCGGCTCAGCGCAGGGAGTAGGTCGCCGGACGGTCGGTGGAGACGATGACCTGGGGACCGGCCCGCTCGAGCAGGCGCCGAACCTGCTGGCCCGTGACCTCGGGGCCGTCGAGCCGCTGGCGGATGGCGGCGATGGCGAGCGGCCGGTCGCTGCCACGCAGCACCCTGAGCACACGGTCCTCGAGGGAGTCCGCGGCGGTCGCCGGGGCGGCGGGGCGGGGTGGCGTCGCCGTCCCGTTGGTGCCGTTGCCGGAGGGCGGGAGGACTGTGGTCGCGGCTGCCACCGCGCCGGCCGGCGCGGTGGGCAGAGCCGGAGCCCGGCTCGGCGGGGCGGGCATGGCGATGGCGCTCCGCGCCTGGCCTTCGCCGCGCAGCCTGGCCATCAGCGCGGGCAGGTCGTCGAGCACCTGGCGCACGAACGCCGGGTTGCCGCTGACCTCGATCTCACGGTCGCCATCGCGGAGGCGCACGACATGGTCGGGGGGCGGCATGTCCCCGCCCCGGGTGGGCGGGCGAACGAAGGGCCGCGGGGTCCCGAAGCCGGGACGATCCAGGGGGGGGCGGTCGCCCCGCTCCTGTCCCGGGCCACCGCCACGGTCGGGGCGGCCGCGGTCGAAGGGCGCGCCCCGGAACGGACGGCGATCGTCCGGGCTCACCAGGTCAACTCTTGGCGCCTTCGCCCTTGCTCGACACCGAGCCCGACACGACCCCGTTGGGGCCGCCGCCGCTGCCCTCGGCGGAGCTCTGCTCCGGCTCGTCGCGCGGGGCCGTCTCCTGCTCGAGCTCGCCGTGGGCGGGTGCCGAGGAGGGCAGGGTGATCGACTCGGGGATGTCGTCGTCGAACTCGGGGGGAGCGCCGAACAGGCGGTCCGCCAGCTTGGTGCGCAGCGGCGACCTGACCAGCGCCACCACCGCTCCGGCGATCCCGCCGAGGATGAGGAGGCGGCGAACGCGGCGGCGCCGCTTGGGACGGACCGCGACGGCGAGGGCCTCAGAGGCGTCCGCGAGGCGGTTCCGGGCCGCGACGGTGGCCTGGGCGGCGCGCTCCTCACCGGTCTCGGCGAGACGCTCGGCGGTGTCGGCGAGCACCACGGCGGCGCGCTCGGCGGCGTGGCTCAGCGTTTCCGCGGACTTCTCAGCCGCGCTGCGCAGCACCGGGCTGGCCACCCGCTGGGCGCTCTGGGCGGCGGCGACCGCACGCTCCGCAAGGTCTGACGCGGCGTCCCCGACAACTTCGGCAGCGCGCGCTCCTGCGGCCGGGACCCCACGTTCGATCACTGCCGTCTTCGACTTGCGTCCCAACATCACGAACGTCCTCCTTTGCCCCGACTCACTTGTGAAACCACGATCATACGTGCGCCGACACTTCGAAGCATCAGCGCTGCGCGACTGTGGTTGAGCTCAGGCGGCTTTGGCGCGCGCGACAGCCACCAGCGAGAGCCCGGTGTCGAGAGGAGCGTCGAGAAACCAGCGGATGCGCGATGCCACCACAGGGCCGACAACCTTGACCAGCCGCTCCTCGTCGGCCGAGTAGACGGCGGCCAGCGAGGGGAACGCGCGCGCCAGGCGCTGGGCCGAGGCGGGGTCGAGGCCGGCCACCGTCATCAGGTGCTGCCAGCGGCGGGTGGTGAGCTCTCCTGGGGCAGCCGCATCTCCGAGCGGCAGGAGCAGCTCCATGGGGCTCGTGCTCATGGCCTCAGTATAGCGAACGGATGTTCGCCATGCAACTCCACACCGCCTCCGGCGCCCTCGCCGCGGAGCGCGGCGGCGGCCCGTGGTAGGCTCGCTCTGTGCCCGTCTATGAATATCGCTGCAACGACTGTCGCACCACCTTCGAGTTGCTCCGTGGCATGGGCGAGCGTGAGCTCTCGGCGCTCTGTCCCAGCTGTGAGAGCCGGGCCAGCATGCCGCTGATCAGCCAGGTCGCCGGGCCCCGGTCGCAGGCTGCGGGGCCAGCGCCGGCGATGAGCTCTCCGCCCTCCGGAGGGGGATGCTGCGGCGGGGCCTGCGGCTGCGGCTGATCGCCGTCGCGGCACCGGGCGGCAGGGCTAGCGGTTGACGCCCGGTTGGCCGAGCTGCGCACCGAGGCGGTGGTAGCGGCGCGCGAAGTACAGCAGCGGCTCGCCTTCGGTCGACGCCGCCGCGACCACCCGCCCGACGATGATCGCGTGATCGCCGTGCTCGGTGATCGACTCGACCTCGCAGTCGAACCAGGCCAGCGCCCCGGTCAGCAGCGGCGCTCCGGTGACCGCGGTGATGGTGGGTGCGTCGTCGACGTCGGCGTTGACATCCCGGCCCCGCGTCGAGGCGCGCCGGCCGATCGCCTCCTGGTCGGCGGAGAGGACGCTGAGGCCGACGTGGCCGCTGGAGCGCACCAGGCCGATCAGCTGTCCCGCCCGGTCGAGGGCGAGCAGCACCAGCGGCGGCTGCAGCGACAGGGACGCGAATGCGGTGGCGGTGATTGCATGGTGGAGACCGCGATGCGCGGCGGCCGCGACCGTGACCCCGCTGGCGAAGCGCGCGGCGGCGTCGCGGAAGAGAGTCGAGCTGACCGATGCTCGCGAGGGCGCCCTCATCAGCCGAGCATACGGCCGCTGCCCGGCCTGCGAGCGCGTGCCTCAGGCAGGAGCGCCGTGAAGGGCTACCCGCGACGGCGGGTCGAAGGCGAGATCGAGCTGCATCATGTTGCTGATGAAGACGGTGCGGTGCTGCGGATGCGGCCCATGACTGCGGATGGCATCGCGATGCTCGCGGGCGCCGTACCCCTTGTTGCTCGCCCAGTTGTAGTGGGGCGCGTCGTGGTGCATCGCGGTCATGATGGCGTCGCGGTGCACCTTGGCCACGATCGACGCCGCCGAGATCGCGGGAACCAGGTTGTCACCCTTGACCAGGCAGTGCACTGCGCGTGACGCGTTGATGCGCAGCCGTCCGTCACAGCAGTAGCCGTCCGCCTCGACGAGGTCGACCAGGCGTCGAAAGATCTCCAGGTTGGCCCAGCCCAGGCCGCTGCGGTTGATGTCGGCGGCGGAGATCTCGGCGACGACCCAGGCCAGCGCGCGCCTGCGGATGATCGCGCCGACCAGCTCTCTCTGCCGCGCGGTGAGCAGCTTGCTGTCGCGCAGCAGCGGGTGCCGGAAGCGCGGTGGCAGCACCACCGCGGCGGCCACCAGCGGCCCCGCGTAGGAGCCCCGGCCCACCTCGTCCATGCCGCACAGCCGGAAGCTGCCGAGGTCCTCGACCCCGAAGGTGTCGCGCAGGTAGGTGGTGAGACGGAAGCGGGGCATCGCGCGCGCCCAGTCTAGGCCGCCGCGAGGCTCGCTTGGGAGGTCGGGCCCGGCCGCCACGCCTCTGCTAGGGTGAAGCGCAGATGCGACCCATCAAGATTGGCGGCGATGGCTGAGGTCACCTGGACCGACGTCGCGCCCCGCGACGGCCTCCAGAACATCTCCGCCACGGTGTCCACCGAGGTCAAGGTCCGGCTGATCGAGGGTCTGCTCGCCGCGGGAGTGCCCCGGGTGGAGGCCACCTCCCTGGTTTCGCCACGGTGGGTGCCCCAGCTGGCCGATGCCGCCGACGTCCTGCGCGCCCTCGGCCCCCAGGCGCTGCCGCGACTGCGCGTGCTCATCCCCAACCGCCGCGGCCTCGAGCTGGCGCTGGAGCGGGGCGTGCGCAATGTGCTGTACACCATCGCCGCCACCGACAGCTTCAACCTCCGCAATGTCAACCGCAGTGTCGCCGAGTCGCTCGATGACCTCACCGCCGTGGTGACGGAGGCGCGCGAGGCGCGCTGCGCTGTCGACGTCGCCGTCTCGGTGAGCTTCGGCTGCCCGTTCGACGGTGAGGTCGACCCGCAGCGGGTGGTGGACCTGTGCGCCGAGCTCGTCGCCCGCGGCGCCCGCGAGGTCGGCATCGCCGACACCATCGGTGTCGCCCGCCCCGCGACGGTGCGCGAGCTGTGCGCGCGGACCGCCGGCGTCGTTCCCGACGGACGGCTGGCGCTGCACGTGCACGACACCCGCGGCCTCGGTGTCGCCAACGTTCTGGTCGCCTACGAGGCGGGGGTGACCCGCTTCGACGGCAGCGCCGGCGGCCTGGGCGGCTGCCCCTTCGCACCGCGATCCACCGGCAACGTGTGCAGCGAGGACGCGCTCCAGGCGGTGGCCAGCGCCGGTGGGGAGCATGGCTGCGACCTGGCCGCCTACTGCGTGGTCAGCCAGACCCTGGCCGCCGACCTGCGCATGGAGCTGCCCGGCAAGCTGCATCGTGCCGGGGTCTGGAACGGCGCGAGGGTGGAGGAGGCGGTCCCGTGACCGACTCCGCCAGGCCCATGACCGCGGCCCACGACAGCTCCGACCTGGAGGGGCGACTCGCCCGGGCGCGGGCCGGTGGCTCGGAGAAGGCGCGTGCCAAGCTCGCCGAGCAGGACAAGCTGCCAGCGCGCGAGCGCATCGCCCGCCTCTGCGACCCGGACACCGACTTCGCCGAGGACGGCCTCCTGGCCAACAACCTCGCCGGTGACCTCCCGGCCGATGGTGTGGTCACAGGCATCGGCACGCTCGGGGGGCGGCCTTGCGCGGTCATGGCCAACGACCCCTCGGTGAAGGCGGGCAGCTGGGGGGCGCGCACAGTCGAGAAGATCGTGCGCATCCAGGAGACGGTCGAACGCCTGCAGATCCCCATCGTCTACCTGGTCGATTCCGCGGGGGCGCGCATCACCGACCAGGTGGCGATGTTCCCGGGGCGCCGCCACGCCGGGCGCATCTTTCGCATGCAGGTGCGTCTCTCCGGGCAGGTGCCCCAGCTCTGCGTTCTCTTCGGGCCCTCGGCTGCCGGAGGCGCCTACATCCCCGCCTTCTGCGACGCCGTCATCATGGTCGAGGGCAAGGCCTCCATGTACCTCGGCTCGCCGCGCATGGCCGAGGTGGTGGTGGGCGAGAAGGTGTCGCTCGAGGAGATGGGGGGCGCCCGCATGCACTGCACCGTCAGCGGCTGCGGCGACATCCTCACCGGCACCGAGGACGAGGCGATCGCGGCGGCGCGGCGCTACATGTCGTTCATGCCGGCATCGTGGCGCCAGGGCGTGGCGGCGATCGCCGGCACGGCGCCGGCAGCGGACGCACCGCCGATCGAGGAGACGATCCCCCCCCAGGCCGCCCGCGGCTACGACGTGCAGGCGGTGATCAACGCCCTGGTCGACGACGCTTCCTTCCTGGAGATCAAGCGTCTCTTCGCCCGCGAGGTGGTGACCGGCCTGGCCCGCATCGACGGCCGCGCCGTCGGCGTGATCGCCTCGCAGCCGCGCTTCAAGGGCGGTGTGCTGTTTGTCGACTCCGCCGACAAGGCGGCCCGCTTCATCACCTGCTGCGACGCCTTCAACATCCCGCTGCTCTTCCTCGCCGACGTGCCCGGCTTCATGATCGGCACCGCGGTGGAGCGCCAGGGGATCATCCGCCACGGCGCCAAGATGATCGCCGCGCTCGCCCAGGCGAGCGTTCCCAAGATCTGCGTGGTGATGCGCAAGGCCTACGGGGCGGGGCTGTACGCCATGTGCGGGCCCGCCTTCGACCCCGACTGCACGCTGGCGCTGCCCTCCGCGCAGATCGCCGTGATGGGCCCCGAGGCGGCGGTGAACGCGGTGTACTACAACCGCATCCAGGAGCTGCCCGAAGCGGAGCGCGCCGGCTTCGTCGAGCAGCTCCAGGACGACTACCGCGCCGACATCGACATCTACAGGCTGGCCGACGAGCTCATCGTCGATGCCGTGGTGCCGCCAGACAAGCTGCGCGACGAGCTGGTGCGGCGATTCGCCGCCTTTGCCTCGCGAGTGCGCGACGACGCTCCCCGCCATCACGGCAACTTCCCGACGTAGGGCGCCGCGCCGGAGGCCAGCCGCAGATGGAACCGAACAAGCCCATGATGGCAAGCAAGTCGGACCCGATCCCCGAGCGGGCATCACCGGGGCACTCCCGCCCTGGTCGTAGAAGGGGGAGCGAAAGCCCTCGAGTTCTACGCCGAGGTGTTCGGCACGACCGAGCCGACGCGGTTTCCCCGACCGGATGGGACGATCGCCCGCGTCGAGATCGAGATCGGCGAATCGGTTCTCACTGTCGAGGATGCCTCGCCATCCGGGCGCACGATGGCTGCGAGGTCTCGGCGCAAGCCCTGCCACGACCACGGCAGATCGGTGCGCATGGACGCAGATGCCCCTGCTCGAGCAATGCTTGCCGGCACGACCGCTGTGCTGCCCAAGTTGGGTGATGCTTGGGTGGGAATGGTGCGGTGCTGAGGATCGCGCGCACCCCAGCCATGCATCACTGTGGCCAGGTGAGCAATCAGCTGCACGCCGTTGTGGTCAGCGCGCCACCAGCCCTGCGTGACGAGTTGCAGACACCACGTGAGCGAGCTGACCTCGTCGCCAAGAATGTCCAATTCCGCGTTCACGAGCTCGGTTTCCCCGCGTCGCGACGCGCTGGACACTCAAGCTTCTGGCCCAGCGGTATCAGTCAATTGGCTGAGGATCGACGCCCTCGACCGCAAGCTGTGGCATCTCGCCGAGGAGAACGCGCCCCGCATGCGGGCCATCCGCGGTCGCAGGGAGCCCTAATCGCGGCCGCCGGCGGACAATCCCCAGCTTCTCAAGTCCGAGGCATAGGTCGCCCGAGAGGTATATCGAGCTGGAGCCTCCATCAATCCCAGGGCCGTTCAAGCCCTCACGGCTACTTGACACCGCCCACCCATAGGAGCATCTCCACTTCGTGGACTTGAATACGGAATCGCCCGGCTTCGGCCCACGGCCGCCCGCGGAATTCTGCGGACAGTAGCGGTGTAGGGTTCCTATACCCACTACTTGCAGTGAGTCGTGTTAGTGCTTGCAATAACGGTTTACATTCCTTCATCGATGCCACACGGTTCTCTACAAGAATTTATGGTCGACGCCAAGCGGTGGATCACAGTAAGGCGTAGCATTGCCGCCGCGCATCCAAACCAATGCCCCTGAGGGCAACATGCCTCGATCCAGTCGGACAGTTCGTCAGGTGATTACCCTAGTTGCGGTAGGCGGGGCACTCGCTCTCGCGTTGGCGGGGTATCCGGAAGGGGCAACTGCCTCGTCGAAGACTGCACCCTCGACTCTTGCTTTCAACAACACGATCACCGTACCGCAGCCACTGTGCGGCGAAGCGTTGGCAAGGGGCGCCCTGAAGACGTGTACGACCGTGGTGCATGCGACGGCGACGGTGACGACGACGAAATATGCGACGAATGCGCCGTATGTAACATATTGCAACTACATCAGGTCGAACTTCCCATTCGGTAACATCCTCGGCGCGAGTCTGGTCACGCTGCACGTCGACGGCGGCTGGTGCTGGAACTACTCCATCACATGGCCGAACGGCTCACCCTCGTGTCCGCATGACATCCCACCCGGCTTCCAATTCATAACCACATGGTGCGGCCAAAACGCCGGCTGGACTCCGAACTTTCAACTTGGTGTGAACGGCTGCTTCGCGGGGGCTTTTCCGCCGGCGAGCTACCTCGACCACGACAACATGTGGGCTCGTATCTACTTCAACAACCGCGGTGGCTGGTCGCTGGGTGATGGCGCCAACTTCGGTTGGGGTGCCTGCTGACGACGAGTTGGCGCACGAGTTCAAGATAGCAATGACCGCTCTTTGGAAACAACATCCGATCGTATGGACCCTAGTCGTGCTCTTGGTCGTAGCTCTCATTTACGCCACAGTGGTAGTGCTCCTTGGGCTCAACCCCGGGCACCCAGCGGCGCAGACAGGTCATTGATCCGGCCGGATACGGCATAGTTCCGCCTTCGCGTCGAGACTGTGTGTAACGCGTGCCTCGCCTCGCCTAGGCAGGGCGTGCCCGGCGCTGGGAGGCCGGAGGACATAAACGCCGGCCACCGCGGCTGGTCCTGGCACTGGAGGAAGGGATCGCCAGTTGGGACACGCGTGGCCGCGCTACGCGTAACTGCGGCGAATCTGCCTCTCGTTCACATGGCCGAACCAAGGTCCACCTGGTTGATCCACGAGCTCTGGGTGAGCGTGTATTGGCTATACATGGAAGCGCGGGTGGCGAGCCAACCACGCACGGATCAGGCTGGTCTTGCGTGTGCCCTGTTTCCGAGCACCAAGTGGACGTCCAGGTCGGCGAGAGCCTCACGGTCGATGCGCCGCGCCGGAGACGGCCTCAGCAGATCCGCGGGAGCGGGTCGCCGATGAGCATGTCGACCACCCGGGTGCCCCCGAAGCCGGTGCGGATGAACACCATCCCGTCCGGCTCCGAGCGCACCTCGCCGATGATCGCCGCCTCCCGCGCCTCGGGTCGGGCGCGCATCACCTCCAGGGCGCGGGGGGCGTCGCCCGCTCCCACCAGCGCGACCAGCTTGCCCTCGTTGGCGATGTAGAGCGGATCGATGCCGAGGATCTCGGCCACGCCGCGCACCTCGTCGTGCACGGGCAGGGAATCCTCGTCGATGGCGACGGCGAGGCCGGCCTGCTGGGCGATCTCGTTGAGAACGGTGGCCACGCCGCCGCGGGTGGCGTCGCGCATGAAGTGAACGTCCACGCCGGAGTCGAGCAGCGCCGCGCTGAGGCCGTGCAGAGGCGTGGTGTCGCTGCGCAGCTCGTCGGCCTCGAGGTCGACATCGCCGCGCGCCAGCATGACGGTGGCGCCGTGGTCGCCCATGGCGCCGCTGAGCAGGACGGCGTCGCCCGAGCGGATGCTGGCGATGCCCAGCCTCTGCGGCTCGGCGACGACGCCGACCCCGGTGGTGGTGATGAACAGCTGGTCGGCCTTACCGCGCGGCACCACCTTGGTGTCACCGGTGACCACGCTGATCCCGGCAACGTCCGCCGCGCGGCGCATCGACTCGACCACCCTGCGGAGGAGATCGATGTCCAGGCCCTCCTCGAGGATGAAGGCGGCCGCGATGGCCAGCGGCACCGCTCCCCCCACGGCCAGGTCGTTGACGGTGCCGTTGACGGCCAGCTCACCGATGTCTCCGCCGGCGAAGAACAGCGGGCTGACCACGAAGGAGTCGGTGGTCATGGCGAGGCGGGCGCCGTCCAGGCCGGGAACCCCCAGGATCGCCTGGTCGCCCAGCTGCGCCAGGACGGGGTTGTCGAGGATGGCGGCGAACACCGCGCCCGTCAGGGTGTGGCTGGCCTTGCCGCCGGCGCCATGGCTCATGGTGATCGCGGTCTCGCGCAGCAGCGGCTTGCGCTTGCGAATCTCCGCGATGCGCTCGAGGACGCGCTGCTCGGGATCGGCGACGCGCGCCGCGGCCGCCCTGACGGCGGCGCCGCTGCCCGGGCTCGGGGAGTCGGTCACCCGGCGCGCACCGCGATCGGGGTGAGGGGTTCGGGTGCGGTGGCGCCGTTGGTGAGCACGCGCTCGCGATCCCGGGCCCGTGAGTAGCGGCCGAAGTTGTAGTAGGCGGCGCAGGCGCCCTCGGACGACACCATGCAGGTGCCGATAGGGGTCTCGGGTGTGCAGGCGGTGCCGAACACCTTGCACTCCCACGGCTTGAGCACCCCCTTGAGGACCTCCCCGCACTGGCAGGACTTGGGGTCGGCGACGCGGATGCCGGGGACGGTGAACACGCGCTCGGCGTCGAACTCGGCGAAGTCGTCGTTGATCTCCAGCGCGCTCTGGCTGATGAAGCCGAGCCCGCGCCATTCGAAATGCGGGCGCAGCTTGAACACCCTGGCGAGAACCTCGAGGGCCTTGGGATTGCCGTCGTCGTGAACCACCCGGGTGTACTGGTTCTCCACCTGGCAGCGTCCCTCGAGCACCTGGCGGATCACCATGTGCACGCCCTGGAGGATGTCGAGCGGCTCGAAGCCCACCACCACCACCGGCTTGCCGTAGGTGCGGGTGACGAACTCGTAGGGACGCACCCCGACCACGGTGGAGACGTGTCCCGGACCGAGGAAGCCGTCGAGCCGCAGGTCGGGCGAGTCGAGGATCGCCTTCATCGGCGGGATGATGGTCACGTGGTTGCAGAACACGAAGAAGTTGCGCAGGCCCTCCGCCTTGGCGCGCAGCAGCGTCAGCGCCGTCGAGGGCGCGGTGGTCTCGAAGCCGATGGCATAGAACACCACCCGCTTGCCGGGATTCTCCCGGGCGATCTTGAGCGAGTCGAGCGGCGAGTAGACCATGCGCACGTCCGCGCCGGCCGCCTTGGCGTCGAGCAGGCTGCCATCGCTGCCGGGCACACGCATCAGGTCGCCGAAGCAGGTGAAGATGACCTCGTTGTCGCGGGCCAGGGCGATGCCGTCATCGAGACGTCCCATGGGGATCACGCACACCGGACAGCCGGGGCCATGGACCAGCTCGACGTTGGCGGGGAGCAGGTCCTCGATCCCGTACTTGAAGATGGTGTGGGTATGACCGCCGCACACCTCCATGATCTTCCAGTGCCTCTCTCCCGCCTCGGCGGCGATGCGGGTGCCCAGCGAACGTGCCAGATCGGCGTCGCGGAACTCGTCGGCGAACTTCATATCTCGGTCACCTGCCTGCGGTAGTCGGGCCCCACCAGCTCGAGCTCCATCGCCTCCGACTGGCGGATCTGCTGCAGCTCATCGGTGTACGCGGGGCCCATCTCCTCGAGGATGCGCAGCGTCTCGTTGGCCTCCGCCTCGCTGATGGCGCTGAGCGCGAAGCCGACGTGGACGAGCACGTAGTCGCCCGGCTCGGCGGTGTCGTCACCGACCAGCAACGAGGTGTTGACCTGGCGGCGCACGCCGCCCAGCTCCACCTTGCCGTAGTTGCGGTCGCCGTCGACGTACTCGACGAGCTTGGCGGGGATGGCTAGACACATGTGATGTCCTCCGTGAGGTGTCGCTGCACCAGCTCGAAGAGGAGGTGGTACAGCGTGGCCTGCACCTCCTGGATGCGATGGACGCTGGTCGAGGGAACCACGAAGAGATGATCGGCGAGACCGGCTGCCGCCATGCGACCGCCGTCATGCCCGGCGATGGCGATGGTGAGCATGCCCAACCGGCGAGCCTCCGCGAGGGCGCGCACCAGGTTCTCGGAGTTGCCGCTGGTGGAGATGGCGATGAGCACGTCACCGCGCTGCCCCAGGGCGTTCAGCTGGCGCACGAAGACGTCGTCGAAGCTCACGTCGTTGCCGATGGCGGTGACCACGGCGACGTCGGCGGTGAGGCACAGCGCGGCGACCGGGACCGAGGGTGGGGTGGGATGGAGGAACTCCGCCGCCAGGTCCGCCGCCGAGGTGGCGCTGCCGCCGTTGCCGCAGCACAGCAGGCGGCCGCCGCCGCGGATGGCGTCGGTCAGGGAGCCCGCGCAGGCGACGATGTCGTCGCCGCGCTCCGCGACCAGCGCGCGTCGCAGCGCGTTGCTCTCGGCCGACTTGTCGAGGGGAGCGCGGGCCAGCTCCACGATGACCGCCTCATCCACCGCCGGTTGCTCGCTGAGCATGGGATAGAGCAGCCGGGAGAAGGGGTCGCCGCCGGCGCTCACGGCGACACCTCCACCGTGCCGCGCTGCAGAGCCACGCCGCCGTGCACGAGCAGGTGCTCACCGACCCGCACCGAGTCGAGAAGCTCGATGGAGACGCTGCAGCGGGTTCCCGAACCTTCGGCTGTGGCGATGCGCTGCTCGTCATCCACCGCGGTCACCACCATCTCGAGCAGCTGGTCGGAGCAGGTGATGCAGATCTCCTGGTCGCAGCTGGGCTCGGTCATGGCCGCGTCCCGGCGATGCCGCGATGGTTGAGCACGATGTGCACCAGCTCCCAGAGCATGTGATAGGTGGCCAGGTGCAGCTCCTGGGCGACCAGCGCATCGCCGGCGGTCACCAGGAAGGTGTGCTCGGCCAGCCCCTCCGCCGGGGCGTCGCCGGCGCTGAGCGCGACCGTCAGCATGCCGGCTTCGTGGGCGCAGCCCAGCCCTCGCAGCACGGCGCTGTCGGCGGACCCGGCCAGGAAGGCGAGCGCGATGTCCCCGGGCCGGCCGAGGACGCGGATCTGGTGCGCGTACACGTCGGCGGGGTCGAGCCCACCGAGGATGCCGGTGACGGTGCTGACGTCGTTGGTCAGCGAGAGCGCCGGCAGTGCCCGGCAGCCGGGCAGCACGGGGTGGACATACTCCACCGAGTTGTGCTGTGCGTCGGTGGCCCAGGCCCCGGAGCCGAACACGAAAAGTGTCGCACCCAGGAAGAAGCGGTCGGCCATGGCCGCGGCGCAGCGGGCGATCGGCTCGGCGTGGCCGGCGAAGTGGGCCTCGCCCATGGCCAGCCGCGAGGCCACGCGGGCACGCAGGAACTCCGCGTCCACGGCGCCGACGAGGCGGGTGCTCTGCATGGACTCGATCATGACGCGGTGCTCCCGGCGGCGGCGCCGCGAGAAGCCGCCACCAGCGCCTGGCCGAGGCTGACCCCGCCGTCGTTGGCCGGCACCAGCCGGTTGGTGTACACGGCGAGACGGCGCCGGCGGAGCAGCTCGATTGTGAGGGTCAGCAGCAGCGTGTTCTGGAAGACGCCTCCGCTGAGAGCGACCCGCGACACCCCGGTGCCCTCCGCCAGCTGGGCGCAGGCCGCGGCCACTGCCGCAGCCAGGCTCTGGTGGAAGGCGGCCGCCAGCTCCGCCCGGTCACGGCCACTCCGGCGCCGCTCCACGAGCTCACCCACCAGCGCGGTGGTGTCGAGCACCAGCGGCGCGCCACCCATGGCCACCGGGATGGGGGTGAAGCCACCCGGCGACGCGCTGCGGGCCAGGGCCTCGAGACGCATCGCCGCCGCCGCCTCGAAGCTGGAGGTGTGGGCGACGCCGAGCAGGCTGGCGACGGCGTCGAAGAGGCGACCGGCGCTGGTGCTCAGCGGGGCCGCCGGGGTGGTCCCGGCGGCGGCGAGGCGGCTGACCAGGCG
>JBOHUD010000052.1:0-7363 GCA_050734155.1 Candidatus Dormibacteria bacterium
TCGAGGGATTGCCCGGGGTGGAGGTGGTCCAGCCGACAGCGAGCAGCAGGTGGGTGACGGGGTCGACTGCCATGCTGCTGACCGCGACCGGCAGGTCGCCGCTGAGGCGGCGCACCCACCGACCCCCGCCCCAGACCCATGTCTCTCCACTGGGTGCACCGCCGGTCACCAGGACCATCGTCTGGAGGGTGTCGTCCCACGCCATCACCGAGCCCTCTCCCGGCGGTGGACCTGCGGTCCCCGCGTTGAGCTCTCGCCAGGTGGTGCCGTTCCATGCCCAGGTGTCGTTGACCACGTCGCCGGGGCCGAGGCGTCCGCCGAAGAGCATGACCACTCGTGTCAGCGGGTCGTACGCGGCTGCGGCACCGAATCGCCCAGGTGGAGAGAGGGACGGACGGGCGAGCGACCAGTCGCTGCCCGTCCACAGCCAGGTGGTGTCGTAGCTGTCGACCCCGCCGAAGAGCACCAGCTGATGTGCCGGGGGGTCGTCGACGGCGCTGAATCCGAACCCGACGACGGGCTGCTCGGGCACCGCTGTCGGGCTCAGGCTCGGCGGCCCCGAGGATGCCGGGGCGTGGGAGGCGGAAGCCGCCGGCACGGGAACTGTCGAGGGGCCGCCGCCGGCCGCCATGACCAGGACCACGACGACCACGAGCGCGGCCGCTCCGACCATGGCGGCCCCGGCGAGACTCCAGCGGTTGGCGCGGTGCGGCATGTGCCGAGTATCCATCCAGCGGCAGCGCCGGGCCTGTGCAGATCACCCTGGAGGTGAGGTGGCCCCCGGGATCACAGGCTGCTCAAGCTACTGATAATGCATATTCTCACGATCTACCAATCGAGGGCCCCTCGCGCGCCGGGGGCAGCAAGTCCTCGACCGGTCGGTGACCCGCAGTGGTCCGCGTACCCCAACCGGGACTGGGACGTGTGCCCATCCGGACAGGTACCTGAGGCGCTGATCCCCACAGGATCACCGAGCTCCTGATAATAAGGCGGTGGCCGCGCCCCTCACCCGCCGCCGACCCACCGCCTCGGCGGCCGGTCGCAGGCGCCCCGCGTGGGCGGCCGAGATCCCCGGACCGTCAGACCCGCTCCCCGACCAGGTGCAGCAGTTCCTCGACTGGCTGCGGATCCAGCGCAACCGGCCGCTCACCACGGTGCGCGCCTATCGCCAGGACCTCGCCAAGTTCGTCGCCTTCCTGCGCCGGCGCCCGCTCGCCGGCGACTTCACCGCGGCGGTGGACCGCGCCGTGCTGCGGCGCTACCAGATCGAGCTTGCCGAGGTGCTGCCCAACCCGCGGACCCGGGCCCGGGCGCTGGTGGCTCTGCGCCAATTCCTCTCCTACGCGTACGACGAGGGCTGGAGCGGCGCCGAGCTGAGCCGGCAGGTCAGCGTTCCCCGCTACGTCGTGGGTGATCCACATCCTGTGGCCACGCAAACCGTGCCGCGGCTTCTGGCGGCGCTCCCGGCCGACTGCCTGCGTGATCTCCGTGATCGCGCCCTCATCCATCTCCTGGTCAGCACCGGTTGCCGGATCTCCGAGGCCTGTGCCCTCGATCGCGGGGACATCCGCGCCGACGGCTTCCGCGTGCTCGGCAAGGGCGGCAGGCATCGCACGGTGTACCTGACCGAGAATGCCCACGCCGCCGTGCAGGACTACCTGGTCAGGCGCGGCCCCGACCCCGCGCCGGCCCTGTTCCTCAGCGTGGCTCGCGCCGACATGCCGGGAGGTCGCGCGCTCCCCCACAACCGGCTCACCACGGATGGGGCCCGTCACGCCCTGAGCGCTCTGCGAGGCCGCTTCAGCGCCGACCCCGCCCTCTTCGCCCTCATCGACGACCTGCGAACCCCGCACGCGGCGCGGCACACCGCGGCCACCACCCTGCTGGAGGCCACCGACGGCGACGTGCGCCTTGTCCAGGAGGTGCTCGGCCACGCCACCCTGGAGACGCTCCGCGTCTACACGGAGATCACCGACAGGCGTAAGCGCGCCGCCTACCAGCGCCTCGGCGACTACCTGCGCGAGGTGGGCACGGGCGCGGCCGGCTGAGTTCCCTCCAGCCAGCCCGCGACGAGCTCGACGAATCCGGCGGGTCGCTCCATCTGCGGGATGTGGCCGGTGTCGGCCAGAACCCGGAAGCTCCAGTCTGAGCGCAGTGAGGCCACGCTCGCCGCCGCGGCCACGCTGACCACGTCATCGCGATCGCCATGGACCAGCAGCGTCGGCGCCCGCACCCGGCGGATGTGGCTCTCCACGCTGCTGCGGTGCCAGAGCCACTGCAGCAGCGACCGCGCCGCCTCCAGGAAGGCGCGGTCGGGCTCGCCCTGCTCGTACCGCCACCTGGTCAGGTCGACCTGGGCGTGGCGAGTCTCGCTGGACACGCGCGACATGTCGACCGTGCACAGCCTGAGCACGTCGTCGACGAGGCGCTCGGCGCCGCGGCGGCGGGTGTGCTCGCCCATCAGCCAGGGCCCCATCGGCGGCGCGGCCATGATCATGAAGGCGGCGGCGGCCACCACGCCGACCCGGCTGGCACGTGCCCGGGGCAGCGCCGGGTCGACCAGCACCAGCGCGGCAACACGATGGGGGCGCCGGGCGGCCTCGACGATGCTGATCAGCCCGCCCATCGAGTTGCCGACCAGGACCACCGGGCTTCCCCCGCCGGCGTGTTCGGCGACCCCATCCACCGCCTCCTGGTTGGCGGCGATGGTCGGGGCCCTGCCCGCCAGGGGGGTGCGGCCGAAGCCGATCAGATCGAGGGACCAGACGTGATGGGTGCGGGCCAGGGGTCCGGCGACGTCACGCCAGTCGAGCAGCGAGCCTCCCAGACCGTGCACCAAGAGCATGGCGGGGCCGTCGCCGCCGTGGTCGACGACGTGCACCGGCCCGTTGACGTCGAGCGTGAGATCGGGCACCTCTCGATGCTATCGCCTCGAGCGGCGACGGCTGCCGCCGCTCAGGACGCCGGGCGCCAGACGTTGCCCAGGACGCGGACGGGACCGGCGAAGCCCTCCTGCCAGCAGGCCAGCACGTGCCGGCCGATGGGTGGATGGAGGTCGATCTCGGCGAGCTCGTCGCGGTGGTGCCAGGCGACATCATCGAGGACCCCGTCCCGGCCCACCCGCACCACACCCCCCGCCGCCGTGGTGGCGGCGAACACCATGTTGAGCAGGTGCCGCCCCGCCGGCTCGATCGCCTCGCAGACCAGCAGCAGCCGGCCCACCTCGACCACCAGCCCGGTCTCCTCGAGGAGCTCGCGCGCCGTCGCTTCGACGAGGGTCTCGCCCGGCTCCACTCCCCCACCCGGCAGGAGCCAGTGGCGGTGGCCGCGCTTGACGTGCTCGGCGAGGAGGATGCGGTCGCCCTCACAGAGGCACACCGCGACCCTGATGCGGACGGCGGCGTCGCTCACCCGGCGATTCTGGCGCCGCCGGCCAGGCTTGACACGAACAGCTGTTCGAGGTACGGTGAGCTCGTGGGAACATCTGTTTGGGGAGCGAGAGGATGATCGCCGACTACAGCTCCGCGGTGCGCCGCCCACGAAGGCGTCCCTGGCAGCGCGATCCGCGCGTGGTCACGGCGGGGGTCGCCACCGCCGTCGCCGGCCTGATGTTCCTCGGCGGCAACGTCTACGGGGGGTTCAACGTCGGCCAGGCCGAGCAAGTGAAGGTCCACGCCGGCGACACCCTCTGGACGATCGCCGCCACCCACTACCAGAGTGGCGACGTGCGTGACCACATCGACCAGATCATCGCTCTCAACCACCTCGGCGGCAGCGCGATCAGCCCCGGCGAGGACCTGCTCCTGCCGGCACCCTGACCCGCACCCGCGCCGGGGTGGGCTCGGGCACGGTGCGCCCGCGGTTGAGCTCCGTCAACCAGGGGACCGAGCCCGAGGGCCGCGGGCTCGGCGTATCGCTGTCCCGGCGCCGGCCGCCGCCTCCCCCGCCATCGTCGCCGCCGTCCTCGGGGGCCTCGTTGAGCATGCGCATGAACACCACGCTGAAGGCGGCGAAGAGCGCGATCTTGGTCACCAGCGCGATGCAGGCACCCGCGATCTGCTGATCGGTCATGACGCCGACGCCAAAGAGCCGAGGCGCCAGGCCATAGGTGGGGTACAGCGCGTGCTTGGCGAGCGCCACGGTGATGCCACCGAAGGTCTGCGGAATCGTGGCCACCAGGATGTAGCCGAGCGTCCACCAGCGGCTCAGGACGCGACGGTCGCCCAGCGGCACTACGATCGGCCACCAGAACAGCAGGGAGGCGGCCACCAGCGAGAGCTGCTGCAGCGCGTACACCTCCTGGTTGCGCAGGGAGGCGTCGTAGGCGCCGGTCAGATGCCAGCCGAAGAAGGCCAGGTTGATGACCAGGATCCCGCAGACGGGGTGAACCAGCACCCGGGCAGCCCGCCGCAGCGCCCCGGGCACGGCCAGCGTGCACCGACTGGGAAGGGCGAGCAAAAGCAGGGGCGGGACCACACCCATCACCAGGGTGATCTGGAGGAGGTGGGCGGTCAGCAGGTAGTGGGACGCCAGTGTCTGCAGTGGTGAGACCCAGGCGGCGACCAGCAGCAGCGTCGCCGTCGCCCCCGCCGAGCGCCGCCAGATCCCCCGCGCCTCGGCCCGGGCAGCTCGTGCCGACAGCACCGCCACCGCGCCGACGGCGATCGCCCCCGCGATGAGCAGGGGGTCGAACGGCACCGTCGCCGGCGATGGCAGCACACACACACCGTAGCGCAGCCGCGCTCCAGAAGCGAGGGTGCGCACGCCTCACGCTGCGCTCCGGCGCGCCGAAGGGGTACAAAGGGTTCCGCGATTCGCGCCTCCCGCAGCAAGCGGAGTCCGGGTCCGCACACAACCCATGCCAACCAACCCCTACCAGTTCTCACTCCGGACCAGCCGGGGACCCGGTGACGTCCTCGATGAGGTGGCCGCGCGCCCGCTGCCGGGAATCGCAATCGCGGAACGGGGCACCCATTACCTGGTGCTGCGGCCGCGTCGCCGCTCGCGCTACGGCTCCGACCTCGCTGTGGGCATGGCGGTGGTGATCGTCCTCGCGGTGTTGATCGCCACCGCCTGGAGTCCCCTCTTCATCGTGCTCCTGCCCCTCGCCGTGGTTCCGGCCATCCCGCTGCTGCTCGACCGCCGCCGTCCCGACCTGGCGGTGAGCGCCATGGCCGACGACGACGGTGCCACCAGGGTCACCGTCCACGGCGAGGCGTCGGACGAGCTGGCGGCGGCCGTGGACGCCCTGCTCGGGGCCCTCCCCGAGGCGCCTCAGCTGGAGGAGGGGGCCGACGCGGTCGCCTCGACGGGGTAGCTCCTAGCCGATCACCCGGATGACCGCGGTGACGACCCCTTCGATCGCCACATCCCGCGAGTAGATCGGCTCCAGGTTCGGATTCTCCGGCTGCAGCCGCACCCTGCCGCTCTCCCGGAAGAAGCGCTTGACTGTCACCTCGGCCTCGCCGGTCGTCTCGTTCTCGATGCGGGCGACCACGATCGTCCCGTTGGCGGGAGCATCGCGGCGGGGACGGACCAGCACGATGTCGCCATCGTTGATGCCGGCGCCGATCATGCTGTCGCCGTGGACGGTGAGCGCGTACGCATCGTCCCCACCGGCGATCTCGGGGCCGACTGTGATGTGGTCCTCGACGTTCTCGGCAGCGAGCACCGGGGTGCCGGCGGCGACGCGTCCGACCAGGGGCAGACGGAGGATGTTGGACGCCACCGGGAGGGCGGCCTCCTCCGAGCTCACCACCTCGACGGTGCGGGACTTGGTGGGATCGCGCCGGATCAGGCCCTTGGTCTCGAGTGCGTTGAGGTGGTTCTGCACCGTCGACGACGAGCTCAGACCGACCGCGTGGCCGATCTCGCGAACCGTTGGTGGGTACGAGTGCTGGCGGGCATGGCTGCGAAGGAACTCGAGGATCTGGCGCTGCCGCCCCTCGACGGGCTCTGTCATCTCAACCTCCAAGCCTTCTATGGCGGCCGCAATGTACCACGGATTCGTCGATAGCGCAAACGGATGTTCCCATCGGCTCCGAGCGGCGCCGCTGCGGCGGTCCTCAGCGGTCTTTCAACGGTCCCGTGTCGGCTCTGTGAACGGCCGGTGCCGGTGGCCGTGGCGGCGCCGCGCAGGTCCTACCATGCGCAGGGAATCCGCCATCCCCACACCCATGGAATGAAGAACACGACCGCCCCAGCAGAGCAGCACGACGCCGACCCGGTGGCCGAGCCCGGCCGCCTGGAACCGGCACTGCCATCGGTTCGCGCGGCGCTGCCGGTGGTGGCGCGGTGCGGCGAGCCCGGCTGCGAGTCCGGCTCGGTCCTGGCCTGCGCGTACGTGGACAGCCGCGGCACCCCGTGCCGGACCCACTGGTGCGCCGCGCACGGTCCCGAGGTGGGCGGGCGCCGGTACTGCCGCCGCCACGCCGGCACCATGGCGGCCCTGGGCAGCAAGGCCAGCAACCCCCGGGCGCTCCCCGACGTCGGCCACCGCGGTGCCTCGCTGGTGCGCTGGGTGTACCGGGATCTCGACGCCGCCCTCATCACCATGCTGGAGAGCGAGGCCCGCGGCAATGAGCATGTGCTCCGCGACTCCGAGGTGGCGGTTCGCCGGGCCGAGGACGGCACCCGCTGCTGGGAGATGGGCTGGAAGCTGGCGTCGGCGACGGGGATCCGGCTGCGCATCACGCTGACCGTCGAGGAGAAGGACGACGCCCTCATCCTGGTGAGGCTCGGTGACGAGGTCCTGGCCAGCGGCGTGCCCCCCTGGATCGAGGCCCGCCGCCTGGGCCGGCAGGTCAGCGAGGACGAGGACCGCGAGCAGCGCAGCGGCTTCTACGCGTTCCTCGAGCAGTACCTCAGCGACGCGATCCGCCAGGCGTAGGCAGCGCCGCCAGCACCTCGCCGGCCAGCGCTGAGGTGGTCGCGGTGGGGGTGCGCTGCAGACGCAGCACAGCCGGCTCATGGCGAAACCAGGTGCGCTGGGCCTTGACGTACCGCTGGGTGCGCCGCGCCGTGCTGGCCCGGGCGCCCTCGATGCTCAGGTCACCCTCGAGGACGGCGACCGCCTCGCGGTAGCCGATGCCGGCACGCCCCAGGGACGCGGCGGCGGTGCCCCGGTCGAGCTCGGCACGCACCTCGGCGAGGATGGCACCGCTGGCGAACATGGCGTCCAGCCGGGCTGCCAGCACCGCCCGGTGGAGATCGCGGTCGGCGTCGAGGACGACCAGCGCCAGCCCCCTGCCCCCGGCACGTCGCCGCGCCATGGCCAGGGGCTGGTCGCGGCGGCGCAGCACCTCCACGGCGCGGATCACCCGGCGCGGGTTGGCGAGGTCGACGCCGGAGGCGCCCCCGGGGT
>JBOHUD010000053.1:0-16691 GCA_050734155.1 Candidatus Dormibacteria bacterium
AAGGGTTCGAGTCCCTTCCTGGGCACCACCGTTCTCGGTCGGCGAACGTCCGCGCCGTCGTCGTACGGTGCCGGCATGCATCGATGGCAATGCCGACCTCTGGCCGCGGCGGGCGCGCTGCTCGCGACCATGGCGGTCGGGGCGTGCGCACCGGCTGCGTCGCAGCCCAGCGCCCCGTCACTCTCGCCGTTGCCACAGCAGTCCGGAAGCGCACCGCCCTCGCAGTCCGCGTCGACGCAGCCGACACGGGTGGTGGTCATCGTCATGGAGAACCGCGCCTACGACAGCGTGCTCGGCCTTCCCTACATCCACAGCGTGTCCTCGGCCTCGACCGTGCTCACCAACTACCATGCCAGCGGCCATCCGAGCCTGCCCAACTACCTGGAGCTCACCTCCGGAACCACCTGGGGGATCAGCGACGACGGATACCACGTGCTCCCACGACAGGACATCGGCGACCAGCTGAGCGCCTCCGGCGTGGCCTGGCGCGCCTACATGGAGGGGCTGGGCTCGGATTGCCGCCAGAGCACGGGACGGTACGCCGTGAAGCACGACCCGTTCGCCTACTACGGCGGCCGCTGTCCATCCTCGGTCGTGCCGTTCTCGCAGCTCGGAACCGACCTCCAGGGCGCCGCACCCCCGCGGTTCATGTGGATCACGCCCGACCTCTGCCACGACATGCACGACTGCTCCGGAGAGGTGGGCGACTCCTGGTTGCAGCGCACCGTGCCACTGCTCCTGGCGTCGCCCGCGATGAGCAACGGGATCGTGTTCATCACCTGGGACGAGAACGACGGCGGCGGCTCGAACCAGGTGCTCACCCTGGTGCTGGGCGCCAGGCGTCCCACCAGCCCGGGCAGCGCGTACTCGCACCCGGCGCTGCTGGCCACCGTCGAGGACCTGCTGGGGTTGCCCCGCCTGCCCGCCACCCGCACGGTTGCGGCCATCGCGCTCCATTGACCGCGCCCACCGGAGCCTTCCGGGTCCTCTGAGCATCGCGGTACCCTCCCGCGTCGAGTGACAGCACAGCACCCGCCGCCCCCCGCAGCCGTGGCCGTGGTCACCGGGGCGGGGCGCGGCATCGGCAGGGCGGTGGCCCGGCGACTGGCGTCGACACATCCCGTCGTGGCCACGGCGCGGACCGAGTCCGAGCTCGTCGAAACGGCCCAAGGCCATCCGGCGGTGAGCATCCACGTCGCGGATCTCAGCGAACCCGGGGCGGCCGCCGAGATCGCTGCCGTCGCCGCACGGCTCGGGACGCTGCGGGTGTGGGTCAACAACGCCGCGACACTCGAACCCCAGCCCCTGATCGAGATCACCGACGCGCAGTGGCGCCGGGTCATGGCCGTGAATCTCGACGCCGTCTTTCGCAGCTGCCGCGAGGCGCTCGCCCGGATGAGCGCCGGCGGCGGCGGGGTGATCGTCAACATGGCGTCCCTCTCCGGTGTGGCCGCTGTCGAGAAGTTTCCCGGGCTGACCTCGTACAACGTCTCCAAGGCCGGCGTGATCGCGCTCACCGAGGCGGTCGCCCTCGAGGGCCGCGACCACGGGGTGCGCTGCGTCTGCCTCAGCCCCGGCGCGGTCGACACCGGGATGCTCCGCCGGGCCGCACCCCACCTTCGCGCCGGCATGACCCCCGCCGACGTCGCCGCCATCGTCGAGTTCCTGGTCAGTGATGCGGGAGCACCGCTGAGCGGGACCAACATTCCCATCCACAGCAATCGCTGACCTGATCGGCGTCCGCGAGTCGGGTGCCCCGCCTGCCGATGGCATAGTTGACCCATGGACGAGCACGCGCCGCTGCCGATGCGCCCCTTCGTGGACGAGGACGGGTTCCCTGCTGGTGAGCGCCCCGACGATCCCATCGCCCCGCTCATCGAGCGGGTGATCCGCGAGATCGGCGAGGACCCCGGCCGTGAGGGCCTGCTGCACACGCCAGGCCGGGTCGCCGGCAGCCTCCGCTTCCTGCTCAGCGGCTACCAGCGCAACGTCGCCGACGTCATCAACGGCGCCGTCTTCGCCGAGGCCTACGAGGAGATGGTGCTGGTCCGCGACATCGAGGTGTACTCACTCTGCGAGCATCACCTGCTTCCCTTCTTCGGCAAGGCGCACGTCGCCTACCTGCCGCGCGGCCGGATCGTCGGTTTGAGCAAGCTGCCCCGCGTCGTCGACGTGTTCGCCCGCCGCCTCCAGGTGCAGGAGCGGCTGACCACCCAGATCGCCAGCGCGCTCGATGAGGCTCTCGACCCCCACGGCGTGGCCGTGGTCATCGACGCCGCTCACCTCTGCATGATGATGCGCGGCGTGGAGAAGCAGAACAGCCGGACGGTGACCTCGGCGCTGACCCGAGCGTTCCAGACCGACCCCAAGTGTCGCAACGAGTTCCTCGACCTGCTCGCGCGCACCTGAGCCGCTCAGCGCACCCCCACCACGGAAACGTCGAGGAGCATCACCAGGCCCCCGGCGATGAACAGCACCACACCGAGGCCGAGGTGCGCCCAGCGCATCGGCGGCTCGCGGCGGCGCCGAGCCCGGCTGACGGCGGTCACCCCGGCCAGGCCCAGCCCGGCGGCGATGAGGATGGTGGCCGGGACGCCGAGCAGCCCGCCGAGGAGGTCGCGCACGGGGCCAGTCTAGGAGGCTCCCGGTGGCCGAGCGCCGGCCTGCCCGTACCATGGGCAGGATGTCGCCAATCGCCCTGAGCACCGCATCGCCGGGCGCGCTCGCGGACGTTCTCTCTGCTCGCGGAGCCCCCGCCTTTCGGGGCGCGCAGCTGCGCCGCGCGCTGTGGCAGCCATTCGTCACCACGCTGGACGACATCCACCAGATACCCGCCTCCCTGCGCGACGAGCTGCGCCTGGGACTGCTGTTCTCGACTGTCTCGGTGGTGTCGGAGAACGAGGCCGACTCGGGGCGCACGGTCAAGCTGCTCTGCGCGCTCGGTGACGGCCAGACGATCGAGACGGTGGCCATGGAGACGCCGGCGCGGGGCGGGTCGCGCCGCCGCTCCACCATCTGCGTGAGCACCCAGGTGGGCTGTGCCGTGGGCTGCCCCTTCTGCGCGACCGGGCGGATGGGCCTGCGCCGCTCCTGCAGCGCGGCCGAGGTGGTCGACCAGGTTCGCTGCGGGGCCGCGGCTCTGCACCGGCGCGGCCTCGGACCGGTCACCCACGTGGTTTACATGGGCATGGGCGAGCCGCTGGCCGCCTACGACAGCACCGTGGGGTCGCTGCGTGTGCTCGTCGCCGGCGGCGGCATCAGCCCCCGGCGCATCACCGTCTCCACCAGTGGCGTGGTCCCTGCCATCGGCCGCCTTGCCACCGAGGGGATCGCCTGCAGGCTGGCCATCTCCCTGCACGCGGCCAGCGACGAGCTGCGCGACCGCCTCGTGCCCCTCAACCGCGCCCATCCCCTGGCGGCGCTGCTCGAGGCGGGGACGGCCTACGCACGGCGCACGGGCCGGCGGCTCACGCTGGAGTGGTGCCTGATCGGCGGGGTCAACGATTCCATCGAGCAGGCCAGGGGGCTCTGCGACCTGGCCCAGCGGGCGCGTGCCCACGTCAACGTCATCCCCATGAACCGCATCGAGGACAGTCCCTGGGGTCCGCCCGACCCGGCGGCCGAGCGCGCCTTCCTGGCGCAGCTCGACTCGGTCGTGGTGACGGTGCGCGACACCCGCGGGGCGGACACCGACGCGGCCTGCGGCCAGCTGCGCGCCGCCCTCCAGCGGCGCCGCAGCCTCCGACCCGACGGGACGCTCTCGCCACCTCACCCCGTCGTCGCGGTCTGAGGCGGCGATCCCGGGATGGATGAGAGCGACGCGGCCCTGATGGACCGCGCGCTCGCCGAGGCGGCGCTGGCCGACTTCGCCACCAGTCCCAACCCCATGGTGGGAGCGGTGGTGACGCGCGACGGCCTGATCGTCGGCGTCGGGCACCACACCCGCGCCGGCGAAGCGCACGCCGAGGTGGTGGCGCTGAACGCCGCCGGGGAGGCCGCCAGGTCGGCCGACCTCTACGTGACCCTCGAGCCCTGCGCCACGTGGGGCCGCACGCCGCCCTGCGTGGACGCGGTGATCGCCGCCCGGCCGCGGCGCGTGATCGTGGCCATGCTCGATCCCAACCCCGCCGTGGCGGGGCGTGGGATCGCCGCGCTCCAGGCGGCGGGGTTGCTGGTGGAGGTGGGTCTTGGCGAGGCCGAGGCGGAGCGCCTCAACCGCTTCTACCTCACCCACATGCGCACCGGCCGCCCGTTCGTCACCGCCAAGTTCGCCGCCTCCCTGGACGGTCGCATCGCCACCCGGACGGGAGCGTCGCGCTGGATCAGCTCGGCTGCCGCCCGCCGGCAGGCTCATCGCCTCCGCCACCGCCACGATGCCGTCCTGGTGGGCGCGACCACCCTGCTTCGCGACGACCCCGCCCTCACCGTGCGGTTGAACGAGGGGGCGGCCCGCCAGCCCCTGCGGGTGGTGGTCGACAGCAGACTGCGCACCCCGGCCGCGGCGCGACTGTTCGACGCCGGCGGGGCGGTGCTCATCGCCACCACCGCCGCCGCCCCCGCCGAGCGCGCCGCCGCGCTGCGCAGCGCCGGCGCCGAGGTGCTCGTCCTCCCCGCTCGCGAGGGCCAGGTCGACCTCCTCGCCCTGCTCCGTGACCTGGGCGAGCGGCAGATCCTGAGCGTCCTCGCCGAAGGCGGCGCCGCGGTGCTCGGCTCGCTGCGCGACCTGGGGCTGATCGACTCCGTGGTGGCCATCCTCGCCCCTCGCCTGATCGGCGGGGCCGCCGCCCCGGCGGCGATCGGCGGGGAGGGGGCGGCCTCGCTCGCCGAGGCGGTGGACCTGGTCGACCTCGAGGTGGAGCGCCTCGGCGGCGATCTGATCGTCACCGGCTACTGTGTGCGCTAGATGTTCAGCGGAATCGTCGAGGAGGTCGGCCGCATCGACGGCGTGGACCGCGCCGGCGGGCGGGTCCGGGTCGGCTGCGGCGAGGTGCTCCGGGGCGCGCGGCGCGGGGACAGCATCGCAGTCGATGGCTGCTGCCTGACCCTGGCCGACTTCATCAGCGGCGGCTTTGTCGCCGATGTCATGCCCGAGACCCTGGCGCGCACCACCCTGGGCGCCAGGGACGCCGGCGCCGCGGTCAACCTCGAGGCGGCGATGCGCCACGACGGCCGGGTCGGCGGCCACCTGGTCACCGGCCACGTCGACGGCACCGGCACCGTCGGCGCCTTGCGCCCCGACGGCAACGCCAGCTGGGTGACCATCACCGCTCCCCCCGAGTTGCTGGCCCTGCTCGTCGAGAAGGGCTGCGTCGCCGTGGACGGCATCAGCCTCACGGTGGTCGGCGTCGACAGCGCCGGGTTCGCGGTCTCGCTGATCCCCCACACCCTGGAGCGCACCACCGCGGCCACCTGGCAGCCGGGGAGCCGGGTCAACCTGGAGGCAGACCTCGTGGCCAAGTACGTGATGCGCGGCCTCGCCACCCACCTCGGCGCGGCGCGCTCCGCCGTACTCGCCGCCGAGGGCTGAGACATGCCGCTCTGCACCCCCGAGGAGGCGATCGAGGACGTCCGCCAGGGCCGCTTCGTGATCATCGTCGACGACGAGGACCGCGAGAACGAGGGTGACCTGGCCATCGCCGCCGACCGCATCACCCCGGAGGCGGTCAACTTCATGGCCACGCACGCGCGCGGCCTGGTCTGCGTGGCCTGCGAGGCGTGGCGCCTCGACGAGCTCGGGCTTTCCGCCATGGTCGACAACAACACCTCGCAGTTCGGCACCGCCTTCACGGTCAGCGTCGACGCGGTGGGACGCGGGGTGACCACCGGCATCTCCGCCTTCGACCGCGCCACCACCATCCGGCTGCTCTGCGACGAGCATGCCCGACCGGCTGATTTTGCCAAGCCCGGGCACACATTTCCCCTCCGCGCCATGCCCGGTGGCGTGCTCGAGCGGGCCGGCCAGACCGAGGCCATCGTCGACCTCTGCAAGGCTGGGGGCCGCTTCCCCGCGGGGGTGATCTGCGAGATCATGCGCGAGGACGGAACCATGGCCCGACGCAGCGACCTGGACCACTTCGCGGCCGATCACGGCGTGCACATCCTGGCCATCACCGACCTCATCGCCTACCGGCGGCGCAGCGAGCGCCTGGTCGTCCGCGGCGCCACCACCACCCTGCCCATCGACCTCGGGGTGGTCACCATCCACGCCTTCGAGGACGTGATCACCGGGGCAACCCACGTGGCCCTCTGCTGGGGGGACGTGGCCGATGGCGAACCGGTGCTGGTGCGGGTGCACAGCGAATGCCTCACCGGTGATGTCTTCGGCTCGCAGCGCTGTGACTGCCGCGGCCAGCTGCACCGCGCCATGGCCATCCTCAGCGACGCCGGACGGGGTGTTCTCGTGTACCTGCGCCAGGAGGGCAGGGGCATCGGGCTGCTCGACAAGCTGCGCGCCTACGCCCTCCAGGATCGCGGCCTCGACACCGTCGAGGCCAACCAGCACCTCGGCCTTCCCGTCGACAAGCGCGACTACGGCATCGGCACGCAGATCCTCGCCGACCTCGGGGTGCGGCGCATCCGCGTGCTGACCAACAACCCCACCAAGTACTACGGGCTGTCCGGGTACGGGCTCGAGGTCGTCGACCAGGTCCCCCTGGTCATCCCCCCCACGGCCCACAACCGGCGTTACCTGGAGGCCAAGCGCACCAAGATGGGCCACCTCCTCGACGCCGAGCAGCTCGACGCCGGCTAGTCCCTCCACCGCAGCGGAGCGATCTGGGACGATGCGGCCGTGGATGTGAAGACCGGCAAGCTCGATGCCACGGGGATGCGCTTCGGCATCGTGGTCAGCCGCTTCAACGACATCGTGTCCCAGCGCCTGCTCGAGGGCGCCGTCGACACCCTGGTTCGGCACGGGGCGCGCGACACCGAGATGGTGGTCGTGTGGGTCCCCGGGGCTTTCGAGATCCCCGCTGCGGCCCGTGAGCTGGCCGAGCACGGCCACATCGACGCGGTGATCTGCCTGGGCGTGGTCATCCGTGGAGAGACCACCCACTTCGACCTCGTCGCCGCCGAAGCCGCTCGCGGAGTGGGTGCGGTCCACGCCACCACGGGGGTGCCGGCCAGCTTCGGGGTGGTCACCGCAGAGACCCTCGAGCAGGCGCTCGATCGGGCCGGGGGCAAGGCCGGCAACAAGGGGGCCGACGCCGCGCTCGCGGCGGTGGAGATGGTCAGCCTGCTCCGCGCCATCCGGCGACCCCGTCCCGCGCGGCGCAGCGCCGCCTCGTAGCGCGCTCGACGAGGCTCGCCTCCGCGCGCTCGCCCTCCGACATGATCGTCACCACGGAGCGGATGGGGCGGGTGGTGGAGGTCGACGGCTCCGGTTGCTTCAACCGGCCGGGGCCGCGGATCGTGCACGGCCCGGAGAGCCGGGCGGCGGGGGCGCCGTCCTCGCCGGGGTCAGCGCCGCCCCGGGGAGCGGTGTGGCTGCTCCCCGCTCAGCGGGCGGCCTTGGCCTGAGTGCGCACACAGCGGGTGCAGACCTTGGCCCTGACGACCCGGCCGGCGCGCAGGACATGCACCGATTGAAGGTTGGGCATGAAACGGCGGCGCGTGTGCCTCTTGGAGTGGCTCACGTTGTTGCCCGACATGGGACCCTTACCGCAGACGTCGCAGCGCTGAGACATGGTGTGGTGATCTTTCCCGGAAACGGCCAAATGCCGAAAACAATGGTGCCGCGTACTAGAATTGCGCCCCGCCACATCCGTGGTGCTGGGCCCGCCCCCGGAGCAGACCGGGCGGTCGCCGAGGATAACACAAGGCCGCGGCGCGGCTTATGGGAAGCGAGTGACGAGCAAGGTCAAGGCCCCCGACGCCCTCACCCGCACCGAGAGCCTCGGCCGGATCGAGGTGTCGCCGCGTGTGGTCGCGTCCATCGTCGGCCATGCCGCCAACGAGTGCTACGGGGTCGTGGGAATGGCCGCCCGTGGCCTTCGCGACGGCATTGCGGAGCGTCTCAATCGCGAGAACGTCCACCGCGGCGTCGAGATCGAGGTCCGCGAGGGCGGCATCCACATCGAGCTCTACATCATCGCCCAGTACGGAACGCGGATCAGTGAGGTGGCCCACAACCTGATGAGCGCCGTGCAATACGCTGTCGAGAAGTCACTGGGACTCCCGGTGCTGGCTGTCAACGTCAACGTCCAGGGCATTCATCTCGAGGACGTCGGTGCCCGCTGAGGCCGGCTCCAAGCTGACCCTGCTGCGCGAGCCGGTGCTCACCGTCGGTGGTGAGGAGCTGCTCGCTGCGCTGCGCAGCGCACTGGCCTGGCTGCAGGCCAACCAGGAGGAGATCAACGACCTCAACGTGTTCCCGGTGCCCGATGGGGACACCGGCTCCAACATGTACCTCACCCTCCGCTCCGCGGTCGAGGAGGCGCAGGCGGCGGCGGACCCGGCATCGGCAGCCTCCGTCCTCAATGCGGCCGCGCACGGATCGCTGATGGGCGCTCGCGGCAACAGCGGGGTGATCCTCTCCCAGGTCCTGCGCGGGCTCGCGCAGGGGGTGGAGGGCCGCGCCCGGCTCGACGCCGCCGCCTGGGCGCGGGGGCTCGGCGAGGCCCGCACGGTGGCGTACAAGGCGGTCATGAAGCCCACCGAGGGCACCATCCTGACGGTGGTGCGCGAGGCGGCCGAGGCAGCGGCCCGGGCCGCGCCGGAGAACGAGGACGTCGTGGCCGTCCTCGAGCACGCGGTGCGAGCCAGCCATGCCGCCGTGCAGCGGACCCAAGACCAGCTCCAGGTCCTGCGCGACGCCGGTGTCGTCGATGCCGGCGGCTTCGGGTTCGCGGTGATCCTGGAGGGGCTGAGCCGGTCGATCGCCGACCCGGGCGGCGCCTCGGCCCCGCCGGGGGGACCACGGCGCCGATCCGGCGAGGATCGCGTGCAGCTCCCCTTCGATGATCCAAGCACCACCCGGCGCCGGTCGCATCGTCGAGGCGCGGCCGCACTGGAGATGAAGGAGGAGGGCTGGGGCTACTGCACCGAGTTCCTCATCCACGGTCCCGGGCTCAACCCGGTGGCGCTGCGCGAGGAGCTGGGACGGCTGGGCGAGTCGGCGCTGGTGGTGGGCGATCCCGACCTCGTCCGCGTCCACGTCCACACCGCCGAGCCCGCGCCGCTCATCGCGCTCGCCTCCTCGAGGGGGCGGCTCAGCAAGCTCAAGGTGGAGGACATGTCGGCGCAGCACCACGACGTTCTCGACCGCGCCGGCGCCGCCGAGGCGTCTGCCGGCGGGGGAGAGCAGGCAGCGACCTCCCCCTCGCGGCCGGCGGCGGACGAGCCCCGGCGCAAAGCCATCGGGGTGGTCTCCGTGGCCCCGGGCCGCGGTTTTCGCGACATCCTCGCCAGCCTCGGCGCCGACGCGGTGGTGGAGGGCGGCCAGACCATGAACCCGTCCATCGAGGACCTGCTCAAGGCGGTGCGCTCCGCCCATGCGCAGACGGTGATCCTGCTCCCCAACAACGGCAACGTCATCCTCACCGCCGAACAGGTCGATTCGCTCATCGAGGACTGCGAGGTGCGGGTCGTGCCCACTCGCAACCTCCCCCAGGGGATCAGCGCCCTGCTGGCGCTCGAGCCGGACTCGCCGATCGACGCCAACTGCTCGCGCATGACCGCCGCCATCCAGCACGTCCACGCGCTCGAGGTCACGCGTGCCGTCCGCGCCAGCACTGCCAACGGCCGCCACATCGAGGAGGGCGATGTCCTGGGGATCCTCGATGACGAGATCCGCGAGGTGGGCGGCGATCCCAGCGAGGTCATCGAGGCGGTGCTCGGTTCGGTGGACAGGCCACCCGAGCTGGTGACGGTCTACCGCGGCGGCGATGTCACCAGCGCAGACGCCGACGCGCTCGTCGCCTCCCTGCGTGACACCTTTCCGCAGACGGAGTTCGAGCTCCACGACGGGGGCCAGGAGCACTACTCGTACGTCCTCTCCCTGGAATGAGGACGTGATCAGGATCGTCACCGACTCGACGTCGGACATCCTCCCCGGCGAGGCCGAGCGGCTGGGAGTCGACGTGGTGCCGCTGACGGTCCGCTTCGGCGATGAGCAGCTCCGGGACGGGGTGGACCTCAGTCCCGATGCCTTCTATCAGCGCCTCGCCGCCACCTCCCTGCAGCCCAGCACCTCACAACCGACCCCCGACCAGTTCGGCGAGGTGTACCGCCGCCATGTCAGCGCCGGAGATTCGGTCGTCTCCGTCCACATCTCGGCGAAGCTGAGCGGCACGCTGCAGTCGGCGACCCTTGCCTCCCAGGAGTTTCCCGCGGGTGCGGTGCGCGTGGTGGACTCGAGGACGGTCAGCGCGGGCCTGCAGTTCCTGGTGCGAGGCGCGCTCGCCGACGTGGCCTCCGGTTGCGCTGCCGAGGCGGTGGAGGAGCGCATGCGCAGCAGGCGTGACCGGGTCCTGGTGTACGTGCTGCTCGACACGCTCACGTATCTGCAGCGTGGCGGTCGGATCGGACGCGCCCAGAGCTTCCTGGGCGGCATCCTCAACGTCAAGCCGCTGCTCTGCGTCCGCGACGGCGAGGTGCACCCCGAGGCGCGGGTGCGCAGTCGCCAGCAGGGGATCGCCAGGATGGTGGAGATCGCTGCGGCCCAGCGTCCCCTGGAGGGGCTGGCGGCATTCCACTGCGGCGCTCCGGAGCTGCTGAACATGATCGAGCCACTGCTGCGGGCTGAACATCCCGGGGTGGAGCTGGTGTCAGGACAGCTGGGCGCCGTGGTGGGGACGTACAGCGGTCCCGGTGGGGTGGGCATCGGCCTGCTGCGCGCGGGCTGATCGCGGCCCGGCTCGCGGAGGGCCAGCGGTCCGGCCCGCTGCGGATCCATGGCTATAGTCGAGCCGCGATGCCTGCAGCGAGAACGTCGGCACCGGTGTCCCCGCTGTCGCCGTCCACACCTGTGGCCCAGCTCGCCGGCGTCGGGCACGACAGGGCGCAGCGCCTCGATCGCCTGGGCATCGTCACCGTCCGCGACCTCCTCTACCACCTGCCGCGTCGCTACGACGACACGCGCCAGGTGACCCCCGTCGAGCAGCTGCGGGCCGGCGAGGCGCAGACCGCCCGGGTGCGCGTGCGCAGCGTGAGCACGCGTCTCACCAGCAAGAAGCGGATGTGGATCGTCGAAGCCTCCCTGGTCGAGGGGCGGAGAGATGTCGGCGCGGTCTGGTTCAACCAGAGGTTCGTGGCGCGCCAGCTGGTCACCGGGATGGAGCTGCTGGTCCACGGCAGGCTCGAGCACGACGGCCTGCGCCTGGTGTTCCAGAACCCGAAGTTCGAACGGATCGGTCCCGGGCAGCGTGACGTCGGCCTGCTGGCCCCGGTGTACCGGGAGACGGAGAAGCTGACCTCGAAGTTCCTGCGCAGCCTGATCGAGCCCCTGTTGCCCCTGGCGGACTCGATCCCCGACCGGCTGCCTCCCGCGGTGCGCGCCGCCGAGGGCCTCGAGGCCATCGGAGCGGCGCTCCACCAGATCCACTTTCCTGACGACGAGCGGACCGCCGCGCGGGCCACCGAGCGAATTGCGTTCGAGGAGCTCTTCCTGCTCCAGCTGGCCGCCGGCCGGGCGAGACGACGCCGGCTCAGCAGCGCCGGCGTGGTGATCGCCTACGACGTGGCCGTGGCCCAGGCCTTCGCCCGGGCGCTGCCCTTCCAACTCACCGGAGGGCAGCGCGTCGCGGCGCACCAGGTCCTCACCGACATGGCGGCCGGCGGAGCGATGAGCCGGCTGCTCCAGGGTGACGTGGGCAGCGGCAAGACGGTGGTCGCGGCGATGGCCGCGCTGATGAGCCGCGCGGCCGGTCTGCAGACGGCGGTGATGGCCCCCACGGAGATCCTCGCCCGCCAGCACCAGGCCACCCTCACCGACCTGCTGGCGTCCCACGACCTGGCCCCGCGACTGCTGGTGGGCAGCACCCCGGCGCGCGCGCGCAGGGAGATCCTGGAGGCCTTCGCGGCTGGCCGCGAATGGCTCCTGGTGGGCACCCACGCCCTCATCGAGGACGACGTCGTCTTCTCCCAGCTCGGCCTGGTCGTCGTCGATGAGCAGCACCGGTTCGGGGTGGCGCAGCGCCAGCGCCTGCGCCGCAAGAGCACGCTCCTGCCCAACTTCCTGGCCATGACGGCGACGCCCATCCCGCGCTCGCTGGCCCTCACCCTCTATGGGGACGTCAACCTCAGCGAGCTGCGCGAGATGCCACCCGGCCGGCAGCCTGTCGCCACCCGCGTGGTGGCGCCCCAGCAACGCGAGCAGGCCAACAGGTTCATCCGCGAGCAGGTGGCGCAGGGAAGGCAGGCGTTCGTGGTCTGCCCGCTCATCGAGGAGAACGACAAGCTCGGCGTGCGCAGCGCCACCGCCGAGTACGAGCGCCTCCGCGACGAGATCTTCCCGGACCTGCGCGTGGAATTGCTGCATGGACGCATGGCGGCGCGTGAGAAGGAGGATCGCATGGGCCGCTTCGCCCGCGGCGATGCCGACCTGCTGGTGTCGACCAGCGTCATCGAGGTGGGTGTAGACGTGCCCAACGCCACCATCATGGTGATCGAGGGTGCGGAGCGTTTCGGCCTGGCACAGCTCCACCAGTTCCGCGGTCGTGTCGGTCGCGGCCGGCATCGCTCGTTCTGCCTGCTCTTCCAGGGGAGCATCGACGAGGAGGGCTCGCAGCGGCTGGAGACGGTGGCGTCGATCCACAGCGGCTTCGAGCTCGCCGAGGCGGACCTGCGCCTGCGCGGTGCCGGCGACGTGGCGGGACTGCGCCAGCACGGGCTCCCCGAGATGCGTGCCGCCGACCTGCTCGACGTGGCCATGCTGCAGCGTGCCCGGGGGGCGGCCGAGGCCTGGCTCGATGGTGATCCCGACCTGACCTCGTACGCGCCGCTGCACGAGGCCATGAACGGCTATCGCGCCGTCTTCGACCTCGACTGAGCGCGCGTTCATGCCCACCACGGCCCAAACACGGATAACCGGCGGCCGGTGGCGGGGCCGGTTGGTCAGCACCCCCCGCGAGCGGCTCCTCCGTCCCACCCGATCGATGGTTCGCGAGGCGCTCTTCAACATCCTCGCCGACGAGGTGCCGGGGGCGGCCATGGTCGACCTCTTCGCCGGGGCCGGGACGGTGGGATTCGAGGCCCTCTCCCGCGGCGCCGGGGAGGTCACCTTCGTGGATCGAGAGGAGCGCGCCCTCGCCCACGTCCGGACCAGCGCAGAGCGACTGGGCTGCGCGGCGCGATGCCGTGTGCGCAGAGCCGACGCTCTCAGCTGGGTGCGCTCACGACCGCGGGAGCTGCGCGACGCCACCATCGTGTTCGTCGACGCGCCCTACCGCGACGAGGCCGTGATGGAGGTCCTCGCGCTGCTGGGAGCCTCTCCGCCCGCCGTGGTGGTGTGCGAACATCACCGCGCCCGGTCGCTGCCCGAGCGCATCGGCGAGCTGGCCCTGGTCCGCCGCGGCCGGTACGGCATCACAGACCTGAGCATCCTGCGGCCGGCGGAGACGGAGGTGGGCGGCGATGAGTGAGAGGATCGCGCTCTACCCGGGCAGCTTCGACCCCGTCACCCGCGGCCACCTCGACATCCTGGAGCGCGCCTCTCTGATCTTCGATCGCGTGGTCATCGGGGTCCTCGAGAACCCGTCCAAGACGCCGCTGTTCACCACCGAGGAGCGTGTCGACCTCATCCGCCGCTCCATCGACGGCGACGCCCGCGTCGAGGTGGGCACCTTCGCCGGCCTGACCGTGGACTGCGCCCAGCGCGTCGGCGCCATCGCCATCGTCCGCGGCCTGCGCGTCACCAGCGACTTCGAGAGCGAGTTCCAGATGACGCTGATGAACCGCCGCCTCAACCCCGACATCCACACCGTCTTCCTGATGACGTCCTTCAGCAACGTGTTCATCTCCTCGTCGATCATCAAAGAGGTCTTCCGCCTGGGTGGCACAATCGACGATGCCGTCCCCCCGGCCTGCGCCGAGGCCCTGCGGAACAAGTTCGCCACGGGACCATGAGATGACCCAGGCACAGCCCCCTGCCGGTGACGAGCTGAGCGCGGTCCTCGACATCGTCGACACCCTCGAGGAGCTGGTCGGCGTCGCCCGCCGCCTGCCGTTCACGCCGAGCGTGGTGGTCAACGAGGAGGAGATCCTCGAGCTCGTCGATCGCATCCGGGTGGCGCTCCCCGACGACCTGGTCAGCGCGCGGCACATCGTCGATGAGCGCGCACAGATGCTGGAGAGGGCGGAGCGCGACGTCGGCGAGGTGGCGGCGCGGGCCGAGCAGGATGCTGCGCGCCTGCTCCGCGAGGCCCAGGCCCAGGCCGCCTCCCTGATCGGGGAGCACGCCATCGTCAGCGCCGCGACCGAGCAGGCGCGCGCCCTGGTTGCCGATGCCGAAGAGCGAGCGGCGGCGGAGCGCACCGCCGCCGACGACTATGCGCGCGAGGTGGTGCAGCGACTCGAGGCGCAGCTGGAGCGCTGGCTCGGGACTGTGCGCGAGGGACTGCAGTCTCTCCCCCCACAACCACAGCCGCGGGGCCGGCGGCGCAAACGCTGAGGCGCGCTTGAGCCCGAGGACCGCGGGGTGCGCCGGGCGCCTATACTCCGGGCTGGCGCTTCGCGACATTTCGCGCGCCCACACTTCCCGGAGACATCATGCCGCTCCCCAAACAACGAACCTCAAAGCGCCGGCGCGACATGCGCCGCTCCCACCACCGCCTCGACATCCCCGCCCTGAACCCGTGCCCGCAATGCCGCCAGCCCCGCCTCTCGCACCGCGTGTGCCCCAACTGCGGCCAGTACGGCGGCCGCGAGGTCATCGTCACCGAGTGAGCCGCACGGCGCTGCCCGAGCGCCCGCGCTCCTCGACCCCATGACCCGCGCTGCTCTCTGCTTCCCCGGCCAGGGCAGCCAGGCCGCCGGCATGGCCGCCGGGCTGCTCGACCAACCCCTCGCGGTCTCCCTGCTCGACACCGCCGCGGGGGAGGGCCTCGACCTGGGCGCCGCCCTGCAGGGCTCCGACGACCAGCTTCGCCCCACCCAGCTCGCGCAACCTGCGCTTCTCCTCGTGGAGCTCGTGCTGGCCGCTGCCATCCCCGCCGGGGTCGACGTGGTGGGTGTGGCGGGACACTCGGTGGGTGAGTACGCCGCCGTGAGCGTCGCCGGCGCCTACTCGGCGGAGGACGCCATGCGCCTGGTCATCCGCCGCGGCCGGGAGATGGCGGCGATGACCGAGGGCACCATGGCCGCCGTGCTGGGCCTCGACGCCGCGGCCGTGGAGGACGCCTGCGCCGAGGCGCGCGGCTGCGGAGAGGTGGTGGTGATCGGCAACCTCAACGCGCCCGGACAGGTGGTGATCAGCGGCTCGGTCAGCGGAGTCGAGCGCGCCGCGGCCCTGGCCCGCGCCCGGGGGGCGCGCCGCATCACAGCGCTGAACGTCAGCGGCGCCTTCCACTCGCCGCTGATGGGGCCCGCCGCCGAGCGCTTCGCAGCGGTGGTCACCACCACGCCACGGGCCGCGCTCCGCTTCCCGGTGGTCTCCAACGTGGACGCTGTGGCGGTCGGGGACAGCGAGGGCCTGCCCGGCCGGCTGGCGATGCAGCTGGAATCGCCGGTGCGGTGGGTCGACTGCATCACCCGCCTGGTCGGCCTCGGTGCCGAGGTGCTGGTCGAGGTGGGCCCGGGGGCGGTGCTCAGCGGGCTCAACCGGCGTATCGCCCCGCAGGTGCGCACCGCCTCGGTCAACGACCTCGCCTCGGCCAGCGCGCTGGCGACGTTGTGGACGGCCCCGGCATGAGCTCGGAGCTTGCGGGCAAGGTGGCCCTGGTCACCGGCGCCTCCTCCGGCATCGGCCGGGCGTGCGCGCTGGCCCTCGCCGAGGTGGGGTCGGCGGTGGCACTGGGCTACGGCGCCAACGCCTCGGGGGCCGAGGAGGTCGCCTCCCTGATCCGCTCCGGCGGCGGCCGGGCGTCGACGCACGGGGCGGACCTCACCGACCCGTCCGCAGCGGCCGCCCTCGTGGACGCCGCCGTCAGGGCTCTGGGGGCGATCGACATCGTGGTCAACAATGCCGGCATCACCCGCGACAATCTGGTGGTGCGGATCACCGACTCCGACTGGGACGCCGTGCTGGCCATCGACCTGAGCGCGGCCTTTCGCATCTGCCGCGCCGCGCTCAAGCCCATGCTGCGGCGTCGAGACGGGAGGATCATCAACATCTCCAGCGTCGCCGGCGTGACCGGGAACCCGGGGCAGGCGAACTACTCGGCCGCCAAGGCCGGGCTGGTCGGGCTCACCAAGGCCCTCTGCCGCGAGGTGGGCTCGCGGGCCATCACCGTCAACGCCGTCGCCCCCGGCTTCATCGCCACCAACATGACCGCGGCGCTGGGGGAGGACGCCTTGGCCGCGGCCGTTGCCGGCGTTCCGCTGCGGCGCCTCGGCACCGCCGCGGAGGTGGCCGCCGCGGTGCGCTTCCTCGCCCTCCCCGAGGCGGCCTACATCACCGGCCACGTGCTCCACGTGGACGGTGGGCTGGCCGCCTGATCGCATGCCCGACACCCCTCCCGAGCCCGTTCCCCAGCCGCTGGAGCAGGACCCCGAGCCGCGGCCGCGGCGTTCGCGCCGGCGCCGCCCGGCCGCCC
>JBOHUD010000054.1:0-39524 GCA_050734155.1 Candidatus Dormibacteria bacterium
TGGGCGAGCTGGTGGCGCGCAACGTGCAGAGTGGCCGGTTGCGGTTCACCGCCAGCTACGACGAGGCCATCCCCGACGCCGAGTTCGTCTTCATCGCCGTGGGGACGCCCATGGATGGTTCCGGCCAGGCCGACCTCAACGAGATCCGCACCGCGGCGGCCTCCCTCGCCGATCACCTCTCCGGGCGGACGGTGATCGTCAACAAGAGCACCGTTCCCATCGGCACCGGTGACATCGTCGCCGAGATCGTCGGCAACAGCCTGCACCGGCGCGACGTGGACTTTGCGGTGGTCTCCAATCCCGAGTTCCTCCGCGAGGGCTCGGCGGTGCACGACTTCATGGAACCCGACCGCATCGTCCTCGGCGCCCACGACCACGACGCCGCGATGGAGGTCGCCGCGCTCTACAAGCCGCTCAACGCACCCGTGCTGGTCACCACGCTGTATGCCGCCGAGATGATCAAGTACGCCAGCAACGCGTTCCTGGCCACCAAGATCTCCTTCATCAACGAGATCGCCCGGGTGTGCGAGAAGCTCGATGCCGACGTGCGGGTGGTGGCCGAGGGCATGGGCATGGACAGCCGCATCGGACCCGCGTTCCTGGAAGCTGGGACGGGATATGGTGGATCGTGCTTCCCCAAGGATGTCCTGGCGCTGGCCCGCATGCTCGAGCACATCGGCGCTCATCCCCAGCTGCTCCACGCGGTGATGGACGTGAACAGCGCCCAGCCGGGGCTGCTGATCGAAAAGGTGCACGACGTCCTCGGCACCCTGCGACACCAGACGATCGGGCTGCTGGGGCTGAGTTTCAAGGCCAACACTGACGACATGCGCGAGGCGCCATCGCTCGCCCTGGTGGCGGCCCTGGAGCGCCGTGGGGCGATCATCCGCGCCTATGATCCGGCGGCGATGGCCATCGCCCAACCGCTCATGCCGAGGGTGGCGATGGAGGCCGACGCGTACGCCACCGCGGACGGCGCCGACGCCCTGATCGTGGTCACCGATTGGAACGAGTTTCGCCAGCTCGACCTGGGCCGGATCAAGGAGAGCATGCGAAGGCCCGTGATCATCGACGGCCGCAACCTCTATGACCCCGACCAGCTTCGCGCCCAGGGCTTCGTCTACAAGGGCGTCGGGCGTTGAGGGTCGTCCTGGCGGGCGCCGCCGGATTCGTGGGATCCCACCTCGCGGCGGAGCTGCTCAGCAGAGGCGATGAGGTGGTGGCGGTCGACAACTACCTCACCGGCCGGCCCGAGAACATCAGGGCACTGGGCGAATCCCCGGGACTGAGCGTCGTCGAGCATGACATCACCCAACCGCTGCACGTCACCGGGCCCGTCGACGCGGTCATCAACCTGGCGTCTCCGGCGTCCCCGCCCGACTACATGCGCCATCCCCTCGCCACCCTGGACGCGGGCACGGCGGGGACGCGCGCGCTCCTCGAGCTGGCCGCCGAGAAGGCGGCACGGTTCCTGCTCGGGTCCACTTCCGAGGTGTACGGCGACCCGTCCGTCCATCCGCAACCCGAGGAGTACTGGGGCAACGTCAACCCCGTCGGCCCTCGAAGCGTGTACGACGAGGCCAAGCGGTGCGCCGAGGCGTACACCATGGCCTACCATCGCGCCGGTGTGGATACGCGCATCGCGCGCATCTTCAACACCTACGGTGAGCGGATGCGACCCGACGACGGACGTGCCATCCCCAACTTCATTGCGCAAGCACTCCGTGACAGTGCGGTCACCGTGTACGGGGATGGCTCGCAGACACGCAGCCTCTGCTACGTCAGCGACCTCGTCGACGGCCTTCTGCGGTTGCTGGCCGGCGAGGAGAGCCGTCCGGTCAACTTGGGAAGCCAGGAGGAGGTCACCATCCGCGATCTCGCCGAGCGAATCATCGCTCTGACCGGTGCCGGGCACATCGTCTTTCGTCCCCTTCCTGAGGACGATCCCCAGCAGCGCCGCCCTGACACGACGCGTGCGTTGGAAAGTCTCGCCTGGAGCCCCAAGGTCAGCCTGGTCGACGGGCTCCAGCGCACCCTTCGATGGTTCCGCACAGTCGTCTGAAGTGAGCTCGATGAAGCGCGTGCTCATCCTGCAATGGGAATACGCTCACGGCGGAGGAGCGTCGGCACGGACGGTGACCGAGCTCGCCGGAGAGCTGCTCAGGCACGGCCATGAGGTGGAGGTGGTCGCGCAGGCTCCCGAGGGCGCTCCAGACGTGGCCATTCCCTCAGGGCTGCGCCTGACGTTGACGAGAGCGCGAGGCCGCTCGCTTGCCGGTTCGCACCCTCGAGCCTGGGGACAAATGACATTCCTCGCCGGTGTGCTCCTCCGCGCGCCGCGGTACGCGCGCAACAAGGACTGCGTCATCACACTCGAATCGCCGCCCGGTATCGGCCTGGTTGGCGTCCTGATCCGCCATCTCAGCCGGCGGCGCGTTCGACACCTCTGCTGGGTCCTCGATCTCTACAACGATCAGTTCCTGCTGATGGGCTTGCCAGACCGCTATGCCCACCTCCGGCGCTCGTTCAGGGCGCTCGACCGCATGGCCCTCGCTCGCGCCTCCGAGATCGTGGTGGTGGGCGAATGCATGCGCGACTATCTGCGCCAACAGGGTGTTCACAACACGATCAGCGTCATCCCGGTCTGGCAGGATGCCGAGCGGGTGCACCCGGTGGATGCGTCCGCATGCCGCAATCGCCTGGGACTCGCCCGGTCACGGTGCCTCCTCTACAGCGGGCATGCGACGTACCGGCATCCCTTGTCCTCTCTGGTGCAAGCAGCTCGTCGAATTCCAGCATTGACTCTGCTGATCGCAGGGACCGGTGAGAGCTTCGATGCCGCGCGAGCGCTGGTGGACCGGTATGAGCTGGACAATGTCCGCTTCGAGGCGCCCGTTCCTGCTCACGAGGTCAACGCTCTGCTCAGCAGCGGTGACCTTCACGCCGTTGTGCTCGATCCCCGCGCCACGGGCACCTGCGTGCCCTCCAAGGCCTATGCCGCCATGGCGGTCGCCAAACCGGTCCTGTTCTTGGGTGATGATCGGTCCCAGGTCGCCCGTGACGTGCGTGCCGGCGCATGCGGTGTGTCAGTTGATCCTGCGGATGCGATGCGCCTGGTATCGACCCTCAGTGACTGGATCGACGATCCGAGCGAGTGGGCGAGAAGGGGCCGGTCGGGCCACGCGTTCTTTCTTCGGGAACGCGAGAAACGGGTGGTCTGCGGCGAATGGCTCAGGCATCTGTGATGCCCGTGGCGGGCCGATCCTGAGAAGCCTGATCGCCATCGTGCCTTCAGACTCGACGGCGATGACCGAATCTCGACTCGATGACCCGCAGGGCGGCGGTCGAGCATCCGTCCCGCGCGGCGTCGCCTGGCCTCCCCGCCATCGGCCGACCTAGGCCAGCGGTCCGTCCCGCGCCAGGGCGGCGGTGATGGCGTCGTGGAGGCGCTCGTAGAAGGCGCGCCGCTCCACTGAGTCCTGTTGCGGTTCCAGCTCGGCGCCGGCTTCGCGGGCGGCGACCCACGGCGGCGTCTCCCGGGCCACGACGGTGCGGTCCACGCGCAGGACGATGTCGGTGGGCTGGCCCTCGACCACCTGCAGGGTCACCTTCTGGGCGATGCCGGTGTGGGAGATGACCTTCCAGTTGCGCTCCCAGCGGCGCTCGCTGACCCGCCCGCCTCCGGCGACCAGCGCCACCGGGTCGACGACCAGCGTCTCCCCGTCGCGCTCCTTGACCACCGTGGCGAGGATGACGGGCACGTCGGAATCGAGGTCGCGGCCCACCCAGTAGAGGAGTGACGGTGCGCGGTTGTCGAGCTCGGGAAGGTGGCCTGCGGCGATGGCCTCGTCACCGACTGCGATCACCGTGCTGGCGTGGCGCGCGCACAACGGCCGGCCGTCGATCTCCAGGCCATGGTTGGCGCACCAGTGGGTGTGGCAGGCCCGGCGGCGACGATCGATGTACGAGCAGGGGAAATCGGCCTGGTTGAGACACCCGGTCCGGCCACAGGTCTGGGTGGCGGCGATCTCCTGGGCCATTGTGCGTTGACGCTAGCAACCGGCGGTGGGCGACGCGTGGCGCCCGGGTGACGGGGTGGCAACGGAGACACGCGGACCTCGACTGTCGTGGACCCAGGTCACCGCCGCGGGTGTCGCCTCGCCCTCCTGCTCCAACCGAGCAAGCCGGCCCCGGATGCGATCAGCGCCAGCGGCCACGGGGACCCGCGGCCACCTCCCGCGGGGACAGCACCTGTGGCCGGGACGGGGACGCCAGACACCACCGATTGCCCCAGCGTGCTCGAGGTGCTCGCCTGGAAGGCGGCGGAGCCGCTGTAGCGCGCCACGATGGCATGGCTGCCGGCGCTGCCGTAGGTCACCGCGCACGCCGCCGTGCCCGAGCTCGGATCGACCGCGACCGCTACGCATCCGGGGATCGCGGAGCCGTTGTCCGTGAAGGCCACCGTGCCAGCTCCCGGCGCCGCCGCGACGGTTGCGGTGTAGGTCACGCCCTGCCCCACCGACGACGGGTTGCTCGAGGACACGACCGTCGTGGTCGTCGGCGCCGCGGGGACGGACGCCACCACCATGCCCTCGGGTTGGTTGAGGCCGGTGGCGGCACCGCTGATGGTGGTGGTGGGCGTGGCGTTGCCCGTGGCTCCGGGCGCGTACTCGGTCACCGTGTTGCTCTCGTTGGGGACGTGGAGGATCCCGGCGACGTCGAGCGCCACCGCCTCGGGTTGGTTGAGCCCGGTGCCCGCCCCGCTGATGGTGCGGGTGGGGGCGGCGTTGCCGGTGGCTCCCGTCGCGAACTCCAGGATGCTGTTGGGGGGCTCGTTGGCGATGTAGAGGGTGGTGCCGGTCGAGTCGAGCGTCACCTGCTCGGGGGTGCTCAACTGGGTGGCGGCGCCGCTGATGCTGCGCGCCGGAGCGGCATTGCCGGACGCGCCCGGCGCGTACACAGTGATGCTGTTGGCGACGGAGTTGCACACGTACACGGTTCCGGTGCCGTCAACGGCGATGCCGTAGGGGCCGCTTATCCCGGTGGCGGCACCGCTGATCGTGGTGCTGGGTGCGACGTTGCCATTGGCCCCCGGTGCGTACTCGGTGACCCGGTTGGCGCCGAGGTCGGCGACCAGGAGCGTCCCGGCGGCATCGAGAGCCAGCCCGTTGGGGGCACTCAGCGCGGTGGCGGCGCCGCTGATGGTGCGACTGGGGACGGCGTTGCCGTTGGCCCCGAGCGCGTACTCGGTGACGCTGCTGGCGATGGAGTTGGCGACGTAGAGGGTGCCGGCCGAGTCGAGGGCCACGCCGATGGGGCCGCTGAGACCGGTGGCGGCGCCGCTGATGGTGCGGATCGGTGCGGCGTTGCCGGTGGCACCCGCGGCGTACTCGGTGACGCTGTTGGAGGCGGAGTTGACGACGTAGCTGATCCCCACCGTGGCCGCGGAGACGGTCAGCGGGCGCGCCACCACAGCGGCCGCGCCGAGCAATCCCACCCCCATGGCGACGAGAAGGGCGCGGCCGCCGTGGTCCGGTCCGCTGGCTGCCCGCCGGTTCATCGCACGCTTCCCTCTCGCCGCATATTCGAGCGGGCGGATTGTACGCGTACATGGCCGCCGTTCAGGGAACCTCGGGTGCGCCCAGGTCACCGCCGCGGGTGTCGCCTACCTGGCCACGGCCGCCCGGATCAGCTCCACGGGGTGGCGCGCCTGGCGCCCGGTGCCGTGGGCGATCTGCTGGCGGCAGGACACCCCGGTGGCGGCGATCACCGTGTCGCCGTGCTCCGCCTGGATGGCGGGGAACAGGCGCAGCCCGCCGATCCGCATGGAGAGCTCGTAGTGCTCCGCCTCGAACCCGAACGACCCGGCCATCCCGCAGCAGCCGGCGTCCACCTCCTCCACCGTGGTCCCCGGGATGCGCGACAGCAGTTGCACGGTCGCGGCCGTGCCGGCCAGCGCCCTCTGGTGGCAGTGGCCGTGGAAGAGGATCCGCCGACCGGCCAGCTCGGAGCGGGGATCCAGGCGCAGGTGGCCGGCGTCGATCGACTGGAGGATCAGCTCGTCGACCAGGCGCGCCCGGGCGCCCACAAGGCGGGCATCGGCACTGTCCGGCTGCAGCGCCAGGTGCTCCTCTGTGAGGGTGAGGATGCAGGACGGCTCGACACCCACGATGCCCACGCCCAGTCGCGCCGGGCCGGCCAGCCGAGCCGTCATCTCCCGCGCCTGGCGGGCGGCGACGTCGAGGCGTCCCTTGGAGATCGACGCCCGCCCGCAGCACAGGTCTGCGACCAGGTCCACCTGCCAGCCGGCCATCTCCAGCAGCTCCACGGCGGCGACGCCCACCCCCGGCTCGGTGAAGGTGGTGAAGGAGTCGGCGAGCATGACCACCCGTCCCAGAGAGCCCTCCGGCCGCGGCGGCCGCCGCCCGTACCAGCGCAGCAGCGTGCGCCGCTGGAAGCGGGGCAGGGGGCGGCGCCGGCTCACCCCCAGGGTGCGCTCCAGGAGCATGCGCGCCCCGGGAAGCGCCGTGACCGTGTTCGACAGGGGCGCGAACGCCGACCCCAGCCGGTTCCACCGCCGCGCCGCGGCGAAGAACCTTGCCCGTGCCGGCACCCCATGAATTCCCTGGTGGTGAAAGAGAAACTCGCTCTTCATCGAGGCCATGTCGACACCCAGCGGGCACTCGCTCCTGCAGGCCTTGCACTCCAGGCAGAGGTCGAGGATGCCGTGCAGCCGCTGGTCGCCGAGGGCGGCGCGCGGGTCCGGCTGGGAGAGCGCCAGCACCAGCGCGTTGGCGCGCCCGCGGGTGCTGTGCTCCTCCTCGCGGGTGGCCATGTAGGAGGGACACATCACCCCAGTCGACGTCTTGCGGCAGACGCCGATGTTCATGCACCGATCCGCGGCGCCGCGCATGCCGCCGGTGGCGGCGAACGAGAATCGGGTGGGCAGCGGTCGCGCCGGCGGCAGCGCCAGGTCGCGGATGCTGTCGGTCATCGGCGGGGCGTCGACGATCTTGCCGGGGTTCATCAGGGAGTGGGGATCGAAGAGCCGCTTCACCTCGCGCATGGCCAGGTAGAGCTCGTCGCCGAAGAGGTGGCGGTTGAACTCGCTGCGGGCCAGGCCGTCGCCGTGCTCGCTGGAGTTGGCGCCGCCGAACTCGATGACCAGGTCGCGGATCTCCTCGGCGACGGCGCGCATGGTGGCCAGCTCGGCGGGCCGGGTGAGGTCCAGGAAGGGCCGGATGTGCAGGCAGCCGACCGAGCTGTGGCCGTAGAAGCCGGCCACCAGGCCGTGCCGCCGCAAGACGGCGGCGAAGCGCTCGGTGTACTCCGGCAGCCGGGCCGGGTCCACCGCGGTGTCCTCGACGAAGGCCACCGGCCGGCGCGTGCCCTCGCCGGCGGCCATCAGCAGCCCCAGCCCGGCGGCCCTGACCTTGAGCAGGGCCGCCTGCTGCGCCGCCGTGGTGGCGCGCAGGGTGTGGTAGCCGTGGCCGTGGCGCTGCCAGAGCGCGGCGAGCCGCTCCACCCCGGCGGACGCCTCGGCGGCCAGGTCGGCGCTGAAGCTGACGAAGAGCAGGGCGCCGGGCTCGCCCTCGAGGATGGAGCCCAGCGCCGCGTACTCGATCTTGCGCCGGGAGAGATCGAGGATGGTGCGGTCGATGAGCTCGACCGCGCTGGGGCGCAGGCTCAGCGCGTCCTCGGTGGCGGCGATCGCCTCCGCCGTGGAGGCGAAGTGGCCGACGGCGATGGAGCGAGCGCGGGGCAGGGGCACCAGCGCGAGGGTGGCCTCGGTGATCACCACCAGCGTGCCCTCGGACCCGACCACGAAACGGGCCAGGTCGACGGTCGAGCCGCCGGCGGCGAGGCGATCGAGACGGTAGCCCCCGGCCCGGCGCCAGTAGGGCGGGAACCCGGCGGTGATGGCGGCCCGGTGCTCCTCGACCAGCGCGGGCAGGCGTGAGTAGATCCGCCCCTCGAGGGTCGGGGCGGAGGCACGCCGGGCCACCTCGGCCCCGTCCGCCGGTGCCAGGGTGGCCACGGAGGCGTCGCTGAGCACCACCTCCAGGCGCTGCACGTGGTCGATCGTCATCCCGTGCACCACCGAGCCGCTGCCCGCCGAGTTGTTGCCGATCATCCCGCCGAGGGTTGCCCGGTTGCTGGTCGAGGTGTCGGGCCCGAAGAGCAGCCCGTGAGCCGCGGCGGCGCGGTTGAGGTCGTCCTGCACCACCCCCGGCTGAACCCGGGCGAGGCGCGCCTCGGGGTCCAGCTCGATGATGGCGTCGAGGTGGCGCGAGGTGTCGATGATCACCGCTCGCCCCACCGCCTGCCCGGCCAGGCTGGTGCCGGCGCCGCGGGGCAGCACCGGCACCGAGCGCCCGGCACAGACGGAGACGGCGGCGGCGACGTCGGCGGCATCGCGGGGGAACACCACCGCCAGGGGCTCGATGCTGTACATGCTGGCGTCCCTGGAGAACAGGTGGCGGGTGTACGCGTCCTCGCGCACCTCGCCCGCCATCGCGGTGCGCAGCGCCGCCCCCAGCTCGCTCATGGACCCGGCGTCACCGTCACGTCGCCACCCTGGCCGTGCGGCGGCGGCGGCGGTGCACGAATGCGTCCACCCCGCGCTGGAAGTCGTCGTGGTCGATGGGCGGCCCGGCCATGGCCCGGGCGGCGATGCGGCCCGGGGCGATGAGCTCGTCGAGGGCCCGCTTGGCGGCGCGGACCGCGGCGCCGGAGCCGTGGAGGACGTCGTCCACGACCACCTCGACACGCTGGTCGAGCCGGTCCCCGGGCACGCACGCGCTGGCCAGCCCCATCCGCACCGCCTCTTCGGCCCCCACCATCCGGCCGGTGTAGAGCAGGTCACGGGCGCCGGACGCGCCCGCGTGCACCGCCAGGCGGTTGGCGAACGCCGGCGAGATCAGGATGCCCAGGCGGGCGATGGGCATGCCGATGGAGGCGCCCACAGCGAGGATGCGCATGTCGCAGGCCAGGGCCAGCTGGCAGCCGGCGCCGGCCGCGGGTCCGCGCACCTTGGCGATCACCGGCACCGGCAGCTCCTCGACGGCGGTGCATGCCGCCTCCATGCGGGCGAAGCTGAGCTCCACCTGCTCGGCGGTGGCCTGGGCCCACTCGCGGATGTCCGACCCCGCGCAGAACCAGCCGGCGGCGCCCTCCAGGACCACCGCCCGCAGCGTCTCGTTGCCGGCCAGCCTGCGCATGGCGCGCTCGATGCCGGCCCAGCCGCCGCTGCTCAGGGCGTTGCGCCGCACTCCCGAGCCGACGATGACCCGGGCCAGCCGCCCCTCGCGCTCCAGGCGCACCACCGGCGCGACGACGTCGCTCATCGCACCACCCCGTCGGCGCGGAGGCTGCCGATGTCCTGCGCCGAGTAGCCGAGCTCGCGCAGGACCTCGTCGGTGTGCTCGCCGAGCAGCGGCGGTGGGCGGCGCACCGTCGCCGGGCGGGCGGAGAGCTTGATCGGTGATCCGGGCATCTGCAGGGTCCCCGCGGTGGGGTGCTCGGTGGTCAGCACCATCTCGCGGGCCTGCACCTGGGGAAGGGCCAGCGCCCTGTCGACGGTGTTGATGGCGCCCGCCGGGATGCCGGCCGCGGACAGCTCGGCTGCCCACTCCGCCGAGCCCCGCGCCGCCAGGGCCGCCTCGATCAGGGGGATCAGCTCGTCGCGGTGGACCACCCGGTCGGGGTTGGTGGCGAAGCGGGGGTCGTGGGCCAGCTCGGGCAGGCCGATGATCGGCGCGAAGCGCTGCCACAGGGTGTCGTTGCCCACCGCCACCATGAGGTGGCCGTCGTCGGTGCGCAGCGCCTGGTAGGGCACGATGGTGGGGTGCGCCGAGCCGTAGCGGCGGGGCACCTCGCCACTGGCGAAGTAGCCGCCGGCGACGTAGGTGAGCCAGGCGATCTGGCCGTCAAGCAGGGAGATGTCGATCCAGTCGCCGCGCCCGCTGGCGGCGCGCGCGTGCAGGGCGGCGAGGATGCCGATCGTCGCCCACATGGCGGCGCCGAGGTCGGCGACGGGCGTGCCCACCCGGACGGGCTCGCCGCCGGCCTCGCCGGTGACACTGACCACCCCGCCCAGCGCCTGGGCGATGGCGTCGTAGCCGGGGAGGTGGGAGTCGGGCCCGGTCTGGCCGTAGCCGGAGATGGAGGCGTAGACCAGCCGCGGGTTGCGCGCCGACAGCTCCGGGTAGCCGAGCCCCAGCCGCGCCGCCGCCCCGGGGCGGAAGTTCTCGACGAGCACGTCGGCCTCGCCGGCGAGCCGCTGGGCGATGGTGCGCCCGGCGTCGCTCTTGAGGTCGACGGCGATGCCCCGCTTGTTGCGGTTGACCGAGAGGAAGTAGGCCGACTGGTCGCCCTGGTACGGCGGCGCCCATTCCCTGGTGTCGTCACCCGACCTGGGGTTCTCGACCTTGACCACGTCGGCGCCGAGGTCGGCGAGAACCATGGTGGCGAACGGCCCGGAGAGGATCCGCGAGATGTCGAGGACGCGGATCCCGGCGAGCGGTCCCGGCGGCGGTGGCGTCGCAGCGTCCACTCCAGCCCTCCTAGGACAGCACGCCGACGTAGAGCCGCACCACCTCGTCGTTGTGGAGGAGGTCGCGGCCGGGTCCGTCGAGGCGGTTCTGGCCGAGCACCAGCACGTACGCCCAGCGCGCGTGGCGGAGGGTCTCGCGGGTGTTCTGCTCGACCACGATGACCGCGACGTCGGTGGCGCGCACCTGCTCGATGTGCTCCCACACCGCGCTCTGGAACTTCGGCGAGAGACCCGCCGAGGGCTCGTCGAGGATGAGCACGACCGGGTCGACCATGAGGCCTCGGGCCATGGCCAGCATGGTGCGCTGGCCCCCGCTCAGGGTCTCGGCGCGGCGCCGGTGAGCGAGCTTGAGGTCGGGGAAGAGCGAGTACAGCTCCTCGGTGCGCTCCTGGAGCCCGTGCCTGCGGATGTAGCCGCCCATCTCCAGGTTCTCGTGCACGGTGAGCTGGGGCCAGACGTTGGCCACCTGGGGCACGTAGGCGATGCCGCGGCGCACCAGCCTCTCGCTGGGCAGCCCGGTGACCTCCCGGCCCTCCACCTGCACGGTGCCCGACCTGGGGCGGATCACCCCGGCGATCGCCTTGAGCAGCGTCGACTTGCCGGCGCCGTTGGGGCCGACGATGGCGGTGATGGCGCCGCGGTGGGCGCGGACGCTGACGTTCTCGACTATGGGAGGGCCGCCATAGCCGGCGGTGAGCCCGGCGACATCGAGGGCCGCCTGAGTCGGCGCCGCCGGCAGCGCCGGCTCAGGCGTCAGCGTCGTCATAGGTGGGCATCTCCCCGAGGTAGGCGTCGACCACGGCCTGGTTGCTGCGCAGCGTGTCGAACGGGCCCTCGGCGATCACCCGGCCCTCGGCCATCACGACCACGGAGTCGGTGACCCGCTCGATGAAAGGGAGGTTGTGCTCGACGATGATCACCGAGGTGCCCGCGCCGATGAAGCCGAGCACGGCGGTGGCCATGCGCTCGCCGAGGACGGGGTTGACGCCGCCCATGGGCTCGTCGAGGACGACCAGCCGCGGCTCCGCCATGCGGATCCGGGCGAACTCGACGAGGCGCTTCTGGCCGCCGCTGAGGTTGCCGGCGCGCTCGTTGCGCAGCTCGAGGAGGCCGAACTCGTCGAGGATGGCGCGGGCGCGGGCCAGCTCGTCGGCGGCGGTGGCCCTCTCCGCCCTGGTGGGGCCGCGCAGCGACCACAGGAACCGTTCGCGGCGGGGATGGAGGCGGGCCAGGATGAGGTTCTCGAGCACGCTCAGCGCCGGCCACTCGCGAGGCGTCTGGAAGGTGCGGATCATGCCCAGGCGGGAGATGCGGTGGGGCGCCCTGCCCTGCACCTGGCTGCCCTCGAACACCACAGTCCCTGTGTCGGGGATCTTGAACCCGGAGATGAGGTCGATGGCGGTGCTCTTGCCGGCGCCGTTGGGACCGATCAGCCCGGTGATCTGGCCCTCGGCCGCGGTGAAGGAGCAATCGTTGACCGCCCGGACCCCGCCGAAGTGCTTGCCCAGACCGGTGACCTCGAGCAGCGCGGTCACGTCGCTCCCGAGCCGAAGGCGGGAGCGGTGACCGGCTGCTCCACGGCGACGCTGGCGTCGCCGCCGCCCGAGGGATCCCGGTCGCGCAGGCGCCGTTCGGGCAGGATGCCCTGGGGGCGAAAGCGGATGAACAGCACCAGGATGACGCCGGTGAGGATGAGCCGGAAGGCGGGCGCGAAGGTGGGGTGGCCGGCGACCTCGGGAAGGTAGCGGGTGGCCTCCTGAAGGCCCATCACCATGACGGCGACCCCGAGGACCACGCCCCAGGTGCTGCCCCGGCCGCCGACCAGGATCGCCGCGTACAGGATGATCGTCTCCACCGGCGACCATGCCGAGGGGTTGAACGCGCTCAGGTAGCCGGCGAAGAGAGCTCCGCCGAGACCGCCGAGGGCGGCGCCGAGCACGTACGCCTTGAGCTTCATCAGGTAGATGTCGCGGCCGAACGCGGCTGCCGCGCGCTCGTCCTCGCGCAGGCTGCGCAGCGCCAGGCCGAAGCGGCTGGTGGACAGCCGCATCACCACCACCAGGACGAGCCCAAGCACGACGGCGCACAGCCCCAGGTAGAAGAACGCGTAGCTGTTGAAGTCGAGGCCCAGGAAGGCGCCCAGGGGCTCGAAGAGCCCGGAGAGCCCGTTGTAGCCGTTGAAGAGCGGCACGAACTGCCCGGCGAAGATGTAGAGGACGTAGACCGCGCCCAGCGTGACAATCGAGAAGTAGATGCCGCGAAGGTGACGCAGCGCGATCGCGCCGACGATCAGCGCCAGCACCATCGAGCTGAGCACCGCGATGGCGACCGCGACCGGGAAGGGCAGCGAGAGGCCGAGGATGTAGGTGGTCGGGTCGCTGGGCGGCCCGATGGTGAGCACCAGGGTCATGTACGCGCCCAGGGCGACGTAGCCGTAGAAGGCGAGGTCGAAATCGCCCGACCAGCCCCAGACGATGTTGAGCCCGAGCGCCATGATGGTGAAGATCGAGAACTCGGTCAGGATGGAGACGATCTGGTCGATCATTCGAAGACGCTCCGCCGGCCGCCCACGAAGAGCCCGCGGGGGCGCACCAGGATCACCAGCGAGAGGATGGCGAAGGCGAACGCCAGGTTGTAGCTGGCGCTCAGATAGCCGCCGAAGAACTCCAGCGCGATGCCCACGATCACCCCGCCGACGAGCGTGCCCACCGCCTTGCCGAGGCCTCCGGCGACGGCGGCCGTCAGCGTGATCAGGAAGAACGTGAAGCCGGAGTAGGGGCTGAATGTGCCCACGCTCTCTGCCAGGACGAAACCCGCGTACCCGGCGATGACGCCGGCGAGCACCCAGGTGAGCGCGGAGACGCGGTGCGCGTTGATGCCGGACACGCTGGCCAGCGAACGGTTCTGGGAGACGGCGCGCAGGGATTTGCCGAAACGGGTGTGCTGGATCACCAGATAGAGGATGGCGGTGATCACCACCGTGGAGACGATGATCTGGATCTCGGTGTCAGTCCAGAGGAAGGGACCGACGTTGCGCGGCGCTCCCTGGGGGATCTGGTAGCCGAGGTTGGAGGCGCCGAAGATGATCACCAGGATGTTCTGGATGACCAGCGAGACGCCGAGGGTGGCGATGAACGTGGGCAGGCCGCCGATGCCCTTGCGCACGAAGCGGTCGACGACACCGTTGTGCACCGCCAGGGCGAGCGCGCCCCCGGCGGCCGCGGCGGCCAGCGCGGAGACGATGACCCCACCGCCGTGCTGCTGCACCAGGTAGGCCGCATAGGCTCCGACGGTGAGGATCTCACCGTGGGAGAGGTTGGCGACGTTGGTGACCGAGTACTCCAGCGTGAACGCCAGCGCCGAGAGCGAGAGGATGGCGGCTCCGACGAGGCCGAATCCCAGTGTCAGCAGAGCCTGGTGCACGGAGCCTGTTCTCCAAGGGCAGCTGGACGGCGCATCACGATCAGGTTCGGCAGTGGCGGCAACGCGTTCTCGGTGGACGCGTTGCCGCCTTGGAGGATGGGCTACGGGGTGGCGGCGGCGAGGTCCTTGGCGGAGAGGAGCTGCACCTGGGTCTCCGCGCCGGAGCTGGCATCCGCCTGGAACGCGCCGTACGGTCCGAAGACGTTGTTGAAGCTGTTGAAGATGAGGTCGCCGCTGGCGCCGTCCATCTTGATCTTGTTGCCGGCATGGATCCCCTGCAGGCAGGAGGCGTACGTGTCACACGGTGTGCCAGGCGGGTTGGTGACCGCCTTCATGTCGGCGATCACCGCCGGGCCGTCGGTGGTGCCCGCCTTGTCCATGGCCAGCGCCAGGCTGAGCACCGCGTCGTACGCGTAGTTGGCGCCGGCGATGGGCTGCGCCGTGCTGCCGTTCTGGGCCGCGAACGCCTTGGCGAAGTTGTCGGCCGCGGCCCCGGTCGCGTTGGTGCCGTACACCGAGATCAGGTGATCGTGCGCGATCGGATAGGTGATCGCCTTGAGGTAGTCGTCACCGCTGGTGACGTCGGTGCCCACGATGGGGATGGCGAGGTTGTCGAGCTCCTTGAAGTTCTGGAACATGACCGCCGCCGTCTGCGGGTCGAGCTGGGTGAAGATGACATCGGGGTGGGCGCTGATGATGTTCTGCACCTGGGTGCGGTACGACGTCTGGCCGGGCGCCACGGTGACATTGGAGACGATGGAGTTGCCGAGCTTCTGCCACGTCGCGGTGATCGGCTTGGGGATGGTCTGCTGCGCGATGTCCGACGAGAAGAGCAGGGCCGCGGTCTTGTAGCCCTTCTTCTGCGCGTACAGCGCCATGGCGACACCGAGCTGCGAGTCCGAGGGGCTGTCGCGCCAGAGATACTGGTTGGTGTTCTTGTCGAAGGCGGTGCTGCCGCCCTGGAACTCGGTCGGGATCTTGGCGGCGCTGACGATCGGCGCCACCGCGGCGATCTCCTGGGTCTCGGGGCCGATGATGCCGCTGGCGCTGTTGGAGGCGAGCAGCTGGCGCACCGCGGGCACCGCGTCGGCCTCGTCGCACTGCGTGTCCGCGTGGCTGAGGTCGAGCTGCTTGCCGAGGACGCCGCCGCCATCGTTGATGACCTTCTGGGCCACCTGCGACCCCTGCAGCATGGCCTGGCCGAGGACCGCGAGGGTGCCGGTGAAGCAGGAGAGCACGCCGTAGGAGACGTGGCCGGCGGAGTCGGTCTTGACGTTGCCGCCCCCCGAGCCGCTGGTCGACGCCGAGCTGCCGCAGGCCGCCAGCAGCAGGGCGGCGCCCACGCAGCTGAGCAGGCGTTTGCTGGACCGTGCCGGCCGGACCCGGCCGGGGATGCGAGACATGGGCGTCGGCGACACTGTCCAACCTCCGTCAGCGGCCCGTCGAGGGGCCATGAAGCGCGTGGCCGAAGTCTGGTCCACGCTGGCCGAGTGTGTCAATGGCCCAGTGGCCGGACCAATTGTGGTGCAATGTGGGGGTCGTGACCCTCGACACCTCCCCGCTTCGCCCCCTCGGTCGCACCCGCCTCTACGAGGACCTCGTGGAGCGCCTGGGGGAGTTCGTGATCCGCACCAACCTCGAGGTGGGAGCGCGGTTTCCCCCGGAGCGGGAGCTGGCCTCCAGGCTGGGGGTGAGCCGGGCGTCGCTGCGCCAGGCGCTGGCGGTGCTCGAGGCGCAGGGGTTCATCGAGGTGCGCCACGGCGGCGGTGTGTTCCTGCGCCGCAGCCGTGGCTTCGGCGGGGTGCTGCACCGCCTGGTCGAGCGCCGCGCCCGGCTCCCCGAGGTGCTGGAGGCGCGCGAGCTGCTCGAGGTGCGGCTCGCCGAGCTGGCGGCGACACGGCGCACCGACGCCGACCTGGTGGCGATGCGCGCCGCGCTGGCGCAGATGGAGGAGGAGATCGCCGCCGCCCGCCTCGGCGTCGACGGCGACGCCGCCTTCCACCACGCCGTCCACCGCGCCGGCAACAACAAGGTGCTCGAGCATGTCATCGACGGCCTGGCCGAGGCGATCCACGAGACCCGCATCGAGTCGCTCTCCGAGCCGGACCGGCCCCGCCACTCCCTGCGCGCCCACGGACGGATCCTCGAAGCGATCGAGGCGCAGCGGGCCGGGGAGGCGGCGGCGGCCATGCGCGCCCACCTGCGCCAGGTGTCCGACGTCGCCCTGCTGCGCTGGCAGCCACCGCTGGACGAGGAGTGACGGCTACTCCGGGGAGTCCTTCCAGGAGACGTGCTTCCAGCGGAAGATGCCGGTCAGGCCCAGCCTCTCGATGTGCATCTGGTGGAACTCCTCGAGCTGCTCCGCCTGGGCGCTGTCCGCGGTCAGGTACACGCCCCGTGCGGTGATCCTGGCCACGCCGTCGGCGGGGGCGAGGTAGGTCCGCCCCCTCGCATGGTGCTGGAAGACGATGCCGTGGAAGATGTCCTCGCTGGGCAGCGCCGCCACCTCGAGCACGCGCCCCACCTCGGCGCCGTCGCTGGCGTAGACGGGGGAGTGCGCGGGCACCGCCATCCAGGAGATGGCCGGCTCCTGGTCCGGAGCGTGGTCTTGCACCTGAGCGATTCTAGAGGCCGGGCCGCCGGCTCACTCCGCGGTGACGGCGCGGAGGATGTCCACCCGGGCGGCGCGGATGGTGGGGACGACCGCGGCCAGCACCCCGAACACACCGGCCGCCACCGCGTAGAGGATCAGGTTGCCGCCGGGCACGGAGATGGTGTCGATGCCCAGGCTGTGCAGCGCGCTGGCCACCGCCACCCCCAGGCCGGTGCCCACCACCAGCCCGAGAACTGCGCCGAGCAGCGAGATGATCACCGACTCCCAGCGCACCATGGAGCGGGTCTGGGATCGGGTCATGCCCAGGGCACGGAGCAGGCCGAGCTCACGGGTGCGTTCCAGCACGCTCAGCGCCAGGGTGTTGGCGATGCCCAGGACCGCGATGATGATCGCGAAGGCCAGCAGGGTGGTGATCAGGTTGAGGAAGCTGTCCAGCGAGGCACCGACGAAGGCGCGGTACTCGGCGCGGCTCTTGGCGAGCAGCAGCGGGTAGGCGCCCACGTCGTGGTGCAGCGCCGATCCCGCCGCCGCCTGCGACACCCCTGGGGCGGCGTTGGCGAGCACCAGGTCGTCGCGCGCGCTGGGCACGTTGGGCTGCATCGTCGCCAGCGACACCACGTAGCCGCTCACCAGCGCGTTGGTCTTGTAGATCCCACCGAGGTGGATGGGCACGGTGGCGCCCTGCGGGAAGTTGAAGGAGACCACGTCGCCGACGTGCAGGTTCGACGAGGTGGCCTCGCTGGAGTCGACGATGGCGGTGTTGCTCGCCGCGATCGCCGAGGTGCTGCCGCCGAGCATGGTGAGCGACAGGACGCTGCCGAGGTGAGCGGGATCGATGGCCGCGATGTCCTGCGAGCTGCCCTTGATGAGCACCGACGTGCCGCGCACCTCGGTGACGTCGGTCAGCCGGGGGTCGCGGCGCAGCCCATTGGCAGCCTGGGTGTTGAACGACGGTCCCTCGGCGAAGACGATGAAGTCGGCGCGGAAGGCACCGGCGATGGCGTTGTTGGTCGAGGCCCGCACCGAGTCGGTGAGCACCGCGACGCAGGTGACCAGGGCCAGCCCGATCATCAGCGCCGCCGCGGTGAGCGCGGTGCGACGGGGATTGCGCCGGGCGTTCTCGCCGGCGAGCAGCCCCGCGGCGCCGCGCAACCTGCGCACCGGCCAGCCCAGCACCAGCGCGATGGGCCGGACCAGGAGTGGGGCGAGCAGGGCCACGCCGATGAACACACCGAGGAATCCCGCGCCCACCAGCTGCAGGGTCGAGCCCGTCCCCGCGAACAGGCCGGCGAGGAGCAGGGCGCAGCCGATGGCCAGGATGATCGCGCCGGCGATGATGCGCCGCCGCGGCAGCCGCTGCGTCTCCGGGAGCGCCTCCGCCAGCGCCGCCACGGGGGCGACCCGGGTGGCGCGACGGGCGGGAAGCGTCGCCGCCAGCACGGTGACCACGGTGCCGATCACCACGGCGACGATGAATGTGCGCGGCAGCAGGGTCAGGCCGCTGCTCGCCGACGTTCCGAACAGCGAGAACAGGATCGAGGCGATCAGGATGCCCACGCCGAAGCCGATGATGGAGGCGACCACCCCGGTGATCCCCGCTTCGATGAGCACCGATCTCAGCACCTGCGCGCGGGTGGCCCCAAGGGCGCGCAGCAATGCCAGCTCCCTGGTGCGCTGCGCCACCAGGATGTTGAAGGTGTTGATGATCAGGAAGCTGCCCACGAACAGCGAGATGAACGCGAACACCAGCAGCGGTGTGCCGATGAAGGTGTTGATGGTGGCCTCGGTGCTCTGCTCGGCCGCGGCCGCGGCCGCCTGCCCGGTGGCCGCCTCCGCGTAGGGAGGCAGCGACTGGGCGATGCGATCGCGCAGGGTGATGTCGGTGGTGCCCGGCTGCGCGCTGACCAGGATGCTGTCGTACTTGTCGTGGCCCTCGAGCACGCGCTCGGCGGTGGCCTCGGTGAAGAGCGCGATGGTGGCCCCGGCAAGGTTGTCGGAGGTGCCGTAGCCGGTGATGCCGGTGATGGTGAAGCGCTGCTCCACACCGCCTGCAAACACGATCGGGATCGACTGACCGACGGACAGGTGGTGCTTGGCGGCCGTGCCCGCGTCGACCACCACGTCCCCGGCCTGGCGCGGGGCGGTGCCGCTGCGCAGGTGGTACGGCGAGATCTCCGGGTCGGAGATCCAGTTGGCGCCGAAGGTGGGCGGCCCGTTGCCGCCGACGGGTTTGCCATCGCTGCCGATCAGGGTGGCGCCGCTGCGGAAGATGTTGCCGACGGCATCCTTGACGCCACCGACCTGGCGAACTGTGCTGAGCAGCGAGGTGGGCACCGGCAGGTCGCGGGCGCCGCCGATGCTGTTGCCTTGACCGGGGATCTGGTGGCCGTGCACGGTGACGGCGACACCCGCGGTGGTGGCGTTGAAGATGGTGGTGAAGGTCGCGTTGATGGTGTCGGTGAGGATGAACGTGCCGGCCACGAAGGAGACGCCGAGGACCACCGCCAGGGTGGTGAGCGCCAGGCGGAGCTTGTGGCTCAACAGGCTGCGCAGGCTGATCTTGAGCACGGCTCAGCCGCTCACCGTGTCAGAGGTCACCGAGGTGGCGCATCACGTCGAGAACCGAGTCCGCCGTCGGGGCGCGCAGCTCCTCCACCACGCGCCCGTCGGCGAGGAACACGATGCGGTCGGCGTGCGCGGCCGCGAGCGGATCGTGGGTGACCATGACGATGGTCTGCCCCAGCGTCGCCACCGCACGGCTGAGAAAGTCGAGCAGCTCGTTGCTCGATCTCGAGTCGAGGTTGCCGGTGGGCTCGTCGGCGAAGATGATCTCCGGCTGGCTGGCCAGGGCGCGCGCGGCGGCGACCCGCTGCTGCTGCCCGCCGGAGAGCTCGTTGGGGCGATGGCGGAGCCGATCGCCGAGGCCGGTGATGCGCACCACCTCCGCCAGGGCCGCGGCGTCGGGCTTGCGGCCCGCGATGGTCAGGGGCAGGACGATGTTGTCCGCCGCCGAGAGCGTGGGCACCAGGTTGAACGACTGGAAGATGAAGCCCACCTTGACGCGGCGCAGCAGGGTGAGCTGACGGTCACCGAGGCCGCCCAGCTCCACGTCGCCGATGAGCACCTGCCCGGAGCTGAGCCGATCCAGACCGGCGACGCAGTGGAGCAGCGTCGACTTCCCCGATCCCGACGGGCCCATGATGGCGGTGAACTGACCCCTGGCGAAGCTGACGGTGATCCCATCGAGAGCGCGCACGCTGGCATCGCCGCGGCCGTACACCTTGACCGCGTCGACGGTGCGCGCCGCCGCCGTCTCTGCCGGCGCGGCGACCGCCTCGACGCTCACCGGTGTGGCGGCGGCGCCGGGCCGGCGGGGGGCGCGTGCACGTGCGGGTCCATGACGTGCGCACCATAGCGGACGGCCGCTCGAACTCCGCGTCCGTGACACGGTGTGGACAGCTGCCCGGCCGCGGGCGTTGCGAGATCAACAGCTGGGAATCGGGGTGGTGACCGGCCGGTTGCGGGCAGCGGCCGCTGCTATCCTGAGGCTCGACCGGCGGCCCTGGGGCCGTCTCCCCAACCGCGGGGCGCCATCCCTCAGTCGACCTCCAGCGCCCGCCCCACCCCACGGCGATGCACATGCGATTGCACATGAGAAGACGCCGCCTCCCGGCGGCACTGCTGCTCGGCGCTGCCGGCGCCAGCCTGGCGGTCGCCGGGGCGGGCGCGATCCACGCTGACGCCGCCTGGGCCAGGTCGTCCTCCCTGCCCGGACTGGGGAGCGGGCGGATCTGGTCGCTGGCGAGCAGCCCCAGGACGGCGGGGCTGGTGGTGGCGGGCACCGACCACGGGGTCTACGTCACCCTCGACACCGGCGCCCACTGGACGGCGACGCCGCTCCACGCGGTGCGGGCCTGGACGGTGGGCTTCGACGCCCGCGATCCCTCCCGGCTGTTCGCCGGCACCGACGGCAGCGGGGTCTACCTCAGCACCGACTCGGGGGCCAGCTGGAGCAACGTCTCGACGGGGCTGCGCGATCGCACGGTGCGGACGCTGGCCTTCGGCCTCGACGGCATCGCGGCGGGCACCAACCACGGGGTGGCGCTGAGCCCCAACGGCACCTCCTGGCACGACGGGGGCCTCGACCAGTACTCCATCTCCTCGCTGGCCGTCGCCGCCAACGCCCCGTCCCTGGTGCTGGTGGCCGCCACCGACCGCGGCGACCTCTCCAACGGGTACCTGTTCCGCTACGGCGCCTCCGCATCCGGCTGGCAGACCCTGCAGAGCGGGCTGCCCTCGGGGGCGGTGGTGACCTCGGTCGCGGCCGGCCCGCTCTCCAGCTCGGTGCCCAAGCGGCCGCTGCTGGTGACCACCAGCAAGGGTGCCTTCCGCAGCGGGGACGGCGGCTCCACCTGGACCGCGAGCACCGGCGTGGCCGAGAACCTCACCCTGACCACGGCGGTGTTCAGCCCCCTCGACCCCAGCCTGGTGTACGCCGGCGCCGACCAGGGCGGCAGCAATGGCGGCGACCTGCTCCGCTCCACCGACTCGGGCTCGTCCTTCACCGTGGCCGACTCGGGGCTGCCCGCCCGGGTCCGCGAGGTGGAGAGCCTCACGGTGGAGCAGACCACCCCGCCCACGGTGGTCGCCGCGCTCGACCCCGCCTCGGGAGGCCAGACCTTCAGCCAGATCGACGCCACCGCGCCGGCGCCGCCGCCGCTGGTGGCCGAGGCGCCGGGGCTGGCCATCCCGGCGCTGCTGGCCACGCCGTCGCCGACGCCCCGGCCCTCGGCGACCGCCGTGGTGCCGACTCGGGCTGCCGGCAGCGACGGCGGGGTGGGGACATTCCTGGGCTCGGCGTTCCACTGGCCGGTGCCGCTGGTGTTCGAGGTGCTGCTGGTGCTCTCGGTGGCCTACCTGCTGGTGCGCTGGCGGCAGCGCTTCTACGTCGAGGGGCCGCCGTAGGGCGATCGCGAGGCCTCGGTACGATGGCCGCGTGCTCGCCCTGATCAGCCCCTCCTACCCGGTGGCGTTCCTGGCCGGGCTGGTGTCGTTCCTCTCCCCCTGCGTCTTCCCGCTGGTCCCCGCCTACGCCGCCTACCTGGGTGGGAGGGCGTCCCAGGGCGAGGCGGTCGAGCGCGCCCCGGCCCTCTCGGTGGCGGCCGCGGGCGGCGGGGAGGCGGCGATGCGCGCCCCGGCGCGGGCCTCGCGCGCCCCCATCTTCGGCAACGGGGTGGCCTTCGTGGCCGGGTTCATGGTGGTGTTCATCGCGCTCTTCTATGTGCTCCAGGCGCTGGAGGTGACCTTCCTGCTGCGCCACCAGGTGGCGGTGAACCGGGTGGCCGGCGCGGTGATCATCCTGCTGGCGCTGCAGACGGTGGGGGTGATCCGCATCCCCGCGCTGATGCGCGACTGGCGCATCCATTCGGTGCCCATGGCGGGGTCGCTGGGGGCCTTCCTGCTGGGCATCACCTTCGCGCTGGGCTGGACGCCCTGCATCGGCGCCCAGCTGGGAGCGATCCTCCAGCTGGCGGTGAGCGGGGACTTCGGCGGCCTGCCCTTCATGCTGGCCTACTGCCTCGGCCTGGCCGTGCCCTTCCTGCTGGTGGCGGTGCTCGCCGACCGCATGCAGAGCGTCATCCGGGCTGTCAATCGGCGGATGGGGATCATCAACATGGTCGCCGGGGTGCTGCTGCTCGGCTTCGGTCTGCTGCTGATCAGCAACGAGATCACCCTCCTCAACCAGTACTCGTTCCAGGCGCCGTTCAACCTCTGACAAGCGCCATGGGACGGCGTCGTATAGGACCTTGTGGTATAGGATCCTCGAGTATGGTACGCCCTATGGCCGAGCTGACCCCCAATCCCTACCACTTCGGATCGCGGGTCAAGGACGCGGTGAACTTCACCGACCGGCGCCATGAGCTGGCCACGCTGACCTCGCACATGCTCAACCACCAGAACGTCATCGTCATCGCGCCGCGGAGATTTGGGAAGACCTCACTCCTCTACCGGGCGATGGCCGCCGTCGAGGACCGGGGGGGCCGGACCGGACGGGTCAGCCTCATGAAGTGCTCCACCACCCAGGAGGTGGCGGAGGCGCTCATGAGAGGGGTGGTGAAGGGGCCGATGGGCTGGCTTCGCGGCCAGGCCACCGAGATCGCGCGCCGGGTGCGCAGCATGCGCATCACGCCCCAGTTCACCTTCGAGCCTGCCACTGGCGCGGTGAGCGTGAAGCTGGATTCCCCCCACTCCGCTGTCGATTGGCGGCCGGTCATCGAGGATGTCATCCACCTCCTCAACGATCTCAACGAGCGCGGCCACCCCGTCTCGCTGGTGATCGACGAGTTCCAGAAGGCGAAGGAGATCGAGCCGGATCTGCCCGACGTGTTCAAGGACCTGGTCGACGACGTGCCCGACGTCAGCCTGGTCTTCGCCGGCTCCAAGCGACATCTCATGGACCAGCTGGTCAACGACAGGGACCATGGGGCGCTGTACAACGTCGGCACCAAGCTGTACCTGCAGAGGATCAGCGAGCCCGACTTCAGCTCCTACCTCCGCGCCCGCGCCGGGGCCGGTGGGGCGTCGATGTCACAGGACACCGCGCGGCGAATCTACGACGCTGCCGCGGGCATTCCCAACGACGTGCAGCTCATCGCCTTCCGTGCCTACCAGGAGGCCACTCATCATCCGGGCAACAACGAGATCACGGCGGCGGATGTGGAGGAGGCGGTGCGCGCCGCCGCCGCCGATCAGTCGGACGACTTTCAGAACACGTTCGATCAACTCGCCCAGAGCCAGCAGCTGCTTCTCAAGCTGATCGCCTGCGAAGAGGTCACCGAGATCAACGGGAAGAGGACCATCGCCCGGCTCGGGGTCACCAACCACGCCGCCGGCAACGCTGCGCGAGCGCTGCAGAGGCGCGAGCTCATCTCACGCGAGGGTGCGGTGTGGACGGTCAGCAGCGGGCTGCTGCGCGAGTGGCTGCGCGACGACGACCAGCCGGTCTGACCGGGACGCGCTCAGAGGCGGGGCGGCGGCGGCGGGGGCGGGGGCTGCGGCGGGATGTCGCCGGTCGCCGGGAACCAGACCGTGACGGTGGTGCCGCGGCCTTCGACGCTCTCGATGGCGACGTCCCCGTGGTGGGCGCGCGCCAGGCCCTGCACGATGCTGAGCCCCAGCCCACTGCCGCCCTCCTCGCGGGTGCGGGTCTTCTCGCCGCGATAGAAGCGCTCGAAGAGGTGGGGGACGTCGTGAGCGGCGATGCCCGGGCCGTCGTCACGTGCCTCGATGCAGGCGCGTCCGTCGCGGGTGTAGGTGCGCCAGTGCTGCGCCGCTCCGGGCGCGTACTTGCAGGCGTTGACCAGCAGGTTGCGGATGATCGTGGCCAGCGCGTTGCTGTCGACACTGGCCAGAACACGAGGTTCGAGGTGGCGGTCGACGTGGCTCGGCATCCCGGGGACGCCGTCGTCGAGCTGGTGGGCGACGGCGGCGCCGAGGTCGGTTGGCTGCAGGTTGGTCGGCGGCCGGGCATCGAGCCTCGCCAGGGTGAGCAGGTCGAGCACCAGCACGCGCATCCGCTCGGCCTCCCTGGCCATCGCCTCCAGGGCGGCGTCGAGGGCCCTCGGCTCCGGCGTGGCGCCGCGCCGGACCACGTCGATGTAGCCCTTGAGCGCGGTGATCGGGGTGCGCAGCTCGTGTGAGGCGTCGGCGATGAAGCGGCGGGTGCGCTCCTCCGACGCCTGCTGCGCCGCGAAGGCCTGCTCGATGCCGGCGGCCATGTCGTCGAAGGAGCGCGCCAGGGTGCCGATCTCGTCGTGGCGGCCCTCGACGCCGCTGCGCGCGCGCAGGTCGCCGCCGGCGAGCCGCTGCGAGGTGGCGGTGAGGCGCCGCAGGGGGCGCAGCGCCCGGCTGGTGAGCACCACCCCGGCGAGGAGCGCGAGCAGCAGCGCGACCGCGCTGCCGGCGGCGAACAGGGCCACCTCGTCGCCGAGAACGCGGTCCTGGGGGGCCATCGACGTCGACAGCTGGGCGACGCCGCAGATGCTCCCGCCGGCGACCCCGGAGCGGATCGGGAAACCGACCACGAGCTGGTCCTGGCCGCCGCGACCAGGGACCACCTCGGCCGCGCTGCGCGTGCCACTGAGCGCGTGCTGCAGGCCGGCGGGATCCAGGTGGGGAAGGTCGCTGCCGGCGCTGTGGGCGATGTCGGTGAGGAGGCGGTCGTACACCACCACCGCCACGGTGTGGCCGGAGGTGGCCGCCACCGTGGTGGCCACGGCGCGCCCGATCAGCTCGACGCCGGCGGTGGTGGCGCACAGCGCGCGGCCGCGCACCGCGGTGGCGCCGGCCCGGGCGAGGAGGGCCCGCGCCGTGGTCATGTCGTCCTGCAGCGAGGTGACCCGGGAGCTGATCAGGCTCTGCCGCAGCGCCACGAACTGGTAGGCGCCGAAACCGGCAAGCAGCACGGCGAGAAGCGCGACGAAGGTGAGCGTGAGCCGCCATCGCACGGTGCCAAGGAACGCCAGCCGGCGGCGCATCGGTGGCGGGCTCAGCCGTCGGCGAGCGCTGCGGTGGTCAGGCTGCGCAGCCGGTAGCCGACCCCGCGCACCGTCTGGATGCGCTCGTGGGTGAGGTCGCCGAGCTTCTGGCGCAGGTAGCGCACGTACACCTCGACGTTGTTCTCGTCGCCGAAGAAGTTGTAGCCCCAGACCTCGTCGAGGATGCGCTGGCGGGGCAGCACCTGCTCGGCGTTGATGGCCAGGTAGAGGAGCAGGTCGAACTCGCGCGCGCTCAGGCTGACGGCGCGGCCGGCGACGGTCACGTCGCGGGTGCCGGTGTCGATGGAGAGGTCGCCGGCGCGCACGGTGCGCGACTGCGAGGGATCGCGACGGCGCATCACCGCGTGGATCCGTGCCAGCAGCTCGCCGAAGTCGAAGGGCTTGACCAGGTAGTCGTCGGCGCCCAGCTCCAGGCCCTGGATGCGATCTCCCGTCTCATCGCGCGCGCTCAGGATGATGATGCCGCGGTGCTGGTCGCCGGCGATGGCGCGACACATCTCCCAGCCGTCCAGGCGCGGCATCATCAGGTCGGCGATCACCAGGTGCGGCTTGAACGAGGTCACCGCGCGCAGCCCGCTGTGGCCGTCGGCAGCGACCTCGACCACGTAGCCCTCGTGCCGCAATCCCAGGGAGATGAAGTCGCGGATGCTCTGCTCGTCGTCGACGACGAGGATCCGCGTCGGCTCGGTCACCTCGCGAGTATAGGAGTGGATCTGGCGCGATCCGGCCTGGTTGCAGGTGTTTCTCAGCGTCCTCTCAATGGGGGCGGGGCGGCGGCGGGGCCGCGGGCTAGACTTTGCGGCGCCGTGTCGCAGGTGCTCCGCCATGTCCGCCGTCCCGGCCCGCTCGTGGTCATCTCGCTGGCCTACCTGCTGGCGTCGGCCGGGATCCTGATCTGGCGCGGCATCTCGGTCTCCCCGGACTACCTCCTCTTCCTGCTCATCCCGGTGGCGCTGCTGAGCGGCCGCTTTCTTGGCTTCCTGCGCGACTGGGTGCCGTTCGTGGTCATCTTCCTGGGCTGGGAGGCGATGCGCGGCATCGCCGACAAGACGGGCTTCGTGCCCCACGTGTCGGACCTCGCCCACGTGGAGACCACGCTGTTCTTCGGCCACGTTCCCAGCGCGGTGCTGCAGCAGACGCTGAATGTCGGAACCCTGGGGCGCGTGCTGGCGTACGCGGCGACGGTGGTGTACTTCTGTCACTTCGTCTTCCCGCTGGCGGTGGGGATGGTGCTGTGGCTGGTGGACCGCGTGCAGTTCGTGCGCTTCACCACCGCGCTGATGGGCATGGCCCTGGTGGCATTCGTGATCTTCCTGCTGCTGCCCACCGCCCCGCCCTGGTACGCGCAGCAGCACGGCGTGATCAGCGGGTTCCAGAAGATCATCGGCACCACCCTGCCCAGCTCGGTGTCGCCGTACTACAACAGCCTCAACCCCAACCCGGTGGCGGCGTTCCCGTCGCTGCACGCCGCCTTCCCGTTCCTCGGCTTCCTGGCGCTGCTGCGCGTGTACCCACGCGGTGCCTGGATCGCGTTCGCATGGTGCGTGGCGGTGTGGTTCTCGGTGGTCTTCCTGGGCGAGCACTACGTCGTCGACGTCATCGCCGGGGTGGTGCTCGCCGCGGTGTCGTGGTGGGTGATGATGGGCGTCGCCGTGCCGCGCGTGGGGGTGCTGCAATCGCGCGCGGTGGCGGGTGCGGAGCCGCGCGCGGCGGAGACGGTGGTTGCCTGAGGGGGCGCCTCCGGTGGCGCTGCCCGGCGGCCTGGCGGCGGCCGAGGTGCACGCCCACACCCGCGCCAGCGATGGCATGGTGAGCGCAGCCGAGCTGGTGCGCGCCGCCGCCGCCGCCGGGCTGCAGGTGATCTGCGTCACCGACCACGACACCATCCCCGACCTCTCCGAGGCGATCGAGGTGGGTGCCGAGCTCGGTGTCGACGTGGTGCGCGGCGAGGAGGTCACCTGCGTGTTCCCGCCGGGGACGCACATCGTGGGCCTGTTCGTGGAACGGCAGGTTCGCATGCACATGTCGGCCGAGGACACAGTCGACGCCATCCACGACCAGGGCGGCCTGGCGATCGTGGCCCACCCCTTCATGCCGACGTACTTCGCCTCGATGTCGCGGCGGCGCCTGGACAGGCTGCTCGAGAGCCGGCGCGTCGACGGCATCGAGCTGCGTCACACGGCGCCGGTGCTGCCGGGGACCTGGAAGCGGCTCGACGAGTACTACGCGAGCCATCGCGAGCAGCTGGGAGCAGCCCTGGGAGCGGGTGACAGCCACTTCGGCGCTGCCGACATCGGCCGGGTGGTCACCGTGTTCGAGGGCAGTGGTGCCGCGGGCCTGCGGGCGTCGCTGGAGAGCCGGACCACGTCTCCGCGGACGGGGGTCAGGCCACCGCCACCGGGCCTGCGGGCGCGCCTCGCCCAGCAGCAGCGCTCCATGATCTGGCTCTCCCACCAGCGCCGCACCGGCCGGGTCGGCCAGGGTGCCGGGCCCACGCACTGGCCGGTTGGGGTCGGGCGGGGGCGGACGGGTCAGTAGACTTGGCCGCGGGCCCGCTTAGCTCAGCTGGCTAGAGCAGGGGACTCTTAATCCCAAGGTCACAGGTTCGAATCCTGTAGCGGGTACCACTCCGGAATCCCTTCATCGAGCAGTCACAGACGGCTCTGACCGCGGCGACGGGTGACCACGTCCTACAGAGCCAGATGCAGCCGCAGTGCCTCATCCAGCTCGGCCACGATCGTCGCCGGGAGCAGACCGAGTGGTGGGCCCACCCGCTCCACCGCGACGGACCTGATCTGTTCGGCCTGGGCCTTGGATGCCCGGTCGAGACCTGCTGTGCCAGGGGGCAGCAGCACCTGGAAGGGCAGAATCCGTTGGACGTTGGGGGTGACGGGCACCACGGTGATCACCCCCCGGCCAATGCGTGCTGCTGTGCTGTTGGCGCCGTCGTTGCTAACGATGACCGCCGGCCGCCGCTTGTTGGCCTCGGAGCCGCGGACGGGGTCGAAGTCCACGAGGCGAATCTCTCCGCGGCGCATCAGGTCGACAGACCATCCTCGGTGGTCGTCTCCCACAGTCGGGCGTCGCCCGAGGCCTCCCACTCACTCCAGGCAGTCTCGTAGGCGGCGCCCAAGCCCGACGCGCGGAGCAGGCGGACAGCACGGTGCACGGCGGCGGAGCGAGAGCCGATGCCCTGTTCCTCAGCGTAGTCATCGAGGAATCGCACGTCCTCGTCTGGCAAGCTCACGCTCAACTTCATACCAGCATGCTACTGGAAGTAGTACTGGTGTAGCAACGGTCGGCCAGCCATTCCAGATCGGGCATGCCTTGTGCGGGGCGGATCGACCGGGTTGACGACAGCCATGTGTCGGGGAGGCTCATCACCATCGCCACGTGAGCAGGACGACCATCACAGGCCCGGGCGGCACGCCGATCCATAGGTCACCGATGAGTTCGACCGGCACGCCGAGTCGCACACAACAGCACAGCGCAGCGACCTGCGGAAAGGACAAATCCAACGACCGAGCTGAACGCGGAACATGCCCGGCGAGCGATCGTCGAATACACCCGACGTCTGGCGGAATCAGCCGCCGCGGCCGGACCTGACGCCGCCGTGCCGACAACTCCGGAGTGGACCATCATTGACCTGGTCGAGCACGTGGGCCAGAGTCAGCACTGGGTCGCGGAGATCATCGAGCGGCGCATCACCGACCCCACACAGCTGCCCAGGGATATGGCCGTACTCCCCCCAGACCCCCGCGAGTGGCAGGCCTGGCTGTCGGAGTCTGCGCAGCGGGTCGCGAGCGCGTGCTCCAATGACGCGCTCGACGCGCCGGTGTTCAACGCAGCGGGGGACGAGCGGCCCGGGACGCGATTCTGGATGTCCGGCGCCCTCAACGAAGCGGTCGTCCACGGCTTTGACGCAGCCAACGCCGCCGGCCGGTCGGCCGACATTGACGCCGACGTCGCGGCCGCGCTCATCAGCAACCACTTCGCGATGCTCACCTCCCCCACGTGGGCGATGCAGCGGTCCAAGTCCGCCCACGCCATGCGGGGCACCGGGCAGACCCTGCAGTGGCTGGCCACCGACACCGGGGACGCTTGGTTCGTCGAACGGCGGCCCGACGGGGCAACGTGGCAGCCCGGAACCCAGCAGGCCGATGTGACGGTGACCGGCCCGGCACGATCGCTGCTGCTGGCCCTGACGCGACGGCTCTCACTCACCGACCGCGAAGCCACCAATATCAGCGTCGACGGCGACACCGACCTCGCCCAGCACTGGCTCGACAACACCGCCCATGTCAGCAACTGACCGGCACCGAGGCGCCCACCGCCACGACGACGGGAACCTTCGGCACGCCTTCGGCTGAAGGCTGACAGTGCTTCGGCTGATGGCTGACGCCTCCTTCGGGTGACGCTTGACACTCCCTCCCCAGAGGGACAGTGAGCGGGAGCGCGGATCGACCGGGTGACGACAGCCATCTGTCGAGGAGGCTCGTCACCATGACCCGAGTGAGCAGGACAACGATCACGGGCCCAGGCGGCACGGTGACCATCGAACGTCGCGGCTGCGCCCACGGCTGCGGCACCGTGTTCCTCGTGGTCGTGGTTCTGTTCGGCCCCGCCGCGTGGTTCCCCCTGCCTCTCGCCGTCGCCGCCTACATCTGCCTCGGCCTGATCGCGGGCGCCGCAGCGGTCCGGTCGCTTCGACGGCGTACCGTGCCGCCACCCCAACCGCCTCCGCTCGCGCCTCCCGGTTTCACCCAATGAGCCGCTGGGCTGCATGCCCTGACCAGCGCCGTACCGGCGTCCGGACAACTGGTCACGTCATCGATGGGCCAGCGCCGAGCCCGGCCGCGGGCACGGTCAGCGCAACCACAGCGAGCGCAACCGCGGCCGCGGCCACCAGCCGGGAGAGGAGGCGCCCGTGGGCGCTGTACTTTTCGACCAGCGTGACGGCGACCAGACCGAGCATGATACTGCACCGCGGCCGGTCGGGCGGCGTCAGCGACCCTGCAAGCTGGCCCGCAGCGCGGAACGAAGGCTGGCGCTGACACTGGCGGCGAGGGCGCTGACGTGCGGCTCTATGACCATCTCCAGGTGGTCGCCTCCCACCAGGTTGACCTCGAGCGATCCCCGATGCACCTCCGCCCACCCCAGCGACCGACTCTGTGTGCCGGTGACGCAGTCGTCGGTGACGAAGAGGTTGAGCGGGGCGTCGTGGCCGACGCACGCGTAGTGGGCGATCAGCGACCTCGCTCCGCGCCAGTCGAAATCATCGCTGATCGCCGATCTGCGCAACCCCAGGCGGACCAGCGCACCGCTGCCATCGCGCCGCAGGACCTGGTGGGTCTTGCTCAAGGCTCCGCGTAGCCCTCGCCGCCTCTGGCGGGCGAGGCGCTGTCGCAGCGACATGTCATGCCGGTAGAAGCGCACGCCAGCAGGCGGTGTGGCCGCGTCGAGGACACCCAGCCAGGCGACCTCCTCGCCGGCCGCCCGCAACCGGCCGGCAACCTCGTAGGCAAGAACACCGCCAAGGGAGTACCCGGCGATGACATACGGCCCATGCGGCTGGGTGTGACGAATGGTCTCCAGCATCGGTTCGGCCAGGTCCTCGATGGTTCGCGAGCGATCGAACTTCTTGCCAGTGCGCTCGGGGAGCAGGCCGACCACGCCTTGCTCGGTGCCGAGGGGGCCGGTGAAATGGCGCATCGTGAGCAGGCTCGACTCGTCCGGGTGGATGAAGAACAGGTTCGGGGTGGTGCCCTGGGGTTGCACGGGGACCACCACTCGCTCGTCAGCCTGGACGCTCCTTCTCTGCTCGATGATCGTGGCTAGGCCGGCGACCGTTCCGCTGCCCTCGAAGAAGGCGGACAACGGGATCTCCACACCCAGCTCTCGCTCGATCGCGACGAGCAGGCGCACCGCGAGCAGTGAGTGTCCACCCTGCTCGAAGAAGTCGTCGTCGACGCCCACCTCGCTGACCTGGAGAGTCGATGACCAAACGTCGGCCACAAGCTGCTCGAGCGGAGTTCGTGGAGGCACGCGACGCCTCTGGTCCGGACCGCTCTCCACAAACAACTCGGCAAGCGCGGCCCTGTCGAGCTTGCCGTTGGTGGTGAGCGGGAGCGCGTCCAGCCACACGAAGGTCGAGGGGATCATGTGCTCGGGCAGCAGTGCGCGCAGACTGCGGCGCAGCTCCGACACGGACGGCTGCGGGCCCTGGGGAACCACATACGCCGCCAGGCGCGAGCTTCCGTCGGGCCCCCGATGACTGATCACCACCGCCGCGCCCACCTGCGGATGGGACCGGAGCGCGACTTCGATGTCGCCCGGCTCCACCCTGAACCCGCGGATCTTGAGCTGCTGGTCAAGACGGCCGAGGTGCTGCAGTCGACCGTCACCGAGAACGCGTGCCCGGTCTCCCGTCCTGTAGATGCGCCCGCCCGGCACCCAGGGATCGGGGAGGAAGCGCTCGTCGGTCAGGTCGGGACGGCCGAGATAGCCGGCGGCAACTCCCTCCCCGCCGATGAAAAGCTCGCCGGCCACACCCACTGGCACCGGTTGCCGGGCGCGATTGAGCACGTAGGTCCGCGTGTTGCCTATGGGTCGACCCACGCTGATCGGGTCACCGGGCTGCAGGCGCGCGAGGGTCGACCACACCGTGGTCTCGGTGGGCCCGTATGCATTCCACAGGGCGGCCGTGTGCTCCGCCAGCCACCTTCCCATACCGGGTTCGAGGGTGTCGCCGCCACTCAAGGCCACCAGCCGGGAGTTGCCCTTCCAGCCGCTGTCGACGAGCATCTGCCAGGTGGACGGTGTGGCCTGCATGAAGGTGGCGCCGCACCCGTCGATCAACCGGCCGAGGAGACGACCGTCCCGAACCACCTCAGCAGGCGCGACGACCATGGTGGCGCCGGTCGTCAGTGGCAGCCACAGCTCGGGAACGGACATGTCGAAGGAGCTCGTGGTGATCGCCAGCACAGTGTCAGCCGCGCCGCAGCCGGGCTCTCGGGCCATCGAGCTCAGCAGGTTGACCACCGCGGAGTGGGAGACGCGCACACCCTTGGGTGTGCCGGTGGAGCCGGACGTGTAGATGACGTAGGCGATGGCATCCGGTGGCAGCGATGGCGGCGCGGCCGGCGGCGCCGACGGTGCATTCGCATTCTCGTCGGCGTCGACGCAGAGCACCTCGGCTCCGTGCTCAGGGAGGCCGGCGCGGAGGTGCCGCTGGGTGAGCAGCACCGCAGCCCGCGAGTCCTCGAGCATGAAGGCCAGCCGGGCACTGGGGTGGCCGGGATCGAGTGGCACGTATCCCGCCCCAGACTTCAGGATTCCGAGCAGCCCAACGATCATCCCCAGCGATCGCTCCACGCAGATCGCCACCAGGTCGCCGGGGCCGACGCCGGACCGGCGCAGGCGTTCAGCGAGACGGCCGGCCCGCTCGTCGAGCTCGCTGAAGGTGAGGCGCTCGTCGCCGAAGACCACAGCGACGGCATCCGGGGTGCGCGCCACCTGCGCGGCCACAAGGTCGTGCACGCATGCATCGCGGGGATGGTCGAGGGACGTCGAGTTCCACTCGACAAGCACCCGGTGCCGTTCTTGCTGGGTCAACAGGCTCAACTCGGAGATCCGCCGTCCTGGCTCGGCGGCGATGCTCTCGAGCAGCGTGTGCCAATGCCCGGCGGCTCGCCGTGCCGTCTCCACGGTGAACAGGTCCGAGTTGTAGATCAGACGGCCGGCGACGTGGCCCTCGGGTCGCTCGTCCAGCTCGATGTGCAGGTCGAGCTTGGCGTGACCCAGCGCCTCACCGACCTCGACCTCCATCTGGTGCACGCTCCACGAGGGGTCCGATGCGATCATCGGTGGTTCGAGCACAATCATCGCCTGGAAAATCGGGTTGGCTCCGGGTTCGCGTCGCGGGCGCAACTCGCGGACCAGCTGCGCAAACGGCAAGTGGTGGTCGAGTGCGTCGATCAACTCGCTGCGCACGCGGCGCAGCACCTCGGTGAAGGAGGGGTCCTCGCTCAGGTCGGCGCGCAGCACCAGCGGGGTGAGGCAGTAGCCGACGACGGCCTCGAGGTCGGGCCTGCGGCGCAGGTCGGTGACCGTCGCGAAGACAACGTCCTCCTGGCCGGAATAGTCGTGGAGCAGTACCGCGAAGGCGGCGGCGATGACCTGGAACAGGGTGGCGCCGGCCTCGCGGCTCAGCAAACGCAGGCGGTCGGCCAGCTCACGGGGGACGTGGATGGCCTCCATGCCGCCGCGGAATCGCTGGTGCGCTGGGCGGGGGTGGTCGAGCGGAAGCTGCAGCGTGGGCACACCCTCGAGGCGGCCCCTCCAGTGCTCGAGCGCGCGCCGCGCGGCGGCGCTGTTCCCGTACTCACGCTCCCACGCCGTGTAGTCGGCGTACTGGGCGTCGGGGTCGGTCAGTGGAGACGGCCGGCCCGCCGCGAAGGCCTCGTAGAGACTGATGAGCTCAGGAAGGATCACCCTGTACAGGGTGACCCCGTCGAAGATCAGGTGATGCATCGACAGGTACAGTCTGTGCTGGTCGTCCGCCATCCGCACCAGTCGTGGCCGCATCAGTGCACCGCGCTCGAGGTCGTAGGGGCGCCGTGAATCCTCGACGGCCAGCATCGCCGCGGCATGCTCCCGCTCCCCCACGGGAAGGTCGCGCAGGTCAATGATCGGGAGGCCGTACGCCGGCGCCGCGCCAACACGCTGCAGCGGCTGTCCGTCGATCACCTCGAACGTGGTGCGCCAGCTCTCGTGGCGCCGGACGACCTCATTGAAGACGCGGGCGAAGACATCGGCGTCGAAGTCCCCGTGCTTGCGGATGGAGACGGCCTCGTTGTAGGCGGGATTGTCCGGCGCCAGCTGGCTGAAGTACCAGAGCTGCTCCTGCGCCAGGGAAAGTGGCGTGGGGCTGCCGGGGGTGCGCTCTACCAGTCGCGAGCGCGCTGCCCTAGCGCCCGGACGGCCGTGGATGCGCTGCTCCAGCAGGGCTCGCTTCGCAGGGGAGAGCGACGCCGCGTTCTCGTCAGCCATGTCGCCAATTGCGGCGATCATGCGCCGAAGGCGACCGGGAGGGCGGTGACGCCGCGGAGCCCGAGGTTGGGGCGCCAGGAGATCGGCTCATCCTTGAGGCGCAGGTCGGGCAGCCTGTGCAGCAGGGTGCTGAGCACGATCTGACCCTCGAGTCGTGCCAGCGGCGCGCCGAAGCAGAAGTGGCTGGCCCAGGCGAACGCGAGATGACGGTTGTCGGCGCGAGCCAGGTCGAGGCGATCCGGGTCATGGAACCGCTCCGGGTCGCGATTGGCGGCGCCCATCACGGCGATCACCGCGTCACGCTGCCTGATGGTCTCACCGCCCAGCTCGACATCTGTGCGTGCCAGGCGCGCGGTGTGCTGGCTGGGGCTCTCGTAGCGCAGCAGCTCCTCGACCGCCGACGGCATCAGCGAGGGGTCGGCGCGTAGTCGCTGCAACTGCTCGGGGTGTCGCAACAGCGTCAGCAGACCATTGCCGATGAGGTTGGTGGTGGTCTCCTGGCCGCCGACCATGGTGACGATGACGTTGGCCACCACCTCCTCCTCCGTCAGCCGGTCGCCCTCGACCTCGGCGGTGGCGAGCGCGTTGATCAGCCCCTCGGTGGGCTCGGTCGCCTGGCGCCGCACCGCATCGCCGAAGTACCTGGTCATGGCCTCGACGCTGGCCAGGACGCGGCCGGCGCGCCCCGGGTTGTGCTGGAAGTTCCCGAGCATCTCGGCGAAATCCTGCGACCAGTCCTTGAGCATGCGGTGGTCGCTGCTGGGCATGCCGAACATCTCCGCGGTGACGACGGCAGGGAGCGGATTGGCCATCGCCTCCATGACCTCCATCTCGCCGGTGCCGATGACCTCGTCGATGAGTGAGTCGGTGATCTCCTGGATGCGCGCGCGAAGCCTGTCGACGCGACGGGGGGTGAAGGCGGCGGCCGCAAGACCGCGCACCCGGGAGTGCTCGGGCGGATCGAGGAACAGCATCTGCCGCACCATCACCTGGGCGATCGGACCGAGCTGCTCCATGCCGAGGGCGGCCAGCCGCTCCGGCGACGGGGTGCGGTCCGCGGACATGGTTTGAAACACCTGGATGACGTCCGCATAGCGGGTCACCACCCAGGCGTGCAGGTAGGGATCCCAGTGCACCGGGGCCTCGGTGCGCAGCCGCTCATACAGCGGGTACGGATCGGCGAGGACGTCCGGGTCGAGAAGGTGATAGAGGCTGAGCGGAGCCGGGCCACTCGAGATGGGCATGGGAGACCGATCTAGCGCCGGGCGCCGGTCCGAGCCGTGACCGGCGATCTCATGACCGGGCCGCGCTGCCCATCTCGGCAGCGAGGGCCGCCGCCTCCTCCTCGCTCAGGGCGTCGACGTCGGCGACAAGCAGGGCTTCCACCGCAGCGGCCATCTCCGCCACAGTCGGCCTCTCGAACACGGCGCGCAGGGGCAGATCGACCCCGAACCGATCGGTGATGCGCGTGATCAACTGTGCGCCGAGGAGCGAGTGGCCACCGAGCAGGAAGAAGTTCTCGTGGACAGCGACCGTCTCCAAACCGAGAAGGTCCGCGACGATGCGCGCCAGAAGCTCCTCGAGCTCGCTGTTCGGACTGTCCTCCGCGGCAGCCTCCGCAAGCTGCGCGAGCACCATGGTGGCGAGGGCCGCACGATCCACCTTGTGGCTCGCCGTCATCGGCAGCTCCCTGACCCACAGGAGGTCCGAGGGAATCATCTGTTCGGGCAGCACCGCGCTCAATTGGGAGCGCAGCTGGGCGACATCGGGGGCGGGCTCCTCGGCGGCAACCATGCAGGCCACCAGTCGCGTCTGCCCGGCAACGCCTCCGATGGCGATGACGACGCTGGTCCGCACCGCGGGGTGAGTGTTGAGCGCTGCCGTGATCTCGCCCAGCTCGACGCGCTGGCCGAGGACCTTCACCTGCTCGTCAGTGCGCCCCACGAACTCGATGTCGCCGTCGGGGCGCCCCCGCACGATGTCGCCGGTGTGGTAGAGCCGTGCTCCGGGCTCGCCGCTGAACACGTCTGTGGTGAACCGCGCGGCGGTCAACTCAGGGAGGTTCAGGTAGCCGCGCGCGACGCTGGCACCACCGATCAGCAGCTCACCGCTGCCCCCCGGGACGACGGGGTTCATGGCCTCATCGACGATGTGCAGGCGGACACCGTCGATGGGCCGACCGATCGAGGGCGCGCCGGCATCGTCGGAGCCCTCCCCGCGCCGAGGGACGATCCCAGAGGTGGCCACCACAGTCGCCTCAGTGGGCCCGTAGTTGTTGACCAGCTCGAATGGGATCCGCCGCTGCGGGTGCAGGCGGAGCACGTCGCCCCCGGTTAGCAGGTGGCGAAGGGAGGTGTCGGCCGGCCAATCGAGCCCGATCAGCTCCTCGGCCAGGGCGGTGGGGACGAAGCTGACCGTGATCCGGCTCTCGACCAGCCAGTCGCGCAGAGCACTCGGGTCGGCGCGCAGCGGTTCGTCCGGCACGTGGACAGAGGCGCCAATCGTCAGGTATGGCCAGAGCTCCCAGACCACGGCGTCGAAACCCGGGCTGGCGATCTGGGTTCCGCGGTCGTCTTCGGTCACTGAGAACGCTCGCTGGTGCCAACGAACCAGGTTGAGCAGGCTGCCGTGCTCGACCAAGACCCCCTTGGGACTGCCGGTCGAGCCGGACGTGTAGATGATGTAGGCGAGGCGCTCCGACCCACCGTCGGTGGTCGCGCTGAGCGTCACCGCCGGCTCATCGTCGAGCGCCGAAAGGCCGGTATCGAGCACAACGATGTCCGCCACCGCTTCGCCGAGCTGCGGAACCATCCCCGCGCGGGTCACGGCCGCGAGCGCGCCCGAGTCCTCGAGCATGAACCGCAGCCGCTCGTTGGGATGAGCGGGGTCGAGGGCGATGTAGGCACCGCCCGCCTTGAGGATCCCCAGGGTCGCCACAGCCAGTGCCGCCGAGCGCTCGAGGCAGAGCCCGACCGGGCTCTCAGGTCCGACCCCGAGCGTCCGCAGGCGATGGGCCAGCTGATTGGAGCGCTTCTCGAGCTCGGCGTACGTGAGGGTGCAGTCGGGTGCAACCACCGCCAGGGCACCTGGGAGTCGCCCCGCTTGGTTGGCGAAGAGCTCGTGGACCGGACGGACCAAGCCCTCGGATGACGAGGAAGGCGAGGCCGAGCCGGCGAGGCTGGTCATGACGCTCCTCCTCCTCTCCAATGATCCTGGGCTGACGCATCGCCGCAAGCACGTCACACTTCCCAACCACATCAGATTGTCCACTATTCCTGCTCGAGATGCAACACGCCGTCGTCCATGGTCGCAGCAGGGGCCGAGTACGCGCCGGGGTGGGATGGAGCGCAACGTGAAAAGGGGCCCCGCGGCGACGGCCGCGGAGCCCCTCCTGGAGCGATGTGACAGCCGGGGTCTAGCTGTAGTCCACCGGGCCGTTCCAGTGGCTGGTGAACCAGGCCTCCCAGAGGCTCTGCGAACCGCCCTGCCAGAAGATGATCTGGGTGCCGTCATTGGTCACGGCGGCGGATGGCGCCGAGGCCAGTGGCCCGGCCCCGTTGAAGGCGGAGGTGGTCCAGTCGACTGCTCCGTTCCACTTGCCGTTCCACCAGGCTTCGTCGAGATGGTTGCCGGCTCCGCGCCAGAAGACGATCTGGGTACCGGTGGAGGTGAGCGCGACGCTGGGCGACGAGGTCAACGCTCCCCCGCCCCCGAGGAAGCTGGCGGTGACGTCCACTGGTCCGTTCCAGTGTCCGTTCCACCAGGCCTCGAACAGATGGTTGGCGGCGCCTCCCCAGAAGACGATCTGGGTGCCGGAGGTGACAGCGACGCTCGGGGCGGTGGTCAGCGCTCCGCCCCCGGAGAATGCCGACACGGTCCAGTCGACAGGGCCGTTCCAGGCGCCGTTCCACCAGGCCTCGAACAGGTGGCCCGATGCCCCCTGCCAGAAGACGATCTGGGTGCTGCCGGTGAGCGCCACGCTCGGTGACGAGCTCAGCGCGGCTCCGCGGAGGTAGCTGGAGCTGACGTCCACGGGTCCGTTCCAGGTGCCGTTCCACCAGGCCTCGAACAGGTGGTTGGCGGCGCCGCGCCAGAAGACGATCTGGGTGCCACCGGGGGTGACGGTGACGGTGGGAGCCGAGGTCAGCGGTCCGGCGCCATGGAACGCCGATGCCGTCCAGTCGACGGGGCCGTTCCAGCTCCCGTTCCACCAAGCCTCGAACAGGTGACCCCCGGCCCCCTGCCAGAAGACCAGCTGGGTGTTGTTGGGGGTGACCGCCGTGCCCGGCTGGCCCACACCCTCGGGATGGAAGGGAGGAGTGACCGTCTGGGTGACGGTGTTGCTGGCCGGCTGGGGGCTGTAGCTGGTGTCACCGCTGTAGGCCACCGTGATGGCGTGGCTTCCCGCGCTGCCGTAGGTCACCGCACAGGTGGCCGAGCCCGTGCCCGAGGAATTCTGCGCGCCGCAGCCGGTGATGGTGGTGCCCCCGTCCTTGAAGTTGAACGAGCCGCCGTGCACCTGGGGATTGGTCTGGACGGTGTAGGTCACCTGCTGCCCCGCCGTCGAGGGATTGAGGCTGGAGCTCACCGTGTTGGTGGTGGTGAGGAAGGTGATCGTCTCGCCTCCGGCGAGCGTGCCGGTCGAGCCTGCATACGTGGCGTCACCCCCATAGGTGGCGGTGACGGTGTAGTTGCCAGGCGTTCCGTAGCTCGTCACACAGGTCGCCGTCCCCGAGGAGAGAGGCTGCGCGGTGCAGGTGGTGGTGTTGCCCCCGTCCTGGAAGTTGATCGTGCCGGTGGGGGTGGGCGTCGAAGGTGTAACCGTGGCGGTGTAGGTCACCGTGCTCTTCGCAGGTGCCGGGTTGTTGCTGGAGGTCACCGTGGTGGTGCTGGTGGTCAACGCCGCCGCATGCGGTGCGCCCGGACCCAGCAGTGCCACCAGCGCCGCCGTGGCGCCGACCAGCGCAACGCCGCCACGGCGCAGGTGGCGGCGAGCGATTCGATTGTCGACTCTGTGCATGCTCACACCCTTTCGCATCAGGGAGATGGCTCCCGGTCCCATTCCGTCCGGGGGATCATAGACGCTCGGCACCGCATCTTCACAGCAACTTTGCGTTTAGATGCCCCAATCCCGGCAAGTGCGGCGGCCGGACGGAGCCAATCGATGCAACCGGGCACGCGCGCAGCCAGTCAGCCGCCGCCGGGTCGGCCTCGTCGGCGATCATGCAGGATGCATGACCGCGCGTCTCACCGGCACCGTCGCGTTGATCACCGGCGCCTCCAGCGGGATCGGCGCAGCCACGGCGATGGCGCTCGCCCAGGA
>JBOHUD010000055.1:0-13246 GCA_050734155.1 Candidatus Dormibacteria bacterium
GGTTTGGGTACTCCCATCTGCGCTGAGCCACATCCGACTCCGCATCCGGGAGTTTGCGATCGTCTGGGACTGGCGGAAGAATGTGGGCGCGGTGCGAGCGCTCTCTCAGGTGGAACCGCCGCAGCACCATTCCCAAGAGCAGGGTGGCCGCGGCCGCGCCGGCCCCAGCACCTGGGCTCATGGCAGCCAGTAGCGTCCACACGAATCCGACAACTCGAGCCCAGTTCCTCGCCACTATTGGGTTCACGGGAGCCCCTGATTGAGAGACAACGCTTCTTGGTGGACGTAGTCATCCTACCGTGGTGCCTTTCTTGCTTGTCGCAGCCGGATCGTCACTGACGTCAGGCGCTCGGGCTGGTGCATGACCGTTTGTGATCGATAGGACCGAGACCGAGAGCTATCACCCGCCAATGTTGATGGGTCCTTCTCCCGGAGCGGGGCCCATGACCGGGCCGAGCGCCTTGCGCCCATTGATGATGCCGAAGATGGCTAGGTAGGCAAAGAACCCGGCACCAAGGCCGACGCAGTAGAGGCCGAAGAGGAATGTATCCTTGAATACCGTCGTGACCGCACCCCCGCCGACCGCCCCGATGACCGTGGCCAGATCGGATATCTGGGCGGTCTTTCCGCGCACTAGAGTGCGGTACGTGATCCAACCGACAACGACGCCAAACACCACGGCGCCCACGTTCTGTACTGTCACGTCGTCTCCCTTCGTTGGTTGTTGACCGCTGTTGCTGGTCACTGCTGCATGACCAGGTCCATGGAGCAGAACGGTGTGTACACCAACCCGCAGACATTGCCCTTCGCTAACAAATCAATGCGAGCCATGTAGAGCGCTTTCCCGGCTGGCTGGCGGCCGGTCCCCGAGTCGCGCGTGAAGTATGAATAGAAGTTGTCGGCGAACTCGCCGGCAGTCGGCTGCGCCACCGAGATTTCGGTACCGATCACCCCCGCCGCGTGTAATCCGGCGAAGGCGTCGACGAAGCTCACCACGTCTTCGGGGGACAAGGCCGCGGTGTGGCACCCGTTGATGAACACCAACGGCGGTACGGCTTGCCAGGCCTTCGGATCAGCCCACACCTTGGCCTGAGCCCAGGCTGCAAAGTCGCCGCTGCCCAATAGCACGTCTTTGCCGATCTCCAGAACCGGTACCGACAGGTGCGACTGTGCCAGCGTAACCGTCTTGCCGTGGCAGTAGAAGTATATGAGCGGCAGCTTGGGAGAGTTCCAGGCGTCCAGTACGCTGGAGCGGTCGGTACATTCCTTGGGTTTGAAGTTGACCTGCAGCAGGGCCTGTAGCGCGTCGAGATGGGCTCGGGTCATGTTGGCGTCGAGTTGGAGGCTGTGGATGAGAGCTGCCGTGGATCCCTTGGCCGCCGGGAGCTCGGTGACCATGGTTTCCCGCCTAACCGAGGGCGGCTGCTCAATCAAGTGCCGGAATCCCCAGAAGCCGTAAGGACAGAGGGTGTTGATCTCATGGTCGACAGAGTGGGGACAAGTCTCGGGGTAGTTGGCCAGCTGCGCCCGCTCCGTTTCCCACTTCTCCAGCAGCGGACATGGAGTGAATGGGGCGGCGAGCTCGTGAGGGATGTCGTAAACGAGCGCCCAGGGGAACGTCACCCGAGTCGCCCGCGCCACCTGGATGGTGGCGCGCCTAGCCAGCTCGTCGGAAAGGGCCAGCCGATCGTCGACATCAGGTAATACCGCATTGATGAGCGCGGAACCCAGATGGGCCAGCGCCGTCAGGTCCCGGGTTAGTCCGGCCGCCGGCTTGCCGTTAATTGAGTCGTACTGATTGGTGCGTCCATCCTCGCCAAGCGTGATAAGTGAGAGTTCATCCCTGATCTTTCCCAGCACCACCTGCGCCTCAGCCTCGGTCAGGTCGACCGGGATCGGTCTTCCTCGACCCTTGATCACCAAGCTGTGAATCCCAGGCGTCTCGTTGGTCAGAACGCTCAGGTCTCTCGGGGCGAACTTCACCGACCTGGCTACGTCCCGGGCCAGTGTGTAGTCCACTGCTCCGGCTATGGTTCCGGTCGCCGTGTCACCGGTGGCGACGACCGCGTCGACGCGTACCGACTGCACGGCGTTGTTGTGATGGTAGACGGTGCAGCGGATGGACACGGGGCCCTCGCTCGACCGGGTGGCGAAGGGCACGAACAGATGCGGCTGCCGTTCTTCCGGGGCGCAGATGTGTTCGGCCCCGCAACCGCATACCCAGCTGGACCCCTTGACGGGCAAGAACACCCGGGAGGTCTCGGCCAGCACATCGACCCACGAGCTGGACACCACAACGTCGAACCACCACCCCGCGGTGCTGTCCGGGATCAGTTGCTCGGCGGCAAACTCAGGCGCGTTGACGACCACGCTCTCCAACGCGGGCGGCCCGATGTCGAGGCGCAACCGGTACTGGGTTTGCTGACGGAGCACCTCGTGGGTGGTCAGGAGCGAGCCATCCGACCGCCCGACTGCTACGTTGAGGACCCGGCGGGCAGCCTCTCCTTCGAACGTCACAGCGGCACCGTCCTCTGTAACCAGGCTGGTGCGGTGGACCCGCTCGGCGGCCTCGGCGATGAAGCTTGTCGCCTTGTGGTTGGCCTCCCCACCAGCGACCTCCTGCAGCCGAATCACGGTGGGTTCGCCAGCTCGGGCGTGCTCGGCGACGTAATCGAGCGCCCGGCTGCGACCGACCTGCGACAGGTCTACCGACGTACCCGTCCCGGACTGCACTGAGGCCGCCACGTCGCGGAACCGCTTGAAGTGGAGGTCGATCACTCGGTGCACGTCCGCCGCGTCGGTGAGCTCGATTCGCGGCAAGCGGTAGGTGGGGGCGTCTAAGTAGCGGGTGGGTTCGGGGGCACTGGTGGTCAACTTCTCGATCGCCCTGGACACTTCCACTCCCACCGGCCGTGCGGCTACCGTGCCCGGGTCGAAGCGGTTGCCGAGCGCCGAGAGCCGAACGTGACTGGCGAGATCCTCAGGGAAGAAGTCGAGCCGGTTGGCGTCCAAATACAGCTCGACCAGGCTCCCGGGCAGATGGGCGGCGGCTATGGCCTCGGAGGTGAGCAAGTTGCCGGACAGATCGAGCCGGGCCAGGTTGTGCAACCTTGCTAGCGACGCCGGCAGCTCTCCGATCCGGTTGGCGCTCAGGTCGAGCACCCTCAGCCCGGTGGCACCAGCGACTTCGTCGATCGACCGCAGACGGTTGTGAGCCAGATCGAGGATGTCTAGGCGTCGCAGCTCATCGATCACGTGGACCTCGGTGATCGCGTTACCGGCGGCGTCGAGCCCGTGCAGTCTGATGCAGGCGGCTAGCTGGTCGGGCAGGCCGGTCAGACGGTTCTCGGACACGTCGAGAACTTCGAGCACGACCAGGGCGCCGATGCCCTCGCCGATAACCCTAATCCGGTTGGCGGCGATGTCGAGCTGTTGGACACCGGTGGCCTCCCACACCCAGTCGGGAACGGTGACCAGCCGATTGCCGGCCAGATCCAACCGCTTCACCAGTGACAGGTCGATCGTCGGCCGGGGAATCTGGCTGAGCTTCAGATTCCGCAGCGACAAGACGCCAGTGGTCTCCGCGGCCTCGGCGGCCTGGTCAAGGGCCGCTTCGGGGGTGGTCGCAGCTGCTCCCCGGAACGTTCGGCCTGCTTTCCTCACCCTCGGCCTCCGAGGCTACCTAACCACGGCGGGCAGTCACCACGGCGGCGGCCGCCCCGCCATCCTAGCCGACGCTGACGTCCCCAAGAATCCTTCACCCCCTGCGGTCTGGCACAGATCTCGCTCGGAGGGCCGAGGTCGGCGCGCCGGACGGCCACTGACGTCAGGCGGACGACCCTCCCGCGAGTCCCAACGGCGCCGAAAAGGTTCGAACGCACCTCCCAGCGCCTCGATGCTGGTGCCATTCCCAGAGTGGTCCGCACTCACTCAGAATCAGCAGGTGTGACGTGGCTTCCGGGCTGGACGGCGTGAGAAGTCTACTGATGGAACGGTAGTGGGCGACCGGGCCGGGCTAACGCACGACTCCCACCAACGCTCACAAGGTCACCTCCGTTCAGGTTGGAAGGCGTCGGCCACTACGTCGTCCAATGCCGTGGTTTGGGCTCGTCGACTGCTTCGGTGAATCGCAGTAGGGCCTCGCGACCTGCTCGGGACGCGACTTCGGGATGACCGGGATACCTGAGCCTGGCAAGGTCCGACGGAGGCCGAAGTAGTCCGGCGCACGGTTGTCGACCGTCCTGACAAGTCGACCTGCCGCGCCGTTGCATCGCGGCAGCACTCGCGGTTTGAGTACTTCCTCGAACCATTGCTGGAAGGTCGCGGGCGTCGTGGACCAGCTCACACGCCTTCGCCAGCCGTACGAGTACGACTATCAACGGCCCCTGCTCAGACGCCGCCGGTTCATGAACGGAGAACGGGAGACGGGGCTCGAACCCGCAACTTCAACCTTGGGAAGGTTGCACTCTACCGTTGAGTTACTCCCGCATCAGTCGCTGAGTGTACCCCTGCTGACGGCGAGCAGCGAACCCGAGTTGTTTTCACCGCGCCGCCCTGCCGGCCTGTGTCACCTCGAGCTTTCCGTCGTTGTAGAGCTGGCGGATCAGCTTCTTGTCCTGCTTGCCCACGCTGGTCTTGGGGAGCTCATCCACGAACGTCCAGCGCTCCGGAAGCCACCAGTGCGCCACCTTGCCATCGAGGAAGCTGCGCAGATCGTCGGCGCCCGCCTCGGCGCCGGGTTTCAGCACCACCGCTGCCAGCGGCCGCTCCTCCCAGCGATCGTCGTGCACTCCCACCACCGCGGCGTCGGCCACCGCGGGGTGGGCGGCGAGATGGTTCTCCAGCTCCACCGAAGAGATCCATTCGCCACCCGACTTGATCACGTCCTTGGACCGGTCGGTGATCTGCAGGTAGCCCCGCGAGTCCATGACGCCGACATCGCCGGTGCGCAGCCAGCCGTCGTGGAACCTCTCCGGCGCCTCCACCCCGTAGTACGAGGCGGTGATCCAGGGCCCGCGAGCCTCCAACTCACCGACGGACGTGCCGTCCCAGGGAAGCTCGGCGCCGTCGTCACCGACGATGCGCAGCTCCACCCCCGGCATGGCGCGGCCGGTCTTGCTGCGCCACTCGATCTCCTCATCCTCGGGGATGCCCGCCGGCGGGAAGGCGATGCACCCCAGGGGGCTGGTCTCGGTCATCCCCCATGCCTGGATCAGCTCGATGTTCAACTTGTCGCGGAAGGCCTCGATCAGCGCCCGCGGCACGGCGGAGCCACCGCAGATGGCGCGCTTGATGGATGACAGGTCAGCGTCGGTTGCCTCGGCCTGCGCGAGCATGCCCGTGAAGATGGTGGGCACGCCGCCCGTGAACGTGGGCCGCTCGGCCTTGACGAAGTCGCACAGTGGCTGCGCCTGGAGAAACCTGTCGGGGAGCAGCAGGGTGCAGCCCAGCATCCACGCCGCGTACGGGATCCCCCACGCGTTGACGTGGAACATGGGCACGATCATCAGCAGGCGCTCGGACTCGTCGATGCGGAACGATGCCCAGACGGCGAGGCAGTGCAGCCAGATGGAGCGGTGGCTGTAGACCACGCCCTTGGGATCGCCGGTGGTTCCCGTCGTGTAGCACATCGCCGCCGCCGACCACTCATCGAGGTCCGGCCAGGCGAACTCGACGGGCGCCGCGGCGACCGCCTCCTCGTAGCTGACGTGGTCGCCCAGCGCGGAGGTGTCCGCCTTCCCTACCACGATCACCCGCTCGACGGTGCGCAGCTGCTGGCGGATTGCCGCCAGCAGCGGCACCAGCGACGCGTCGACGATGACGACGCGGTCCTGGGCGTCGTTGACGATGTGGACCAGCTGCTGGGGGGTGAGCCTCAGGTTGAGGGTGTGCAGCACCGCCCCCATGCAGGGGATGGCCAGGTACGCCTCCATGTGCGCCCGGTTGTTCCAGGCGAGCGTGGCCACGCGGTCACCCTCGCCGACGCCCATCCCGCGGAGAACATTGGCCAGGCGCCCGGCACCCGCCGCGACCTCGGTGTAGGTCGCGTGATCGGCGGACTCCCCCTGCCAGGTGATCACCTCGCTGTTGCCGAACAGCTGCGTCCCGCGCGTCAGCAGCGAGGTGACCGTCAGCGGGCTGGTCTGCATGGTGCTCTTCATGGGGCCGGACTCCTTGAAAGGGAACCGCGGGGCGCAGGCCGGCAATCTCGACCTGCCCATACTTTGCCGCAAATTCGTCTCGCCCCGTGATCTCCCAACGGCGGCGGCGAGCGCCGGCGGCCGGCGAGGGGAACGATCAGCTCGACTCGCCGGCCAGGCGCAGGCCCAGCCCCACCAGCACCGCGCCGCTCGCAAGGTCGAGGGCGCGGCGGATGCGGACCCGCCGCAGCACCCCTCCGAGGGTGGCCACCAGGGCGGCGGCCGTGCACAAAGTCCAGCTCGCCTGCCCGGCCGCGACCCCCGCCGCCGTGGCGATGCCTGCCGGGCGACCGCCGAACAGCGTGTTGCGAATCGTCAGCGCGGTGTCGGGGCCGGGCGTGCAGATCACGACCGCCGACACCGCCAGGAAGGCGAGGAGATGGCCGGCCATGACCGCCAGTATCGCGCCTCCGCTGTACGCGAACCGTCCCCACGGGCCTGCTACCCTCCGGCGCAATGGAGGCGCAGGGATCCGCAGCGCCGGGGGGCGTGAGCGCCGTCGCCGCGCCCAGCGACGCTGCCTCGGCGGTCCTCCACGACGTCTTCCGGCTGGCCACCTTTCGCCCCGGGCAGGCGGAGATCGTGGCCGCCGCGGAGGCCGGCCGCGACCTGCTTCTCGTCGCCCCCACCGGTTCGGGCAAGAGCATCGGCTACTGGGTGCCCGGCATCGCCGCCGGCGATCTCACCATGGTGGTGTCGCCGCTGATCGCGCTCATGAACGACCAGGTGGCCAGGCTGCGCTCGCTGGGGATCGCCGCCGCCTCGCTGCACTCCCAGGTCGATCGCACCACCCAGGACGCCGCCCTCGAGGCCGCCGCCCGGGGCACGCTGCGCTTCCTCTATGTCACCCCCGAACGCTTCTCTGTCGCATCGTTCATCGCCGCCCTGCCCCGCCTGCGCATCGGCCGCCTGGCCATCGATGAAGCTCACTGCATCTCCAGCTGGGGTCATGACTTCCGTCCCGACTACCGCAGGCTGCGCGAGGCCGCCGACCTCTGCGGCAGGCCCCCCATCGGCGCCTTCACCGCCACCGCCACCCCGCGGGTGCGCGCCGACATCGTCAGGTCACTGGGCATGCGCCAGCCGGAGGTGCGGGTCACCGGCTTCGTGCGCCCCGAGCTGCGCATGGCGGTGGTGCGCTGCCGCGGGCAGCAGCAGAAGCGCGCCGCGCTGCTCGACGCGCTGCGATCGCTGCCGGGACGGGCCATCGTGTACTGCGGACGCGTCCGCGCCACCGAGGAGATCGCCGAGCTGCTCACCGACAACGGCCATCGCGCGGCGGCCTACCACGGCGACCTCGACGCCAGCGCGCGTCACCATGCCCACTCGGGCTTCGTCAGGGGCGACATCACCGTGATCGCCGCCACCTCGGCCTTCGGCATGGGCATCGACCTGCCCGACATCCGCAACGTGGTACACCTCGACTTCCCGGGCAGCATCGAGCAGTACTACCAGGAGGCGGGGCGCGCGGGGCGCGATGGCCGGCGCTCCGACTGCACCCTGCTCTACAGCCCTGCCGACCGCGACCTCCAGGCCTTCTTCATCGAGCAGGCCTACCCGCAACGCGACGCGGTGCGCGACGTGTATCGCGAGGTGGTTCGCGAGGGACGCTGGGACCTGGACGACTGGGAGCGTCGCCTTCCCCATCGCGAACGCCACGTGGTGCGTGCGTCGCTCGACATCCTGCGCAAGGCCGGCGCCCTTCTCGATGGCGGGGGAGTGTCGCGATTGCAGGGACCCCCGGTCGACTTCGAGGCCCAGTCCGTGCTCCGCGAGCATGCCTACGCGCGCCTCCACCAGGTGATGGACTACGCGCGCAGCGGCGCCTGCCGGCATGCGCGCATCGCCGACTACTTCGGCGAGGAGGGGGCGCCGCGGAGCTGCGTCTCCTGCGACAACTGCCTCTCTGCGCCGCGGCCGCGGACGGCGGTGGCGGCGGCCGACGTGGCGGCGACGCTCGCCTGCATCGCCCGCTTCGACGGCCACCTCGGCGCCGCACGTCTGGCATCGCTGCTGCGGGGCAGCGACGACGCCTGGACACGGCAGCGCGGCTGGGTGCGCGACTCGGCCTTCTTCGGCTCCCTGCGCGCCTGGGGCACCGAGGCGGTGCGCGACCTGCTCGCCACGCTCATCGAGGAGGGCTGCGTGCGCCGCAGCAGCGGCGAGCGCCCGGTGCTGTCTCTGACGCCGCACGGGCAGGCGGTGCTCGACGGCGACGGCAGCGTCGAGGTGGAGATCGAGATCGTGGCGATGGCGAGGTCCGGAAACGGCCTCGCTGACGGCGCCGAGGCGCTGGACTCCGACGCGGGAGCGCGCTTCGAACGGCTGCGCAGCTGGCGGCGGGCCACCTCGCAGGAGGAGGGCGTGCCCGCCTACGTGGTGTTCGGCGACCGCACCCTGCGCGAGCTGGCGGTGCGCAACCCGGCGACCTCGCAGACGCTCGCCGGGGTGTCCGGGGTCGGGCCGGCCAAGCTGGCTCGCTACGGCGAGGAGGTGCTGCGCGTGCTCGCCGCGCCGCCGTCTTGATCCAGCATCCCTCGGCGAGCTTCGCGTTCACCGCGCGCTGTCGCATCACCAATCGCCCCGGGATGCTCGGCCAGCTCACCTCGGCGATCGGCGGCCTCGGGGGCGACATCCGCGGCATCGACATCGTGCGCGTCGATCGCGGCGCCATCGTGCGCGACATCACAGTCCTGGCCGCCGACGCCGCCCACGCCCAGCAGCTGGTGGAGATGATGAAGGGGCTGACGGGGGTGGAGGTGCTGGAGTATTCGGATCGCACCTTCCTGGCCCACCTAGGCGGCAAGATCGAGGTGGTGGCGCGCACTCCCATCCGCACGCGCGAGGACCTGTCCATGGTGTACACGCCGGGTGTGGCGCGCATCAGCACGGCCATCGCCGCCGACCACTCCCGGGCGCGCAACCTCACCATCAAGCGCAACTGCGTGGCCATCGTCACCGACGGCAGCGCGGTGCTCGGCCTGGGCAACATCGGGCCCGAGGCGGCGCTGCCGGTGATGGAGGGCAAGGCCATGCTCTTCAAGGAGTTCGGCAACGTCGATGCCTTCCCCCTCTGCCTGGCCACCCAGGACATCGACGAGATCGTGGCCACCGTGGTCAACATCGCGCCCACCTTCGGGGGGATCAACCTCGAGGACATCTCCGGGCCGCGATGCTTCGAGATCGAGGAACGCCTCTCCGCGCTGCTCGACATCCCGGTCTTCCACGACGACCAGCACGGCACCGCGGTGGTGGTGCTGGCCGCGCTGCTCAACGCCCTGGAGGTGGTGAGCAAGCGGATCGAGGACGTCCGCGTGGTCATCCTCGGAATCGGCGCCGCGGGAACGGCGGTGACCCGCCTCCTGCTCGCCGCTGGCGTCGCCGACATCATCGGCGTGGACCGGGCGGGGATCATCCACGACGACCTCGCCGGGGCCAGCCGCTCGCACCGCTGGTACGCGGCGAACACCAACCCGCGACGCGTCCGCGGTGCCGTGGCCGAGGCGCTGGCCGGCGCCGACGTCTTCATCGGGACCAGCAGCGCCGGCCTGCTCGACGCCGGGATCATCAGGCGCATGGCCGATCTGCCCGTCGTCTTCGCCCTCGCCAACCCCGAGCCCGAGGTGCAGCCCGAGGCGATCGAGGGAGTGGCCGCGGTCGTCGCCACCGGGCGCAGCGACTATCCCAACCAGATCAACAACGTGCTCTGCTTTCCGGGATTCTTCCGCGGCCTGCTCGACAGCGGGGCGCGGCAGATCAGCGATGCCATGAAGCTGGCGGCGGCGCGGGCGATCGCCGCCACAGTCGGCGACGACCTGCACCCCGAGTACATCATCCCGTCGGTGTTCAACCGCTCCGTGGCCCCGGCGGTGGCGGCGGCGGTGGCCGCCGAGGCGACCAGCAGTGGCCTGGCCCACGTCCTCGCCGACCTCATCGATCCCCTCCACGCCGGCGACACGGACCCGGGCTCGGCCGGATAGCGCAGGGCCGGCGCACCGCCGCCGTCCGCTACCCTCGATCCATGGCCACCGCCCCGGCTCCGCCCACCGCCATGACCGGCGCGACCCGGTTCCTGGCGGCGATCGAGCGGCGACCGGTCGACCGCACCCCGGTGTGGTTCATGCGCCAGGCGGGCCGCTGCCTGGCCGCCTACCGCGAGCTGCGCGAGCGCTACGACATCCTCACCATGACCCGCACCCCGGAGCTGTGCGCCAGGGTCACGCTGATGCCGGTCGAGGAGTTCGGCGTCGACGCCGCCGTCCTCTACGCCGACATCATGCTGCCGCTCTTCGGCATGGGCGTGCCGTTCTCCATCGACCCGGGGCTGGGCCCCGTCATCCACGCGCCGGTGCGTGACGCCGCGGCGGTGCGTGGGCTGCGCATCGTCGACCCGCAGGAGGCGACCCCCGAGCTCTTCGAGGCGATCCGCATGGTTCGCGGTGAGCTGGAGGGCCGGACTGCGGTGCTGGGCTTTGCGGGGGCACCGTTCACGGTGGCGTCGTACCTGATCGAGGGGCGGCCGACCAAGGACTTCGCGCGCAGCAAGGCGCTCATGTACGGCCAGCCGTCACTCTGGCACGAGCTCATGGAGACGCTCACCGAGGTGACCATCCGCTACCTGCGCGCCCAGGTGGCGGCCGGCGTGCAGGCGGTGCAGCTGTTCGACTCCTGGGTGGGCGCGCTCAGCGCGGCGGACTATGCGGAGCACGTCCTGCCCTACGTGCGGCGCATCTTCGGCGCCGTCGCCGGAGCGGTGCCCACCATCCACTTCGGGACCTCCACCGCCCACCTCCTCGAGGAGATGGCGGGCGCGGGATCCGATGCCGTGTCCGTGGACTGGCGCCTTCCCCTGGACCGCGCCTGGTCGCGGATCGGCGAGCGAGCCATCCAGGGCAACCTCGACCCCACCGTCTGCCTGGCGCCCTGGCCGGTCGTCGAGCGCGAGGCCGCCCGCGTCCTCGCCGAGGCGGGCGGCCGCCCCGGCCACGTCTTCAACCTCGGCCACGGGGTCCTGGCCGACACTCCCGGCGAGACACTGCGCCGTCTCGTCGACCTGGTCCACGCCCGCACCGCCGTGGCGGCGTGACCGGCGGCCACCCGGTGGCGGGCGGCCCACCGCTGGGCGTGCTGCTGCTCACCTTCGGCTCCGCGGTGACGTCCGCCGACGTTCCCGCCTACCTGCGCAGCGTTCGGGGCGGGAGGGAGGCCTCGCCCCAGCTGGTGGCGGAGTTCGAGCGCCGCTTCGACGTCATCGGTCGCTCCCCGCTCATCGACATCACCGAGGCGCAGGCGAGAGCTCTGCAGCAACTGCTCCTCGTCCGCGATCCCGACCACCCCGCCGCCGTGTACGCGGGGATGCTCCACTCGGCGCCGTGGATCGCCGACTCGCTGGGCCAGCTGGCCGGCAGCGGGGTGAGCCGGGTCATCGCCATCGTGCTGGCGCCGCAGTACTCAGCGCTCATCCTCTCCGGCTACGAGCGGGTGCTGAGCTCTGCCGCAGCCGAGATCGCGCCCGCTCTGCCGGTGCGCATCGCCGGGGCCTGGCACGTGACCCCGGGGTGGATCGGCTGCCTGGCCGGGAGCGTCGAGGCGGCCCTGGGCGGATTCGATGCGCACGCCCGCGACCGGCTGGCGGTGGTGTTCACCGCGCACAGCCTGCCCCGTGCCGTGGTCGAGCGGGATCCCGGCTACATGACCCAGATCGACGACACCATCGCGGCGGTGGCGGGTCGCGTCGGCCTCGATCGGCAGCGCTGGACGTTCGCCTTCCAGAGTGCCGGCCACACGCCCGAGGAGTGGCTCAAGCCCGACCTCACCGACGTGCTGCCCGGCATCCGCGACGCCGGCAGCACAGACGTCCTGGTGGTGCCGGTGCAGTTCGTCGCCGATCACCTGGAGATCCTCTACGACATCGACGTCGCCGCCGCAGAGCAGGCGCGTGCGGTGGGGCTCGGATTCCATCGCATCGCCATGCCCAACACCGATCCGCAGTTCATCGCCGCGCTGGCCGCGGTCGTGGACCGGGAGCTGGCCGCAGCCCGCGTCTGATCGGCGCCGTCGCGCCGGCTTCGGTGGCAGGCCCGGGGGGACCGGCAACCAGCCGACCCCGGCCGCCTGAGCCTGGCCTACTCCTCCGGGCTGGGCGGCGCGCCGTTGGCCATCACATCGATGATCGCGTTCATGGCGTCGAGCCGCTCGGCAACCGTGCGGATCACCGAGGTCGCCTCCGCGGGGAGCTCGCCGAAGGCCCCGTCCTCGAGCATCGAGATGTAGCCGACCGCGACCACCAGCGGCTGGCGCAGCTCGTGGCACGCGTGCCGGAGGTATCCCGGATCGCCGCGATCCATGCCACCGGCTCCCAGGGACGGTGGGACATCTGCCATCGCGTCTGATCATAGCCCGAGGTGCGCGCAGCCCCCTGGGTTCGCGGCGCGGGTGGCGGTGCGACGCCTCTCAGGCACCGGCGGCGGGCTCGTGGATGGGCGCGGCCGCCGCGTTCGCGGCCTCCTGCCCATTGCCGCCCTGGGCGGCGCGCACGCGCTCCAGGTACTCGCTGACCAGGCGCCTGCCGGTGGTCTCGTCGGCGACGCTGGCGACCACGTGGTAGGCGGGCTCGTCGGGGTCGGGGCGGACCAGGACGAAGCCGCCTTCGACGAACACCTTGATCCCGTCCACCAGGTCGAGCTGGCGGCCGTCGTGATCCTCGAGGAGGCGACGCATCACCCTGCCCTTGGCCTCCCAGGGGCAGAACTCGGTGGCGGTGATGTAGGTGGCGACGGGAAGCCGCCGGCGCTCCTCGCTCAGCGGCACCCGGTGGACGGCGCGCATCTCCAGGAGCTTCACCAGGGTGTACATGGCGTCGTATGCCCCGAAGAAGTACGGCCAGATGAATCCCCCCTCGCCGTCCGCCGCCAGGCAGGTGCTCGGGGCTGCCGAGGCGCGCAGCACTGCCGACGCCTCCGCGGGTGTCGGGGTGAACGAGCCGCCCGCGGTCTCGATGTGCGAGGCGATCCACTGGGGCGTGCTGGCCGGCGCCAGCACGATGC
>JBOHUD010000056.1:0-38050 GCA_050734155.1 Candidatus Dormibacteria bacterium
GTTTCGAGGCGATGGCAGCCGTCGTCTCCTGGGTGGGAGGCCCACCCCCGGCCGCGTCCATGGGGCCGGCCGTCACTGCGGCGCTGCTTCTGCTGCCTCTGGGCATCGCCATGCTCGCCTTCGAGGCGACCGGTTCAATCGCCCTCGCGGTGGTGGCCCCGCTCTTCGCAGTGGGTCTGGCCTTCCCATCCGACCAGGCGATCCTCGGCCGCTTTCCACAGGTCGTCGACTCGACGCTGGTGGCACCGTTGATCGTGGCCGCAGTGAGGCTCTTGCGCGGGCGGCAGGCTTTCGATAACGCACTGCTCATCGCGGCCGCCACGGCGGCGATTTGGGTCGTCCACGGCCTCGAGGCGCTGACCGCCCTGGTGGTGGGCGGGGCGCTGCTCGCGGCCGCCGCCGCCAGCGCGCTGCGTCACGCCCCCGGAGCGACCGTCGCCCGTGCCAGCATGGCAGTGGTCGCCGGGGCCGCCGGTGCGAGCGTCGTGACCGTGCTGACCCGCCTGCCCAAGGTCCCTCCTCCCGTTCACCCCGAGCCGTCGGCCGTGGTGATCGCCCAGGGCCGCGGTCCCGTGCATCCCCACGAGCTGTTCCAGTACCTCGCCCAGACCGACCTCACCAGTCCGGTGGCGGTCGTGCTGCTGGGACTGGGCATCGCCGCCGTCCTGATCGCGCGACGTATGCTGTGGGTGGTGGTTGCAGAGGCCATCCTCCTCTTCGCGATGGTCGATACCCTGTACTGGCACCGCTTCGCAAGCCTGTGGCGCGCGATCTTTCCCTGGGGTGACACCGACCGCCTTCTAGGCGTCCAGTACTGGCTCATCCCGCTTCTGCTTGGGGCAGGCCTCCTCGCCGTCGCCAGGGGCATTCGAGTCCTCGCCCGTCGGCCCAACCTGCACACCGGGGTACGGATCGTAGCCGTCGCGGCCGCGGCAGCAGTGGTTGGCATCGTGCTCGTGGTGGCTCGCGGTCCCTTCGATCGAGCCTGGACGAGGGTCTTTGGGTCTCCGCAGATCGCCCTGTACCCACTGGGCGTCTTCGACCGGCTGGCTCCCCTCGGCCAGTGGCGCGTCATCGTGGCAATCGCGGCATTCGCTGCGGTGGTCGCGTGGATCGCGGCCCGGCGCAGGGTCAGCCTGCCTGGCTTTGTAACCGCGCGTCTCAGTCCAGCCGCGCGCGGGCTGGATGTTGCGGCCGCTGCGCTGGCGGTCATCGCCCTCCTCTCGCTGGGCGTCGGGGCGCGCGCCGAGCTCACCATGTACCAACGCGCGATCGCGAACCGCGCGTTGGTCACACCGGCGGATCTGGCCGTCCTGAACAGGATGTCCACCATCCTGCCGAGGGGATCGATCATCCTCACCGACGGCAACGACGACGCCGGAATGTGGATGGCGGCTGTCACCGACCTCACACCGCTCGTGCCCAACAGCTTCGAGGGTGGCCCGCTCGGCACTCCTCTCGTGGTCGCGCTCGCTCAGGCGTGCGCCGACCCTGCGGCGGCGGAGCGGGCGGTGCAGCGTGCAGACGCGGTATTCGTCGGATCCCACCGCCTTCCCGCGGCGCAGCACCCGTGGAACCTCGACTGCATCATGCGGCTGCCCGATCTCCGGCTCATCAGCGAGCAGCCGTGGCAGGGAACCGAGGCGGCTGCCTTCTCCGTCATCCGCTGACATGCGACGGGTGCTGGCCACCCCGGCGCGCGCCGCCGGCCCCGTGCCTGTCCCATACTCGGGCCGATGCTGAGCAGGATCGACCACGTGGGCATCGCCGTCCGCGACATCGACGCCGCCGTGGAGGCGTACCAGCGGCTCCTGGGCAGGGCTCCCAGCCACCGCCAGCGGGTGGAATCGGACGGCATCGAGGCGGTCATGTTCGAGGTCGGCGAGTCCCGAGTCGAGCTGCTCACGGCCACCGCTCCCGACTCCAAGATCGCGGGCTTCCTCGAGCGCCGCGGTGGCGGCCTCCACCACGTCGCCTACGGGGTCGACGACGTCCAGGCGGCCCTCGACCTGTACAGCGGCCTCGGGCTGAAGGCCCTGGACAGCTGCCCCCGCCGGGGTGCCGCGGGCCGGCTGGTCGCCTTCCTCCATCCCTCCGCGGCGATGGGGGTGCTCACCGAGCTCTGCCAGCCGGATCCCGGCTCGCCCGGGCACGGCGGGTGAGCGGCACCGGAGAGATCCCCGGGCAGACCGAGAGCGGGCTGCCGCTCGAGCCCGTGTACACCGCCGCCGCCGTGCCGGAGTGGCCGCCGCCCGGCCAGTTCCCCTTCCTGCGCGGGGTGCGTGCGGACGGCTACCGGCAGCGTCTCTGGACGATGCGCCAGTACGCGGGCTTCGGCAGCGCGGCCGAGACCAACGAGCGCTTCCGCTACCTGCTCGGCGCCGGGCAGACGGGGCTCAGCTGTGCCTTCGACCTGCCCACCCAGATGGGCTACGACAGCGACTCGCCCATGGCCCGGGGCGAGGTGGGCAAGGTGGGGGTCGCCATCGACTCGCTCGACGACATGACCGTGCTGATGGCGGGCATCCCCCAGGACGAGGTGACCACCTCGATGACGATCAATGCCCCGGCGTCGCTGCTGCTGCTCCTCTACGAGCTGGCCGCCGAGGCCAAGGGCGTCGGCGCCGAGCGGCTGGGGGGAACCATCCAGAACGACATCCTCAAGGAGTACGCAGCGCGTGGCACGTTCATCTTCCCGCCGCGGCCGTCGATGCGACTGGTCACCGACACCTTCGCGTACTGCGCCCGGCGGCTGCCGCGCTGGAACACGATCAGCATCAGCGGCTACCACATTCGCGAGGCCGGGGCGACCGCTCCGCAGGAGATCGCCTTCACGCTCAGCAATGGCATCGCCTACGTGCAGTCCGCGGTGGACGCGGGCCTCGCGGTCGACGACTTCGCTCCCCGCCTGAGCTTCTTCTTCAACGTCGGCAACGACTTCTTCGAGGAGGTCGCCAAGTTCCGGGCGGCCCGGAGCATCTGGGCAGAGGTGATGCGCGACCGCTTCGGGGCGGGCGACGCGCGCAGCCTGACCCTGCGCTTCCACGCCCAGACCAGCGGTGCCACCCTGACCGCCCAGCAACCGCTCAACAACGTCGTGCGCGTGGCCATCCAGGCGCTCGCAGCGGTGTGCGGCGGCACCCAGTCGCTGCACACCAACAGCTACGACGAGGCGCTGGCGCTGCCCTCCCAGCAGGCGGCGGAGATCGCCCTGCGCACGCAGCAGGTGATCGCCTTCGAGTCCGGGGCGGCCGCGGTCGCCGACCCACTGGGCGGCGCCTACCTGGTGGAGCGGCTCACCGCCGACCTGGTGGAGGCATCCCGGGCGCTGATGGCGCGCGTCGAGGAGCGCGGGGGGGCGGTGGCCGCCATCGAGGAGGGCTTCTACCAGCGCGAGATCCAGGACTCCGCCTACCGCCACCAGCAGCTGGTGGAGAGCGGGGAGAGGGTCATCGTCGGTGTCAACAGGTTCACGGAATCGACGCAGCGCGAGGTGGAGATCCTGCGCATCGGCGCCGAGCTCGAGGCCGCTCAGCTGCAGCGCCTCCACGAGCTGCGCGGTCGCCGTGATGCCGCGGCGGTGACCCGCAGCCTCGACGCGGTGCGCCGCACCGCGGAGGGAAGCGAGAACCTGCTCCCGGTGATGCGCGAGTCCCTGGCGGCCCTGGCCACCGTCGGGGAGGTCTGCGACGCGCTCCGCGAGGTCTTCGGGGTGCACCGCCCCGGCGGCGACATCTGACCGAGACACCGGACCAACCGCGCCGGCTCTCCTAGAGAGGCAGGTTGCCGTGCTTGCGCGGCGGCAGCGTCACCTGCTTGTCCATGGTCATGTGCAGCGCCTTGATGAGCGCGGCCCGCGTCTGCTTGGGTTCGATGACGTCGTCGATGTAGCCGCGCTCGGCCGCGTAGTAGGGGTTGGCGAACTGCTCGCGATACTCGGCGATCAGCTCGGCGGTGCGAGCGGTGGGATCATCCGCGGCGGCGATCTCGCGCTTGAAGATGACGTTGACCGCCCCCTGCGGCCCCATCACGGCGATCTCGGCGGTGGGCCAGGCGACGTTGTAGTCGGCGCGGATGTGCTTGCTGCACATCACGTCGTAGGCGCCTCCGTAGGCCTTGCGGGTGATCACGGTGAGCTTGGGCACGGTCGCCTCGCAGTACGCGTAGAGCAGCTTGGCGCCATGCCGGATGATCCCCCCGTACTCCTGGTCGGTCCCGGGCAGGAAGCCGGGCACGTCCACGAACGTGACCAGGGGCAGGTTGAAGGCGTCGCTGAAGCGCACGAAGCGCGCCGCCTTGATGGAAGCCTCGATGTCGAGCGCGCCGGCGAGCACGCGCGGCTGGTTGCCGACCACCGCCACGGAGTGGCCGTCGAGCCGTCCGAAGCCGCAGATGATGTTCTGGGCGTGGTAGGGCATCACCTCCAGGAACTCGCCGTCGTCGACCACGCGCGAGACCACCGTGCGCATGTCGTAGGGCTGGTTGGGATTGTCCGGGATGATCGATTGCAGCTCGGAATCGGCGCGCTGCGGATCATCAAGCGTGGGGCGGTAGGGCGGCGGCTCGTGGTTGTTGGCGGGCAGGTAGCCGAGCAGGGCGCGCATCTGACCAAAGGCCTCGTCCTCGGTGTCGGCGTTGAAGTGGGCGACGCCACTGCGCTGGTTGTGGACGTCGGAGCCGCCGAGGTCCTCGAAGCTGACGCGCTCCCCGGTGGTGACCTTGATGACGTCGGGGCCGGTGATGAACATGTAGCCGACGTGGCGCACCATGAAGATGAAGTCGGTCATCGCCGGTGAGTAGACGGCGCCGCCGGTGCAGGGACCGACGATCAGCGACAGCTGCGGGACCACCCCGCTGGCCTCGACGTTGCGATAGAAGATCTCCGCGTAGCCGGCCAGGGAGACCACACCCTCCTGGATGCGCGCGCCGCCCGAGTCGTTGATGCCGACGCAGGGGCAGCCCGTGCGCACGGCGAGATCCATGATCTTGGTGACCTTCTCGGCGAACACCTCGCCGAGCGAGCCGCCGAAGACCGAGGCGTCGTGGCTGAACACGAACACCTGGCGTCCCTCGACGGTGCCCCAACCGGTCACCACCCCATCGCCGCGGACCCTGCGCTCCTCCATGCCGAAGTTGCTGTTGCGGTGCACCGCGAAGGCGTCCATCTCGGTGAACGACCCGGGGTCGAGGAAACGCTCCACGCGCTCGCGAGCGGTCAGCTTGCCCTTGGGATGCTGGGTGCGCTCCGCGGCCCCCCCGCGATGGACGGCGTCGTAACGGCGCTTGCGCAGCAGGTTGATCGCCCGCTCGGTCGCCGAGCCGGGTGCTGCCGGGCTGCCGTTCGACGAGGCTCGGCGCGGACGCGGTGCCACGGTGGGGTCACCGGAGCCCTCTGGGGGCACGGCCCTGCGGGTCGTTCTCGGCATGCGCGCAGGATAGTCGCGGCGGCCGGACCCCGGCGTACGATGCCCGCATGGAGGTGCTCCTGAGCGCGCGGCGCGAGCTGCGCAGCGTGTTCACGCGCTCCGACCCCGAGATCCGGCGGGCGCGTTGGATCACCGCTCTGCTGCTCGGTGTCGCCAACATCAGCGGCGCGGCGATCACCTTCGCGATCGGCGCCATGGCCTTTCCACGCGAGGTGGTCACCGGCCGCGGCCTCACCATCCTGGGCGGCGCCGCCGCCGGTTACCTGGTGCTCACCCTGGTGCTGGGCAGCGTGACCGCGCTGCGTGTCGCCGCCGCTGCTGAGGCGGCGCTCACCTCCGAGGACGAGGTGCCGCCGGCGCGGCTGCAGCAGGTGCTGCGCAACCAGTGGCGCCAAACCCAGCACTGCGCCGTCTACTGGCTGGGCGGGGTGGTCATGGTCGGCGTGCTGCTGGCGGCGGTTCTCCAGGTCGCGCCCGTGCTGGTGTTTCGCGGCGTGCTCACCGTGTTCCTGGGCGGCCTGACCACGTGCGCCGTCGCCTTTCTTCTCCTGGAGCGGGGCATGCGTCCGGTGGTGACCCGCCTGCGCGAGGTGCTCCCCGAGGTCACCGGCTGCGCACCCAGCGTGCGCAGCCGGCTGCTGCTCGCCTGGCTGCTGGGGTCGGGCATCCCGCTGGCCGGCATCGCGCTGACGCTGGTCGAGCAGCAGAACACCGACCACACCCGCCTGTTCATCCTTCTCGGCCTGCTCACCGGAGCCGGCATCGTGGTCGGCGCGTACACCAGCATCATGGCCGCCGGCTCTGTCGCCGACCCTCTGCGCGCGCTGCACCGCACCATGGAGCGTGTCGCCGGCGGTGACCTCACCGCCACCGTGCCGGTCGCCGACAGCGGCGAGATCGGTGACCTGCAGCTGCGCTTCAACCGCATGACCGCGGGGCTGCGCGAGCGCGAGCAGCTGCGCGAGCTCTTCGGACGCCACGTGGGAACCGAGGTGGCGCGCCACGCCATGGACAACACCAACCTGGGCGGGGAGAGCCGCGAGGTCTCGGTGCTGTTCGTCGACCTGCGCGGCTCGACGGCGCTCGCCGAACGGCTGGAGCCGGATCGGCTGGTGGCCATGCTCAACGCGCTGTTCAGCGCGGTCGTGGCCGCCATCGAGGCCGAGGGCGGCTGGGCCAACAAGTTCGAGGGCGACGCCGCGCTCTGCATCTTCGGTGCTCCCCTTCCCCAGCCGGATCATGCGCAGCGCGCTCTGCGCGCGGCGCGGCAGTTGAGCGCCGGCCTCGAGCAGCTGGAGCGCCGCCACCCCGGCCTCGACGCCGGCATCGCCGTGGCCAGCGGGATGGTGGTGGCGGGCAACATCGGCAGCGAGCAGCGCTACGAGTACACCGTGATCGGTGACCCGGTCAACGTCGCGGCGCGGCTGTGCGAGCTGGCCAAGACGGCGCCGGGGCGCGTCCTGGTCGACGCCGCCAGCGTCGAGGCGGCGAGCCAGGAGGAGCGCTCGCGGTGGGAGTCGCGCGGTGAGGTGGAGCTGCGCGGCCGCGAGCGCGCCGCCACCGTCTACGCCCCGGTGCAGCCGTCCCGGACGCCGGCGAGGGTGTAGCCGGGGCGCGGGTGGTCGTGTGCCGGTCTACCCAGGCCCAGCCGGCGAGCTCGAGGAGGCGCGCTGGCCCCGGGGCGGCGAGATGCCCCGACGGCGCGCGCCCAGGGTGGGGGCGAGCGGGGTGGCGCTCAGCAGGATGGCGATCAGGGTGGCGGCGACGAGGCCGCCAGTGGTCAGGATCAGGAAGCCGAGAAAGGAGAGCGGCAGGCCGGGGGAGAGCAGGCTGCCGATGCGGCGGCCGATGGCGTAGATGAGCAGAGGGTGGAGGATGTAGACGCCGAGCGAGTTGTCGCTCAGCGCCCGTGTCGCGGTGGCCAGGCGGCCTCCCAGCGCCACCACCGGGCCGCCGACCAGCCAGACGAGCACGGCAACGCTGAGGACGAAGAGCGGCTCCTGGGGGAGCAGGAAACCCCCTGTGCCGGCGACGAACTCACCGTGCGCGGCCGAGCTGTAGCTGACCAGGATCAGCGCCCAGCCGCTGAGGGCGGCGATGCCGGCGACCGCGAGGACCGGCCGCCAGCTCACCCGATGGGGCTCTCCGCGGGCCACCAGTGACCGCCCCGCCGCCACCCCCACCGCGAAGTAGCCGATCCAGAAGGGCAGCAGCTGGAATCCGTGCCAGAGAAAGAACTGGTCGACGACCCCGATCGGCATCGGGCCGTAGAGGCGGTAGACGCACAGCACCGTCTGCAGGAGCATCGCCGCCGCGGCCCACCACCAGAGGTGGCGCCGGGGCCAGACCAGGTACACCAGGTACATCTGGGGGATGAGCAGGAGGAACCACAGGTGGCCGGCGCCGTAGCTGAAAAAGCTGGCCACGCCCCTGACGCTGTGGGTGGTGTCGCCGGTGATGAACCACCCGGTCGCCGCGTACACCGGGGCCCAGGCCAGCCAGGGCACCAGGCTGCGCGAGAAGCGCCGCCGCAGGAACTCCCCGGCGCGCAGCGGCGCCCCTCCGTACTGGTAGCTGAGCAGGACGCCGGTGAGCAGCATGAACGCCGGCACCGCCAGCCGGCTGAGCAGGTCGAGATCGTCGAAGAGGACTGCTCGGGGAGGCCAGTGGGTGGTGTGGATGACCAGCACCAGCACCGTGGCCAGGGCGCGCAGCGCCACCGCCGACTCCAGTCGCGCCGGACGTGCGGGCGCCGTGCCGCTCATCGCCTCAGCGGGGGGTGAGCCGTCGCCCGCCCGCGGCCGGACCGGCCCCCAGCGGCGTGGAGAGCGGCGTGTAGGCGCGGGCGTACGCCTCGTCGTGGCGGCCCTGGGTGGTGTGCACCCAGGGGACGAGCACGCGCAGCAGCACCACCTGCAGCGCGGACGCCACGGGCACGGCGAGCAGCGCTCCGATCAGCCCCTCGAGCGCGCCGCCGATGAGCAGCGCGACCACCACCGCCAGCGCCGGGAGGGACACCACCCGGTTCATCACCTGCGGCACCACGAGGTTGGCGTCGACGAGCTGCACCACCAGCAGCACCACCACCACCAGCACGGCGTGGCCGGGCCCCAGCGTGAGGCCGAGCAGCAGCGGGGGCACGATGCCGAGGAAGGGACCCACCAGGGGGATGGCGGCGGTGAGCCCGGCGAAGATCCCCAGCAGCACCGGGCTGGGCAGCCCCAGCACCGCGCAGGCCAGGCCGGTGAGCACGCCGACCACCACCATGTTGATGGCGGTGGCGCGGAGGAAACCGCCCATGTGCTGGCCCATCTCGCGGAACACGTCGGCGGCCAGGCCCTGATGCCGGGTGGGGAGCAGGTCGACGACGAACCGCTTCAGCCGGTCGGAGGTGACCAGCCAGAGAAACCCGATGACCAGCACCAGGATCAGGTTGACGAGCACGCCGACGATGTAGCCGCCGATCGTCAGCAGCACGTTCTTGGCGGTGTCCAGGCTGCCCGCCAGGGTGTTGCCGAGGTTGGGGCTGCCGCTGCCGCCGAGGTTGAGGGCGTGCTGCCACGAGGTCACCGTGGCTTCGATGCTGGCCTGGTAGCTGGGCAGGTTGTGCGCCAGCGTGGTGGCCTCGTTGACGATGGGTTGCACCAGGAGGGTGATGAGCAGGACCAGCACGGCGATGAAGCCGGCGTAGACGGCGGCGATGGCGAGTGGCCGCGGCATGCGCACCTCCGCCAGGCGGTTGACCAGGGGACGCATGCCCTCGGCGAACACGATCGCGACCAGGAGGATGAGCAGCAGGTCGACGACGTGGCTGAGCACGACGGCCAGCCCGAGGATGGCGATCACGATCAGCGCAGCGACCACCAGCGTGCGGACGGCGAGGACCGGGCGCTCGACGACAACCTGCCTGTGCGCAGCGGCGGCGGGTTCCTCCGGGGCCGCTGTGTCGGGCATGCGGCGAGGGTACCAGCGGGTGGCCGAGCATGCCCGGGCAGCTACGCTCGGCAGGTGGGCGCGGCGCCGCGCGCTCGGCAGACTGACAAGGAGATGTCGATGGGTGAGCTGCCCCGCCGCGCCCTGGGAGATTCCGGGATCGAGGTTCCCATCGTCGGCGTCGGTTGCAACAACTTCGGGGGGCGGACCGGCGAGGAGCGGAGCCGGCGGGTCATCCTGGCCGCGCTCGAGGAGGGGGTGGGTTTCTTCGACACCGCCGACATCTACAGCCGGGGACGCAGCGAGGAGATCCTCGGCCGCGCCCTCGGCGGTCGCCGCGACGAAGCCGTCATCGCCACCAAGTTTGGGGGGTCGATGGGCCCCGCCGAGCGCAGCGGCGGCTCGCGCCGCTGGATCGTCCGGGCGGTGGAGGGCAGCCTGCGCCGCCTGGGAACCGATCGCATCGACCTCTACCAGCACCACTTCTTCGATGGCACCGTCCCGCTCGAGGAGACCCTCGGCGCCCTCGACGAGCTGGTGGTGGCGGGCAAGGTGCGCGCCATCGGCTGCTCCAACTACGACGCAGCGCAGGTCGACAGGGCCCACGCAGTTGCCACCGAGCGCGGCTGGGCGCGGTACGTCACCTGCCAGACGGAGTACAGCCTGCTCAAGCGCGACGACGTGGAGGGCTCGGTCGGGCCCGCGTGCCAGCGGCTCGGGATGGGCGTCCTGCCCTACTTCCCGCTGTCCAGCGGCCTGCTGAGCGGCAAGTACCGCCGCGGTGAAGCGCCCCCCGCAGGCACCCGCCTCGGCCGCGAGAGTGCCCGCGCCGCCGACCTGATGACCGACGCCAACTTCGACATCGTCGAGGCCCTGGAGAGCTTCGCCCACGAGCGCGGCGTCGGGCTGATCGACGTGGCCATCGGGGCCCTCGTCGCCCAGCCAGAGGTGGTGTCGGTGATCCCCGGCGCGACCAGCCCTGAGCAGGTTGCCGCCAACGCGCGCGCCGGCCAGTGGACGCCGAGCGCCGCTGACCTGGCGGAGATCGACCGCATCACCAGGCCGGGCTTGGTCGCCTGAGCTGGTCGCGGCCGCCCAGCCGGGGGCGCCGAGCGCCGGGCTAGACTGACCCGCCGTGATCCCCGCGCACGCCGTGCCAGCGTCGTGAAGCTCCTCGAGTACCAGGCCAAGCAGCAGTTCAGCGCCGCGGGTATTCCCGTCCCGGAGGGACGGCTGGCCCGCACCGCCGCCCAGGCCCGCGCTGCGGCCGAGGAGCTCGGCCGCATCGCCGTCAAGGCGCAGGTGCCCATCGGAGGCCGGGGCAAGGCCGGGGGCATCGCGGTCGTCGACACCCCGGAGGAGGCGGAGCGCGAGGCCTCACGGATCCTGTCCATGGACATCAGGGGGTACCCGGTGCGCAGCGTCTGGTGCGAGACCGGGCTTCTGATCGGCAGCGAGCTCTACCTGGGAGTGACCCTCGACCGCGACCGCCGACGCCTCGCGCTCATCTTCTCGGCGGCCGGCGGCATGGAGATCGAGGAGGTGGCCGGGGAGGCCCCGGAGAGGATCGCCACGCTGTGGCCCGACCCCTTCGCCGGCCCGCAGGCATTCGAGGTCCGCCAGATGGTCTTTGCCGCGCTGGCCCACGCCCCGGCGCTGCGCGGCCAGAGGGCCAGGCTGGCAGCCCAGCTGGTCGGGCTCACCGAGAAGCTGTACTCGGTGGCCGTCGCGCTCGACGCCGTGACCTGCGAGATCAACCCGCTGGTGCTCACCCCTGACGGACGCTTCATCGCGGCCGACGGGAAGCTCGAGGTCGACGAGAACGCCGACAACCGCCACGCCGCCCTCGCCGAGGAGCTCGCCCGCGACGCCAGCGGGGATGACGGGCACACCGGCGACGACCGCTACGAGGTCGAGGCCCGCCGGCGCGGCCTCACCTACGTGCACCTCGACGGCGACATCGGCTGCATCGGCAACGGCGCGGGCCTGGTGATGAACACGCTCGACCTGGTCAAGCAGCACGGGGGCGAGCCCGCCGACTTCCTCGACGTCGGTGGTGGCGCCAGCGCCGAGAAGGTGCGCAACTCGCTGGAGATGGTGCTGCTCGACCCCAGGGTGAGAGGGGTGTTCATCAACATCTTCGGCGGCATCACGCGTGGCGACGAGGTGGCCAGGGGCATCATCGCGGCGCGTGAGCAGCTGCACATCACCAAGCCGCTGGTGGTGCGCATGACGGGGACGCGCGAGCAGGAGGGGCGCGCCCTGCTCGCCGAGGCGGGGATCACCCCAGCGATCAGCGCCACCGAGGCGGCGGAGAAGATCGTGGCGCTCACCCGCGACCCGTCGTGAGCGTGCTCGTCGACAGCTCCAGCCGCGTGCTCATCCAGGGGATCACCGGGCGCGAGGGCGGATTCCACACCGAGCAGATGCGTGCCTTCGGCACCGCCATCGTGGCCGGCGTGTCGCCCGGCAAGGGTGGCCAGGACGCGGGCGGGGTACCCATCTTCGACACCGTCGCCGAGGCTGTGGCCGGCACCGGCGCGGACGTCAGCGGCGTCTTCGTCCCCCCCGCCTTCGCGGCCGACGCCATCATGGAGTCCGCGGCCGCGGGCATCGCGCTCACGGTGTGCATCACCGAGGGCGTCCCCATCCACGACATGATCCGCGCCCGCGCCTTCGTCGAACGCGCAGCAACCCGACTGCTGGGACCCAACTGCCCCGGCCTGGTCACGCCGGGCCAGTGCAAGGTGGGCATCATCCCCAACCACATCAACACCCCCGGTCCCGTGGGCATCGTGGGCCGCAGCGGCACACTCACGTACGAGGTCATCCAGGGTCTCGGCGCGGCGGGCATGGGCCAGACCACCTCGGTCGGCATCGGCGGCGACCCCGTTCTGGGTCTCAGCTTCAGCGACGTCCTGGCGCTCTTCGCCGCCGATGCGCAGACCCGCGCTGTGGTGATGATCGGCGAGATCGGGGGCAGCGACGAGGAGAGAGCCGCCGACTTCATCCGCAGCACGGGGTTCGACAAGCCGGTGGTGGCGTTCATCAGCGGGCGCACGGCCCCCCCAGGAAAGCGCATGGGACACGCGGGCGCGATCATCAGCGGCACCACCGGGACCGCGCAGAGCAAGATCGATGCGCTGACCTTGGCGGGGGCGGCCATCGCGGACACCATCGAGGACGTGGTGCGCCTCGTCGGGGAGCGGCTGCAGTGAACTTCGAGCTCTCCGACGAGCAGCGGGAGATCCGCCACACCGTTCGTGCGTTCGCCCGCGATGAGATCGCCCCCCGCGCGGCGGCCCACGACCAGTCCGGCGAGTTCCCCTACGAGCTGGTCGCCGGCATGGCGCGGCTCGGCCTGTTCGCGCTTCCCTTCCCGGAGAGCGTCGGCGGGGCCGGCGCCGACTTCCTCTCCTACTGCCTGGCGCTGGAGGAGATCGCCCGCGCCGACGCTGCGATGGCCATCACGCTGGAGGCGGCCGTGTCGCTGGGCATCAGCCCGATCGTCAGCTTCGGGACCCCCGAGCAGAAGCGGCGCTGGCTGCCCGAGCTGCTCTCCGGCGAGAGGCTCTGGGCCTTCGGGCTCACCGAGCCGGCGGCGGGGTCGGACGCCGGCGGCACCCAGACGCGCGCCCAGCGCAGCGACGGCGACTGGGTCATCAACGGCGGCAAGTCGTTCATCACCAACGCCGGCACCGACATAAGTGCCGGCGTCACCATCACCGCCGTCACCGGGATCGCCGGCGACGAGCGGCAGATCAGCGCCATCGCCGTGGAGCGTGGCACCCCCGGGTACAGCCAGGCTCCCAAGTACCGCAAGCTCGGCTGGCACGCCAGCGACACGCGCGAGCTGATCTTCGAAGACTGCCACGTGCCCGTGGAGAACGTGATCGGCATCGAGGGCGGCGGTTATCGCCAGTTCCTGCAGATACTCGAGGGCGGGCGGGTGGCCATCGCGGCCCTGTCGGTGGGGCTGGCCCAGGCGTGCCTGGATGCCTCGCTGTCCCACAGCACCCAGCGGCACCAGTTCGGCCAGCCGATCGCCAGGTTCCAGGCGACGCAGTTCAAGCTCGCCGACATGGCCACGCAGATCGAGCTCTCCCGGCTGATGACCTGGCGCGCCGCCGCCGCCATCGACGCCGGGCGGAGCCCCGCGCCCTTCGCGTCCATGGCCAAGCTCCACGCCTCGGAGGTGGCCACGGCCTGTGCCAACCAGGCGGTGCAGATCCACGGGGGCTACGGCTTCATGGAGGAGTCGCCGGTGGCACGGTACTACCGCGACGTCAAGGCCAACGAGATCGGTGAGGGTACCAGCGAGGTGCAGCGCATCCTCATCGCTCGCCACCTGCTCGTCGACCTGCTGGAGGACCTGCCACCGGCGGACGATGGATGAGACCGCGGGCGTAGCATCGCGACATGAACGGCGTGGTCATGGTCGCCGCGGCGCGCACGCCGTTCGGCAGGCTCGGGGGCGGGCTCTCCACCGTCGCGGCCACCGACCTCGGCGCCAGGGTCATCCGCGAGGTCCTGGAGCGCACCGGGACCGCCGGTGACGAGGTCGACCAGCTCATCATGGGGACCGTCCTGGCGGCCGGCCAGGGGCAGGTGCCGTCGCGGCAGGCGGGTCTGAGGGCGGGGCTTCCGGCCAGCGTGCCGTCGTTCACGATCAACAAGGTGTGTGCCAGCGCGCTCAAGGCGGTGAACCTGGGAGCGCTGCTCATCGGCTCCGGCGAGGCGGACGTGGTCGTCGCCGGTGGCATGGAGTCGATGTCGAGCGCTCCGTACCTGCTCATGGAACAGCGCTTCGGGGCACGCCTGGGCGATCGCCTCGCCGTGGACAGCGTCCTGCGCGACGGTCTCTGCTGTCCCGCCGACGGCGTGCTCATGGGCGTGCACGGCAGCGAGGTGGCGGCCGAGCTCGGCGTCAGCCGCGAGCAGCAGGACGAGTGGGCGCTGCGCTCCCAGCAGCGCTATGCCGCGGCGCTGGCCGCGGGCAGGTTCGCTGACGAGATCGTTCCCGTGACCGTGCGCGATGGCTCCGTGGAGCGGGACGAGCAGCCGCGCCCCGACTCCACGCGCGAGAAGCTGGCGGCGCTGCCCGGCGCGTTCGGCGAGGGCAGCACCGTGACCGCGGGCAACGCCCCGGGCATCAACGACGGTGCCACCGCGGTGCTGCTGATGAGCACCGAGCGGGCGCGCGCCGCCGGCCTTCCCGTGCTGGGCCGCTGGATCACCTCTGCGGAGTCGGCGGCGGAGCACCCCTACCTCGCCACAGTTCCTGCCATGGCTGTCGAGAAGGCGATGTCGCGCACGGGCGGGGAGGTGGACGCGGGGCGGCTCGAGGTCATCGAGATCAACGAGGCGTTCGCGGCCGTGGCCATCACCAGCACGCGCATGCTCGAGGTCGATCCCGAGCGGGTCAACGTCAACGGCGGCGCCATCGCGGTCGGGCACCCGATCGGAGCCAGCGGGGCGCGCCTGCTCATGACCCTGCTCTACGAGCTGCGCCGGCGGGGTGGCGGCTACGGGGCCGCGGGGATCTGCAGCGGCATGGCCCAGGGCGAGGCGACACTGGTCAGTGTCGACTGAGGCGCCGGCCGCCGCGCCGATCGCCGATCTCACAAGCACGTTTGTCGAGGAGGTCATCCGCCCCATCGCGCCCGCCATGGCGCGCGGCCAGGGGCCGCGTCCCGACGAGCTGGTGCGGGCCGCCGCGGAGCGCGGACTGGCGGGACTGCTCCTGCCCCGCGAGTACGGGGGAGCAGGTGCCAGCCACCTCGAGTTCACGGGCTTCGTCGAGGCGGTCGCGCGGGTGTGCGCCAGCAGCGCTGTGATCCTCGACGTCCATCTCAGCGTGGGCAGCGAGCCGCTGCTGCTGTTCGGCACCGACTCGCAGCTGCGTCGCCATCTTCCCGCCCTCGCCGCCGGCAGCCACACCGCCGCGTTCGCCCTCACCGAGCCGGGCAGCGGAAGCGACGCGGCCGCGCTGGCGACACGCGCCGAGAGGGATGGCAGTGGCTACCGCCTCACCGGCAACAAGGCCTTCATCAGCAACTGCGGGGCTGCCGGGATGTACGTGGTGCTGGCCCGCACCGGGCCGGGGCGGCGCGGGATCAGCGCGTTCATCGTGGTTGCGGAGAGCGCGGGCCTGCGTTTCGGTGCGCCGCTCAACAAGATGGGACTGGCCGGCTCCCGCACCGGCGAGCTGATCCTCGACGGCGTGGCCGTGAGCGCCGAGAACCGGCTCGGCGCCGAGGGCATGGGCTTCCAGGTGGCCATGGCGGCACTGGACCGTGGCCGCGTCGGCATCAGCGCGCAGGCGGTGGGGATCGCCCAGGGCTGCCTGGACGACATCGCCGGCACCGTCGCCCCGGCGGGCGCCGACCCCGACCTGACGCTGCTCGCCGACCTGCGGGCGCGCATCACGGCCTCGCGCCTGCTGACCGCGCATGCCGCCCGTCTCGCCGACGCCCATCAGCCGATCACCCGCGATGCATCCATCGCCAAGCTGTATGCCACCGACACGTGTGTCGCCGCCGCCATCGCGGCGGTGGACGTGTGCGCACCCGAGTCGGCGCGCGCCGACCATCCCGCCGCCGTAAGGCTGCGCGACGCCAAGGCCAGCCAGATCTACGAGGGCACCAACCAGGTGCAGCGCATGGTCATCGCCCGTGCTCTGCTCACCGGCAACCAGCCCACCGTGCTCACCTCCGAGCGTTCTTCGCGCCCGGCATAATCGGAAGCGGTCACTCGCGCCGCCTGAGCGCGTCATCCCGGGTCGCGCCGGGCGGCCAGAAGGGAGCCCAGCAACGTGGACATCCGTCTCAACGAGGAGCAGGAGCTCATCCGCCAGAGCGTGCGCGAGCTCGCCCGGGAGCGGATCGCACCACGCGCCCGGGAGATCGACGCCACCGCCGAGTTCCCCTGGGACGTGGTCGAGATGTTTCGCGCCCATGATCTCTTCGCCCTGCCCTTCCCGCCCGAGTACGGCGGCCTGTCGGGCAGCGCGCTGACGCTCAACCTGGCCATCGAGGAGATCGCCAAGGCATGCGCCAGCAGCGCGCTCATCCTCGCCGTGCAGGCGCTGGGGGCGTACCCGATCATGCTCGGAGGCAGCGCCGAGCAGAAGCAGCGCTTCCTGCCCGACCTGGCCAGCGGCAAGAAGCTCGCCGCCTACGCGCTCAGCGAGCCGGGCGCCGGCAGCGACCCCGCGGGCATGCAGACCCGCGCCACCCGCCAGGGCGACGACTACGTCATCACCGGCAGCAAGATCTGGATCACCGACGGCGGGGTCGCCGACACCATCGTGGTCTTCGCCAAGACCGATCCCAAGGCGGGATCGAAGGGCGTCAGCGCGTTCGTCCTCGACAACGCGCGCCAGCTCGAGGGGCTGACGGCGACCACCATCCACGGCAAGCTGGGCATCCGCGGCAGCAACACCGCCGAGCTGCATTTCGACGAGGTGGTGGTGCCCGCGGCCAATCTTCTCGGCGGGGAGGGCAGCGGGTTCGGCCTGGGCATGCGCGTGCTCGATCGCTCCCGCCCCGGGGTTGCCTCCCAGGCGCTGGGGATCGCCCAGGGCGCGCTCGACTACGCGGTGGCCTACGCCAGGGAGCGCAAGCAGTTCGGCAAGGCCATCGCCGAGTTCCAGGGGATCCAGTTCATGATCGCCGACATGGAGACTCAGACCGCCGCCGCGCGCGCGGTGGTGTACCACGCCTCCCAGCTGATCGATGACGGAGCCCCCGAGGTGACCCACTACGCTGCCCTGGCCAAGCTGCTGGCCAGCGACGCGGCCATGAGGGTGACCACCGATGCGGTCCAGATCCTGGGCGGCTACGGGTACGTGAACGAATACCCGGTGGAGCGAATGATGCGTGACGCCAAGATCACGCAGATCTACGAGGGCACCAACCAGATCCAGCGGCTGGTGATCGCGCGCTCGCTGCTCCGCGACTGATCCGGGCACGGCGGGGCGGGTCCCAGGCACGCCGGGGTGCGCTACCCTAGGCGGACACCGGGCTCATCCACATTCCACCCCACAGGTCTCGCTCGGCGGCCCGGTCGCGCTCCTCGGCGAGCGCGGAGATGCACCGGCGGCCGGCGCCGCCCCATCCCTGGACACACCACATATGGCTTCTTCCACACGACGGCGACGCTCCAGCTACGACGTGATGCCCCGCTGGCTCAGCACCAGGCGGCTGATCGCGCTGCTGGCGAGCGCTGCCGTTCTGGTGGTGGGTGTCTTCGCGGTTCGCACCGTGCTCGGGCTGGCCCATCTCACCGGCCAGAACCCGCTCGGTGTGATCGGCGACCTGGTCGGCGGCAAGAACGGCTCCAGCATCGACCGCGCGAACACCGACCTGCGCCGCGTCAACTTCGCCTTCTACGGGTACGGCGGTCCCGGCCACGACGGCGCCTACCTGACCGACTCGATCATGGTGGTGTCGGTGCAGCCCAAGCCCAGCGGCCCTCCGGCGGTCGCCGAGATCAGCGTCCCGCGCGACTGGTACGCGCCCATCCAGCTGGGCAACGGCAGGACCACCTCCGGCCGGATCAACGAGGCGTACGCGGACGGTGTCGGCGGCCGAGGGCCCGCGCCTGCCAATGACCGGGCCGCCGGCGCCTCGGTGGCCAACCCCACCCTCGAGCACCTGCTCGGCATCCACATCGATCACTGGATCGGCGTCGACTTCCAGGCCTTCAAGGCGGCGGTGGACGCCGTCGGGGGGGTCGACGTGGTCGTCCCCAACACCTTCACGGACTACAAGTATCCCGCCGGCGAGTGCAATGGACAGGCCGGTCAGAACTGCCGGTACATGACCGTTCACTTCAACGCCGGACCCCAGCACATGAACGGCACCACCGCGCTCGAGTTCTCCCGGTCACGCCACTCCAACGACAACGGCGAGGGCACCGATTTCGCGCGCAGCCACCGCCAGCAGCTCATCGTGGCGGCCCTCAAGCAGAAGGTGGTCAGCCTGGGTGGGCTGGGCAACCTCCCCGACCTGCTCAACAGCCTCGGCGACAACGTGGTCACCGACCTCCACGTCAATGACCTGGAGGCTATCTACTCGCTGCTCAAGAACGTCAACACCAAGTCGATCCTGCACGTCAGCCTCGACGACACCAACTTCCTCTACGAGTGCGGCTACCCGGCCAATTGCGGGGCGGCCTATCTCTACGCGCACGACCGGACCTACGCCGAGGTCGCCCACTTCGTGCAGGACGTCTTCGTCGACCCCGCCGCGCTCGCCCAGCACGCTGCGGTGACGATCGAGGACGGCAGCGGCCGAGGCCTGGGGGCGTCGGCGCGCTGGAGCCAGCTCTTCACCTCGCTGACCCTCAGCGCCGGCGACGGCGGCCAGGTTCCCCGCGCGGCCACGACCCAGGTCATCGACCAGAGCGCCGGCAAGGACGCGGCCACGGCCGCCTGGCTGGCCAGGTTCTTCGGCGTCACCGTGACCCATCCTGCGGCCGCGACCACCGGGCCGAGCGCGCCTGCCCCGGCCGCGTCCACCCCCCCGGGGAGCGGCGGGGTCCTGGTCGTGCTCGGCCGGGACGAGGAGAACGCCTTCCTCGGCAATCCCGGCGTGGGCAACTAGCGGGGCGGGCGCGGTGAGGGTGGGAGTCCTCACCGGGGGTGGCGACGCCCCCGGGCTGAACGCCGCGATTCGCGCCGTTGCCCGCTCGGCGCTGGCCGCCGGCGACACGGTTGCCGGGGTCCGCAACGGCTGGGCCGGGTTGACCGGCGACGGCGACCTGGTGGAGATGAGCCGGTCGGACTTCTCGGGCATCCTCCAGCTGGGCGGCACGCTCCTGGGCAGCTCGCGCGTGAATCCCCTCAAACGCGAGGGCGGCCTCGACGAGTGCCTCGGCAACCTGCGGGCGGCCCGGCTCGACGCGCTGGTGGCGATCGGCGGCGACGACACCCTGAGCGTGGCCTCCCGGCTGGCGCAGCGGGGTGGCCCGGTGGTGGGCGTGCCCAAGACCATGGACAACGATCTCAGCATCACCGACTACTGCATCGGCTTCGACAGCGCGGTCAGCATCGTCACCGAGGCGCTCGACCGCCTCCACACCACCGCCGCCTCGCATCACCGCGTCATGGTCGTCGAGGTCATGGGTCGCGACACCGGCTGGGTCGCGGTGATGGGCGGGCTCGCCGGCGGCGCCGACATGATCATCATCCCGGAGTTCCCGCTGGCTCTCGACGAGGTGGTGGCGCACCTCGACCGCCGCCGGGTGCAGGGGAGCGACTTCTCCATCATCGTGGTCGCCGAGGGGGTGCGCATGGAGGGCATGACCCGGGCCGGCGACGAACCATCGGGAACCGACGCCTTCGGCCACGTCCAGCTCAGCAAGCGCGGGGTCGGGGAGCGGCTCGCCGCCATGATCGAGGATCGCACCGGCCACGAGACCCGCACCACGGTTCTCGGCTACACCCAGCGCGGCGGGTCACCCACGGCGTACGACCGGATCTGGGCGACGCGCGTCGGAGCCGCCGCGTACACCCTGGCTGCGGAGGGGCGTTGGGGCCTGATGCCGGTGGTGCGCGGCGGAGCGGTGGAGATCGCCGCCATCAGCGAGGTCGTCGCCGAGCCGCGCCGGGTCCCGGCCGAGCTCTACGCGCTGGCGCGAGTGTTCTTCTGACGGGGGCGGGGCAGATCCCCGCTCCCTACGGCACCCACGCGGGGGGCGCCTGGCGCGCCGGACGGTACCTGCCTGAACCATGGCGGCTTGGCGCGATGGGTCCCACAGTCCCCTACGGCACCCACGCGGGGGGCGAGGTGGCGTCGAAGTCGAGGGTGCTGGTCACCCGCTTGGGCGCGGCCGGGGTGGGCGCGTCGGCATGGTTGACCCACCACAGCTGGAAGTGTCCGGTGGCGTCGGCGGGGGCAAGGTAGAGCAGGCTGCTGCCGTCCGGCGCCCACGCCGGCGAGGCACAGAGGCATCCGCTGGCGAGCACCCGCGGAGCGCCGGGCACCCCGTTCAGCAGGGGGATCACCTCGAGCCTGGCGGTCTGGGTGTCGGAGGTGCAGATCACGGCCAGCCGGCTGCCGTCGGGGCTGACTGCGGGCTCTCCGCAGTCATCCGTGGCCGCGGTGAGGTGGGCGGGCGCGGCGCCCGGCCTTGCCACGGTGGCGATGCGCGAGACGATCTGCGACATGCCGTTGAGGGCGTACTGCGAATAGAGCACGCCACCGCCGGCGAGTGGGATCGGGGCGACGTCACCCCCGGTGTACGGGTTGGGAGTGGTCCACTGCCGGGACTCCAGCCTGCCGGCGATCGGTCCCGACCAGACCGAGAGGTGCACCTCGAAGGTCGTCCCGGTCTTGGGGCCGTCGTAGTCGAAGATCACGGTGCTGCCATCGGCGGCGAGATGCGGCCAGAAGGACCAGGCGTTGAGCTCGACGCGGGCGGGGTTGGGGCTGGCGTTGGAGGTGAGCTGAGAGACGATCGCCCCGCTCTGGGCATCGACCAGGTAGATGTCGCTGTGCTCGGCGGCGCGCGCCACCACCAGCAGCCGGCCCGGCGTCGCCGGCGACGGCTGGGTCCACGATCCCCTGCCGGTGGGCAGGTCCATGTCGGTGAAGCGGCCGCCGACAAAGCGGTAGAGGTGTCCCGCCTGGCTGATGTAGATGGTGCCGGGCAGGCTGAACATGGGGGTCTCCTGGGTGGGGGCGACGGCGACGGGACTGGCGATCAACGCGGACCTGCGGCTCTCCAGGAAGCGGTTCACCCCGACCCCGAAGGCGACCCACAGCACCAGCAGGACGGCGGCGAATCGCAGACGTCTCACGAGCTCGGGAAATACTGGTGCACGAGGGGAAGGATCAGGTCCCAATCGGGTCGGAGCACGCTCTGCGAGCCGATCGTCTGCGCCTGCGTGTAGGGCGGCAGCAGCACCACCTGCTGCACGTTGCCGAGCGAGACGTTGCCGGCGACCGGCAGCAGGTCACCCACCTGGGTCACCGACATGTCGGTGGTGAACTGGTTGCTCATGGCGCTGGCGATGTCGGGGAGGTCGGCGAGGCCGAGGAGCTTGGCCTTGGCCCGCAGTGCCAGGAGGACCTGCTGCTGGCGAACCGAGCGACCGAAGTCGCTGCGCAGATCATCGTGGCGTGAGCGCACGTACTGCAGCGCCTCCATGCCGTTCATGTGCTGCGGCCCGGGAAGCACGGCCACGCGTTCGGTGTCGTATGGGCTGTTGCCGCCGAGGTCCTTGGGGTAGAAGTCGTCGAGCACGGGATTGCTGGCCACCACGTCCACCCCACCCACCTGGTCGATCAGGTGGACCAGGCCGAGCAGGCCGATCCATGCGTAGTGGTCGACGTGCACGTTGAAATCGCGCTCGACGGTGGCGATGGCGGCGTCGGCGCCGCCGTTCAGGTAGGCCTTGTCGACCTTGTCCGTGCCGCCCGTCGACAGCGGCACATAGAGGTCGCGCGGGATGGAGAGCATGGTCACGTGCTTGGTGACCGGGTCCACCCGGGCCAGGATCATCGACTGCGTGAGCACCGCGTTGTCCTGAAACTTGGCGTCGTTGTCGGAGCCGAGCAGAAGGACGGTGAAGGCACTGCCGGCGGCGGCGATCTGCGCTGGTGTTGCGCCTGCCGAGGCGCCTCGCGCGGTGGGGGTGGCGGCCGCGGCCGCGGCGTGCCGGATGGTGTGGCCGAAGTCCCCGAAGGCGGCGGCGATGGCGGGCGAGAAGTACAGGGCGGCGCCGGCGGCGCCGCTGACCACGAACCCGAGCAGGACCCCCACCACGGGAAGGACGCGGCGGCGCGCTCGTGACCTGCGCTGCCGCCGCGGGCGCGACGGCGCCGGGGGTGCGCTCACCCGGCCGATGGTACGGAAACCCCGAGGCCGGGGGGCGGTCCCCATCGAGAGGGGCTGGGCCGGCCTGCGGCTACACTCGGCGGCCGATGGACATCGCCAGCCGGCTGCTCGACGGTGACGTGCGCGCCCTCGCCCGGGCGATCCGGCTCGTCGAGGACCGCGATGCCGCCGCGGAGGATGTTCTCCGTGAGGTCCGCGGTCGCGCCGGGGCAGCCCACGTTGTCGGCGTCACCGGGCCCCCGGGGAGCGGCAAGAGCACCGTCTGCGACCAGCTGATCGAGCGCTGGCGGGCGGCGGGCCACAGCGTCGGGGTGATCGCGGTCGATCCCTCGAGCCCCTTCAGCGGGGGCGCCATCCTCGGTGACCGGGTGCGCATGCAGCGACACACCGGCGACGGCGGCGTCTACATCCGCAGCATGGCGGCGCGGGGACACCTCGGCGGCCTGGCCAGCGCGGCCCGCGAGGCCATCCGCCTGATCGACGCCAGCGGTCGCGGTCGCTGCCTGATCGAGACGGTGGGGGTGGGCCAGGGTGAGCTCGAGGTGATGCAGACCGTGGACACCACAGTGGTGGTCTCCACGCCGGTCTCGGGCGACAGCGTGCAGATCCTCAAGGCGGGGATCCTCGAGATCGCCGACATCTTCGTGGTCAACAAGTGTGACCTCCCCGGGGCCGCCAGGATCGCCCGCGACCTGCGCGACCTGGTCCGCCAGACCAAGGGGATGAGCGACTGGAGGCCGCCCGTCATCCAGACCACGGGCACCACGGGCGCGGGGGTCGACGAGCTGCTCGACGCCGTGGAGCGGCACCACGAGGTGATCACCGCCAGCGGCGAGCTGCTGCGCCGGCGGCGCGACCGGCTCCAGGCCGAGATCGAGGCGATCGTCGTCGAGCGCGCGGCGGAGCGAGCCCGCCACGAGCTCGAAGGGGGCACAATGGGTGCAGAGTTGAGCGGCGATCTTCGCGGCGTCGACCCCTACGCGATCGCCGACCGCATCCTCAACGCCCACACCAGCGGAACCCATTGATGGCCCAAACCACAGAGCCGCGGCGCCTGGCGCCGGCGGTCCCCGCGGACACCCTCGGGGGACTCCCCCTGGAGCCGAGCTACGGACCGGAGGATGTCGCCACACTCGACGTCGGTCGGGACGTGCCCGCTCCGGGCGAGTACCCGTACACGCGTGGCGTCCACGAGTCCATGTACCGCGGCAGGCTCTGGACGATGCGCCAGTTCGCCGGGTTCGGCAGCGCCGAGGACACCAACCGCCGCTACCGCTTCCTGCTCGACCACGGTCAGACCGGCCTCTCCGTGGCCTTCGACATGCCCAGCCTGATGGGCCACGACAGCGACGCCCCGCAGTCGCTCGGCGAGGTGGGCCGCTGCGGCGTCGCCATCGACTCCGTGGAGGACATGCGCACCCTCTTCCAGGGCATCGACCTGGGGCGGGTGACCACCTCGATGACCATCAACTCGCCGGCCGCGATCGTGTTCGCGCAGTACCTGGTGGTGGCCGAGGAGAGCGGGGTTCCCCTCGCCGCGCTGGGGGGGACTCTCCAGAACGACATCCTCAAGGAGTACATCGCCCAGAAGGAGTTCATCTTCCCGGTGCAGCCGTCGATGCGGCTGGTCACCGACGTGGTCACCTTCTGCGCGGAGCGGGTCCCGCGCTGGCATCCCATCTCGGTGAGCGGCTACCACATTCGCGAGGCCGGCAGCACCGCCGCCCAGGAGCTGGCCTTCACGCTCGCCGACGGGTTCGCCTACGTGGACTCCGCGCTGGCGGCGGGCCTCGACGTCGACGATTTCGCCCCCCGGCTCAGCTTCTTCTTCAACAGCCACATCGACTTCTTCGAGGAGATCGCCAAGTACCGCGCCGCCCGGCGGATCTGGGCGCGCCGCCTGCGCGAGAAGTACGGCGCCAAGAACCCGCGGAGCTGGCAGCTGAAGTTCCACACCCAGACGGCGGGCTGCTCGCTGACCGCGCAGCAGATCGAGAACAACATCGCGCGGACCGCCTTCGAGGCCATGGCCGCCGTGCTCGGCGGCACCCAGTCGCTGCACACCAACTCGATGGACGAGGTGCTGGCGCTGCCCACCGAGAGGGCGGCGCAGATCGCCCTGCGGACGCAGCAGATCCTCGCCTTCGAGACGGGCGTGCCCTCGGTGGCCGACCCGCTGGCGGGGAGCTGGTTCATCGAGGATCTGACCAACCGCATGGAGCAGGCCGCCGAGGACTGCTTCACCGCCATCGACGAGCGCGGGGGCATCATCGCCGCCATCGCCGAGGGCTACCCCCAGCGCGAGATCGCGGAGGCGGCCTACCGCTACCAGTCACAGCTCGACAGCGGCGAGCGAGTCATCGTCGGCGTCAACGCGTTCACGGAGGTCGCCGGCGGGTGGTCCCCCGATGTGCTGGTCATCGACATCGACGTCGAGCGCGAGCAGGCGGCGCGTCTCGACCAGCTCCGCCGGGATCGGGACAGCACCAGCGTGGCCACGCGCCTCGACGCCCTCAAGGAGGTGGCGGCGGGGAGCGACAACACCATGCCGGCGATCATCGATGCGGTGCGCGCGCGGGCCACCGAGGGCGAGATCGTGGCGGCGCTGCGAGAGGTGTTCGGCGTGCACCACGAGACCCCGGTCTTCTGAGCGCTGCCCGGGGCTGGGGTGGCCTCGGAGCCTGTCCCTGCGGTGCGCTGCGACCCCCTGAGGCGCCCTCCCCGGTGGGGCACAAATGGCGCTGGTGGCGGAGCTATGCTGCGCTCCCGCGCCCTGGTGTGGGGCGCACGCAGCAGGGAGGACGGCGACATGGCGGAGACAGCAACCGACACCGCGGTGTCCAACATCGCAGCACTGCGCCGGGGCTACGAGGCGTTCCAGAGCGGCAACCTCGACCTGCTCCGAGACGAGCTCTTCGACCCTGACATCGTCTGGCATGCTCCCGGCCGCCACCGGCTGGCCGGCGATTACCGCGGCAGCGACGCGGTGATCGCGAGCTTCGTCCGGCAGTTCGAGGAGACGGGCGGCACCTTCAAGGTCGAGCTCCACGATGTCCTGGGCAGCGACGACCACGCCGTGGCCCTGGCCACGGTCAGCGCCGAGCGCAACGGCAAAACCCTCAACGAGCCCTACGCCCACGTCTGCCACTTCCGTGACGGCAGGCTGAAGGAGGCCTGGCTGCTCGACGTCGACCCCTACAAGTTCGACGAGTTCTTCGGCTGAGCCGGCGCCCGCGGCGCGCCTGCTCAGCCTTCAGTGGTGCTTCGACAGGGGCGGGGTGACTCCCCGCCCCTCGCAGGGTCGGAGTGAATCCGACCCTGCTCACCCCACCCCTCGGCGCGCCTGGCGCGCCGGACGGTCCCGCTCTGGGCCATGTCAGCTCGCCTGGGACCGGGGCTCGCCGAGCGCGCCGCGCCGCGACCCGCTCAGCGGCGGATGACGATGTTCAGGACCACGGTGAGCACAACGCTGAGCACGATGCAGCTCACGATCGGGAAGAAGAAGCCGCTGTTCTGGCCCTGGACGGAGAGGTCGCCGGGCAGGCGGCCGAAGGGGAGCCGTCCGCCGAGCGCGAGCCAGCCGCCCACCGCGGCCACGGCGATGCCGACCACCAGCAGGAATCGCCCCAGGGAGCTCTGGTCCATCGGCCCAGCGTAGCCGAGCCCACCGTGCTCCACGGCGGCCGTCGCCGCTGCGCTACAGTGCCGTCGACGGATCCACTTCAAGCAGGTCCCGCGAGGCCGGCAAGGGATGCGCATCGCCGTCGCCTGACGGCGCGCCTTCCGCGCGGGCTGCGGTCCCGGAGGGTTGGTGATGGCGGTTCGAACCGGCCGGCTCGAGCACGTGGTCAGCGCGGGCCAGTTCGATCGTCCGCTGCTCGACGCGCTGTTCGCCCGCGCCGCGGTGCTGGAGGGAACGCGCGGCCACAGCCTCTCCGGGCGGATCATGGCCACCCTCTTCTACGAGCCGAGCACGCGCACTCGGTTGAGCTTCGAGTCGGCGATGCTGCGCCTCGGCGGCGCCGTCCTGGGCACCGAGGCGGCGCACGTGTTCTCCAGCGCCATGAAGGGCGAGACCCTCGAGGACACGATCCGGATGGTGTGCTCGTACGCCGACGTGATCGTGCTCCGCCACGACCGGGCCGGGGCGGCGGCGCAGGCGGCCGAGGTGGCCACCGTCCCAGTCGTCAACGCCGGTGATGGACCCGGCGAGCACCCCACGCAGTCGCTGCTCGACCTCTTCACCATCGATCGCGAGCTGGGTCGCGTCGAGGGCCTGCACGTCGCCATCTGCGGCGATCTCCGCTTCGGCCGGACGGCGCGTTCGCTGGCGCGGCTGCTCACGCTCTACGACGGGGTTCGGATCAGCTTCGTCGCCCCCGACGTCGTCCAGGTGGGCGCGGACATCCGCGCCCTCCTCGACGAGCGCCACGTCCCCTACACGCTGCACACCCGCCTCGACGAGGTCATCAGCAGCGCCGACGTCGTCTACCAGACCCGCGTCCAGAAGGAGCGCTTCACCGACGCCGCGGAGTTCGAGGCGGCGCGCGGGGCCATCCGCATCGACGCGGCGACCATGAGGCGGCTCCCCGCGGGCTCTGTGGTCATGCACCCACTCCCCCGAGTCGACGAGATCGACCCCGAGGTCGACTCCGATCCACGCGCCGCCTACTTCCGGCAGGCCGCCAACGGCGTGGCCCTGCGCATGGCGCTGCTCGAGGTGTTGCTGGGATGAGCAGCGCCCCCCAGTCGCTCGCCGGCCGGCCGCAGCTCCTCGATGACACGGCCATCGCCCGCACCGTGCTCAGGCTGGCCCACGAGATCGCCGAGCGGCATGGCGATGAGCAGATCGTGCTCGCCGGCATTCGCACTCGCGGCGTTCCCCTGGCCGCGCGGATCGCGCGCGCCATGACCGCGCTCGGCCAGCGGCAACCGGACATGGCAATCCTCGAGCTCGACGACTACCGCGATGATCGCCCCCGCCCGGCGCGACCGCGCCCGGGGGCGCTGAGCGCGGCCGGCGGCGGTGCGGCGCCGGGCATCGACGCCCGCGCGGTGGTGCTCGTCGACGATGTGCTCTTCACCGGGCGCACCCTGCGCGCGGCCCTGGACGCGCTCCTCGACGGTGGCCGCCCCGCCACCGTCGAGATGCTGGTGCTCATCGACCGCGGACATCGCGAGCTGCCCATGCGAGCCACCTACGTCGGCAAGAACGTGCCCACGGCTCCCAGCGAGCGGGTGGCGGTGCGGCTGCGCGAGATCGACGGCATCGACGGCGCCTGGATGATCGGCGAGCCCGAGGCGTGAACTGCATCCTCCGCGGCGTGCGCGTCATCGACCCCGCTGCTCGACTCGACGTCGCCGGCCAGGACGTCTGGCTGAGCGAGGGGCGGATCATCGCCATCTACCGGCAGATCGAGGAGGGGACCGTCCCGGTCATCGATCTGAGCCCAGCCCCGGGGCAGTCTCCCTGCATCCTGGCGCCCGGTCTCATCGACCTTCACGCCCACCTCCGCGAGCCCGGAGACGAAGCGGCCGAGACGGTGGCGAGCGGAGCCAGGGCCGCGGCCGCGGGGGGATTCACCCAGGTCGTGGCGATGGCCAACACCGATCCACCGGTGGACACGCCGGAGCGCGTCGCGGAGGCGACACGGCGCGCCCGGACCGTGCCGGTGGACGTGCTGGTGGCAGCGGCGGTGAGCCGCGGCCTGGCCGGCTCCGAGCTGGTCGACATCGAGGGCTGCGCCGCGGCCGGGGCGGTGGCGTTCAGCGACGACGGGCGCAACTCCGCTCCCCGTGAGCTGCTCGCCGAGGCCTTGCGCCGGGCCGCGGACGTTTCCCGCGCGGTCCTCGTCCATCCCGAGGACGAGGCGATCATCGCGGCCCGCAGCCGCTCGGGCCACGCGTTGGCGCGGTCGGGCGACCGCCCCGAGCAGGCGGAGACCTCGGCGGTGCGCGCCGCGCTCGACGCCCTGGGTCTCGCCGGTCGGGGCCGCCTCCATCTCCAGCATCTCTCCACGGCGGCCTCGGTGGAGCTGGTGCGCCGGGCGCGCGAGGACGGCCTGGCGGTGACCGCGGAGGTCACCCCCCACCACCTGGGGATGTGGCTGCCCGTCGACCCGCTGCCCGAGCCACCGGCGCTGATCAAGGTCAATCCACCGCTGCGCACCGAGCGCGACCGCGACGCCCTCATCCAGGGCCTGCGCGACGGGATCATCGACGCCGTGGCCACCGACCACGCGCCCCATCGCCTGGCCGAGAAGGCCTGCCCCGAGGAGGCGGCGGCCCCGGGGATGACCGGTCTGGAGACCGCCCTGGCCACCTGCATCACCCTGGGCGGGATGAGCGGCGACTGGATCCCGGTGCTGCTGGAGCGCCTCACCACCGGCCCCCACCGGGTGCTGGGCGCGTCCCCGGCCGGCCGCGAGCCCCGCCTGCGCATCGGCGAGACAGCCACCTGCGTGCTCTTCGACCCCGCCGCCGAATGGACGCTCGGCGAGGCCGCCATGCACTCCCTGTCGCGCAACACGCCGCTGCTCGGGATCCGCCTCCGCGGACGCGTGCTCCTCACCATCTGCGACGGGGTCATCGCGCACCACGACGAGCGCCGCCTCTCCGGGGCGTCCCAGCTGGTGGAGACCGCCGGTGGCTGAGCCCGTCGCCGGGCGGCTGGCGCTGGAGTCGGGGGCTCACTTCGACGGCTGGCTGTTCGGCGCCGACCTCGACTCGGTCAACGGCGAGGTGGTCTTCAACACCTGCATGGCCGGCTACCAGGAGGTGATCAGCGACCCGTCCTACGCCGGGCAGGTGGTGGTCATGACCAACCCCCTGATGGGCAACTACGGCTGCCGCGACGACACCGCCGAGTCCCACATGGTGCACTGCCGCGCCCTGGTGGTTCGCGAGCTGTCGCGTGATGCCGGCCACGCTCGCGCCGAGCGCACCCTCGACGAGGAGCTGCGCCGCTGGAACGTGCCCGGGCTGTGTGGTGTCGACACCCGGGCTCTGACCCGCCACCTCCGCGACCACGGCACCCTGCGCGGGGTGATCGCTGCGGCGGCGTCGATGAACGCCGCCGAACAGGTCGAGGAGGCACGACGCGCCCCCACCGTCACCGACCAGGACCTGGTGGCCGAGGTGGCCCACCAGGCCGCCGTCTTCGAGTGGACCGAGCCCCTCGACGCCACCCTGGCCCGCGTCGTCGAGCTGGCGGGGACGGCCGGCGCCTTCGCCGGGGTCCGGGTCGTGGTCATCGACCTCGGCGTCAAGTACAACCAGCTCCGCGCGCTGCGCAGCCGCGGCGCCGAGGTCGTTGTGCTGCGTCACGACGCCGGCATCGACCAGGTGCAGGAGCAGCATCCGGACGGGGTCCTGCTCTCCAACGGGCCGGGTGATCCCATCCGCCTCGACGGCGCGGTCGCCCTCACCCGTGCCCTCCTGGAGAGGCGCATCCCGCTGCTGGGGATCTGCCTCGGCCACCAGGTGCTGGGCCGGGCCATCGGCGCCACCACCTCGCGCCTGCCCTTCGGCCACCACGGCGGCAACCACCCGGTGCGCGACGTGCGGCGCGGCACCGTGCACGTGACCTCGCACAACCACGAGTTCCAGGTCGACGCCGCCAGCATCCCGCCGGACTCCGGCTGGTACGTCAGCGAGCGCAACCTCAATGACGACAGCGTCGAGGGACTGCGCCACGGCGAGCTCCCGGCGTTCAGCGTGCAGTACCACCCCGAAGGGGCGCCCGGCCCCCAGGACCGCGCTGCGGTGTTCGACGAGTTCCTGGCGATGTGCGTGCGCGTACGCCGGGAGCGGACCGGCGGCGGCTGGGACGACGGTGCTTGGCGGGACGGCTCGTCGCAGGATGGCGGCGTCTCGGCTGGCGAGCTCTCCCTGGTCACGGGGGATCCGGGGACGCGCCTGCCGGCGCCGCGCTGTGTCCTGGTGATCGGGTCTGGGCCCGTTGTCATCGGGCAGGCGGCCGAGTTCGATTACGCGGGGACGCAGGCCTGCCGGGCCCTGCGCGAAGAGGGGATACGCGTGGTCCTGGTCAACAGCAACCCGGCCACCATCATGACCGACGACGACGTAGCCGACGTGGTCTACGTGGAGCCGCTCAACGTGGCCGTGCTGGAGCGGATCATCGCGGCCGAGCGGCCGGATGGGCTGCTGGCCACCCTCGGTGGGCAGACCGGGCTCAACCTCGCGGTGGCGCTCGCTGACGCCGGGGTCATCGACCGCTACGGGATCCGCGTGCTCGGCACCTCGCTGCAGTCGATCCGCACCGCCGAGGACCGCGGGCTCTTCAAGCAGCTGCTCACCCGCATCGGTGAGCCGGTGCCGGACTCGCGCACGGTGTCATCGCTCGCCGAGGCCCGGACCTTCGCGGCCGAGGTCGGGCTGCCCCTGGTGGTGCGTCCCGCGTACACGCTGGGCGGTACGGGCGGGGGATTCTGCGAGACCGATGAGACGCTCACCGAGCGCGTCGGCGCCGGGCTCGCCGCATCGCCGATCAGCCAGGTCCTGGTGGAGCGCTCGCTGGCGGGCTGGCGAGAGCTGGAGTACGAGGTGATGCGCGACGCTTCGGGCACCTGCATCACCGTGTGCAACATGGAGAACATCGATCCCATGGGGGTGCACACGGGCGACTCCATCGTGGTGGCGCCGGCGCAGACGCTGACCGATCGCGAGCATCAGCAGCTGCGCAGCGCGGCCCTCCGGATCATCTCCGCTCTCGACATCGAGGGCGGATGCAATGTGCAGTTCGCCATGCATCCCCGCAATCACGAGTACTTCGTCATCGAGGTGAACCCGCGCGTGTCGCGCAGCTCGGCGCTGGCCTCGAAGGCCACCGGCTACCCGATCGCGCGTCTCGCCGCCAAGATCGCCGCCGGACGCCGCCTCGACGAGATCTCCAACGCGGTGACGGGCAAGACGTGCGCGGCGTTCGAACCAGCCATCGACTACTGCGTGGTGAAGATCCCCCGCTGGCCCTTCGACAAGTTCCCCGACGCCGATCGCCGCCTGGGCACGCAGATGAAGTCTACGGGCGAGGTGATGGCGATCGAGCGCGGCTTCGAGGCGGCCTTCAACAAGGCGATCCGCTCGCTCGAGCAGCGCCGTCCCGAGGCGGCGGCGCTGCGCGACAGGGTGCTGGTGGAGAGCCCCAACGACCGCCGGGCCTTCGCGGTCATGGAGGCGCTGCGCGGCGGTGCCACCGTCGCCGAGGTGTCGCGCCGCTCCACGATCGCGCCCTGGTTCGTGCAGCGCCTGCACAACATCGTCGACTGCGAGGAGCGGATCCGCTGGGGCGAGCCCGATGCCGCGCTGCTCACCGAGGCCAAGCACCTCGGCATCGGTGACGCGCGCATCGCCGAGCTGCGCGGCGCGGAACCCGCGGAGATCAGGGCGCGCCGGACCGGCCTCGGCCTGGTCCCCGTGTACAAGTGCGTGGACACGTGCGCGGCCGAGTTCGAGGCCCAGACGCCCTACTACTACTCGACCTATGAGGCCGAGGACGAGGGCCAGACGGGAAGGGGAAGCGACGGCCGCGCCGTGGTGGTGCTGGGCAGCGGCCCGATCCGCATCGGCCAGGGAATCGAGTTCGACTACTGCAGCGTCCAGGCCGCCCAGGCCCTGCGCGCCGCCGGCGTCGAGGCGGTGATGATCAACAGCAACCCGGAGACGGTCAGCACCGATTTCGACTGCAGCGATCGCCTCTACTTCGAGCCGCTCGACGCCGAGTCGGCGCTGGCGGTGATCGCCGCCGAACGTCCGCGCGGAGTGGTGGTGCAGTTCGGTGGCCAGACCGCCATCAACCTGGCCCGGCCGCTGCACGCGGCCGGCGTGCCCATCCTCGGCAGCGACGTCGACACCATCGACGCCGCCGAGGATCGGCGCACCTTCGAGGCGCTGATGCGCTCGCTCGACATCGCCCAGCCCCACGGCGCCGCCACCACCGACCTCGCCGAGGCGATTGAGATCGCCGACCGCGTCGGCTACCCCGTGCTGGTGCGACCGTCCTACGTGCTCGGTGGCCGGGCCATGGAGATCGTGCACAGCCGCGACGCCCTCGAACGCTACCTGATCGCCGCCATGGCGGTGCTTCCCGAGGACGGTTCGCAGCGGCGTGGCACCGTGCTGGTCGACAAGTACCTGTTCGGGACCGAGGTGGATGTCGACGCCATCTGCGACGGCGAAACCGTTGTGGTGCCGGGGCTGATGGAGCACGTCGAGCGCGCCGGCGTGCACAGCGGCGACTCCATGGCGGCGTACCCGGCGCCTCGTCTCGACCCCGGAGTCCGCGACCAGATCGTCGCCGACACCGTGCGCATCGCCGGCGCGCTGCGGGTGCGCGGCCTCTGCAACATCCAGTTCGTGGTCTACCGCGGGCGCGCCCACGTCCTCGAGGTCAACCCTCGCGCCTCGCGCACCGTGCCCTTCCTCAGCAAGGTCAGCGGCGTGCCCATGGTGGAGCTGGCGGTGCGCATCATGGGTGGGCAGACGCTGGCGTCACTGGGGTGGAGCACGGGCCTGGTCCCGCCCCGCCCCCTGGTGGCGGTCAAGGCGCCCGTCTTCTCCACGGTCAAGCTCAGCGACGTCGACAGCGTGCTCGGCCCCGAGATGAAGTCGACGGGCGAGGTGATGGGCATCGACGTCGACCTCGGTGCCGCCCTGGAGAAGGCTTTCCTGGCCGCCCTCGGGTCGGTGCCGACGTCGGGCGGGACGCTGTGCAGCATCGCCGACCCCGACAAGGCCGAGGCACTGCCCATCCTCGCCCAGCTCAGCGCCCTGGGCTTCACCCTGTACGCCACCGGCGGCACCGTGGGCATGCTCGCCCAGGCGGGGATCAGCGCAGTCGCCGTCGGCAAGCTCGGTCACGGCCGCCCCAACGTCATCGACGTCATCGAGGAGGGTCGCGTCCAGCTGGTCATCAACACGGTGTCGCACCTGGCCACGGACGAGATGGCGTACTCGGGCGACGGCGCCGCCGTCGCGGCGGTGGGGCGCACCGTCAAGGATGGCTACCGGATCCGCCTCGCGGCCGAGCAGCGGCGCATCCCCTGCTGCACCTCGCTGGACACAGCGGCGGCCCTGGTTGACGCCATGACCCGGCAGCAGGCCGGGGAGCGTTTTGCCATCGGCCCTGTCCGCGCCTATCGAGAGGGTGCCGTCGGAGCCATGTCGTGAGCGGCTCTCTGGAGGAGGTCCGCGATGAGCGCGGTGAGGTGCTCAGGGTGGACATCCTCGGGGGCGGCATGGTCGAGGTGAGCGTGCGGCTGCCCCATCTCGCCGCCACCGCGCAGGCCGGGCAGTTCGCCCAGCTGCGCTGCGGCGACGGGGTCAGCCCGCTGCTGCGCCGTCCCTTCAGCGTCGCCTGGACAGAAGGTGACGTCGCCGCCTTCGTGCTCGCTCCTGTCGGTGTGGGCACCCGGCTGCTGGCGTCCCTGCGCCCTGGGGACCGGCTCACCGCGCTCGGCCCCCTGGGAACCGGCTTCACCGCGGACCCAGCGGCGACCGAGGCGCTCTGCGTCTCGGGCGGCCTCGGCTGCGCGCCGTTCCCTCTGCTGATCCGTGCGCTGCGCAGGCAGGGCACGGCGGTGAGGGTTGTCAATGGAGCGGCCACGGCCAGGCTGCTCTATCCCGCGGACCGCTTCGCCCGCGGCGACGCCGCCGTCACCGTCATCGAGCTCACCGTCGACGGCAGCCAGGGGGTTCGTGGACTGGTGACCGCCGCCATCGCCGACAACCTCCACGCGACCACTGCCCTGTACGCCTGCGGCCCCAATCCCATGCTCGCCGCCCTGGCCAGGACCCTCGACGACGCCGGCGCGGCGCCGCTGCTGGCGGAGGTGTCGCTGGAGGCGCCGATGGGCTGCGGGTTCGGCACCTGTCTCGGCTGCGCGCTGCCGGTTGCCGGCGGCGAGGGCTGCGCGGGCTGGGCGCTGTGCTGCACCGCAGGGCCGGTCATGCCGCTGCGGACGGTGGCGTGGGACGCGCTGATGAAGCTGCCGGCGGCGCACGTCGCATGACTGTCGACCTGGAAGTCGACCTCGGGCGCGGACTGCGCCTCGCCAACCCCGTGGGCCTGGCCAGCGGCACCGCCGGCTTCGGCTTCGAGCTCGCGCAGCTGATCGATCTCAGCGCGGTCGGGGCGCTGTACACCAAGGGCACCACCCGCATCGCGCGTGCCGGCAACGCCCCCCCGCGGGTCGCCGAGACCCAGGGTGGCCTGCTCAACAGCATCGGCCTGCAGAACCCTGGTGTCGAGCACGTGGCCCGCGAGTACGCGCCCCGGTTCGGGCGGTGGCGCTGCGCGGTCGTCGTCAATGTCGCCGGCGCCGCCGTCGAGGAGTACGTCGAATGCGTGCGCATCCTCGACTCTGCCGAGGGCATCGACGGCTACGAGCTGAACATCTCCTGTCCCAACATCGCCCACGGCCTCGACCTCGGCCGCGACCCCACCCAGGCGGCCCGGGTCACCGCCGCGGTCCGCGGGGTCACCGAGCGCTGCCTGGTGGTGAAGCTCAGCCCCAACGTCACCGACATCGCCGCCGTCGCCACCGCCGTGGAGGCTGCCGGGGCGGACGCCGTTTCGGCCGTCAACACCTACGTGGGCATGAAGATCCATCGCCAGGGCCGCCGCCCGGTGCTGCCGGGGGCGGGGACGGGCGGTCTCAGCGGACCGGCCATCAAGCCTCTCGCGCTGGCCGCCGTGGCGGCGGTCCGCGGCGCCGTCAGCATCCCGGTGATCGGCGTCGGAGGGATCAGCGACAGCGACGACGCGGTCGACTTCTTCGTGGCCGGAGCCGACGCCATCCAGGTGGGCACGGCCACGTTCGCCGACCCGTACGCGGCGCCGCGCATCGTCGCGGGGCTGCGCGCACACCTGGAGGGCGCCGGGCTCTCGCGTGCCCCGGAGCTGCGCTGGCACCACCACGATGTCGACCACGCAGTGCGCTGACCGGTGGCTGCCCCCTGGAGGAATCGAACCTCCATCAACCGGTTAAAAGCCGGCTGCTCTGCCGTTGAGCTAAAGGGGCCCTGCGGGATTGTAGGTGGCGGCCCGGCCGCCAACTCCGCCACCATCGTGCGATGAGCAGCGACGTCAAGGGGTTTCCCAAGAAGTTCCCGGTGCGCGATGACGATCGCACCTCACTGCGCTACCGGACAGCCGTGTCACTGTCACGTCTCTACCTGCGCGTTGTGTCGCGGCGCAGGCTGCGCATCGAGGGCGTGGCCAACGTTCCCAGCAAGGGGCCGCTGCTGGTGGCGTGCAACCACACCAGCAACCTCGATCCCATGGTGATCGGAGGGTACTTTCCGCGCACCCTGTTTGCCATGGCCAAGCGCGAGATGTACTTCTCGCGCCCGGCTGCCTGGTTCCTGGCCGGGACCAACTGCATCCCGGTCGACCGTGACGCCCCCGATCGCCGCGCCGTGACCCGCGCGCTGGAGGTGCTGCGCCGAGGTGGGCGCCTGCTGATCTTCGTGGAGGGGACCCGCTCACGCGACGGCACCATGCAGCGCTCCGAGGCGGGGATTGGATTCCTGGCCCGTCGCAGCGGCGCCACGGTGCTTCCGGTGGCGATCTGCCACAGCGACGGCGGCGCCGGCACCTCCGCACGCGGCGAGATCGTGATGCGCTATGGCATTCCCCTCACTCTCGACCTCGCCGGTCGCCGCGACGACCGCGTCATCGCCGACGAGATCGCGGAGCGCGTCGCGGCGCTGCTCCCGGTGGGGCGGCGCGGTGTGTACGGCGGCGGCCATGACGATTCCTGACCGAGCCCACCCCGGCACGATCGCGTCGTGGCCGCTCTCCCGCAGTCCGCGGTGACCTTCGGCGCCGCCCGGCCGGCTCTGGCGGTGCTGGTGGCCGCGATCACCCTGGCGGCCGTGCTGGGGCGGCCGCGCGGCGCACCGGAGGGGCTCTCAGCGGCGGCCGGCGCCGCGGCCATGGTGCTGCTCGGCCTCGCCGCTCCCGGCAACGCGGGTCGCGCCATCGCCGGCAACTGGAACGTGCTTCTCTTCTTCGCGGGCCTGCTTGCCGTCGCCGGCCTGGCCGACGAGGCCGGGGTGTTCGATGCCGTGACCGGGATTGCCCTGCGCGCCGGCGGCCGTTCTCCGCTGCGCCTGCTGATGGCGGTGTGCGCAGCCGGCTGTGTGGTGACGGCGTTCCTCTCCAACGACGCCACCGCCCTGATCCTCACCCCGGTGGTGGCGCTGGCGGCGCAGCGCGCCGGGGCCGACCCGGTGCCGTACGCGCTGGCGACGAGCTACATCGCCGACGCGGCCTCGGGGCTGCTCCCCGTCGCCAACCCGGTCAACATCCTCACCATCGACGCCACCCACGTCGCCCTGGGCACGTACCTGGGGGTGCTGCTGCTGCCGGCGGTGCTGGTGGTGGTCGCCACCGTGGCCGCGCTGGCCTGGGCGTTGCGGGGCAGGCTGCAGCCGTTGCGCACCGCAACCCCGGGCGGGGTCCCGTCCCCCCTGGTTCGGCCGGCCGCCGCCGTCCTCGTCGCTCTGGCCGTGGCCTACGTCGCCGCCACCTCCCTGCGCCTCCCGGTCGGCCTGGTCGCCGCCGCCGGGGCTGTTGCCCTCGCCACGGTGGTGGGGCGCCGAGCTCCGCGCCGGCTGCAGCGGCTCCGGAGCGACGTGTCGTGGTCGGTCCTGCTCTTCGTGGCGGGCCTCTTCGTGGTCGTGCAGGGGCTGGAGGACACCGGCGTCACCGGGGCGGTGCTGCACTGGTGGCTCGGCGCCGGATCGGGGTCCACGCCGAGCGCGGTGGCCGCCTTCGGCGGCGCCGCGCTGGGGAGCAATCTGATCAACAACCTCCCCATGACGCTGGTGACCCTGAGTGGGCTCCATCCGCTCGGGGCAGCCGCCACCAACGCCGCCCTCGGTGCCGCCCTCGGCGCCGACGTCGGACCCAACCTGACCCCCCTCGGCTCGCTGGCGACAATGCTGTGGCTGGTGCTGCTGCGCTCCCGGGGGATCAGCATCAGCGCGGCCACGTACGTCCGCTACGGGATCCTGGTCACCGTCCCCGCGCTGGCGGCCGGCGCCGTCGGCCTCCTGGTCACGACCCGCTGAGGACCGGCCGGGCGCGCCTCAGCGGCGTCCTGATCGACCCCCGCTGCGGGCCGGCCTCTTGGCCGGCTTGGCGGGCTTGCCGCCGCCGCGCTTGGGGGCCTTGGCCGTCTGCCGGGCGCTGCCCGCCGGCTTGGCTGGCGGACGGCGTGCCGGCGCCGTCGCGGCAGATCGGTGCGAGCCTCCGCTCGCCTTGGTGAGGGACCCCTTGGGTGCGGACGCCCGCTTGGTTGCCGGCTTGGACGGGCCTCGCCCCGCCGCGCGGCCGGCGGGTCGCGAGCCCTTCGCCGCTCTGACGGGCTTGGCGGCGCGAGGACTGGGCTTGGCGGCCCGTCCCGCCGCCGGCTTGGCCGCCGGCCGGCTCCTTGGCTTGGCCGCCGGCCGCGCCGGCGACTTGACCCGGGAACGGCCGCCCGCCTTGGCGGCCGGCTTGAGCTGCCGTGGTGCCGCCCTGGAGGCCACCTTCGGCGCCCTGCTCGGGGGCTTGCGAGCGGGTGGCTGGGCCCTCTTGCGGGTTGCCGGCTGAGGCGCTCGCGCCGCTGGCTTGGCGGCCCCGCGGGCGGGAGCCTTGCTCGCCGCCTTGCCCCGGGCCGGGGTGGACTTGGCCGGGGCGCCACCGCTGCGGCCGCGGCTCGCTGCCGCCTTGACCGCGGTGGAGGGACGATGGGTGGCGGGCCGGGGCGCCTTGCCGGCAGCCGCCCGGGGCCCCGGCTTGGGCGCGGCTCTGGCCGGACCCCTGCCCGCAGCTGCGG
>JBOHUD010000057.1:0-30998 GCA_050734155.1 Candidatus Dormibacteria bacterium
TGCATGCGCTGCGCGAAGCTCAGTCGCATGCGGTGGCGAGCCAGCGGAAGCATCTCGCGCCAGTGGAACTTGAGGATCTGGATGCCTCCCAGCGCCCAGCGGAAGCGCTGCTTCTTGAGCCCGTCGAAGTCGAGCGGCATCAGCCCTTCGCCGTAGGCGGTGGCGTCGTACACACCGCGGTAACCGGCGCCGAGGATGCGCAGGGAGGCCTCGGCGTCCTCGGTGATGCACTCCTGGTTCCAGCCGCCGATCTCGTTGAAGGCCGACCTGCGGATCAGTCCCATGGTGCCGCAGAAGATGATCGCGTTGCGGTGGCTGCGCGCCGGCAGGGTGATGTCGAAGAAGTACCTGAAGCTGTAGAAGAGGCCGCGCAGGTACCGGTTGTCCTCCCACTCGCGGTAGTGCTGCGAGGTCTGCACGAACGCCACCGCGGGGTCGTCGAAGTGGCCGATGGTGTCCTGCAGCCACTGCGGATGGACGCGGTAATCGGCGTCCACGATGCCCAGGATCTCCACCTCGTCGGGCAGGTACCTGGTGGTCTCGTTCAGCGCTCCGGCCTTGAAGCCGGGCCAGTTCTCGAGGTGCACGAAGGTGAAACGCTCACCCAGCTCCTTGCAGAGCTGTTCCAGCGGTTTCCACACCTCGGGGTCGGTGGTGTTGTTGTCGACCACCTGGATGATCAGTTTGGGGTAGTCCACCCTGGCCAGCGACTCCAGCGTCGGCCGCACCACCTCCACCGGCTCGTTGTACGACGGCACCTGCAGCGTCACCCAGGGGGTGTGGGTCAGGGGCGGGACGACCCGAGGAGCAGGGCGGCGCGAGAGCACGTCGCAGATCTCGAAGGTGAAGGAGATGGAGAGGAGCAGGGCGAGCACCTCGAGGATGAGCAGGATCACCGAGGCGATGATCGCCACCGGGGACAGGCCGGCGAGGAAGGTCTGGAGAGCGGCGTACACCAGGTAGGCGAGCGCCGCCACCGTCACCGCCACGAAGAGCTGTGCACCGAGGAAGCTCCAGCGCGGTTGCAGCGCGCGCATCAGCAGCACCAGGGCGATCGCGGCAAGGCCGAGCACGGTCATGCCCGGACCGTCACGCTCGATGCCGAGGAAGGCCGCCGCCGCCACGACGATCGCCAGCGCGCACAGCGGAACTCCAATCCAGAAGCGCGCTCTGATGGCGTCGCCCATGAGGGCCAGCGCCATGCTGGTCGCCAGCAGCAGAACGAAGAAGATGACGCTCTCGAGGATCACCGGTCACCCTCCCTGGAGGTCGGGCAGCGCCCCGGCCGACAGGGCGATCCCGAACCACACCCAGTTCTGCTCGAAGTAGTTCCTGGCGTCCCCGAAGTGCGCCGCCACGCCGGCGTGGAAGCTGGCCAGCAGGTGCTGCTCGATCTGGCTGGCAACACCGGGATCGGCCACCAGGAAATTGCCGATGTCGCCACCGTAGATGGTGGGGTCGTCGTACCCGCTCACCACGGTGCCGTCGTGGCCGTACACCGGATCCAGGCGCTGCGCGGTGCTCCACCGCATGCGCAGGAAGTCGTGGCGGCTGAGGTAGTCGCGGGCGCGCTGCTCGTGGTTCCAGACCGCGTCCACCGCCACGCGCCACATGACGCGGAAGGCGTCGTAGCCGTAGTCGTCCGCGTGGGAGATCTGCGGGAACGAGACGATCCCGCCACTGCTGCGCGCGATCGCGCACCAGTTGGGGGGCAGGCCGGCACTCCTGGTGCCGTCGAGGGTGGCCGCCGTACAGCGGTCGAGCAGCGTGTAGGAGCTGTCGACGAGGCTCATCCAGGGATGGGCGCTGTCCTCGCGGGCGAAGATCCGGTAGGCGTATGGCGCGAAATACGAGGGGTTGATCACAGGGCCCGGGTTCTGCTGCGCGGCCGCCCAGTTGCCGGCCGTGAGCACGTTCATGCCGTCGATGGTGGTGACGTCGTGCTGCCACATCCCGGAGAGCACCTCGAGCGCGTCGCCGTGGTAGCTGCCGTCACCGAAACGATGGGCGGCGAAGAGCAGCGCCAGGGCGATGTCGGAGTCGGCGTCGGTGGCTGTGTTGTGGTCCTGGACGGCCCCGCCACCCCACTGCGAGGCGAACAGGCCGTCTCCGCGAACCTGGAGGTTGGCCGCCGTCCAGCGCCACACCGTTTCGAACCCGGCGTGGTCACCCATCCACACCGCGCGGAGCAACGCGTAGCTCTGCCCCTCGGAGGTGCTGATGCCACCACGAGTGGGATCGCCGACACGGCCGTCGGCACCCACGAAGCCCTGCTTGTACCCCGTCCAGGTCTGCTGGAGGACCGCCAGGACCCGCGGGTCCGGCGAGGCCGGCGCGAGCGCCGCGGTGGGGTGGCCCGAGCCGGCCACGGGGGTCGGGCTCACCGCACCACCCGCGCAACTCGCCAGCGCCAACGCTGCCAGGGTGACGCCGAGCTGAGCGGCACCCCCGCGCCCGCGAGCGCGCGCAGCCACGCGGTCGTGGGGCATTCGCTGATCTTTCCACCCCCCATTCGATGAGTGCATGGTTGGGAGGGAATAGGATAGCCGGACGCCCACCTTCCCTGTCAGCGGGTCGGCCGCCCCGCCGCCGCAGGCAGCGTGGCAGAGTTGCCATGGTCACCGCCGGGGTGGCGGAACGGTAGACGCAGCGGTCTCAAAAACCGCCGGGGGCAACCCCGTGTGGGTTCGACTCCCACTCCCGGCACGCTGACCCCCTGCTCAGCCGGCTCGCCTGGCGACCTCCGCGAGCTGGGCCACCCTGATGTGGTTGCCGAAGGGGTCGCGCAGGCCGAAGTCGATCCCATACGGCTGCTCGGTGGGCTCCTGGGTGAACTCGACACCCTTGGCGCGGAGCTCGTCATACGTGGTGTGGCAGTCCTTGGTCGTGAAGAAGAGATGGCCTCCGGTCCTTCCCTTGGTCAGCAGATCGCGAACCTCGTCGGCCATCGCCGCGTCCATGAGCGGCGCTCCCGGCCTCTCCAGCAGAATCTGGCGGTCGGGCTCACCGGGCACGTTGACGGTGAGGAAGCGCATGAAACCCAGGTCCTGATCGGTGTTCACCTCGAGACCGAGCGTGCCCACGTAGAAGTCGAGCGCCCTGTCCTGGTCGAGCACATAGATCTGTGAAATCCTCAGCGAGTCGAGCATGGCTGGCTCCTCCTTGTTGATTGGTCGATGCGCATGAGGCTAACCGCCACGCAGCCCGCTCGCTTCTCCAAAAGTGCTCGGTCTTCCCCAGGCCATGGCGAAACAGGTTGGCACGCCGATGACGGGCTCGCGCAAGCGGTACACGGACGGCTTCTCGCCGACGATCTCGAGGAACGTTCTGCTGAACGTGCCGAGACTTGTGAAACCGACGTCATAGCAGACATCGGTCACGCTCCGGTGGGTGCGACGCAGAAGATACATGGCGCGCTCGATGCGGCGGCGCTGAAGATACCGATGGGGCGTCTCGCCGAAGGCAGCGCGAAAGGCGCGAATGAAATGCGCCTGAGACATGAAGGCGATGCGTGCGAGGCTCGGGACATCCAGGGGCCGGCCATATGCGAGGTCCATGGCGTCCCGGGCGCGGAGCAGCCTCCGGTTGGAGTCTTCGACGGCTCGTGTCATGGCGGCGAATCTCTCAGCGGTTCTGAGGAAAGCCGAGGTCGATCGTGCTGCTGCTCGGGTCCGGCCAGCGCGCGGTGACCACCTTGGTGCGCGTGTAGAAGCGCACCCCATCGGCGCCGTACATGTGGGTGTCGCCGAACAGCGAGGCCTTCCAGCCGCCGAAGCTGAAGTGGGCGACGGGCACCGGGATGGGCACGTTGATGCCCACCATCCCCGCCTGCACCTCGAACTGGAAGCGCCGCGCCGCCCCGCCGTCGCGGGTGTAGATGGCGGCGCCGTTCCCGTATGGGCTGTCGTTGACCAGACGGACAGCCTCCTCATACGTGTCCACGCGCACCACCGCCAGCACCGGTCCGAAGATCTCGTCGTCGTACACCCTGGTCCCGGGTCGCACCCGGTCGACCAGCGAGGCACCGAGGAAGAACCCGTCTCCAGCAAAGCTCTGGGTGCGCCCGTCCACCACCACCGTGGCGCCGCCGAGCGCGGCGTCGTCGAGGTACGACGCCACCCGGTCGCGGTGCGCGGCGGTCACCAGCGGCCCCATCTGCGAGGCGGGGTCGTCGCCGGAGCCGACGGTCACCGCGGGGATCCGCGCTGCGATGGCGTCCACCAGCCTGTCGGCCACATCTCCCACCGCGACGATCGCAGACACCGCCATGCAGCGCTCGCCCGCCGAGCCGTAGCCGGCGGAGACGGCGGCGTCGGCGGCCATCTCCACGTCGGCGTCGGGCAGGACCACCATGTGGTTCTTGGCGCCGCCGAGCGCCTGCACGCGCTTGCCGTGCCGCGTGCCCGTCTCGTAGACGTGGCGGGCGACCGCCGTCGAGCCCACGAACGACACCGCGCCGAGGCCGGGATGCTCGAGGATCCGGTCGACCACGTCGCGATCGCCCTGCACCACCGAGAAGACACCGGCGGGGAGCCCGGCCTCGCGCCAGAGCTCGGCGAAGAGCAGCGACGGCGACGGGTCCTTCTCGCTGGGCTTGAGGATGAAGCAGTTGCCGCAGGCGATCGCGTTGCCGAACATCCACATCGGCACCATCGCCGGGAAGTTGAAGGGAGTGATCCCCGCAACCACGCCGACCGGCTGACGGATGGAGTACACATCGACACCGCGCGAGACCTGCTCGGAGAACTCGCCCTTGAGCAATTGCGGGACGCCGCAGGCGAACTCCACGTTCTCGAGGCCACGAGCCACCTCACCGAGAGCGTCGGAGGCCACCTTGCCGTGCTCGGCGGTGATCAGCCGGGCGAGGTCCGCAGAGTGACGGTCGACGAGATCACGAAAGCGGAAGAGGATCTCCGACCGCCGCGACAGCGGCGTCGCCCGCCAGCTCGGGAAGGCGCCCATCGCGCTCTCCGCGGCGGCGTCGAGCTCGGCCGCCGTGGCCAGGGCGACCTCCCCGGCCAGCGCGCCGGTGGCGGGGTTGTAGACAGGGGAGTGGCGCCCGGACGTTCCGGCCACGGGGCGGCCGTCGATCCAGTGGCCGAGGCGCTTCACGCCGCCTCGCCCAACACCCCGTCCAGGATCACCACCGCCGATTCGAGCTGCTCTCGGGTGATCACCAGCGGCGGCTGGATGCGCAGCACGTTGCCGAAGAATCCCCCGACGCCGACCAGCAGCCCGCGCTCGCGGCAGCCGGCCCTCACCCGTGTTGCCAGCTGCGCCGCCGGGGTCATGGTCTCGCGGTCGTCGACCAGCTCCACACCCACCATCAGGCCCTTGCCGCGCACCTCGCCGATCGCCGGGTGCCGCACCGCCAGCTCGCCAATTCTGCCCAGCAGCCACTCGCCCAGCACGGCGCTGGCCGCGCAGAGACCCTCGGTGTCGATCACCTCCAGCGTGGCCAGGGCTGCGGCGCAGGCCACTGGGTTGCCACCGAACGTGGAGAGGTGCTCACCGGGCTGGAAGGCATCGGCGATCTCCGGTCGGGCGATGAAGCCGCCCAGCGGAAGGCCGCTGGCGATCCCCTTGGCCATGGTCAGGATGTCGGGCTCGACACCGAAATGCTCGACTCCGAACATCCTGCCGGTGCGGCCGAACCCGGTCTGCACCTCGTCGATGATCAGCAGGATGCCATGGCGGTCGAGGATCTCCTTGACGCGGCCGAGGTACCCGGGTGGCGGAACGATTATGCCCGCCTCGCCGAGCACGGGCTCGGCGATGAACGCGGCCACGTTGCCGGAGGTCTGGTAGTTGATCACGTCCTCGACGGAGTCGGCGCAGCGCAGCGTGCACGTTCCCCCGCACGTGCGGCAGCGGGCGGGATGGGGGGCGGGTGCGAAGGCGACCCCCCCCAGGTAGGGACCGCCGTGCTGCTTGCGCTTGCGGTTGCCGGTGACGGCCAGGGTCGCGTTGGTGCGGCCGTGGAAGCCCGTCTCCAGCGCGATGAACTCGGTCCTCCCGGTGAACGCGCGCGCCAGCCTCAGCGCCCCCTCGACCGCCTCGGCGCCGCTGTTGCAGAAGAACGTCTTCTCCAGACGTCCCGGCGTCACCCCGGCGAGGCGTGCGGCGAGCTCGCCGACAACCGGGACATGGTAGAGGTAGGTGCCGCAGTGGATGAGCCGCTCCATCTGCCGGCGAGCCGCCTCGACGACGTGCGGGTGGGAGTGCCCCGTGCCCGCCACCGAGATGCCCGCGAAGCAGTCGAGATACCTGGTGCCATCAACGTCCCACAGCTCGGCGCCGCGGCCGTGGTCGATGGTGATGGGTTCGACACCGGCGACAGCGCTGAGGTTGAGGTGGCGGCGGTACAGCTCGGCGGTGGACGTGGTGGCGACGCTCATCGCCACAGTGTGAGGCGCGCCGGGCTGGGCCCGCAATTGCGGCGCCGGCCGGGTTGGCTCAGCCCTGCGTGTACCAGTCGGCGCGCGTCGGCGGCAGGTGCGATCTGCCCTGCCCGTCTGGCCGGACCGCGAGGGTCTGGTGGATGGCGACCGTGCCCAGACGGAAGCCCACCGCGGCGCCGATCATGTACAGGCGCCACACCCGCGCCCGCGCCACCCCGGCGATGCGCACCGCCTCATCCCAACGGGCATCGAGACGCCGCGACCACTGTCGCAACGTCTTCTCGTAATGCTCGCGCAGCGACTCCACGTCGCGCACCTCGAGGCCGGCGCGCTCATACTCGCGAATCATCAGACCGATGTCCTCGAGCTCACCGTCGGGAAAGACGAAGGCGTCGTTGAACGATGCCCGGTTCCACAGCATGGTCGGGCGTTGGGTGATGCCGTGGATGAGCGCGCGACCCCCGGGGCGCAGGGACCGGTGCACCGCCTTGGAGTACACCTCCAGCTTCCTGCGGCCGACATGCTCGACCATGCCGATCGAGGCCACGGCGTCGTACACGCCGTTGTGGTCGCGGTAGTCGGCCAGGCGCACCTCGACGCGGCCCTCGAGCCCACGCCGGCGGATCCGCCGCCGCGCCTCTTCGACCTGCGCCCTGCTGAGGGTGATCCCGACGGCGCGCACCCCGTGCTCCTCGGCGGCGTGGATGACCAGGCTGCCCCAGCCACACCCGATGTCGAGAAGGCTCTCCCCCGGGCTGAGCCGCAGCTTGCGGCAGACGTGTTCCAGCTTGCTCCGCTGCGCGGCGTCGAGATCGGCATCCGGCGTCTCGAAGTAGGCGCAGGAGTACGTCAGCGAGCTGTCGAGGAAGAGCGAGTAGAACTCGGGAGGCAGGTCGTAGTGATGGCGGATCGCCTGGGCATCGCGCTCGCGTGTGTGGCGGAGGCCGTGGAGGCGGGCCTCGGCTCCGGGGACGGGGGTGGTGCGCGGCCGGCCACCGAGCGCCACCAACCCCGCCGCGAGAGCCGGCCAGGCGCGAAAGAGCCGCGTCACCGGTGCGATCGCCAGGGGTTCGAGGAACGGCTCCAATGGCTCGACCTCGATCAGCCCCTCGACGTAGGCCCGTCCGAATGCCTTCTCCGGGACCCCGCCGAGAAGGCGATCGAGCGCCGCGGGGGAGCGCAGGGTGACCGTGAACAGCGCGGACTCGGGCCCGGCGGCGCGCCCATCCCAGAGCGCGAGCCTCCAGCCCTGGTGGCCGAGCGCGCGCGACATGGCGCGGTGCAGGGTGGTGACCGGTGCGGACGGCGCATCCGGCGGTGGACTGTGCTCGAGGCGCCGGTCTCGGGGCCGAACCGGGACGGACGTGGCTGCGGCCGGAGGCACCGTCATCCCCCAATACTATCGGTGAGGTGCCCGGGGGCGAGGCGCGGCCCTGGAGAGGCGACGCGGCCCCGGCTCAGCCCGCAGCGGCGCGGCGACGATCGGAGACGTGCTCGGTGAGGAACCTGGTCATGGACCCGACGTCGAGCGGTCGGGAGTACAGGTATCCCTGCACATAGAGGTTGCCGAGGCGCTCAATGATTAGCGACTGGGCGGTCGACTCGACGCCCTCGGCGACCACGTCCAGGCCGAGGGACCTGCCGAGCTTGATGACCACGCTGAGAAGATCGCGCGCCACCGGGTCGTCCGCGACGGTGTCCACGAACGACCTGTCCACCTTGATGATGTCCACCGGAAAGCGCCGCAGCTGCGACAGCGAGGATTGCCCGGTGCCGAAGTCGTCGACGGCGAGCTTGACGCCCAGAGCCCCGAGCTCCCCCAGCCGCGTCACCGCGGCGCTCACGTCGCGCATCAGGATGCTCTCGGTGATCTCCAGGACGAGCTTCTCGGGCCGCAGCCCCGATTCTGCCAGCGCCAGGCGGACGTCGTCGACGATGGCCGGATCCTCCAGCTGCCGCGGGGAGATGTTGACCGCCGCGTTGATGTCGTCCAGGCCATCGACCTCGCCCTGCCAGCGTTTCACCTGCGTGCACGCCTCGTTGAGAACCCATCGGCCGAGTGGGAGGATCAGGCCGGTGTCCTCGGCGAGAGGGATGAAGTCCAGCGGCGGGATCATGCCGCGCAGCGGGTGCAGCCAGCGCACCAGCGCCTCGACGCCCACGATGCGCAGGCTGGGCAGCTCCAGCACCGGTTGGTAGTGCACCCGCAGCTCGCCCTCCTCGAGCGCACGACGAAGGTCTGATTCGGTCTGCAGCCGCTGGGCCACGCGCTGGTGCATGGCCGGCTCGTACACCTGGAAGCAGGCCCTGCCGTTGGCCTTCGCCCCATACATGGCCACGTCGGCGTTGCGGAGCAGGTGCTCGCTGGTGGTCGCATCGGTGCCGTAGGTGACGCCGATGCTCACCTGGACGGAGACCATGGTGCCGCGGATGAGGCAACCCAACCCCAGGGCGGCGATGATGCGCTCGCACACGTGCGCGACCTGGGTCGGATCCGCGATGTTCTCCAGCAGAACGGCGAACTCATCACCACCAAAGCGCGCCGCGGTGTCCTCAGCACGCAGCTGATCACGCAGCCGCTGGGCCACCATCTTGAGCAGCTCGTCGCCCGCGGCATGACCGAGCCCATCGTTGATGGTCTTGAAGTTGTCGAGGTCGAGGAAGAGCACGGCCAGCATCCGTCCGTCCCGCGCCCCACGCGCCATCGCATGATCCACCCGGTCGGTGAAGAGCGCACGATTGGGAAGTCCCGTGAGCCCGTCGTGGAAGGCCTGGTACTTGAGCCGGTCCTGCAAGCGCACCCGATCGGTGACGTCGTTGACGACCACGATGGCGGCGGCGCGGCCGGCGAAGACCACGCTGGCGGTGTCGATCTCGACATCCAGAATGGTGCCCGCCTTGGTTCTGTGCTTGGTGTCCTGGAAGTGCTGCTTGTGACCCCTGGTGAGCGCGACCCGGTCATCGAGCAGCTGGTCGGCCTGGTCCTCGATGCGCAGGTCGGTCTGGGAGAGAGCCAGGAACTCCTCGCGCGAGTAGCCGTAGAGAGCCAGCGCGGCTCTGTTGACGGCCACGTACCGAAAGGTCTGCAGGTCGAGAAGGAACATCGGCTGTGGATTGCACTCGAAGAGCGACCGGAAAGCACTCTCGCTCTCGACCAGGGAGGGGCCCCGCGCGGGGCTCCGGCTCGAACCCTGGCGATGATCGTCGTCGATCATGACCGCGCCCGTGCCTGGCACGGTCCGGGGCAGGTGCGCGGCGGCGGCGTGGAGCTCACGCTGCCACCATGGCGGAACCTCTTGGGCACTCCGCAACCTCGGTGTGACCATCACCCACGGGTGTGTGACGAATCGGCCGCGCCGGCGCCCGTCTGGGGTCCCGCCGCGGACTCACAGCAAACAGTCAGGAAGCGGTAAGGCGGTGGGGGTAGGCTGACGGCCGTGAGACGGTTGTCCCCGGCCCAACGCGACAGTGCCCAGCGCCGGGTGCGCGCGATCACCATGGGCTCAGCGGCCGCGGCAGGGGTGCTCACCCTGGTGGGCGCCGCGATCACCGCGGGGACGTTCGGCGGTCGCACCGTCGCCACCGCCGCGTCCACCCCGACCCCCGCCCCCACCGCCGACCCGAGCACGGGCCTGGTCCCGCCGACCCAGCCCCCCGGGGTTGGCTCGGGGGTGGGCAGCTCGGATGGCTCGTCGACGAGCGCCCCGATCGTCTCCGGAGGTTCGTAGGTGCTCCGCGCGGGATGGCGCGCCCTGGGCACCTCTGTGGTGGTCGCTGTCGCCGATCCCGACGCCCTGCACCAGGCACGCGACGCGGTCGCCGCCGAGATCGACGCCCTCGACCGTGCCTGCAGCCGGTTTCGCCCCGACTCCGACCTGGCCCACCTCAACGCGGCCGGTGGCGTGCCTGTCCTGGTGTCCCCGCGGCTCGCCGAGGCGATCCGTGTGGCCCTGCGCGCCGCCCGGCTCACCGACGGCGACGTCGACCCCACCGTGGGCGGCTCGATGGTGGCGATCGGCTACGACGGCGACTTCTCCACGATCAGCCCCGACCGCGGGAGCGTGGCGGCGCCCCACCGTCCTGCCACCGGCTGGACCGAGGTCGTGATCACCGACAGCCCGGCATTGGTGACCCTGCCCGCGGCAACCATCCTCGACCTCGGCGCCACCGCCAAGGCCCTGGGCGCCGACCGGGCCGCCGCCGCCGCCAGCGCCGCCACCGGCTCGGGCGTGCTCGTCAGCCTCGGGGGCGACATCGCCACCGCCGGTCCGGCGCCGCCGGGCGGCTGGCCGGTCCGGGTCACCGACGACCATGCCGCAACCGCGGAGGCGCCGGGGCAGTCGATCAGCCTGCAGTCGGGCGGCCTGGCCACCTCCAGCTCGACGGTGCGCCACTGGCGGCGCGGGGGCCAGACCGTGCATCACATCGTGGACCCCCGCACGGGGGCGCCCGCGCGGTCGCCGTACCGCACCGTCAGCGTCGCCGCGGCCACCTGCGTCGACGCCAACACGGCGAGCACCGCGGCCCTGGTCCGGGGAGCGCGCGCCGCGGACTGGCTGGAGGCGAGCGGCCTGCCCGCCCGGCTGGTCACCCACGACGGGTTGGTGCTCCACCTCAATCACTGGCCGGTCACGGCGGAGCTGGCGGCGTGATCGCGGCCTCCGGGCCCACCGCGCTCTGGTACACGGCGCGGAGCAGCGGCTACGTCAGCCTGCTGATGCTCACCGCCATCCTGGTCCTGGGCATCGTCACCAGGATGCGCTGGGACAGCCGCGACTGGCCCCGCTTCCTGACCCAGGCGGTGCACCGCAACCTCTCCCTGCTGGTGCTGGTCTTCCTGGGCATCCACGTGGTCACCTCGATCGCCGACCCCTTTGCCGGTATCGCTGTGCTCAACACGGTGGTGCCGTTCACCGGCTCCTACCGGCCGCTGTGGCTGGGGCTCGGCGTCCTCTCCCTGGAGCTCCTCGTGGCCCTCACGATCACGAGCCTGCTCCGCCGGCGCATCGGGTTCGCCGCCTGGCGGGTCATCCACTGGGCCGCCTACGCCTGCTGGCCGCTGGCGCTTCTGCACACCCTGGGCACGGGCAGCGATGTCCGTTCGGCGTGGGCGGTGGTGCTCAGCCTGGGGTGCGTCTGGGCGGTGGTGCAGGCCATCGTCTGGCGGCTGGTCAGCCGGCGGATCAGCCTCCCGCTCGCCCAGCGTGCGGCCGCCCTGGTGGTCACCGCCGCGGCGACCTGCGCCATGCTCGGCTTCGCGGCCGCGGGCCCGCTGCACAGCGGCTGGGCCAGGGTGGCGGGCACCCCCGACCGGCTCCTCGCCGCCCCCAGCACGCCCACCCCGGCCGCCACCCCCACGCCGGACGGAGCGACCGAACCGTGATCGCCACGGCAGCGATGCTGCGGCTCCTCGACGGTCCGCCTCCGTCGGCGGGTGCCGAGACCCTGGAGGCGCACCTCGGCCGCCTCGGTCAGCGGCCGCACCATCCCGGCGGCCGCCTGCTCGACGCCATCGACAGGTCGGGGTTGCGCGGCCGGGGCGGAGGCGGCTACCCGGCGGCGCGCAAGTGGGCGGCCACCCGCGCTCGCTCGCGCGGCAACGCCGTGGTGGTCGCCAACGGCGCCGAGGTCGAACCGCTGAGCGCCAAGGATCGGCTGCTCATGACGGCCCGCCCGCAGCTCATCCTCGACGGCCTCCTGCTCGCCGCCGAGGCGGTGGCCGCTGAGCGAGCCGTGCTGTGCGTGTCGCGGGCCTACGACGATGCGGCCAGCGCCGTCGCGGCGGCCCTCGAGGAGCGCCGCGCCGCCGGCGATCTTCGCCTCCCGGTGGCGGTGAGGCGGTCGCCGCATCGCTACGTGGCCGGTGAGGAGACGGCCGTCATCGCCCACCTCAACGGGGGGACCGCACGGCCGGCAGCGGTCCCGCCACGACCCTTCGAGAGAGGCGTGGGGGGACGGCCGACGCTGGTCCACAACGTGGAGACGCTGGCCCACGTGGCCCTGATCGCGCGCCACGGCGCCGTCCCCGGGGCGGGCGGCGAGGCGACCGAGACCATGCTGGTGACCATGGCCGCGGCCGTCCATCGCCCCGGCGTGCATGAGCTGGCGGGGGGATCGACGGTGGCCCAGGCGGTCAGCGCGGCCGGCGGAGCCACCACCCCGGTGGCGGCCCTGCTGGTGGGCGGGTACTTCGGACGCTGGGTGGCGGCCGACGACGCCTGGGACCTGCGCCTGGGCATCGACATCCCCCTGGGCAGCGGCGCCATCGCCGTCTTCCCCCAGGGCCGCTGCGGGGTCTCCCAGGTGGCGGCGATCGTTGCATTCCTGGCACGGGAGAGCGCCCGGCAGTGCGGACCGTGCGAGCACGGCCTCGCCGCCCTGGCGGCGACGGCGGCGCAGCTGGCCCAGGGCCAGGCCAGGCCGCGCGACGCCGAGCGCCTGCAGCGCTGGATCGGCCAGATCGCCGGGCGCGGGGCCTGCCACCACCCCGACGGCGCGCTGATGCTGCTCGCCAGCGGTCTGCGCGTGTTCGCCGGCGACGTGGCGTCGCACCTGCGCCGCGGACGCTGCGACCGCAACCCTGCGACCCTCCTGCCCACTCCCGACTGGTCGGGAAACCCGCGATGAGCCGGCTCTGGGTCAACCCCATCCGCTGCGACGGCCACGGGATGTGCGCGGAGCTGCTTCCCGAACGGATCACCCTCGACGACTGGGGCTACCCGATCCTGGACGGGCGCCCCCTGGGCGCCGGCCTCGAGGAGCTGGCCCGCCGGGCGGTCGCCGCCTGCCCGACCGCGGCGCTGCGGCTGCTCGACGACGAGGTCGCCTCGCGCTGAGCCCGCGCGGCGCCGCTCAGGACGACTGGGCGCGCAGCACCACCGGCTGGCCCAGGACCCCGTCGACCATGCCGAGGAACTCCGCCACCTTGGCCGGCTTGGTGAGGTAGGCCGCAGCCCCCGCGTCCAGCAGGCGCTGCACCTGGCGCTCGGTGGCGTCGGCGCTGTAGATCACCACGGGGATGTCGGCGGTGCGGGGGTCGGCCTGCAGCCGCTCCATGACCTCATCGCCATTGAGGTCGGGGAGATGGAGGTCGAGGACGATGAGATCGGGTCGGTGCTCGCGGGCCAGCTCCACGGCGAGGCCTCCCTGCATGGCGGTGAGCAACCTCACCGTCGGCCGCAGGGTGAAGATGGACTCCACCAGCGCCACGGTGGCCAGGTTGTCCTCGACATACAGCACGGTGCGGTCAGGGACGACGGTGCCGAGGACGGCCGGTCCGCGGGCGGTGACCACCGCCGCGATGTCCGAGTCCGAGGCGCGCTGGAGGCGGACGGTGAAGGTCGAACCCTCGCCCACCACGCTGCGCACCTCCACCCCTCCGCCCATGGCCACCGCGAGCTGCCGCGAGAGCGCCAGGCCCAGGCCCGTCCCCGGGACGTGGCTCCGCTCCGCGCCGAGCCGCTCGAAGGGTTGGAAGAGCCGCGCCAGGTCGAGCTCGCTCAGGCCCGGCCCGTCGTCGATGACGTCGATCTCCACGACGTCCTCCCTGATCGCCGCGCCGACGATGACCTGGCCGTGCTCCGAGCCGTACTTGATGGCATTGCTGAGCAGGTTGAGGAGCACCTGGATGAGCCGCTGGCGGTCAGCCCGGACCTGGATCCGATCGCTGCCATCGAGGCGCACGCTGATGGCGACGTGGCGCTCGCCGGCGCTCTGCGCGACCAGGCCGACGCATTCCTCGAGAAGGTCACGCACGTCGAGGGCGCGCAGCGACAGCGATTCCCGGCCGGCCTCGATGCGGGCGATGTCGAGGACGTCGTTGACCAGGCTGAGCAGGTGTGATCCGGCGCGCTGGATGGCGTCGATGGCCGTCATCTGGTCCTCGCGTGGCTCGCGCATCTCCAGCAGGTCGCTGAAGCCGAGCATCGCCGCCAGCGGTGTGCGCAGCTCATGGCTCATCCGCGAGAGGTACTCGCTCTTGGCGTTGCTGGCCTGCTCGGCGACGTCGCGGGCGTGACGCAGCTCATCGGCGGCTCTCTTGTCGTTGCTGATGTCTCGATTGATCTCGAGCACCACCGTCGGCGTCCCGGCATCGTCGCGCTGCACCGCCCAGCGGGCATTGATGGCCAGGGTGCGTGAGTCCTTGGTGCGCTGCACCAGCTCCCCCTCCCAGCGATCATGCTCGAGCAGGGCGGCCATGATGGCCTCGACCGGCACCGTGAACTGCGACTGCAGGAGCTCCTGCGCATCCCTCCCCATGGCCTCGGCCGCGCTGTACCCGTAGAGGTCGCCGGCGGCCTTGTTCCAATACAGGATGGCGTGCGAGCCGAAGTCCCAGCTGAAGACCGCGTCATAGGCGAGGTCGAGCAGCTCCGCGTTGCGCCGCATCCCCACCACCAGGTGGACGCGATCCATGGCCACGGTGATCGACACCGCGTACTGCCCCAGTCGCGCCAGCTCCTCCTCGCCGAACAGGGGCGTGAAGGGGCCGCCGAGCACGGCCAGGTATCCAGCGCCCGCCTCGGTGTCCAGCGGCACCACCGCGGTCGGCCCCAGCGAACTGGTGAAGGCGAGGAGTCCCGAGCTGCGCACGCCCTCCAGCTCGGGGTGAAGACGATGGCCCGCGGCGGCGTCGATCCCGAACACCGCGAGCACGTGCGAGTCGAGAGCCAGCAGCGCCGCGCTCCCGCCGAGCAGCCGCGCCGCCCATTCCAGCGCCCGCTCGGCGAGGGTGACCTCGTCGGGAGAGTACAGGAGCAGGTTGTGGATGGCCAGGCGCAGCTGCACCTCCTCGCGCTCACGCCAGCTGCGGCGCAACCATCCAGGTGGGGACAGGGACGCCCCCAGCAGCGGCATGCTGAGCAGCACCACGCTCACCACCAACAGCTCGACAGTTGTGCTCTGCGCCCCGATGGTGGCGATGATGGTGCCGAGCAGGGCGATGATGATGCCGGCAAACCCGGCGTTGAGCGCGCGCAGTCGAGCGCGCTGCACGGCGGGCAGTGTCCCCGCCACCCGCCAGAGGCGCAGGATTGACTCGCCCACCACGATGCACCAGCCGAGCAGCAGGGCGATGTCGATGGCCAGCGCCAGCCCGCCGGGTTTGGTCACCGTGCTGCTGCGGTTGACGGCGATGCAGGCGGCGGTGATCGCCGCGATCGTCAGCGTGGCGGCGCGGAGCCGCCCCGCGGCGATGGGGATGAGACTGTGCCGGAAAAGCAGGAAGGCATACGCCGATCCCATGAACAGAGCGATGCTCACTGCGGTGAACACCACCTTGGCGGTGCTGGTCAGGACGGTGATGCGCCCCAGGATGCCGAGCAGCCCGAGCAGCCCCACGGCCAGGGCGAGGTGCTGCCGGCTGCGATCCCTGTGCCTGAGCCAGTCGACGAAGGTCAGCGCGCCCAGGAGGACCAGGGCCGCCCCCACCGCCCATTGCAGTGCCGCGAGTGCCTGGGTCACATGCGCGAGTATGACCAGAGCTGTTGCCAGTGGAGGCCGCCCGTTGCCGTTCCTTCACCATCGAGCACTGCTGTGGCGCTCGCGGCGGACGTTCCCCGGGGCGGTGTCGAGGCCACAATGCGCCAGGTGCCCCACTACTTCGACTCTGACCCGCTGGCACCCTCACGCCCCGGTCGGGTGGTGCTGCGGCTCCCTGACGTGAGCGCCGAGCTGCAGAGCGACGCGGGGGTCTTCGGACACAGGGCGGTCGACCCGGGCACCGTGTTCCTTTTGCGCCGCGCCGTGCCGCCGCCCCAGGGCGGCGACCTCCTCGACCTGGGAAGCGGATACGGGCCCATCGCGGTGGTGCTGGGCAGGCGCGCTCCCCGGGCGCGCGTGTGGGCGGTCGACGTCAACCGGCGCGCCCTCGAGCTGACCGCCCGCAACGCCGCCGCCGCGGGAGCCTCCAATGTGGTTGCCGCAGCTCCCGAGGACGTCCCCGGCGCGGTCCGCTTTGCTGCGATCTACAGCAATCCGCCGGTGCACATCGGACTTGCCCTCCTCCACCCGCTGCTCACCGGATGGCTGGACCGGCTGCTTCCCGAGGCGGCCGCGCACCTGGTGGTGCACCGCCATCTCGGCTCCGATTCCCTGGCGCGATGGCTCGACGGCGAGGGTTTCCCCGTACAGCGGCTGGCCTCACACGACGGCTTCCGCATCCTGCGCGTGCAACCGCGACCGGCGGTGGGGGATGATCGCTGAATGGCCGCCCCCGTGCTCAACGCCGCCCTCGGCATCATCCGCATCGACATCGATCCGGTGATCCACATCGGCAGCCTCGGGGTGCACTGGTATGGCGTGATGTACGCGGTGGCCTTCCTGGTGGCCTTTCGCTACGGTGTGCTCCCCCACGTCGAGCCGCGGGGAATCAGCCGGGGAACCGCTGAACGCGCTCTGATCTGGACGATCATCTTCGGGCTGCTCGGCGCCCGCCTCTACTACGTGGTCCAGCAGCCCAACCTGGGCGACTACCTGCACAATCCAATCCGGATCATCGCTGTGTGGGAGGGAGGCATGGCCTTCTTCGGCGCCATCGTCGGCGGCCTGGCCACCATCACCATCTTCGCCTGGCGCAACCGCATCTCGATGTGGTTGATGTGGGACGCCGGCGTGATCTTCGCGGTGGTCGGCCAGCCCATCGGCCGCATCGGCAACATCATCAACGGCGACATACTCGGTGCGCCGAGCAACCTCCCCTGGGCCACCGCGTATGTCAATCCGCATGCGGTGCTGCAGAGTGGGTTCCAGCTCTGCACCGCGGCGAGCTGCCCCGCCTATCAGCCGGCGGCGGCCTACGAAGCCCTGGGCACCATCATCATCGCCCTCATCCTGTTCGCGCTGCGCCGCCGCGGAGTCCGCCACGGAGCCCTGGCTGTCGCGTACATACCTCTGTACGCGATCAGCCAGCTCATCCTGTTCCAATTCCGCCGCAGCGAACCGGTCCTCGGGCTCGGCCTGCATCAGGCGCAGTGGACAGCCGTGGTCATCCTGGTGGCGGTGGCGCCGCTGGTCTTCCTGGCGTGGCGGCACCATCTCGACACCGTGCCGGCGAGCCCATGAGCGGGCTGGGACCGCTGGCGTCCATCATCGACCTGCTCTTCACCATCCTCGAACTGCTGGTGTTCGCTCGAGTGATGCTGTCGTGGCTGCCGATCAGCCCGTGGCACCCGGTGTCGCGCTGGCTGCGGCGCATCGTCGACCCCATCCTGAGCCCGTTCCGCCGCGTGCTCCCCTCCTTCAGCGGCATCGACTTCTCGCCGCTGCTGTGCCTGGCCGTCCTCTATGTGCTCCAGCAGGTGGTGCACTCGCTGCTCACGATCGGCTCGGTGTCGCCGGGCTACGCGGTGCTCAGCGTGGTCCGCCAGGTGGCCCTCGGCATCGTCATCTTCTTCTGCATCGTGCTCTTCGTCCGGCTGCTGTTCTCGCTGTTCCACGCCGACCCCTGGCACCCCATCGTGCTCATGGTCCGCCGCTTCACCGACCCGCTGGTGCGGCCCTTCGCCGGCCTGGTCCCGCGCGGTGCCGCCATCGACGGCGGCGCGGCGATCGCGTTCCTGGTCTTCCTGGTTCTGTTCTTCGTGGGTCGGGCGCTGTTCGACGCCGCCGGGGTGTTCTAGAGCCCTCAGCCGCGCCGGGCCGCACCCCAGACCTCGCGCTCGGGAGCGCGCTCGCGCCGGGTCTCGAGGCGGTAGGCGCCGGTGCCGAGCAGGGCCTCGACGGTGCGCTCCAACCCGGGACCGGGTTCCACGGTGAAACCCTGGTCGAGGGCGATGTCGTCGATCGAATCCGCGGTCTCGACGTGGATGACCACGGGGGCGTCGCCGCGGTGCTCGGCGATGGCCTGGTGGAGCGGGCCGACCAGGTGATGCTGCTCGCGAGCCAGGCGGAAGTGCACAGTGCTGTTGCGCCGCCAGGCCACCAGGCGGGGATCGTCGATGGCGAAGATGGCGTCGGCGCGAATCTTGGCGGGTTCGCTGTCGCGCTCCTCGTCGTCGGAACCGCCGGCTGCGGTTCGTCCGATCTCGACCTTGCCACGGATGACCACCACTGCGTCGGGACGCAGCAGGTCGGCCGTCTCCTCGAAGACCCGGTTGAAGACCACCACCTCACAGGCCCCGGTGAGGTCCTCGATCTGGAGAAAGGCCATGCGCTGCCCGGTCGTGCTCTTGCGCGGCACGAAGGCGCGCACGTCGCGGATGCAACCGCCCACCTGAACGACCAGCCCGTCGAGGTGCGCGCCGAGCTCGTTGATCGAGGTGTCGACGCGCTCCTGGAGGACGGCGGCGATGCGCCGCAGCGGGTGGTCGCTCAGGTACATGCCGAGCAGGTCGCGCTCCCAGGCCAGCCAGGAGTCGTCCGCGCCCGCGGGTTCGGAGCCGTCGGCAGCGGGGATGGCATGGGGAACCAGCGTCCCCAGGATGTCGACGGCGTCCCCGAAGAGCGAGGTCTGTCCGACGTCGCGCTCGCGGCGCACCGCGGCAGCATGGTCCATGGCGGAGTCGAGCTGGCGCAGGAGTGCATGGCGGTCGCCGAAGGGATCGAGGGCGCCGCATTGGATCAGCGACTCGAGCACGCGGCGGTTGAGATCGCGGCTCTCCACCCGCAGGCAGACGTCGAGCAGACCCGTGAAGGGGCCAGCCTGCTCACGCGCGGCGATGAGGGCGTCGGTGACGCTGTCGCCGACGTTCTTGACGTGCTGCAGGCCGAAGAGGATCTCGCCGATGGCGGCATCGCCCAGGGTGAAGCCGGCGCCGCTGCGGTTGATGTCGGGCTTGTGGACCACCAGGCCGTGGGCGTGGGCGTCGAGGATGGTCTGCTTGAGCTTGTCGAAGTCGCCACCGCGGCTGTTGAGCAGCGCCGCCATGTACTCGACGGGATGGTTCGCCTTGAGGTATGCGGTCTGGTAGGAGATCAGACCGTATGCCATGGCGTGGGCTTTGTTGAAGCCGTAGCCCGCGAAGTGGGCCATGAGGTCGAAGAGCTCGATGGCGCGGTCCTCGGCGACGCCCTTCGCGGCGGCGCCGGCGAGAAACTTCTCGCGCTGCTTGGCCATCTTGGCCTTGTCCTTCTTGCCCATGGCGCCGCGCAGCAGGTCCGCCTCCCCGAGCGTGAAGCCGGCGACGGCCTGGGCGATCTGCATCACCTGGTCCTGGTACACCATGGTGCCGTGGGTCTCGGCGAGCACCGGCTCGAGCAGCGACTCGAGCCCGGCGGGATACTCCACCGGGAGCTCGCCGCGCTTGCGCCTGCTGAACCGGTCGACGACCCCACCCTCGATCGGTCCCGGCCGGTTGAGCGCGTTGGCCACGCCGACGTCCTCGAGCGATTGCGGCTGCATGTCGATGAGGATCCGCTTGGCGAAGGTGGCCTCGAGCTGGAACACGCCGTGCGTGTCCGCCCTGCACAGCAGTGCATAGGTGGCGGGATCGTCGAGCGGGATGGCGTCCATGTCGATGCGCGTGCCCGTCGACTGCTCGATCATCCCCACCGCCTCGTCGATGACGGTGAGGTTGGCGAGGCCGAGGAAGTCGATCTTGAGCAGCCCGACCTGGGAGATGCTCCCCATGTCGAACATGGTCACCGCGCTGCTCCGGTCGCCGGTGGTGGAGCGCTGCAGGGGCACGATGTTGGTGAGCGGCTCGGCGCCGATGACCACGCCGGCCGCGTGCGTCGAGGCGTTGCGGCAGATGCCCTCGAGGCGCTTGGCGATGTCGATGATCTGGCGCGCCCACCCCTCGCCCTCGTAGAGGTCGCGCAGCTCCCTGCTGCCGGCCAGCGCCCTCTCGAGGGTGATCTTGACGCTGAGCGGAACCAGCTTGGCGAGGCGGTCGACGTCCGGCAGCGGCACGTTGAGCGCCCGGCCCACGTCGCGGATCACGGCGCGGGCCGCCATGGTGCCGAAGGTGATGATCTGGGCCACGTGGTCCTCGCCGTACTTCTGCTGAACGTACTGGAGGACGCGGTCACGGCGGCGGTCATCGAAGTCGATGTCGATGTCGGGCATCTCGACACGCTCGCGGTTGAGGAAGCGCTCGAAGATCAGCCCGTAGCGGAGCGGGCAGATGTTGGTGATGCGCAGCACGTAGGCGACCAGTGAGCCCGCCGAGCTGCCCCGGCCAGGTCCCACCACCACTCCATCGCCGCGCGCGGCGCGGATCAGGTCCCAGACGATGAGGAAGTACGGGGCGAAGCCGGTGGTCTCGATGACGTCGAGCTCCATCGCCAGGCGCTCGCGCGCCTCGCTGGTGATGGCGTCGCCGTAGCGCTCCCGCAGACCCCCCTCGCACAGCTCGCGCAGGTAGCTGTCCGCCGTGTGCCCCGACGGGATCGGCGAGTACGCGGGGAGCAGGTTGCCGCCGAGCTCGAGCTGAAGGTTGCAGAGGTCGGCAATGGCGAGCGTGTTGCGCACCGCCTCGCCGTAGGCGGCGAACCTGTCGCGCATGTGCGCCCCTGAGGTGACCGAGAAATGGGGGCCGGCGAACCGGAACCGCTTCTCGTCCTCGCGCCGCGCCTGGGTCTGGATGCAGAGCAGGATGTCGTGCGCCTCGGCGTCATCGACGCCGATGTAGTGCGCGTCATTCGTCGCCACCAGCGGCAGGCCGGTGCGCCGGGAGATCTCGACCAGCCCGCTGCGGATGGTGTCCTCCTCGGCGATGGAGTGATCCATGAGCTCGAGGAAGTAGCCGTCGCGGCCGAAGATCTCCATGTGCTGCCGGGCGACGCTCTCAGCGGCGTTCATGTCACCGCTGAGGATCGCCTGGGGCAACTCGCCACCGATGCATGCGGAGAGGCAGATAAGCCCATCGGCGTGCTCGGCGAGCAGCTCTCGGTCGATCCGCGGCTTGTAGTAGTAGCCCTCGAGGTGCGACCTGCTGACCAGCTGGATGAGGTTGCGATAGCCGGTGTCGTTGCGCGCCAGCAGGATGAGGTGATTGGGATCGCGGTCGGCGCGTCCCTCCTTGTCGTGACGCGAGCGGGGCGCCATGTACATCTCGCACCCGATGATCGGCTTGATCCCCGCTGCCCGCGCGGAGGTGTAGAACTTGACGGCGCCGTAGAGCGCGCCGTGGTCGGTGACCGCCAGTGCCGGCTGCCCGAGCCGCTTGGCGGTTGCCACCAGGTCGGGGATGCGCGCCGCTCCGTCGAGCAGCGAGTACTCGGTGTGGGTGTGCAGATGGACGAAGGGCTCGCTGTCTGTCTCGGCCGGGGCGCTCGCCGTCTCCTTGACCATCCTCTCCTCACGTCGACCTGCCGAACAGACGTACGGTACCACTCCAGGGGGTGGCCCGATGAAGGCGGCCTCCCCTTGTAACGTCACCCTCGCGTGGACTTCCTCACCGGCCTGCACGGCGCTGTCGCAACCATCCTCATCTGCGTCCTCCTCTTCATCGACGAGGCGGGAGTGCCCCTGCCGTTCATCCCCAACGAGGTGCTCCTCATCGTCGCCGGCCTGCTCATCGCGGCGGGCAGCCTCAACCCCTTCATCTTCTATCCGTGTGCCTGCGTGGCGCTGTTCGGGGGCTCGTTCAGCGGGTACAGCTGGGCCAAGCGGGTGGGTCCGAAACAGCTGCGCCGGGTTGCGGGCGTGCTCCGCGCGACCAGGGCGTACGACAGGGCGACCCGCCGTCTGGCCCATGCCGACGCTCGCCACCTCGCGCTCAGCCGCGTGATCCCCGGGATCCGGGTGTACGCGACCCTGTGCGCCGGGTCGGCACAGGTCCCGGTGCGCACCTTCTGGGAGGCGAACGTTCCCGCCATCGCGGTGTGGGTGGCGGTGATGACGGGCATCGGCTTCGTGGCCGGCGTGCCCGCCGAGCACCTGCTCACCGCCGTCGAGGCCGAGCTCTTCAACTTCGCCCTCAGCGGGGGGCTGCTGGTGGCCCTGGGGCTGGTCGCGTACCGCGCGGCGCGGCGGGCTCCCGATCCCCGCCGTGAGCCGGCGTCAGGGCCCTTCTTCGGCATCGCCACGCGCGACCGCTACTGGCTGGCCTTCGCCGTCGACGCTGGGATCATCGCCACCGTGGTGGCCGGGTTCGATCGGATCACGCGCGCGGTGCTGCACTTCAAGTACCAGCTCCTCCCCGAAGGCAGGTACGACGTCGGGGTGATCATCCTCGCCATCGCGCTCGCCTACATCGTGGTGAGCCGGCGCAGCAACACCGGCGAGACCGCCGGTGAGCGTCTGTTCGACATCAGCTACGTCCACCACCGCCCCCGCCCGCCGGTGCTGCCCGATCCGGACGGTGACGACGAGGACGACGGGGATGGCGAGACGGCGGAGTCGGCCGACGTCACCCTGGAGTCCCGCTGAGCCCGCCGCCGGGCTGCGCCACCGGGTGTCCGCGGCTCAGGGTGGCGACGCACTCGATGTGCTGGGTCTGGGGAAACATGTCGACCAGGGCGAGCTCGTCCAAGCGGTACGGTCCGGAGACGCTGAGCAGGCGCAGGTCGCGGGCCAGCGTCGCGGGATCGCACGACATGTACACGATCGTCGGTGGTCCGGCCAGGGCCAGCCAGGCGGTCACCCGGGGAGCACAGCCGGCGCGTGGTGGATCGAGCACCACGGCGTCGGCGCCCCGGCCCGCCGACGGGATCGCGTCCTCCACCGCCTCGGGGAGGTAGCGAACGCGCTCCGCGCAGCTGTTGAGCGCGGCGTTGAGCACGCCCAACCGCGCCGAGCCGCGGTTGCTCTCGATGCAGATGACCGAGGCGCCGGCGCAGGCCAGCTCGCAGGCCAGGACGCCGACACCGGCATAGGCGTCGACGATGGTTCTGCCCGCGGGCGGTCCGAGCCCGCGCAGCGCGGCGCCGTACAGCGCCTCGAGCTGTCCCCAGTTGACCTGGATGAAGGTGTCCGGGCCGACGCGGAAGTCCTTGTCCCGCCAGTGCAGCGTGGTGGAGCTCGTGCTCCACGGCGCGGCCGCCGTCCGTGCCTGCGCGTCGACCGCCGCGGCAGGGATGGCACCGAGCGGGCGCGGGCGCAGAAGCAGCTCGCCGCCATCGTCGCCGGCCGTGAGCAGGAGGGTGCGGAGCTCGGCGGTGGCGGCGTCGCGCACCAGCTGTCGCAGGGCGGGGAGCGAGCTGGTGATGCGGGGATGATGGATCAGGCAGTCCTCGACCGCCACCGGCGTCCAGCTGCGCATCCGGTTGAACCCCAGCCGCGCGCCGTCCATGCCGGTGGCGCCGGGGATGACGTGGAACTCGCCGCGCCAGCGGTAGCGCCAGGGGTCGGCCATGCCGAGCGCCCTGATGGCCTGCGGCACCAGCACGTGCTGGCGGCGCAGGGCGTCGCGGACGATCTCCTCCTTGACAACCAGCTGGTGGGCGTAGTCGACGTGCTGCAGCTGGCAGCCGCCGCACACCCCGTAGTACGGACAGGGCGCCGCCACCCGGTGCGCCGACGGCTCCTCCACGGTCACCGCGCGGGCGAACCACAGCCGGCCCTTGCGGTGGTGCAGCTCCACCACGACGCGCTCGCCGGGCAGCGCCCCGTCGATGAGCAGCGCGGCGCCGTCATCGAGGCGTCCCAGGCAGACGGCGCCGTGCACCATGGCGCCGGCGACCACGCTGCGGCGCTCTCCCCGCCGGTGCTTAGCCGCGGGCTGAGCCGTCGCGACCGTCCGCTCAGTCAGAGAGCCGCTCACGCAGCAGGGCGGCGACCAGCTGTGCATCGGCTCGCCCGCGGGTCGCCTTCATCACCTGGCCCACCAGCGATTGGAGCGCGGCCGCCCGGCCACCGCGGAAGTCGGCGCACGCCTTGGGGTTGGCCTCCATCACCTCAGCGATGATCGCGCCCAGCTCGGCGGCGTCGCCGACCCGCCCGAGACCGCGCCCGGCCACCAGCGCGGCGGGGTCTCCGCCGACCAGGTACAGCTCGGCGAGCAGGTCCTTGGCGGTGGAACCGTTGATCGTCCCCGCCTCGAGGAGCATCAGCAGCGCCGCCAGCCCGCTCACCCCCAACGCGCTGTCGGCGAGGGGCACCCGATGCTGGTTGGCCAGGGCGGCGACGTCGCCGGTCTGCCAGTTCGCGGCGATCTTGGCAGAAACCCCCGCGCCCACCAACCACTCGTAGGTGTCGGCATCGGCACGGGAGTTGGTGAGCACGGCCGCGTCATACGCGGACAGGCCGTACTGCTCCACGAAGCGTGCGGCGCGGGCGCTGGGCAGCTCGGGGAGCCCCGCCCGGATCCGCCCCACCAGCTCGGCACTCAGCTGCAGCGGCGGCAGGTCCGGCTCGGGGAAGTATCGGTAGTCATGGGCCATCTCCTTGCTGCGCTGCGACACCGTCGCACCCCGGGTGTCGACCCAGCCGCGGGTCTCCTGGACCAGCCTGCCACCGGACACGAGGACCGCCGCCTGGCGCTCGACCTCGAAGGTGATCGCGCGGTGGACGGCTCGGAACGAGTTCATGTTCTTCACCTCGACCTTGGTGCCGAGCTCCGTCCCCCCCACCGGTCGCAGCGACACGTTGGCGTCGCAGCGCAGCGACCCCGCCTCGAGGTTGCCGTCGTTGACGCCGATGTACATCAGCAGCTGGCGGAGGCGGAGCAGGTACTCGCGCGCTGCGTCGGCGCTGCGCAGGTCGGGTTCGCCGACGATCTCCATGAGCGGCACACCGCTGCGGTTGAGGTCGATCAGCGAGCTCGTCGCCTCCTGGAGGACATCTCCGGCATGGTGCATGGTGCCGGTGTCCTCCTCGAGGTGGACGCGGGTGATGCCGCAGCGGGTGGGCTGTCCACCGATCACGAACTGCAGGCAGCCGTTCTGCGAGAGGGGCAGGTCGTACTGCGAGATCTGGTATCCCTTGGGGAGGTCGGGATAGAAGTAGTTCTTGCGGTCGAACTTGCTGAAGGGCGGGATGTCGCAGTCGAGCGCCAGCGCGGTGCGCACGGTCATCTCCACGGCCTGACGGTTGATCACCGGCAGGGCCCCGGGCAGTCCCAGGCAGACCGGGCAGGTGTTGCCGTTGGGCGGGGCCGCGGTGTACGCGGCGCTGCAGGAGCAGAACATCTTGCTCCGGGTGAGCAGCTGGGCATGCACCTCGAGCCCGATCACGACCTCGTAGCCGGCCGCCGCAGAGGTCGGCGCCGACGCCATGCTCAAGCCGCGACCAGTGGGGCACGCCGCAGGTGCCACTCGGTAGCCCCCTGGTACGCGGCCGCCACCTGGAAGACGCGCGCGTCGCACAGACGCGGGGCGATCACCTGCAGGCCCACCGGCAGGTGTTCGCTGAACCCGCACGGCAGCGAGATGCCGGGAAGGCCGGCCAGGTTGACCGGGATGGTGAGGGCATCGTTGAGGTACATCTCGATGGGATCCCGGATGGCGCCGGTGATGAAGGCCACCTTCGGCGACGTCGGGCACACCAGCGCGTCGACCTGCTCGAAGACGGCGTCGAACTCCCGCGCGATCAGGGTGCGCACCCGCTGCGCGCGGCGGTAGTAGGCATCGTAATAGCCGCTGCTGAGCGCGTAGGTCCCCAGCATCACCCGGCGCTTGACCTCGTCCCCGAAGCCCAGGTCACGGGTGCGCAGCAGGGTGTCGGTGAGCAGCGGACGCTCGACCCGCCGGCCGAAGCGGACGCCGTCGTAGCGGGCGAGATTCGACGAGCACTCGGCGGGGGCGATGATGTAGTAGGTCGACAACCCCAGGTCGGTGCTCGGCAACGACACCTCGGTCACTGCCGCGCCCAGCCCCTCGAGGACCGCGATCGCCTCGCTGACGCGCTCGCGCACCCCCGCCTCCAGGCCCTCGGCCATGTACTCACGGGGGACCCCGAGCCGCATGTCCCTCACCCCGTCACCAAGCGTGGCCAGGGGATCGTCGATCGCCGCCGTCAACGAGGTGCTGTCCCGGGGGTCGTGGCCGGCCACCGCCGCGTACGCCGCGGCGGCGTCCTCCACGGTCTGCGCGAACGGCCCGACCTGGTCCAGCGACGATGCGAAGGCGATCAGTCCGTAGCGCGAGACCCGCCCGTACGTCGGCTTGAAGCCCACCACGCCGGACAGCGACGCCGGCTGGCGGATGGACCCGCCGGTGTCGCTGCCGAAGCTGATCGGCACGATGCCGGCCGCGACCGCCGCGGCGCTGCCGCCGCTGCTCCCCCCGGGGACGCGCTCCACGTCCCAGGGATTGCCGACCGGGCCGTAGGCGGAGTTCTCGGTGGACGAGCCCATCGCGAACTCGTCGCAGTTGGTCTTGCCGACCGGGACCGCGCCGGCATCGAGCAGGCGCTGCACGGCGGTGGCGGTGTACGGCGGACGGAAGTCCTCGATGATCCGCGAGCCCGCCGTGGTGGGATAGCCCTCGACGCAGAGCACGTCCTTGAGCGCCACCGGGATCCCACAGAGCGGACCGGCCCCGGTGGGGTCGTCGCGCAGCATGACCGCGGCGCGCTCCGCCTGGCTGTCGGCCAGCTCTTCGGTGAGTGCCAGGAACGCGGTAAGCGAACCGTCGAGGCGGCTCAGCTGGGCACGCGCGCCATCGAGCAGTGCCTGGGGGGTGACCTCGCCGCGACGCAGAGCGGCGGCCATCTCGGTCGCGCTCAGACCTGCCCGGATCACTCCTGGATGGCCCCCACCCTGAAGTGCTCTCCGTCGGTGTCGGGGGCGTTGGCGAGCGCCTGCTCCTGGCTCAGCGATTCGCCGGGGACGTCCTCGCGCCAGACGTTGACCAGGCTGCCGACCTGGGCTGTCTCGGGGATGTCGGAGATGTCGGCGCGCTGCAGGACCGAGATGTGCTCGAGGATGAGGTCGAGCTCGGCGCCGAGGCGGCGTCTCTCCGGCTCGTCGAGGCCGAGGCGGGCGAGGAAGGCCACGTGGGCGACGTCCTCGGGGGCGAGTGGCATCGCTCCATTATTCGCGACCCACGGGCCCGACCGTCCCAGAGCCGCCGGCCAGCGGCAACCAGGTGAGCACCACCTGCTCGGTGGGTGCGAACCCGGCGGCGCGGTAGGCGTGGAGCGCAACCGGATTGCTGTCGCGGGTCCACACGCAGGCGAAGGTGACCAGCCGGCGGCGCAGCAGCGCCATCGCCTCCGCCACCAGGCTGCGGGCCACACCGCCGCCCCGCGCCTGGGGACGAACGTACAGCTCGGCGATCTCCCCCTCCAGGCCGGTGCCGGGGTCGAACAGCACCACCCAGCACACGCCCAGGGGATGGCCGTCACCGTCTCGCGCGATCAGGAGGTGGTTCTCGCCGGTGAAGCTCGGGGCGACGCGGAGGCGACGCTCCACCTGCTCGCGCGTCTCGCGAGGGTGCGTGAAGTGCTCCTGCTCCTCCAGGGCGAGATCGATGAGCAGGGCGGCGACCTCGCCATCCTCGCTGGTCATCTCCTCGATCCGGGTCCGCTCCGCCACGAGCGGCATTGTGAGGCCGTCCGGGTGGCCCGATCGTCAGCTGTTCAGGGGTTGGCCAGCGGCGGCGGTGACCCCTTGGCCGGCACCTGGGGTCCGGCGGGGGTGGCCGGTGCCAGCGTCGACGGGGGCCCGACGCAGGGCGGCTTGGGGCTGGTGGCCACCCCAGGACAGGCGGTGGGCGCAGGCAGCGGCGACGGCACCGCCCCGGTGACGTGCGCCCACCGGCTGCCGTTCCACACCCAGGTGTCCGACCCCAGGGAACCGGCAGGTGTCCCTGATGAGGAGATCGCCAAGCCCGCATCGGTGGCCCCGCCGAAGAGCACCACCGTCCCCGACGGCCCCTCGGCCAGGGCGGCACCTCTGCGGGCGCTGGGGTGGGTGGCGACTGTGTCCTGCGTCCACTGCCCGGCGGCGAAGGTCCAGGTCTGCCCGTCGCCGGTGACCACCAGGATGTGTCCCGTCACCGCCGCCACCGAGGCGCTCTCCAGGGGGGGACCGGCCTGGATGCCGTTCACCTGGGACATCCGGTTCCATGTGGACCCTGTCCAGGCCCAGGTGGTTGTGCGGGGGGTCAGGGGCGCTGCGCAACCGCCGGCCAGCGAACATGTGCCGTTCGAGGCGCCCTGGGCCATCAGGGTGGCGTGACCGGTGGCGGGGTCGGTGAGGAGCAGGACCGTCCCACTGGCCGGCATGGTTCCCCCCTCCCGCTTCGTCCATGCTCGCCCCGACCAGGTCCAGGTGGTCACGCTGCCACCGCCCAGGCAGGAAGCCGGGACGTCGCAGGGAACCCCGTACGGGGCCGCGCCCGACCTGGAGTTCCCCCCCATCGCCGGGCAGGCGATCGCTCCCCCGCCCACTGCGGACTCGCGCGGCGGTCCACAGCTGAGGAAGTTGCTCGACACCGCGATCACCTGGCGGGTGGTGGGGTCGAAGGCCAGCTGCGCACCGGCGAACGGTGCGGTCGCCGCCGATCCCGTGGCCAGCTGCCAGCCGTGGGCGCTGAAGAGCCAGGTCTGCTCGGCGGGGGCGGCCGGAGCGGTCGGGCAGGTGGACAGAGGAGGCAGCGCCGGCTGCGCCGACGCCACCGCGGGCGTCCCCGCCGGGGGCGAGACTTGGACAATCGGCGCCCCGGTCGTGGCGGCCCTCGGGGTGCCGGCGCTGGACACCGAGCCCGGGCTGGCGACGCCGCCGCCGACGCAGCCGGCGGCGACGCCTGACCCCCTGGGGGCGGGCATGCCGACGAGGAGCACGCCGCCGGCCGCCGGGTCGTCGACCAGGCGGGTGGCGCTCATCGGCCCCGGGCCCTGCGCCGCCGCTGTCCAGCCGGTCCCGTTCCAGGTCCAGGTGTCGGTCAGCGGCCGTCCGGCGGCATCGGTGCCGCCGAACATCACGGTCACGCCCAGAGTCGAGTCGTAGGCCATGGCGGCACCGGAGCGCGCGGGGGGATTGGAGGTCGAGGTCGCCGGGGCCCCGCCCTGCCGAGCGCTGCGCAAGGCCAGGAATGTGCCCGCGCCGGCGATGGCGAGAGTGATGGCGAGCGCCGCGGCGAGCGCCTGCGGCCAGCGCGACCTGGTGCTGCTGGGCACCTCCAGGCCCGGCGTCCGGGTGGTGTAGCCGGCCGTGGAGGCCGGTGCGCGCAGCTCCTCGAAGGCTGCCCTGAGATCGCGATCGGAGTCGTCGCTCATGTCTGCTCCCTCAACCTGGCACGGACCCGCTCCAGGGCTCGGTGGGTGGCCATCTTGGCCGCGCCCTCACGCATGCGCAGGACGCCCGCGATCTCGGCGAAGCTCAGACCGCCGGCGATGCGCAGCCCCACCAGCTGGCGATCGCGCTCGCGCAGCGTTTCCAGTGCCTCGCAGACCGACCTGAGGTCGGTGCGCTGCTCAACGCTCTCCTCCACGCTGTCCGGGAAGCGACGGTCACGACCGAGGCGCGCCACCAGCGAGCGGCGGCGTCCCTCGCGGCGGTACTGGTCGATCACGGCGTTGCGGGTGATCCGGAACAGCCAGGTGCGCACCCCGGCCGGGTCGGGGTGGACGCGCTCGTAGGCGGCGTAGGCCGCGGCGAAGACATCGGCGGCGACATCCTCCGCGGTGGCCGCATCGCGAAGCTGCGACACACAGAAGCGATAGACGGCGTCGGCATTCTCCCGATACACCTCGTCGAAGGGGCTCACCGCCCCCTCCAGCCGTATGCCGGTCATGGCGGCGATCATCGACTGCACAAACGCGGGCGCGCACGGTTGGTCACAGATCGGGGGTGTCGGACGGCGTGGCACACTGCCTGGGCCAGCCACTCCAAGGGACCCATCGGTGAGCGAGACGCCCCAACCCAAGAACCCCGAACGCCTCGAGATCGAGGCTTTGACCGCGCTCCAGCCCGGCTTCGCGCGGCTCATGCCCGAGATCGGGGTGCGGATGTGGAAGGCGTACCACGCCGGCCGGGCCCAGAACTGGGAGCTGGCCACCTGGCAGCTCAAGGAGATGCGCAAGCTGTTCCGCCTGGGCAATGTCACCCGCCCCAAGTACCAGGCGAACGTGGAGGCCTTCGTCGCCGAGGACCTGGCTCCTCTCCTGGCGGCCTGTGAGGCCGCCGACCTGGCGGGCTTCGAGCGCGCTTTCTCCGAGGCGGTCGAGGCCGCCAACGAGTACCACCGGCGCTGGAACAAGGGCTTCCTGGTCTGGAAGGTGCCGCCGACACCGCCCCAGGACCTGGTGCTGGAGCGACAGGGCTGATCGCGCCTCGGCGCGGTCCATCTGCTACACCGGGGTGATGCGCGCCGACGCGGCCGACATGCTGCAGACCCTGAGGAGAGGTGGGATCGGCGACGAGCGCGTCCTGGCGGCGATGGCCTCCGTCCCGCGCGAGCTCTTCGTCCCGGCCCCGCAGCGAGGCGATGCCTACGCCGACCGGGCGCTGGCGATCGACTGCGGGCAGACCATCTCCCAGCCCCTCATCGTCGCCGCCATGGTCCAGGCCCTGGAGGTCGCCGCGGGTGACCGCGTCCTCGACGTCGGGACGGGGTCGGGCTACCAGGCGGCAGTGCTGGCGGCCTGCGGGGCGCGCGTCTTCGGCATCGAGCGCGTCGCCGAGCTGGCCGAGGCGGCGCGGCAGCGGCTGGCCGGCGCCGGGTACGAGGTGACCATCCGAGTCGGTGACGGCAGCCGTGGCCTCCCCGAGGAGGCCCCCTTCGATGCCATCGCCGTCGCCGCCACGGCGCCCCGCCTGCCTCCGGCGC
>JBOHUD010000058.1:0-2982 GCA_050734155.1 Candidatus Dormibacteria bacterium
TGCGACGAGTACAGGCCCTCACGGCGCAGCAGGGCGCCGATCTGTCCCTTCTCCGTGCAGGCATCGGCCTCGCGCAGAATCGCCATCCGGTATGTCGAGCGCCACGTGATGGAGCCACTCCGCGCCACGTGATGGAGCCATAGGCGGTCACCTAATGGAGCCACTTGCGGTCACCTAATGAGGCCACCCTCCGGGCCTCGTGAGACCGCCCGGTGCCACAGCGACGATGTGCCGGTACAGCAGCTCACAGGAGGGAGCAGGTGGCCGGCAGGAGATTCGATGTGGCAGACGTGATGGACGTTCTCCAGCACTGGCAGGCGGGGCGGAGTGATCGGCAGCTGTCCCGCAGTTTCAGCATGGGCCGCAACCGGGTGGCCCGGATCACGGCGACGGCGGAGGCCGCCGGACTCGTGCGGGGCGGTCCGGCGTTGAGCCGGCAGGAGTGGGAGCAGCGCGTCCCGATCTTGTTTCCCGAGCGCGTCATGCCGCGCCCCGGAGACGGCCAGGATGAGCTGAGCCGTGTGCACGCCAGCATCGTGGCCGGCCTCGCGGCGAGCACGGTGACTACGGTGTGGCAGCGGCTCCACGACGAAGGTGGTGTCGAGGCCAGCCTCTCGACGTTCCGGCGCTACGTGCGCCAGAACATTCGCATGGTGCGGCCCGAGGACGTCACGGTGCGCAAGGAGGTGACGCCGCCGGGTGAGGTCGCCGAGGTGGACTACGGCCGCCTCGGCCGCTGGTTCGACACCATCAACGATCGCTGGCGCACCGTGCAGGCCTTCGTGATGACGCTGGCATACAGCCGCATGGTGTTCGTCCAGCCGGTGATCAGCTGTGACCAGAGCGCGTGGGTGGCGGCGCATGTCGCCGCGTTCGCCTTCTTCGGTGGAGTACCGGCGCAGATCCGGCTCGACAACCTCAAGACCGGCGTGCTGCGCGCCGACATCTACGACCCCCAGTTGAACCGCGCCTACGCGGAGCTGGCGGAGCACTCCGGGACCCTGCTCGATCCCTGCCGGGCCGGCAAGCCGAAGGACAAGCCGCGCGTGGAGCGGAACATGCCCTACGTCCGCGACAGCTTCTGGAGCGGCCGTGACTTCGATCGCGTCCGGGCGATGCAGGAGGGGGCGATCCGATGGTGCGGTGGCACCGCGGCCAGCCGTCTCCACGGCGACTTGCCGGGGACAGTGGGCGAGATCTTCCGGCGCCTCGAACAACCGGCCCTCCGCCCACTGCCGGCGGACCCCTTCGAGATCGCCCACTGGGCAACGGCCACCGTGCATCCGGACTGCCGCGTCCAGGTGCAGCGCCGCTTCTACTCGGTGCCGTGGACGAACGTGGGCAAGCGTGTGCAGATCCGCGTCGGCGAGAAGTTGGCGCACGTGTACGACGGGGGCACGCTCATCAAGACCCACCTGCTCCAGCCCGGAGAGCGCCACTACGTCGACCTCGCCGACTACCCCGAGCAGAAGGTGGCGTTCCTGCAACGCACTCCGGCGTGGTGCCGGCGGCGTGCGGGGGAGCTCGGGCCCGCGGTGCAGGCCTTGGTGGATGAGTTGCTCGCCGGCCCGCATCCACTGGCCTGCCTGCGCCAAGCACAGGGCATCATCCGCCTCGCCGATGTCCACATGGCAGAGAAGCTCGATGCCGCCTGCGCACGCGCACTGGTTGCCGACGGGAGCCTGCGTACGGTGCGCAACATCCTCGCGCTGCGACTCAGCGCGGAGGAGACACCGCACCGAAGCACAGCGGGGGCGTTCCTCCACGGCCAGCAGCTACTGCTCACCGGGGCACCGTCATGAGGGCGCACGAGCTGCAGGGCAACCTCAAGGTGTTGAAGCTGGGCGGCATGTTGCTGACCCTGGAGATGCGCCGCGCCCAGGCCGAGGACCAGCGTCTCGGCCACGTGGAGTTCCTGGCCCTGCTGCTGGAGGACGAGATCGATCGCCGCCAATCCAAGATGCTCACCCAGCGGCTCCACCGCGCCCGCTTCGAAGAGCAGAAGACGTTGGAGGAGTTCGACTTCTCCTACAACCCGCAGATCCCCGCCGAGCAGCTGCGCAACCTCGCCACCTGCGGCTTTGTGGAGCGCCGTGAGTCGGTGTTGCTGTGCGGCCCGGTGGGCGTGGGTAAAACACACGCGGCGCAGGCGCTGGGTCACGCCGCCTGCCGGGCCGGCTTCACTGTGCTGTTCGCCAAGACGAGTGCGTTCCTCCGCGACCTCGCCGGCGGCCGCGCCGACGGCACCTGGGAACCGCGGTTGCGCCGCTACCTGCAGACCAACGTGCTCATCCTCGACGACTTCGGCATGCGCGAGTTCACGCCATCGCAGGCCGAGGATCTCTACGAGCTCATCTGCGAGCGCTATCGCGCCGGCAGCATGATCGTGACCAGCAACCGCTCCCCGAAGGACTGGTACCCGCTCTTCCCCAACCCCGTGCTCGCCGAGAGCGCCCTCGACCGGCTGGTGAACAGCGCCCACCACGTCACCCTCCGCGGCCGCACCTATCGGCCGCTGCGACGCCCCGATGGTGGCGGGTCCAGCGCCTCCATGGACGATGACGAGCTCACATCGATCCAGACCGGGCGATCGCTCCAAGAGCGTGCCACTGTGCGCGCTCAGGAGCCCCGCGACGACACCGACGTGACCCCTGATACCTCACCCGACGACGGCTCCGGCCGGCCACGCAGGAGGGCAAGAGAGCAGCTACCATCCTGACCCGACAAGACAGGCACCGGGTGGCTCCATCACGTGACCGTGAGTGGCTCCATTACGTGACCGCACCTGGCTCCATTGCGTGGCGTTCGACATGTAGATCAGCTTGGCCACGCGTTCTCCAGCGCTTGCATGACTGGCCGTCCATCTTGCCAGAGGAGACGGAGCGCGGCCTTCTTTCGTCGCGGGGCCGCGACTGGCCGTTGCTTGGTAGCATTGATCAAAATCGAGCTCGATCAAGTCCGGCCATCTATCACGCTTTCCTC
>JBOHUD010000059.1:0-10901 GCA_050734155.1 Candidatus Dormibacteria bacterium
GGCAGGCCCCAAGCGCGCCGGCCCGCCGGCGGGCCGGCCGGCCAAACGGGGCCCGGCGGGCTCGCAGCGATCCACAGGCGCCAAGCGCGGCAGCGGCTGGGCCAAGCCCAAGAGCAGGTCACGCCGGTCGGGAACCACTCCCCGGCGACAGGGCCGCTGACGCAGAGGGCTATCCTCCCTGACGTGGCAGAGCACGTCCGCGTTCGCAAGGTCTCCACGCGGGAGGGTCGCCCCGAGATGCTCGACGACGGCCACGTGGTCGAGGGCGACGAGCTGCAGTCGCCGACGCCGGGCATCCCCTACAGCGTGCGGCGCAGCGTGGTCGAGCACGAGGATGCTCCCGAGGTGTTCATGACCTCGCCGATTCGAGCGGTCATCACCGACAGCGCGGGCGCCATCACCCTGCTGACCGACAATTCGCGCTACTCGGTGGAGGTGATCGGACGCTGACGATCAGCCTCAACGCGCCGAGATCACCTACTCTTGGAATCTCCCGCTGATCTTCCAGGTGGTGCGTCGAGTTGAGCAAACACGTCGCGAGCGACGAGCCCTACCTCCTCATCGAGGAGGTCGCCGAGCGTCTCGGCCTCCCGCTCTCCGTCCTGCTCCACCGTGTCGAGGCGGGTGACATCCCAGCCCGGCGCATCGAGACCGACGAGGGCGTCCATTACGCGCTCCGCCTCGGCGACCTGGGCATCGAGCTCGACGACGAGGGCCTGCCCGCGTCGGCGATGGGCGACGACGCGGATGCCTACGAGGGCAGCGCCGGCTACGACAATGGCGAGGTGGATGAGGAGTCCACCCTCACCGCCGTCTTCGAGCAGGATGACGATCCCTCCCCGAGCGTGGCCCGGGCCATCGTCTCGGCCTTCAACAGCGGTCCGCAAACCCTGCCCCACCAACCTCTGCCCCGCGACCTCGATGTCACCGGCAGGCGGGTGGGCAGCGAGGAGGCGGTCGACGGCGGTGCCACCGCCGAGTCGGTGACGCCTGAACCCGGCTCTGTCGAGCCGGCGGAGGAGGAGGATCTCCCGCCGCCGGCCTGGACCGTGCGGCCGCGGGAGCCGCAGGAGCCGCCCATCTGGCTGACCCCGGCCGCCCGCGAGCGGGCCGAGGCCCCCGGGGCCCTCGAGGACGAGGATGTCGACGACGGCGCCATCTCCGCATCGGCTGGGATCCGCGCGGTTCGCGAGGATGTCCCCGCCGAGCCCTTCTCCTCCGCCTCTGAACCCGGGGCAGAGGAGGACGACCCCGACGTCGGCTCTCCGGTCGCCGAGCTGGGCGTTCCCCGGGCGGCGCCGGACTCGCAGCTCGGCATCGTCGAGGCCGGAGCGCAGGGACCGCGCGGGGACCTGGCCTCGATGTCTCTCGACGCCCGCGAGCTCGTGGCCGGTCTGCTCGACAGGTGGGAGCGCACTCTCGAGCAGCGCATCTACACAGAGCAGCGCCAGCGCTTCCAGGCAGAGCTGGTGGCCCGCCAGAACATGGTCAAGCAGCTCCAGATGGAGCTGCACGCGGCGCGTGCCGAGCATGCCGCGGCGCAGGCGGAGAAGGACCGCCTCCTCGCCGGCAAGGAGCGCGAGCTAGCCGATCGCGAACGCGACCTGGCGGAGACCCGCCGGCTCGCCCACGAGGCAGAGAGGATGATCCCGCCCGCCGCCGCCCGCCGCCGCCGCTGGTTCTGGAGTCGCGACGCCTGATCCCACCTCCCCGGGCACGCCCGGGGCGAGCGCCACGCCGGCCGGGGAGGTGCGCTACGCCAGCGCCGCGGGCCGCTGGATCATCGCCGCGACGGTGCTCGGGTCAGGCGTGGCCTTTCTCGACTCCACAGTCGTCAACGTCGCCCTGCCGCGGGTCGCCCGCGATCTGCACACCGGGCTCAGCGACCTGCAGTGGATCTCCGATGCGTACCTGCTCACCCTGGGCGCGCTGATCATCCTCGGCGGCTCGCTCGGCGACCTCTTCGGTCGCCGCCGGGTCTTCGTGCTCGGACTGCTGTCCTTCACCGCAGCCTCGGTGATCTGCGGGCTCGCGCCCAACACCCTGGTGCTGATCGGGGCGCGCGCCCTCCAGGGGATCGGCGGCGCGCTGCTGGTCCCCGGCAGCCTGGCCATCATCTCGGCGTGTTTCGCGGCCCCCGACCGGGCTCGCGCGGTCGGCCTGTGGTCGGGGCTGAGCGGGGTCAGCGTTGCCGTCGGTCCCTTCGTCGGCGGCTGGCTGGTCGACGCGGTCTCGTGGCGGGCCATCTTCTTCATCAACGTGCCGCTGGCCGCGGCCTCGATCGCCATCGCCGTGCGCCACGTCCCCGAGACGCGTGATGACGCCGCCACCGGGCGCCCCGACTACGTGGGCGCGGCGGTGATCTCCCTGGGGCTGGCGGGCGTCGTCTACGCGCTCATCGAGGGACCCAGCAACGGTTGGACGGCGGCGACGCTCTTCGCAGGCATCGCCGGCGCGGTGCTCCTGCTGGCGTTTCCGTACGCGGAGCACCGCATCCGCTCGCCGATGGTGCCGCTCGGGATCTTTGCGTCGCGACAGTTCAGCGGCGCCAACCTCACCACCTTCGCCGTGTATGCGGCGCTCTCGGTCACCGCCTTCCTGCTCGTCCTCCACCTCCAGCAGGACCTGCACTACTCCGCGCTGGCAGCGGGGACGGCCTTCCTCCCCGCCAGCGTGCTGCTCATCCTCCTCTCGTCGCGTGCGGGGGCGCTCGGTCAGCGCATCGGACCGCGCCTGCCGATGACTGCGGGTCCGCTGCTCGCCGCGGTGGGTCTGATGCTGCTCTCGGGCGTGCGTCCCGGCGACAGCTACCTGGTGTCGATCCTCCCCGGCGTCGTGGTCTTCGGCGCCGGCCTGACCCTGATCGTGGCTCCGCTCACCGCCGCTGTCATGGCTGCCGTCGATCCCCGCCACCTCGGGGTGGGCTCGGCGATCAACAACGCCACCGCCCGCATCGGGGGCATGCTCGCGGTCGCGGTAGTGCCCGCCCTGGCGGGATTGTCGGCAGCATCCTCCCACCTCGCCGGCGTGTCGCTGAACGACGGCTTCGCCGCCTCGATGCGCATCGCCGCCGCCATGCTGGTGGCCGGCGGGGTCGTCGCGGCCCTCTCCATCCGCCGCATCACGCGGGTCAGCGAGCCGGCCGGCGCAGCCGCGTGACGACGGGGTCGTCGCCGCTGGCTACGGAGCGACCAGGGGAAGGGCGAGGTCGAGGTTGGTGAAGGTCAGGCTGGACGGCTCGTTGTCAGGGCGCCACACCGGCGAATCGTCCTGGGTGAGCTCGAGCTTGAGCGTGTCGCCCGCCTGGAACTGCCACGCCTGCGGCCAGAGCTCGAAGTGGAGATGGTCGTTGCTGGTCGCGGTGGCCTCTTCCAGGCGGTACACCGTGCGGGTGATCAGCGTCTGATTGCCCGATGCGTCGATCTCCCAGAGGCGGGCTGCGACCTCGGCGCTGGCGCCGGTCACAGCAACGTCGACGCTCACCGACGGCGCGCCCACCAGCACACCGGGTGGCGCGGCAAAGGAGTAGACCGCCTGGTTGGGATCGCTCTGTGAGGCCGGCATGGTCCGGCAGCCACTGTTGGCGATGGGATCGGTCATGACTCCCTCGACGGTGGGGGCGCTGCTGCTGGTGGTGGTCTGCGCGGTGGCGCTGCCGAGGTGCAGCACCGAGCCGGCGATGCTGCCGTAGCTCGCTGCCGTGTAGGTGGCGTGAGTCTGACCGGCCATGCACGCGGTGGTGGTCACCGTGACCGCGGGGTTGGACGGGTTGGAGCGCGCCATCACCGCCGCCAGCCAGGCGTTGCTGGCGTCGTGCGCCTGCTGCCAGATGTCCTTGGGGTTGTCCGCGTAGGAGTGGCCGACGTCACCGAGGAACACGGTCACCGGCCAGCTGGGGTCGACCGCCCTGAGGTGGTTGACCATGTCGAGCGCCTGGAAGGCCGGGAAGAGCGGATCGGTCTGGCCCTGGATGACATAGACCGGGACCTCGTGAGCGCCCACAGGCACGGGCATCGCCAGCGGTGAGCGGAAGGCTCCGCCCACCTGGGTGAGCGCGGCGGCCGCCAGGGGGTTGGCGCCGTACGGCTCACCGGCATTGATGGCTGCGTTCCAGGTGGTCAGATCCGCGCTGGGATCGGCGCCGGGCAGCGAGTACTGCGCTGTCGCGGCCCCGTCCGCGAACAGTCCCGACACGTACGACTGCTTGTCGACGCCGTAGGGGAGGTGATGGTCGCCATCCGCGGGCCCGGCGTGGAAGCCGTCGGCGGCGCGTCCGTTCTGCACCAGGGCGTCGGCGAGATCGGTCCAGGGGTACATGGGCGCGGCGGCGGCGAGGTGCATGGGCGTGCCCCGCGGCGAGGTCCACGGCAGCAGGATGGGATGGGCGGGATCGGTCGAGGCGCTGGCCACGACCTGGTCCTGCGAGAGCGCCAGGTCCCAGCTCTGGCCGCCGCCGTAGGAGCCGCCGCTGGCCACGATGCGCGACGGCGACACCAGGCCGTCATCGACCAGCAATCCCGCCAGGTACTGCGAGTCGTGCGTCTCCCAGCGCCGGTCGGCGAGATGCGTCCAGCTGGCCTCGCCCGGCGTGTTGATGCAGCTGGGATCGCTGAGATAGATGTACCCGCTCGCGTCCTTGCCGCAGGAGCGATGGAAGCCGCGGGCGGTGTAGTTGAGAACCACGTAGCCCTGGGCCGCGAACCAGGCGTTGTTCCAGTGGTACTGCCCGGCACCGTCCCCGGCCAGGGTGGTCGACTCCCACTCGGTCTTGGAGTTGCCCCAGCCGTGCAGGAAGATCATCAGGGGCAGGTGCTTGGCGGGACGTCCCAGCGGGATGGTCACGTCGGTTTCGAGTGGGGTCCCGTCGAAGCTGCGGATGCGGCCGGTGCAGACCACGAAGGGCCGGCCCCCGGCCGGCGACACCGCCGGTCCGGCGGAGAGCCCAGCCGGGCAGCGCGCCCCCCTCGGGGCGGCCTGTTGCAGCGGCGGCGCGGCGGCACCGGTCGAGGCGGCCGCGGCGCGGGCGGCGGGCGGCGACGCGATCAGCGCCATCGCCGCTGCCGCCAGGCTGAGGGCGGCAAGAACGCGGAGCCGGCGCACAGAGGGCATCGGCATGTACAACGCGCCGGCGGCATGGAAACCTGCGCTGGGGGAGCGCCGGGACGCGCCGGGGGCGGCCTACCATCGCGGCATGGCACGTGACGCCGTCGCCGAGATCAAGGCCCGGCTCGACATCGTCGACGTCGTGGGTGGGTACGTCACCCTGCAGCGGGCCGGACGCGGCCACCGCGCGCTCTGCCCGTTCCATTCCGAGAAGACGGCGTCGTTCAACGTCAGCCAGGACCGCCAGGCGTGGTACTGCTTCGGCTGTCAGGAGGGGGGCGACATGTTCACCTTCGTCGAGAAGGTCGAGCACACCGACTTCCGCGCCGCCCTGGAGTTGCTCGCCGAAAGGGCGGGGGTGGAGCTCGAAGCCCCGGCCCAGAGCGGGGAGCGTCGCGGCGCTGCCCGGCGCCGCAAGCGCACCCTCGAGCTCAACGCCCGTGCCGCAGCCTTCTTCGAGCACGTGCTCTGGTCGAGCCCGGCCGGGGCCGCTGGCCGGGAGTTGCTGGCGTCGCGGGCGGTGACCGAGGCGCGGGCGCGGATCTTCGGCACCGGCTTCGCACCCGCCGGAGGTGGAGGAGAGGACGCGCTCTGCCGCTATCTCATCGAACGCGCTGCGGCCACCGCCGATGAGCTCGTCCATGCGGGCCTGGCGCACCACGCCCGCGGCGGCCGTCTGCGCGACCGCTTCCGCCATCGGCTCGTCTTCCCCATCCGCGAGGAGCGCGGTGAGGTGATCGCCTTCGGCGCGCGGGCGCTGGGCGACGACGTCCCCAAGTACCTCAACTCTCCGGAGACCTCCGTCTACCACAAGGGAAGTGCGCTCTTCGGCATCGACCTGGCCAGGGCCGCCATGCACGAGCGCAGGGTCGCGGTGATCGTCGAGGGGTACTTCGACGTCATGGCCGCGCATCTCGCCGGCGTGGCCAACACCGTGGCCAGCAGTGGCACGGCGCTGACCCGCGAGCAGGCCAGGGTGCTGTCGCGTCACGCCGGCAGCGTGGTGCTCTGCTTCGACTCCGACGACGCGGGACGGGCGGCGGCGTCGCGTGCAGTCGACGTGCTTGCCGCGGAGGGGATGGCGGCGCGCATCTGCGTCCTCCCCGACGGCTGCAAGGATCCCGATGAGCTGGTGCGCCACGACCCCGGCGCGTTCGCCGCCGCCGTCGAGCAGGCACGTCCGGAATGGCAGGTGCTCCTCGATCGCGCCCTGGGCGACGACGAGGGAGGCAGCATCGAGGCGCGGCGCGCCGCCGCGGAGCGCAGCGTCGCGCTGCTGGTGCGCATCCCCGAGGCGGCGGCGCGCGAGCTCTACGTGCAGCAGGCCGCCCGCCGCCTCGACCTCACCGCCACCACCCTCGCCTCCGACGTGGCGGCAGCCCTCCGCCAGGTGGCCACCGGCCGGCCGCTGCGGGTCGCCGCCACGCCGCCGCGACCCCCGGACCCGCTCGCCGACGCCGGACCGCCGCTGCCTCCGGCGGCGGCGTGGGACGCCTACCTGGCCACCCTCTGCGTGCACCGCCCCCAGCTCGCCAGCCGGCTCACCGAGGAGTTCGAGCTCGCCATCCCCGCCATCCAGCACCCGCTGGCGCGGCGGATGGTGGAGATCGCACTGGCCACGCCGCCTGGAGAATCCTTCCCCCTGACGGCGCTGCCTCCCCAGGAGCGCGACTTCGCCGCGGGCCTCCTGGTGCGGACGGTGCCGGAATTGCTGCCCGAGAGCCGCGTCGGCGACCTCGACACCGCCATCGCCGACTGCGTGCGGCTGGTGGCCGAGGCGCAGCGCATCACCGAGATCTCCGAGGTGAGCCGGGGGATGGCGGCTGCCAGGGAGCGCGGCGACGACGCCGAGGTGGGCCGCCTGGCGGCCCGGTTGCGCCAGCTGGCCACCGCCTCGCCGCGGCTGCGACGCAGCGCCGGAACCGGCTGAGCCGCCGCTCCTTCGTGCTCCTGTCCCGAAGGCCGATGTTTGCGTTGGTTGGAGGCGAGGAACGTTGAATCGATGATGCGCGTGGCGGTGATGCAGGAGATGCGGACGTGACCGTGGCGGCCCCGCTCGACCAGCTCACCTCGGCGGCGGAAGCCCTGGTCACGCGCGGCAAGGACCAGGGCTTTCTGACGCCCGATGACATACTCGCCTCCTTCCCCGAGATCGACGCCGACCCGGATCACCTGGAGCGCATCTTCAGCGCGTTCTCCGACATGGGCATCGCGGTCAGCGACGGCGATCGCGACTTCGCCACCGTCGAGGAGATCGACGACGACACCATCGCCAGGGCGGAGGCAGCCGACGCCGTGTCCTTCGACGACCCGGTGCGCATGTACCTCCGCGAGATCGGCAGGGTGGATCTCCTCAAGGCGGAGCAGGAGGTGCACTACGCCAAGCTGATCGAGCAGGGCGACCCCGCCGCCAAGGATGCCCTCACCGAGGCCAACCTGCGGTTGGTGGTGTCGATCGCCAAGAAGTACATCGGCCGGGGAATGTCGTTCCTCGATCTCATCCAGGAGGGCAACCTCGGCCTGATCCGCGCCGTCGAGAAGTTCGACTACCACCGCGGATTCAAGTTCTCCACCTACGCGACCTGGTGGATCCGCCAGGCGATCACCCGGGCGATCGCCGACCAGGGGCGCACCATTCGCGTGCCGGTGCACATGGTCGAGGCCATCAACAAGCTGCTCCGGGTGTCGCGCCGCCTCCAGCAGGAGCTGGGCCGCGATCCCAGCGATGATGAGATCGGCGAGGAGCTTGGCATCGAGCCCGAGCGGGTGCGCGAGATCAGGAGGATCTCGCGCGACCCGGTCTCGTTGGAGACGCCGGTCGGCGACGAGGAGGACGCCCATCTCGGCGACTTCGTCGAGGACAAGGAGGCGGAGACACCGTCCGAGGCCGCCTCGACGGCGATCCTGCACACCGAGATGGAGGACATCCTCGACACGCTGTCACCCCGCGAGCGCCGCGTTCTGCAGCTGCGCTTCGGACTCACGGACGGCCACCAGCGCACCCTCGAGGAGGTGGGCAAGCGCTTCGGCGTCACCCGCGAACGCATCCGCCAGATCGAGGCCAAGGCGCTGCGCAAGCTCCGCCATCCCTCGCGCAGCCGCAAGCTCCGCGACTTCCTCGAATAGCCGCCGAGCGGTCGCACGAACGTCCGCTCCGTATACTGCGAGCGTACCTGGCAACCGACCCCACTCGAGAACCACCCACCCATTCCGGGTTAGCTCAGCGGTAGAGCAGGCGGCTGTTAACCGCAAGGTCACTGGTTCGAATCCAGTACCCGGAGCCAACGCACCAGTCGAAGGGGACGCCACATCATGGCCGACATCACAGCACACGTTCCAACCGGGCCAGAGTCGACTCCACTCGATGCCGAGCGGCCGCTGACCGCCCCGCCGGATGCCGCGACCGGCACGCCCATTCCCGAATCAGCGGCGGTGCACGACGCCATCACCGGGGAGGCCGGCTCCACGGAGGTGGCGGTGGTGGGCAGGACCAACTCCCCGGCTGCTGGAGCCGGCAGCGACCTGCCGGTCTGGTCGTTCCGCGACGACGGGTCTCACACCGAGCGCGGCCCCAGTGCCCCGACCGACCGGCACCAGGCCGAGCTGCCCTTCATGCCCAGCACGGTGATCACGCCGCCGCCCCGGACGCATCCCATGTTCGGACCGGTGGGCCGGCCCCGATCGCCGCTGCTGGTCGCCGTGCTCGCGGCGGTGACGCTGGGGGTGTCCGCCCTGGTCTGGCACCGCCGCGTCAACCGTGAGCTCGAGGAGTTCGATCCCAAGCTCCACGTCCGCCCCGTGCGCAGCGCGGTGGCGGTGGCGGTTCCCTGGCTGGTGGGCCTGCTGACCACGCTGGCCGGGGCGACGTTCATCATCGGTGGCCGCCTCTCCATCCACGTCCCTCTCGGATCGCACGTGGGCACCGCCGCTGCGTACTCGCTGCTCGCCGGCCTCGCCGCCGTGCCCTACCTGGTTGTGCTGGTCCCGTTCAGCCTGATGGCGATCGCCATGACCGCAGAGCGGCTGCGCTGCGTCGAGGAGCACACCGGCACCACCACCGACCGCCAGCTGCGCCCGGTGGGAAGCAGCCTGTTGCTGCTCATCCCCATCGTCGGCGGCCTGGTCCTGGTCAGCACGGAACAGCGCCGGCTCAACGCCATCTGGGACGCGATGGCACCGACGGGGCACATCGTCCGCTGAGCACCGCCCACCCGCCCCCGCCGCCGCCACCGCCTCCGCCCCAGTCGGACTGGTCGGACATCGCCCTGCCGCGCCCGGACACGAAGCAGCGCCGGGGGCGGAGGCGGCGCAGCGCCCTGCAGACCCCGGCGCTGGTCGACCGCATGGACGTCGCCGATGACGCCGACGGTCGCGTCGCCATCTTCAGCGTCGACGACGAGACTCCCCAGCCGCCGCCTCGCCGGCCGGCGCCGGGCCCGGCGGGGAGGCAGGCCGGGGGGGCGCACCCGCGGAGGACCGCGCAGCACCTGGCGGAGGCGCTCGACAGCGTCTACGCGCCGGTCGTCATCGCCGCGGTGCTGGTGGCCATCCTGGTGCTGGGGCTGCTCCTGACCCGCCACTGACGCGGGTCGCGCCCGTCCCGGCAGCTACACAATCCTGTGTGATACACTCCCCAGTATGGACATGGGCAGGCGGCCGCCGTCTGACGAGCCGCTCTGCGGGCGCACCGACGCCGAGCTGATGGCCTGTGTCCTGGGCGGACCCCGGCCCTCGTCGGGCGTGCTCGAGTGCGCCACGCGGATGGCGCGGCTGCCTCTGTGGGAGCGGCGCACCCTGGGGCCGGCGGGGCTGGCGAGCAAGCACGGCGTGGCGCCCGATCGAGCGCTTCGCCTGGCGGCGCTCTGGGAGCTGGCGGAGCGGTGGGTCGCCGACGATCGCCCCACGATCACCTCGCCTCGCGAGGCGGTTCTTCTGCTCGGAGGCCTGCGTGCAGCCGTGCAGGAACAGGTGTGGGTGCTGCTCCTCGATGCCCGCCACCGGCCCATCTCGCTGGAGACGGCGGCGGTGGGCAGCGTCAACAGCTCGCGGCTCACCCCTCGCGACGTGCTGGCGCCCGCCCTGCGTGCCGGCTCGTCTGCGCTGGTGGTGGCCCACAACCACCCCTCCGGCGATCCCGCGCCGTCACGCGCCGATCGCCTGGTCACCGAGGCTCTGCGCAGCGCCGCCCTCCTCATCGGCATCCCCCTGCTTGACCACATCATCGTCGCCGCGCGGGGCCATCACTCCTTCCGCGAGATCGAGGGATGGGACGTGGCCACGGCGGCGTGAGCCACCTGGGTGTTGCAACCGAGCGTCCCCCGTCGACGGTTTCGGTTGGTTGAATCACCGACGTTGTCAGGACCCATGAGACACCTCGCGTCGGACGTTGATGAACCATCGCCTCGTGGTCGACACGGCGGCGCTTGAGGATACCCAGGACACCATCGTCGTGCGCCCCTGCGGGTGCAACCGGTCGTCTGGCGGGCCGACGGCGCGGCAACTCAGCGCGCAGCCCGACGTGGTCTGTGTTACGACCCGCCTACATCGATGAGCAGGGCGTTGATCTTCGACCCGAAAGGGTCCAGCGCCAGGTGGTGATCCGACGTCGGCGCGAAGTGGGCGGCTTCTTCGGCGGGTTTCTGGACGGAACGAGCGGTCCCGCCCGACGTCACCCCGGATCAGCCTGCCTGGGCGTCCAGGGCAGCGATCCGGATCACGTTGTACACGGCTCCGGCCATCAGGAACCAGGCTCGATTGCGTTGCAGCCCGATGTAGCGCAGCTTGCGTCCGCCGGCAAT
>JBOHUD010000060.1:0-9733 GCA_050734155.1 Candidatus Dormibacteria bacterium
CGCAATGACCGCGCACGCGCCGAGCGCCGCCGCCGCCGAGCACCGGTTTCCGCCGGTCACGCAGCTGACGATCGCCTCACTCGGGCTCGTGGTCATCGGAGGCATCGTAATGGCCGGTTACTTCCCCAACCCTCCGCCCCTCACGCTCCCGGTCGTCCTGCTGGCGGGAAGTGCCGTCCTCTGGGCGGCCAGCCTTCTGCTGCTGGTGCGTCATCGCGGATTTGCCTGGGCCGCGTTCTTCGGAGTGGCGCGCTGGGCACTGCTCGCCTACATCGTGATCGCAGGCATGATCGAGTACGCGTTCGTGCACAACCACGCCAGCGGCGCGCCCCTGGTCGTGCTCAGCCTGATGCTGGTGATGTTCGCGCTCGACGTGCCGCTCAGCATCGGGTTCACCGTCGCACGGTTCCAGGAGCCGCCCGCGAGCTGAGCTGACGCACGCTGGTCGGGAAGGGGAGATTCGAACTCCCGACCTCACGGTCCCGAACCGTGCACTCTAACCTGGCTGAGCTACTTCCCGAGCCGCCGGATTCTACCACCGGTCCTCTCGAGTCCCAGGTGGCGGCCGACCCTACAATGTGCGCCCATCCAGGGAGGACAGCAGTGAGCCGGCGCAGCGCCGCGTCCCCGCCCACCGCCCGGTCGCGGCAGGAGCCACGCGCCGCCGCGGACGACCTGCTCGCTCTTGCGGCCGCGCCGGCGCGACGGCGCCGTCCGCCCCCGCGGCCACCGGGAGTGCTGCGCGAGATCATCGACACCCTCGACGGCACCGTCCAGGGAGTCGTCGATCGCGGGCGCCGCGGCTCGTTCGACGATCGCGACCCGGCCTGGATCGAGTCGCAGATGCGCTGGCTGCAGCCGCTCGCCGACATCTACTTCCGCGGCGAGGTGCGCGACATCGAGCGCATCCCGGCGCAGGGTCCGGTGCTGGTGATCGGCAACCACAGCGGCGGCCTCGCCACCCCCGACACGTGGGTGTTCATGGTCAACTTCATCCGCCACTTCGGAACCGGTCGCGAGGCGTACGCGCTGGCCCACAACGTGGTCATGGGCCTGCCCTTGATGGGCACCTGGCTGCGCCGCGTCGGAACCCTGCCCGCCCACCCCGACTGCGCGCGGGCGGCACTGCGGCGGGGTGCCTCGGTGCTGGTCTACCCCGGCGGCGACGAGGACGTGTTCCGCCCCTGGTCGGCGCGCAACCGGATCCGGCTGGCTGGCCGAACGGGCTTCATCCGGCTGGCGCTGCAGGAGCGTGTCCCCATCCAGCCGGTGGTCAGCATCGGCGGCCACGAGACCGTCCTGGTCGCCGGCGACGGCCGCCGGCTGGCGCGCATCCTCGGCCTGGAGCGCTTCCGGCTCAAGGCGCTGCCGCTCATGGTGGGACCGCCGTGGGGCATCTCTCCAGGTGATCTCCTGCTGCACTGGCCGCTGCCCGCCAAGATCACCGTGCAGGTGGGGGAGGCGATCGACTTCCACGCCCGCTTCGGGGCACTCGATCCGCGCGATCCCGAGGTGATCTGGGCCTGCTACCACCACGTCGAGCAGCGCATGCAGGGCATCCTCGACCAGCTCGCCACAGAGCGCAGATTCCCGGTGCTGGGCTGATCTGCGCGGCGATCCCCCGACCCGCCTTCAGCGCGGTTTCTGAGCCCCACGCAGGGTGTCGGCGGCGCCGTCCCGGCGCCCCCATGGAACAGGCCGACAGCGAGCCCGTAGCAGCCCTGCGACGCCGCCCCCACCGGACCCGCCCGCAGTGTTCGATGGCGGCACCATGCCGGCAACCGAAAACGCACCACGCCCTCCGCTGGTCGCCGTCGGCAGGCTCACCGCCCCGCGGATCGGGATCGTCGTGGTCACCTACAACGCCGTGGCGACCCTGGCCAAGGTCCTCGATCGCATCCCCTCGGCCTTCCGGTCGCGGATCGAGGAGGTGCTGGTGTGTGATGACGCCAGCCAGGACTCGACCTACCTGGTGGGCCTGGGCTACAAGCAGGTCGTCACCGACCTGCCGCTGACGGTCATCCGTCACCCCCACAACCTCGGCTACGGTGGCAACCAGAAGGCCGCCTATCGCCTTGCCATCGAGCGCGGCCTCGACATCGTCGTGCTCCTGCACGGTGACGGGCAGTACGCCCCGGAGTGCCTGCCGGAGATCGTCGCCCCGCTCGAGCGCGGTGAGTGCGACGCTGTTTTCGGTTCGCGGATGATGGTCAAGGGGGAGGCACGCCGGGGCGGCATGCCGCTGTACAAGTTCGTCGGCAACCGCATCCTCACCCGCTTCGAGAACCGTGTGCTGGGCACCTCGCTTTCCGAGTTCCACTCCGGCTACCGGGCCTACAGCGTCAAGGCGCTGCGCAGCCTCGACCTGGAGAAGAACAGCGACGGGTTCAACTTCGACACCCAGATCATCATCCAGCTCGTCGACTCGGGCAAGCGCATCGTCGAGGTTCCCATCCCCACCTACTACGGCGACGAGATCTGCTCGGTCAACGGCTTGAAATACGCCAAGGACGTCTCTGCCGACGTGCTCCGCTACCGCCTCTCCAAGCAGGGTCTGGGGTCGGGCACCATCGCCTCTGTGGACAGCGAGTACCATCTCAAGGAGAGCGAGGACAGCTCACATGGCGTGATCCTCGACTGGCTGCGGCAGATGCCGCCGTCACGCGTCCTCGACCTGGGGTGCAGCGGCGGCGCCTTCGCGTCGCGTGTCCGGGCCCTGGGGCATCACGTCACCGGTGTGGACGCCGACGAGCTTGCCCACGTCCGCGAACGCTGTGACGCCTTCCACCAGGCCGACCTGGACCATGGTCTCCCCGACGAGATCAGCGCTGGAGCACGCTTCGACGTGGTCATCTGCGCCGATGTCCTGGAACACCTGCGCCGGCCTGAGGACCTGCTCGCGCAGCTGCGCACCATTCTGGTGGCGCGCGGGGCGGTGATCGCGTCGGTGCCCAACTTCGGCCACTGGTACTCGCGCGGACGGACCGCGCTGGGTCTGTTCGACTACGACCAGCGGGGCATCCTCGATCATGGGCACGTGCGTTTCTTCACCAGGCGCAGCTTCGAGCGGCTGACCCGCAACGCAGGGCTCACCCCGCTGCGCCGTCACGTCACCGGCCTTCCGTTCGACGCCCTGACCGACGGGCCTCAGAAGCCGCTGACGCGGGCAGTGCGTGTGGCTGACCGCCTCGCGGTGGCGCTCCGGCCCACGCTGTTCGGCTACCAGCTGATCTACCACTTCGAGCTGTCCTCGTCAGCCGGGGTCAGCGCTGCGGCTCACGTCGCTGCCTGACCAGTTGCTCCGGCTGGCCGCAAACCGCACCGCCGATCGATGACCCAATCCGATCGCCGGCTGTTCAGCCTGTTCCTGTTGAGCGTCGGCATCCTCGACTACTTCGGCAACATCTCGTCATTGGCGCTGGTCTGCGTGCTCCTCTCTGTGGTGCTGTGCATCCACAGCTTCTCCGCGAAGCTCATGGGGCCGCCGCTGCCGAGGTGGGCGGGCAGCGCACTCGTGATCGCGCTCGCGGGCACCGTTCTCCTCTACAACGACAAGGTTCCTCACCCCGTGTATGCGGCTACGTTCGTGCTGCTCGCCGCCGCGATACTCCTGTACAGCCTGGTCAAGCGCCGGGCGGCGAGGGCATCTGCGTTCTCGCTCGCCGGGCTGGCGACCCTGCTGGGGGTCGTGGAGAACTGGAGATGGGGGTTCTCCGCCATGGATGTCTTCCGATTCCAGCAGTCCGCATCAGAGGCGCTGCTCCATGGTCAGAACCCCTACTCCCCGGCGGTCCCGAGCCCGAACATGGTCGCCCCCGGGGTCCCCGGGTGGCTGAGTCTGCATCTCCCCTACGGACCCATCCTGCCTGTGCTCGAAGCCCCGTTCCGCCTGCTCGGCGACGTCCGGGTGCTGCACGCCGTCGCCGCGCTGATCATCTCGGGGGCGGCGCTGGCGCTGGCACGGAGGGCCGGCACCGTGGACAGGACCGCCTGCGTGGTGATGGCGTTTCCGCTGACGATCGGCATGGTCCTGTTCAGCTGGGTCGACGTCATCACCATGGCCGGCCTGGCGGTGTGGATCGTGTCCTTCCGCAGCCACCCCCGGGTCGCAACCCTGGCCCTGGTGCTGGCGCTCGGGGCCAAGCCCACCACCCTGATCGCGCTGGTGCCGATCTTCTTCTGGTCGATCCGTGCCCGTCGGCAGGTGATCATCGCCGCCGCCATCGCCGCTCTGTTCGTGCTCCCCTTTGCACTGGTGACCGGCCTCTCGCAGTTCTACTACGACACCGTGGGCGTCCAGCTCGCCGTCTTCCCCCGTCTCGATGCCCTCACCATCAACTCGTACCTCCACGGGCTCGGCCTCCCCATCCTCCCGTTCGCCGTGTCGGCGTCGGTCATCGCCGCCGCCACTGTGTTGGTGCTGCGCCACCGCCCCAACACCTACGGAGAGCTCCTCACCGCCACCGCCATCCTCGCCACCATCTCGTTCCTGGTCGCCAAGTGGGCCTACTTCAACTACTACTACATCCCCGCGGTGCTGCTCATGCTGGCGATCGCGGGCAACAGCCTGGCCGTCGACGTCCCGGAGATGATCCGCCCGCCTGCCGGGTTGCTCCTGGTCTGGGAGCGCCTGGGGGTGGCCATGGGACGACTTCCCGGCGCGCCCGTTCCCGCTGCTCAGGGGCCCGACCCGGTGGCCTGACCGCGGCCGGGGTCAAACGCGCTGTGGTCAGTACAATCCACCTGCAGGATCCGCTCCACCCAGGTGCACCCTCCCATGAGCGCCAGCGACGTCACCGCCAAGCAGAACGGCCACCATCAGACGGGCGGCCTGCGTGTCAAGCGCGGCCTCGCCGAGATGCTCAAGGGCGGGGTGATCATGGACGTGGTCACAGCGGAGCAGGCCCGCATCGCCGAGGAGGCGGGCGCCGTCGCCGTCATGGCATTGGAGCGTGTCCCAGCCGACATCCGCCGCGACGGTGGAGTGGCCAGGATGAGCGCGGTCAGCCTGGTCCGTGAGATCAAGCAGGCGGTGACCATCCCGGTCATGGCCAAGGCGCGGATCGGCCACTTCGTCGAGGCCCAGGTCCTCGAGGCCCTCGGCATCGACTACGTCGACGAGTCGGAGGTGCTCACTCCCGCCGACGAGGAGCACCACATCGACAAGTGGGCGTTCACCATCCCCTTCGTCTGCGGCGCTCGCGACCTCGGTGAAGCGCTCCGTCGCATCGCCGAGGGGGCCGCGATGATCCGCACCAAGGGCGAGGCGGGCACCGGCAACGTGGTCGAGGCGGTGCGCCACATGCGCGCCGTCCGCGGGGGGATCCGCCGCCTTCAGGGGCTGCGCCGCGACGAGCTGATGGCCGAGGCCAAGCGCCTCCAGGCCCCCTACGAGCTGGTGACGGAGATCGCCGAGACGGGCCGGTTGCCTGTGGTCAACTTCTCGGCCGGCGGCATCGCCACCCCGGCGGACGCCGCCCTGATGATGCAGCTCGGGGCTGAGGGCAACTTCGTCGGCAGCGGCATCTTCAAGAGCGAGGATCCCCTCAACTACGCCAAGGCGATCGTCGCGGCCACCACCTTCTTCGACAAGCCCGAGGTGATCGCGGAGGTGAGCACCGGCCTGGGACCGGCGATGCGCGGCCTCGACGTGGCGGCGATGCCCCGCGAGGAGCTGCTCTCGACGCGGGGGTGGTAGGCCGTTGCGGGCTGATCGGCCGGCCCCGCAGGGGTACACTCACACCGTGCTGACGACGCTGCTCAGGCCTCGGCGCCACCGGGGCTGCCACGTCCGCTGGGAAAGCTGACGATCACCCGAGTCGGTGTCCTTGCCCTCCAGGGCGACGTCCGTGAGCATCTCGCCGCCTTTCGCCGGTGCGGAGTGGAGGCTGGGCCGGTGCGCCTGCCCGCCGAGCTCGAGGCGGTCGACGCCCTGACCATACCGGGCGGCGAGTCGACCACCATGGGCAAGCTGCTCCGCGCCTTCGCTCTCGAGCACCCGCTGCGCCGCCGCCTGATCGCGGGGATGCCGACGCTGACGACGTGCGCCGGGCTCATCTTGCTGAGCCGCTCCATCGACGGCGGCCGCGCCGACCAGGTGGCTACGGGAACTCTCGACATCGCCGTCCGGCGCAACGGCTGGGGCAGCCAGGTGGACTCCTTCGAGGCCGACCTGACAGTCCTCCATCTCGGCGACATCCACTTCCGCGGCGTGTTCATCCGGGCTCCGCGCATCGAAGCCGCCGGCGACGGGGTCGAGGTCCTGGCCAGGCTCGATGGCGAGCCGGTGGCGGTGCGCCAGGGCCCCCATGTCGGCCTCACCTTCCATCCCGAGATGACCGGCGACGACCGCATCCACCGTCTCTTCCTGGAGCACGCCGAGGCGTGCCTGGGGCGGAGCGCCGCGTGAACGTGCGCTCGGCGTCGTTCCGCGACCTGGCTCGCGTCGAGCAGCTCTATCGCGATGCGCTCGCCGCCGACGAGAGCGGCCTCGGTCCCCATCCGGGCAGCCCCGTCCCCCAGGCGACCCTGCTGCGCCTCTGGTACGCGCTCAGCAAGACGCTGTCGTCGCTGGTCCCGCTCAGCGACACCGGCGGCGTGCTCTTCGTCGCCGAGGACCCGGCCGAGGGGGTGGTGGGATTCATCCAGGCGCAGGCCACCTCGACGCGCCCCTCGGTGTGGCAGATCGTCAACCTCTGCGTGGCCTCGGGGGGGGCCGGCCACTTCGCCCGCGAGCGCCTGCTCACCCACCTCTGCAACCGCGGTCTCGAGCAGGGCGTGCACCGCTTCCACGTGCGCCTCCCCCTCGACCACCCCCTGGTGGGCCTCTTCCTCGAACACGGGTTCACCCAGTTCGCCACCGAGCAGATCCTCTTCCACGAGAGCCCCGAGCTGATCGTGCGCAGTGACGCGCCGCCGCTGAGCGTGCGGCCGGGACGGCGCGAAGACGCCGGGGCCATCCACCTCCTCTATCGCCGGGTCACCCCGAGCCACGTGGCCGGCTTCGAAGCCCCGTCGCTGAAGGTCTGGCAGGCGTCCTTCGCCCAGGGAAGCGTGGCCCGCATCGGCCGCGATGAGGTGAAGCACCTCGTCGCCGAGCATCCCGGAATGGTGGGCTGGGCGGCCATTCGCCCCGCCGGGGCCGGCCGGCCCAGCATCCTCTCGCTGATGTGCGAGGCGCACGATCCCGCCATCCGCGAGGGTTTCCTCGATGCGGTCCTCGCCGAGCTGCCCCAGCAACCCGTATCGTGCGTCCTGCGCCACTACGATTCCGAGCTGATCCGCTCGCTGCAGCACCGCGGGTTCGCGGTGTACGGCACCCAGCTGCTGCTGGTCCGCGACCTCGGCATCAAGGTGCGCATCCGCTCGCTCGCCAAGCAGAGCAAGCAGGTGCTCGCCCACGCCGGTGTGGCCGGCTCCCATGTCTCCGCACCATCACTGACCGTGTTGCGCCCACCAGAGAGGAGAGAGAGATAGTCGCGGACATGATGCCCTACGGTTCGTCGTGGCACGAGGAGCTCAACCTCCTCATCGAGGCTCTGCCTCCGCGCATCGCCGGGGCGGCGCAGCGTCTTGTCGAGGAGCGCCGTGAGCTCCTCGAGATCGTGCTCGATCTCGGTCGTGAGCCGGAGGCACGGTTCACCGATGGCGAGGCGATCCTCGACAGCGTGCAGGTGACCCACCATGACCTCGAGTACGTGACCGAGCGTGTCGGCGACTTCGGCGACGACAACCGCGCCGGCATCGAGCGAACCCTGCACCGCATCAGCGCCATCCGCAACCGGGCGGGCACGGTGGTGGGGCTGACCTGCCGGGTGGGACGCGCCGTCACCGGCACCATCGACATCATCAAGGACATCGTGGTCAACGGCCAGTCCATCCTGCTGCTGGGACCACCCGGGATCGGCAAGACGACCATGCTGCGCGAGTGCACCCGCGTGCTCAGTGACGAGTGCGGCAAGCGGGTGGTGATCGTCGACACCAGCAACGAGATCGGCGGTGACGGTGACATCCCCCATGCCGGCATCGGACGCTCGCGGCGCATGCAGGTGCGCACCCCGCCCGAGCAGCACGCGGTGATGATCGAGGCAGTCGAGAACCACATGCCCCAGGTGATCGTCATCGATGAGATCGGCACCGGCCTGGAGGCGATGGCGGCGCGCACCATCGCCGAGCGCGGTGTCCAGCTGGTCGGCACCGCCCACGGGTCGAACCTGGACAACCTGCTGGTCAACCCCACCCTCAACGACCTGCTCGGCGGCATCCAGACGGTGACGCTCAGCGATGAGGAGGCACGGCGGCGCGGGACCCAGAAGAGCGTGCTCGAGCGCAAGGCGCCACCCACCTTCGACGTGCTCATCGAGATCCAGGAGCGCAACCGCGTGGTCGTGCACATGCCGCTCGACGAGACCGTGGACGAGGCGCTGCGCGGGCGCACCAAGCCACCCCAGCTGCGTCTGCGCGGCGAGGACGGGCAGATCGTCAGCCGCATCGACACCAGCGCTCCGCCGCCGCCCTCCTTCGAGCCCGGGCCCCTCGCCTCCGCAGCCGGCCGCAGGCGCAGCCGCGAGCGCCGCCGCCGTGGCTTCGACGTCGAGGAGTACATGGCCCAGCGCTCCCGGGAGGCGTCCTGGGACGGAACCGGCGCCGCGCCCCCGCCCTCGCGGCCGTTGCAGCCGCTCGCCGTCTTCCCCTACGGTGTCTCGCGAACCTACCTGGAGCAGTCGGTCCGTGAGCTGCAGGTCCCGGTGCGCATCCAGCACCACGTCGATGACGCCGACATGGTGCTGACGCTGAAGAACTATTACCGCCGCAAGGATTCTCCGGTGCGATCCGCTGAGGCCACCGGCATCCCCATCCAGGTGCTGCGCAGCAACACCGTGGCGCAGATCAAGGGGGCCCTGGCCCGCGTCTACGGCGTCGAGGAGACGGACCAGACCGAGGCCGCCCTGGAGGAGGCGCTCGAGGCCGTCGAGCGTGCCCGGCAGTCCACCTCCGACGTGGAGCTGGCGCCGCAGAACTCGTACGTGCGCCGCCTCCAGCACCGGCTCGTCGAACGTCACGACATGAGCGCCCGCAGCACCGGCAACGAGCCCAACCGCCGCCTCGTCATACTCGGCGCCGAGGAGTGAGCAGCAGTGACACGTGCCGGGTTCTTCGTCTCGTTCGAGGGCCTCGACGGGGCCGGGAAGAGCACCCAGGTGGCTGCTCTCGGCGCCGCCCTGCGCGCCGATGGGTACGACGTCATGACCGTGCGTCCCAACGACACGCCCCTCGGGGAGCTGGTCAGCGGCGCGGTGCTGCAGCACCAGCTCTCCGCCTCCCTGCAACCCTGGACAGAGGCACTGCTCTTCAACGCCGGGCGCGTGCAGCTGCTGGCTGAGGTCGTGGTCCCGGCCCTCGAGCGCGGCACTGTGGTCATCGCCGACCGCTACACCGACTCGACTCTCGCCTACCAGGGTGGTGGACGCGGGGTGGATCCGCAGGCTCTGCTGCGCCTGCACCACGATTGCTGCGGCGACCTCTGGCCCGACCTCACCATCTACCTGGACCTCGACCACAACATCGCGGTGCGTCGCCAGCACGCCCAGCAGCTCCCGCTCGATCGCATCGAGGGCGCCCCGGACGACTTCCATGCGCGCGTGCACGCCAGCTTCGATCGCCTCGCCGCCAGCCAGCCCGCGCGGATCGCCCGCGTCGACGCCGGCCGGCCGGCGGTGGCGGTGGCCCAGGA
>JBOHUD010000061.1:0-17952 GCA_050734155.1 Candidatus Dormibacteria bacterium
CGTACCCCACGGCGGTGCTGCCCGCGCAGCCGTGGCCGGTCAGGTGCATCCCGAGCAGGCCGAGGCTGGCCACCTCGCCGACCAGTTCGCGCGGAAAGGTGCCGGCCTCGAAGTGGTCACCGATGACCGGGAGCACGCGCTCACGCACCATCGCCCGCACGGTGTCGCGGATGAGGCGCTCATCGTCGCCGAGCAGCTCGTCGACGCAGAACAGGTCGACCGCAGCGGGCTGCTCGACCTGCGCTGGCCGCGCCCGGGTGGTGGTCACCCGCCGATTGAAGCACGCCCAAGCGCGCTGCCGCCCCCGGCCGAGGGGGGACTCAGGCGTGGGCCGGCTGCGCCGCCGGGGCGCGGGCCGCCATCACCTGGTCGCGCAGCGTCGATTCCGCGGCGAACCCCGCATTGACTGCCACCGCCCGTCCCGCGGCGTCGAGCACCACCGTGGTGGGCAGGGTCATCACCCGGTAGGCGCGCGCCGAGCCGGGGTCGCGGGCCACGTCGATCTCGCGGATGCCGAGATCCAGGACCACCTCGCGGAGGCGCTGCAGGGCGGGCCGCTGGGCGACCCGGCACACCGTGCAGTGGTCGGCGGTGAAGTAGAGGATGTCGACCGCCTCACCGGGTCCGCCGGTGCCCGCGCCGGCCGGCGCCACCGATCCGATCAGCCGTCGCTGCCGCACCCTCTGCAGCGCCAGCACCGCCCCGGCCAGGGCGAGGACCAGCCCGGCCACCACAGGCGCGATCAGCGGCGACGGCACGGGTCAGCCCGCGGCGGGATGGCGGCGGCGGAGCGGGAAGAGCCCGACGCGCACCAGCTGCGCGTAGACGATGCAGCCCACGCACACGTCGAAGGCGAAGTTGAGCACGGCGAGCGCGATGACGATCCAACCCAGCGTCCAGGCCGCCGTCAGGTGCCCCGACGCGGCGGTGATGCTCGCCGCCACCAGGAACGCGCCCCCGACCAGCAGGGCGAAGCGGTGGGGGGCGGGATCCTCGCTCCTGACCCGGGGGCGCACCAGGTGGCGCGGCTTGAGAAAACCCGCATAGAGCGCCCGGGGCAGGCTGGTCGCGGGCGAGAGCGCGCTGCCCAGGAGCATCAACGCCAGCAGTGGCAGGGCGATGGCCGCGGCGGGTTGGATCAGGGCGATCAGCCAGGCGATCACCAGGCCGCCGATGAGGATCAGCTGGCCGACCTTGAGCACGCTGCGATCGAAGGGCACGTGGGCCATGGGTCGAAAGCATACTGAAGAGGTCGGGATTCACGTCGCTGCCCGACCGGAGGCGCGAGCGGCTACTCTCGTCGCGCGCCCAGCCCTGGCGAGGAGGAGAGGAGGCGGCGTGCCGGCCAAGAGAGTTGACATCGTGACCCAGCTGCACGAGGCATTCGCCCGCGAAGCGGAGAGCGTCCTGTGCTGCCTCTTCTACGCCCGTCGTGCCGACGTCGAGGGCCGCGCCGACATCGCCGCTGTGCTCCGCTCCATCGCCGACGGTGAGATCAGCCAGGCGTTCGGTCACCTCGAGCTCCTCGAGGAGTCGGGCGACCCGCTCGCCGGCGGGGGAGACGCTGCCGGGGACGTGGCCGCGGTGATCGCCGCCGAGGGGCGGGCGGTGGAGCGGTACACCGCGCTGGCGGCGGGGGCTCGCGCCGCCGGACACAGCGACGCTGCCGACTGGTTCGACACCCTGGTTGACGCCGAGTCCGTCCACCTCGGCGTGCTCCGCCGCGCGGCGGCGCTGGACGGCTGAGCGTGGCGGAGTTTGCTCCCGGGGAGGTGGGCACCGGGCCCGGCTACGAGGCCGAGCGCCCCGTCACCCGCGCGCGCCTCGCCTCCGCTGCGCCCCACCGCCGCCTCGACCTGGGAGGCGACCTTGTGCTCGTCTTCGAGACGCGCGAGACGGTGCGGGCCGCGTTGCAGGAGCGGCTCCGCGCCGACCGTGTCACCGACCCCGAGCGGGTCGCCGGCGAGTCGGCAGCCTTCGCCCACCTCCTGGGCGGATCGCACGAGCTGGCCGCCACCCTCTACCTGGATCTCTCCGACGCCGTGGCCCTCGCCGATCGCGTCGCCGACCTGTCCCCGATCGCGCGCGCCGTGTCGCTCGAGGTGGGGAGCAGCAGCGTTCCGGCGCAGTGCGACGATGACGATGGCTCAGGCGCCTGCCACCTGCGTTTCCGGCTCGGCAGCGAGCAGCGCGCCGCCGTCCTGGACGGCGCCCCGGTGACGGTCACCATCGCCCACCCCACGGTGCGCGCCACTGCCGCCCTGAGCGCGGCGCAGGTGACTGCCATCGCCGCCGACCTGCGCGGGTGAGGCCGACGCGCTGTCGTGGCGCGCCCCGCCGCGCCCGCTCCGCGCCGCTGCTCGCCGGCCGCGTCCTGCCCCTGCTCCTCCTCCTCCCCGGCTGCGGCGACACCACCTCCCAACCTACCTGGGTGCCGGCGCATCCCGACACAGCGCTGCTCAGCTTCCAGACCACCGCCCCCGGCGTTTGTGCCATCACCGTCCAGTACCCGAACGACGCGCCGGCGGCCATCGGGTACCTGGGCAGCACCTACGTGCAGGTGGGTCGCCGGCCACGCCCGCCCTCGCCGGGCGGACGCCAGCTGGGCACGTCCGGGGACTGGCACGTGTTTCTGCAGGGTGGCGGCGACATTCTGGTGGTCACCGCCAGCAACGCCTTCGACTACCGGCTCGAGGCCAACTGCTGAGCGACCCTAGACCGCGGCGCTGCAGCGGCGATGCCCTGCGAGAATGGAGCGCATGAGCGATCGCGCCGGGGTCCTGCCCTTCACGTCGCTGGTGGGACAGGACGCCATGAAACAGGCGCTCCTGCTCAACGCCGTCAACCCCGGCATCGGCGGCGTGCTCATCCGCGGCCAGAAGGGCACCGCCAAGTCCACCGCGGTGCGCGGGCTGGCCGCGCTCCTGCCCGATGTCGCGGTGGTCAGCGGATGCCGCTTCCAGTGCGACCCCGGCGCTCCGGCGCTGTGGTGCGAGGAGTGCCGTGGACGTGCCCGCGCCGGCGAGGCCATGCCCAGCTGGTCGCGGCCGATGCGGGTGGTGGAGCTGCCCGTCAACGCCAGCGAGGACCGCGTGGTGGGAAGCATCGACGTGGAGGCCGCGATCAAGCACGGCGAGCGTCGCTTCGAACCCGGCCTCCTCGCCGCCGCCAATCGCAACCTCCTCTACGTCGACGAGGTCAACCTCCTCGACGACCACCTCGTCGACGTGCTCCTCGATGCCGCCGCCATGGGCATCAACACAGTCGAACGCGAGGGCGTCTCGGTCTCCCACCCCGCCCAGCTGATGCTGGTGGGCACCATGAACCCCGAGGAGGGCGAGCTCCGTCCCCAGCTGCTCGATCGCTTCGGGCTCTGCGTCGACGTCGGCGGCCTGCAGGGTCTCGACGACCGGGTCAGCGTCATGGAGCGCGGGGCCCGCGGCGCTGCCGGCATCTCCAGCGAGGAGGAGCGCGACCAGCAGCGCCTGCGCGAGGTGATCGCTCGGGCCACCCAGCTCCTCCCGCTGGTGCGCATCTCCCGGGCGATGCGCCAGTTCATCGCGCTCATCTGCGTCGATGCCGCCGCGGTCGGCCATCGCGCCGACCTGGTGATCAGCCGCACCGCGCAGACGATCTGCGCCTGGCGCGAGGCGCAGGTCCTGGTTGATGGCGGTGGTGCAGAGGGGACGGCCGGCGACGATGCGCTGGCGGTGAGCGCTGCCGACGTGGTCGCCGCCGCCGAGCTGGCCCTGGCCCACCGCCGTCGCGAGCACCCCTCCGCGGACAGCGGCAGCGACGCCTCTCCTACCGACGCCGCGCGTGAGCGCATGGAGGAGATGCGGCGCGAGGCTGAGACGTCGGCGGCCCAGGCCGATGCCGCGGGGGACACCGAGGACTCCGAGGCGCCCCAGGAGTCGCTGCCCAGCACCGATCAGGGCGAGGGTGCTGCACAGGGAGACCAGGCGCGCCCCAACGAGGCGACGGCGACCGGTCCCGCCCAGCATTTCTCCGGTGAGCTGTTCACGGTGCGCAAGATCAACCTGCCGCGCGACCGCCGCAACCGCAAGGCCAGCGGGAAGCGCAGCCAGTCGAAGAGCCGCGACCGGCGCGGCCGCTACGTGCGCGCCGTGCAGAGCGAGCACACCTCCGACGTGGCCTTCGACGCCACCGTGCGCGCCGCCGCCCCCCACCAGCCGCGCCGCCGCCGGGAGGCGGCTGCCACCGGGGTGGTGGATGCCCCCGCCCTGCAGCTCGAGCGCCAGGACCTCCGCCAGAAGGTGCGCCGCCGCCGCACCGGCACGCTCATCGTGTTCGTGGTCGATGCCAGCGCGTCGATGGACGCCGAGCAGCGCATGCAGGCCACCAAGGGAGCGGTGCTCTCCCTGCTGCGCGATGCCTACGTGCGTCGCGACAAGGTCTCGCTGGTGGTCTTCTCCGGCCGCAGCGCGCGTGTGATCCTGCAACCGACCTCCAGCGTCGACCTCGCCGAGGAGCGCCTGCAACGCCTTGCCGTGGGCGGCACGACGCCGCTCACCCACGGGCTGGTGGCCGGCCTCAAGGTGGTTCGCACCGAGAAGCTCCGCGACGCCTCGGTGTATCCGCTGATCGTGCTCATCAGCGACGGGCGCGGCAACATCTCGCTCTTCGGTGAGGAGCCTCTGCTCGAGGCGCAGCGTCTGGCTGCGCAGATCGGCACAGAGCACGTGCGCATGCTGGTCATCGACTCGGCGCGTGACCACATCACCGCCACCCCGCTTCCCCGGGTGGGCGCTGCGGTGACCCCGCCGCGCTCACAGCTGTTCAGCGGCGGTTACGGGTTCAACGCGTGCCTCGACCTCGCCGAGCGATCGGGCGGCGAGTACCTGGGCCTGTACGACCTCAGCCAGGGGGCGATCCTCGCCGGCGTGGAGCGCAGCCTGCGCGCCCGCTGAGGGCCGGCGGCCGCGCGGCGGCGCCAAACAGGGACAATCCGCCCATGCAGGCCGGCCGCTCCGTCTTTCCCTTCACCGCCATCGTCGGCCAGGAGTCGATGCGCCAGGCGCTCGTCCTCAACGCCATCAACCCCGCCATCGGTGGCGTGCTGATCCGCGGCGAGAAGGGCACCGCCAAATCGACCGCGGTGCGCGCGCTGGCCCGGCTGCTCCCCGAGCAGGACGTCGTGGTGGGCTGCCAGTTCGGCTGTCCACCCGACCCCGCCGAGCAGCAGTGCGCCGACTGCAGCACGCGCAGCGCCGGTGGTGAGGAGCTGCCCCGCGAGCCCCGCCAGATGCGCGTGGTCGAGCTGCCCATCAACGCCAGCGAGGACCGGGTGGTGGGCAGCATCGACATCGAGGCCGCCATCAAGACGGGAGAGAAGCGCTTCGAGCCCGGCGTGCTCGCCGAGGCCAATCGCAACATCCTCTACGTCGACGAGGTCAACCTTCTCGATGACCACATCGTCGACGTGCTCCTCGACGCCGCCGCCATGGGGCTCAACACAGTGGAGCGCGAGGGGGTGTCGGTGTCGCACCCAGCCCGCTTCATCCTGGTGGGCACCATGAACCCCGAGGAGGGCGACCTGCGCCCCCAGCTGCTCGATCGCTTCGGCCTCTGCGTCGACGTTGCCGGCATCCGCGACGTCATCCAGCGAGTCGAGATCGTGGAGCGGCGCGAGGAATTCGAGGCCGACCCCGACGCCTTTGCCGCCCGCTACGAGGCGCAGGAGACAGCCGAGGCCAGGCGGATCGCCCGGGCCATCCGCACCCTTCCCGACGTGGAGATCGATCGCCGCATCCTGGTGGGAATCGCCGCCATCGGCATCGAGCTCGAGGTGGACGGCCATCGCGCCGACATAGTCACCCGCAAGAGCGCCCAGGCGCTGGCCGCGTACGAGGACCGCGACCAGGCCAGCTACGACGACGTCGAACGGGTCGCCCCCGCCGTGCTCGCGCACCGGGTTCGCCCCTCGGTGGCCGGGACCAGGCGCAACATCGACCTCGCCGAGGTGATGCGTCGCGCCGCGGAGCGCGAGGAGAGCTAGGTTCAGACAGCCTCGTCCTCGTCGTCGATGACCGAGAGGAAGGGCCGTCGGGCGAACACTGTCTGGCGCATCAGCCTCTGCAGCAGGTTGGGCATGCGATAGCTGGCCACGGGGACCGTCACCGGCTTGCGCTCGATGTGGCGGCGCGAGATGTGGATGCCGTGCCTGGGGAGGATCCTGCGCAGGTATCCCCAGGTGTCGTAGAGCCCGTTGCTCACCGACTCGTAGCCGTGCTGCAGCACCATGAGCCGGGCGCTGTAGGACATCAGCTCGTGAAAGAACATCTTCTCGTCGTCGGGCCGGGGCTCGATGAGCAGGATGTCGACATCGGGGTGGTTGAGGCGCACCAGCTTGATGTGGTCGAGCAGACCGTCGTGGAGCATGCCCCTGAACACCTGGTTGTACACGCCCCGCATGCCCATGTCGGCGAGATGGTCGCCCATCAGCTCGCGCATCCCGGGCGGGGGGCTGAGGTTGCGGACGTCCACGGGGACGATGGGATTGATGGCCACGATCAGGGTGGCGCCGCGGTCCACGGCGACGTCGATCGCCGAGATTCCCTTGATGCCGCCGTCGACGTAGTCGACGTCGTCGATGCGCACCGGCCTGAAGAGGATGGGCACGGCGCTGCTCGCCGCCGCGGCCCGGGAGATGGGCACGTGGGCGCGCCTGTTGAACCGCGAGAAGACCACCCTCTGTCCGGAGTCGAGCGCGCAGGCGACGATGTGGAGCTCGCTGTCTAGCTCGCGGAAATCGTTGCTGAAGCCCTCGCGGGTGAGCAGTCGCTCGAGGAAGCGCACCAGCTCGGCGTTGCTGAACACACCCGACGGCAGCAGCGGGCTGAGCATGCCGAGCACGTCGGCGGGATGCAGCCTTCCGGGGTGGCGAGCCACCTCCCAGGCGATCTCCTGGGTGAGGCGGGGAAGCTTGAGCAGCCGCGCCGCCGCCTCGGCGACGTTGGGCCGGTACAGCCCCCACCGTGACGGCGGCCGGAGCAGCTGGCTGGTGCCCTCGACCCCCAGGGCCATCTCTGTGGGGGTGATGCCGTTGGCCAGCAGCGCGCCGATCGTCGATCCCGCGCTGGTCCCGACATACACGTCGAAATCGTTGACGCTGCTGCCCACCAGGAGGTCGTCGAGGGCGCGCAGGGCGCCGATCTCATAGGTGAACCCGGTGATGCCGCCTCCGCAGAGCACCAGGGCTCGTTTGCCGCCGGTGGGATCGGGCGGCACGCGGCGCACGGTGCCGGCGCGCCTGCGGGTGGGCATGTCCCGATCATATGGCAGCGGACGCGGCTAGCATGGCCGCTCGTGTCCTCGCAGCCGCTCCCCTTGATCCGCAACTTCTGCATCATCGCCCACATCGATCACGGCAAATCGACGCTGGCCGATCGGCTGCTGGAGCGAACCGGCACCGTCGCCCCGCGCGACATGCAGGACCAGGTGCTCGACACCCTCGACCTGGAGCGCGAGCGGGGCATCACCATCAAGGCGCAGGCGGTGCGCCTCGATCACACCGCGGCCGACGGCCGCACCTACCAGCTCAACCTGATCGACACCCCGGGTCATGTCGATTTCGCCTACGAGGTGTCGCGCTCGCTGGCGGCGTGCGAGGGCGCGGTGCTGGTCGTCGATGCCTCCCAGGGCATCGAGGCGCAGACGCTGGCCAACGTGTACTCCGCGCTCGAGGCCGGGCTGGAGATCATCCCGGTGATCAACAAGATCGACCTCGTGGCCGCGGACCCGGAGCTGGTCCGCCGGGAGATCGAGGACGTCATCGGGCTGCCCGGGGACGGCGCCCTCCTGGCCAGCGCGCGCCAGGGGATCGGCATCGACGAGATCCTCGAGGCGGTCGTCGCCCGGGTGCCGCCGCCGTCGGGTGACGTCGCCGCTCCGCTGCAGGCGCTGATCTTCGACAGCAAGTACGACGCCTACCGCGGCGTGATCGTCTACGTGCGCGTGATGCATGGTGTCATCCGCCCGGGCCAGCGCATTCGCATGATGGCCACGGAGAAGGATTTCGTCGTCGACGAGGCCGGTGTGTTCCGGCCCCAGATGACCTCGACCGGTTCGCTGAGCCCGGGCGAGGTGGGCTACGTCATCGCCTCGGTCAGGGACGTGCGCGACAGCAAGGTGGGTGACACCGTCACCGATGCCGGCCGGCCGGCGAGCGTCGCCCTCCCCGGCTACCGCACGGTCACGCCGATGGTCTTCGCGGGGATCTTCCCGCTCGACTCAGACGACGTGCAGGACCTCAAGGAGGCGCTCTCCAGGCTCAACCTCAACGATGCTTCGCTGGTGTACGAACCGGAGTCGTCGGTGGCGCTGGGGTTCGGCTTCCGCTGCGGCTTCCTCGGCCTGCTCCACATGGAGATCGTCCAGGAGCGGCTGGAACGGGAGTTCGACCTCGAGCTGCTCACCACCGCGCCCACCGTGGAGTACCGCGTCCGCCTGCGCGGGGGCGAGGTGGTGGCGATCGACAATCCATCGATGCTCCCCGATCCGGCCCACGTCGAGGCCATCGAGGAGCCGCGCACGCGCGCCACCATCTTCGTCCCCGCGGACCACGTCGGTCCCCTCATGGAACTGTGCCAGGACCGCCGCGGCGAGCTGCTCGACATGCAGTACCAGCCCGGCGACCGGGTGGCGCTCATCTACGATCTTCCCCTTGGAGAGATCATCCACGACTTCTACGACCAGCTCAAATCGCGAAGCCGCGGCTACGCATCACTCGACTACGAGATCACCGGCTTCCGCGTCGAGAAGCTGGTCAAGCTCGACATCGTGGTGGGAGGCCAGCGCGTCGATGCGCTGTCGATGATCGTGCACCGCGACAAGGCCGCCTTCCAGGGGCGCCGGCTCACCGAGCGATTGCGCAAGCTCATCCCCCGCCAGCTCTTCGAGGTTCCCATCCAGGCCGCCATCGGAGGCAGGATCGTCGCCCGCGAGACCGTCTCGGCGATGCGCAAGGACGTCCTCGCCAAGTGCTACGGCGGAGACATCACTCGCAAGCGCAAGCTGCTGGAGAAGCAGAAGGAAGGCAAGAAGCGGATGAAGCGAGTTGGCAACGTGGAGATTCCCCAGGAGGCGTTCATGGCCGTGCTCAAGCTGGACGAGTAGCCATGGCCGCAAGGAAGCGCCGTCGTCCCGCCGCAGCCAGGCGAGTGGCCCCGGCGGCGGCGAGGAGCGGGGCCTCTGAGCCCGCACCCGCGCCCGCCGCCCCGCGCCCCGCCCGCACCCTGCGTGCCCCCGCCGCCGACGCCGAGTCGCGATGGAACGCCACCGGCCTGCTGGTCCTGCTGGCGATGGTGTTCGTGGTGCAGATCCCGGTCGGGGCCATCCTCAACCTCACCTCGCACACCAACCCGCTGATCATCGACATCTTCTTCTTCCAGCCGCAGTACCTGGTGGTGGCGGCGGTCCTGGTGATGCCGCTGGCCCGCAGGCTGGCCGGCCAGCCGCGCAAGCTGCGCCTGCTCGAGTCGCTCTCGCTCGGCATCATGTACTCGCTGCTCGCGCTGATGCTGGGCACGGTGTTCGTGCACCCGGCGACCGCGTCGGTCTCCACCGACCAGTTCGTCAAGCACCTCAAGCTGACCGACGGTCTGCTGCTCGCCTTCGGCGACGTGCTCGCTCTCTTCGGCACCGTCGCTCTCTACCCCAGCTTCAGCCGCATGCTCGGTGCCCCGGGGCGGCGCGCCCGGGCCCGGATGCTGAACCGGACCGGGTCGTCAGGGGGGCCGGCGAGGCCCTCCCAGCGGCGTTCGGGGAGCGACGCCAAACCGCGACGCTGACCCTCCCGGCGGGGCGGTCGGGGCATGCGTGCAGAAACCTCCCGCTGTCGATGGACGGGTGGCGTTTTGGTCACAAGGCGACGATGCCCCGGGCGCACGATTGCGCCGTACGCAACGATCGCGCCGTGAGGCAAGACGGTGGGTCGCCTGATCGAGCGGCCCCACCGCACCGCCGGCGCAGTCAGGGAGGGGATCGGCGCGCCGGCCAGTCCGCAGTGGAGATGGCCCTGATCCTGCCCGTGGTGCTGCTCGTTCTCGGGGCGGCGTACACGGGCTGGGACGCCATGCGCCAGACGATCGGGCTGGTCAGTGCCGCCCGGGCGGGCGTGATCATGGCCGCCAACGACCTGCAGAACGGCAAGTCCTCAGCGGCGCTCAGCGACGCCACCGCGGCCGTCAACGACGAGGAGGGGGTCAGCGGCCTCTTCAGCAGCGGACCCGGCTGCACCAACAACTGCGTCGCGCTCACCTCGGGCCCGGGACCGCTGTCCGCCGTCGGGTTGGTGACCATCACCATCACCCGCTCGGTGGGCACCGACATCCCCGTGGTGCCCGGGATCAACGTCGCCGCCCATGCGACCGCGAGGTACCAATGACCGCGCCGCGCCGCCGGGCACGGCGGGACCAGGGCGGCCAGGTGATGCTCCTCTTCGCCCTGGCGCTCATCGCCATCCTCGGGCTGGCCGCGGTCGCGGTCGACGGCAGCTTCGGCTTCATCCAGGTGCGCCGGGCCCAGAATGCCGCCGACTTCGCCGCCTTCGCGGGAGCGCAGCAGTTGAACGCCTCGGTCATCTGCAACGGGAACGGCCTGGTGCCCACCCCGACCCAGATGGTCAACATCGTCCAGGACACAGTCGACGCCAACTCATCCGCGGTGGGGACCGCGTGGACCGCCCAGTACCTCGACGGCTCGGGTCGCCCCATCGCGGGCGCGACCTTCAGCGGGACCAGCTCGGGCGCCGTCGCCCCACCGGGCGCCTGCGGCCTCAGTGTCAGCGCAACGCCGCAGTGGCGTTCCCTTCTGGCCGGGGTTCTCGGGTTCCCGCAGCTCAGCGGCCAGGCGGGGGCGTCGGTGGCCAGCTCGAAGGCGGGGCTGCCCGTGTCCATCGTGGCGCTCAACAAGGTCGGGCCCCACGCCGTGCTCGGTGGCGGCTCGGGCAACTTCATCGTCAGCGGCGACATGTACCTCAACACCCAGGTCATCAACCAGCCGTGGACGGGCTCGTACCACGGCTGGGAATACGACGACGCCGTCGACGCCAAGAGCACCAGCAATCTCTTCGTCTTCGGGACGATCCATTCCTCGAACGCCAAGTACAGGACTGAGAGCCTCTGGCCCCTGGACACCTGCTTCGGGTCCTCAGCCCTGCTCGGCAGGGGGCTCGGCGGTGTCAGCGCGGCATACCAGCCCGGCGACCCGCCTCCCGACGCCGGTGATCCCAACGACTCGCCAACCAACACCCCCGCCTGCGGCGGACAGTCGGTGATCACCTCCTACAACCACATCGACCCGACGTACGCGCCGATCAACGATCCGCTGCTGGGCGGCGGTGCGCCCCCCAACCCGGCCAGCTCGGGCACGGCGATCAACTGCCCGGGGATGGCCCAGCAGACCTACGCGTCGCTCGCCCTGGGAACCACGGTGATCGGTGGCACCACCCACCTCAGACCGGGCGAGTACCAGAAGCCGGTGAAGATCACCACCTCGATGACCATCGGCGACTGCTCCTCGTATGCCGGCGAGCCCGCCTACCCGGGCATCTACCGATTCGACCAGGGTCTGTGGATCGATCCGCAGTCGTCGTCCACCGCCGTGACCGGCAGCAACATCGTCCTGGCAACCGTCACGCCCTACCCCATGGCGGGCAACGTCCCCGGCACCGTGTCGGGCACCGTGTTCACCGCCACCGCAAGCGGCAACGGGGCACCGTGCCTGCCCGGCGCCACCATGTCGAGCAACGAGAGTGGTGGCGGGCGCCCCATGGCCGAGACAGACAGGAGCAGCGCGGCGGTGTGCGCGGGCACGGTCGATCCCAACAATCCCGCCCAGCCCGAGTACGGCACGCTCACCTACGACGACTCCTCGTATGCCGTCAGTGGCCTCTACGGCGCCGGTGAGAACTACTCGCTGCTCATCGGCGGCGCGTCCGGGTCGACGGTCTCGCTGACCGGGCCGACCACGGGTCAGTTCGGGGGCAGCAACAACATGCCCGGCCTGGTGCTCTACCAGGACCCGGGGACCCCGGCCAACGACGGCTTCAACGGCGAGCCCGGTGACGCCGCCACCATCAGCGTGACCGGGGTGATCTACAACAGCTCGCTCCCCGGGTACGGTTCGAGCGCCCCGCTCGACTACTGGGATGGCACCGGCGGCGGCATCCCGCTGTACGCGGGGGGCACGCTGCAGACCGGCAATGGCGCGGGCTGGTCGAGCGCCGGCCCGGCGCCGTCCGCCGGGTCGTTCACCGTCAACGGCACCTGTGTGGTCGACCAGTTCAACACCGACGGAGCCACCACCATCACCATCCTCGGCCAGCCGTACACCCTGCCCGGCAACGGCGGTCTGTCCCTGGTGGGATGACCGAGCCCAGCGGGCGGCGGCGCCGCCGCCGCAGTCACGGCCAGGGGCTGGTGGAGTTCGCCCTCATCGCCCCGGTGGCCCTGCTGGTGATCGTGGGCATCGTGGTCGGCTGCCTGCTGTTCTTTCAGAGCTCCGCAGTCCATGACGGCGCCACCGCGGGGGCGCGCATGGCGTCCATCGAGACGTCGCTGATCGCGCCTCTTCCCCTCGCCGAGTGCGCCAGCGGCTATGGCGAGTCGGGCACGCCGATGTCCATCGAGAAGGCGGTCGCCCAGGCGGCCCCCGGGCTCAAGGTCAACACCGCGGCGCTGTGCAAGACGAGCTCGTCTCAGCTCATGCAGACGCCGCAGGCCAACGTTGCCAACATCACCGTCACCGCCAACACCGACCTGGGAGGCCCCCGGACGGTGACGGTGACGGTCAGCTTCGCCGGCCAGGGCATCGCCCCTCCGCTGACCTCCACCTACGCCATGAGCGCCACCAGCACGGTTCCCGTCCTCGCCCCCTGAGCACAGCTGCGCGGCCGCTCGAGATGGCCATCCCCAGCCGGGGTGTCGAGGAGAGCGGCTCGTGGCCGTGCTAGATTCGGCGCCGGCCCCGGCCGCGCCCGGCCGGTCGGCCAACGCCCAGCCCTGGAGCCGCCCCCGCAGATGAGAGTCGAGGCCGCGCCGATCACGGCCCTGTACATCCACATCCCCTACTGCGAGCGCAAGTGCGAGTACTGCGACTTCGTCTCGGTGGCGGGCGCGCGTGGCCAGCGCGAGTATGTCGGAGCACTGGTGGGCGAGCTGCGCGCACTCGGCGCGGCGCTGCAGGGCAGCGTCCTCGACACCGTGTTCTGCGGTGGCGGCACCCCGGGCCTTCTCGACCTCGAGCTGATGGCCACGGTGATGCACTCGGTGCGCACCAGCTTCGTCATCGCCGCGGACGCGGAGATCACCCTCGAGGTCAATCCCTCCAGCGCCTCTGCGCGGCGCGCGCGCGCCTGGCTCGCCGCGGGGTTCAACAGGGTCAGCGTGGGGGTGCAGAGCACCCACGCGGATGTGCTCGCCTTCCTCGGCCGCGTCCACGACGCCGAGCGGGCCATCGCCGCGCTCGCCGAGGTCCGCGACGCCGGCTTCGGCAACGTCAGCGCCGACCTCATCTACGCCGTCCCCGGGCTCGACGACGCCCGCTGGCGCGACTCTCTGCGGCGGGTCATCGCCGCGGGACCGGACCATGTGTCCTGCTACGAGCTCACCGTGGAGAGCGGAACGCCGCTGCATCGATCGGTGGCCCTGGGAAGGGTGCGCGTGGTCGACCCCGCGACGGCTCTTCGCCAGCACCGCGTCGCCGTGCAGACCCTGGCCGCGGCGGGGTATGCGCAGTACGAGGTCAGCAACTTCGCCCGCCCGGGACGCCGCTGCCGCCACAACCTGGTGTACTGGCGCAACCGCCATTACGCCGCCGCCGGCGTCGGGGCTCACGGGCACCTTCCCGCCGCCGCCGCCCCGGCATTCGGGTTGGAGGCGCCTCCCGGGGCGCTGGGGTTCCGCTACGAGCACGGTCGCGATGTCGCTGCCTACGTCCGCGCCACCTGTGCCCGGCCACTGCCGGTGCGCGCCGTCGAGTGGATCGACCTGGGCATGCGCACCGAGGAGTCGATCATGCTGGGGCTGCGCCTGCGCGAGGGCGTTCTCCTGGTGGACGGCGATGCGCTGCGCGAGGCGCGCGAGCTCGCCGCGGCGGGCTTTCTGGAGCTGGCGGGATCGCGGGCGCGGGCGACCCCGCGCGGGGAGGAGGTCCTCAACCAGCTGGCTCTCCGCCTCGCCGCCGCGGCGGTCTGATCGTCGCCCGCGGAGGCGGGACTGTGGTCGCGCTGTAACGCCGCGATCGACTGTTCCCGGCACGGCCGACGGGGTGGTCACGAAGTGCTCTCGGGGCTGGAAGTCCGCCGTCCGATTCTTCAGGATTGCGGCAATGGCTCGCCCGCCCATCCATCAGCCGCCCCCCACGCCGGTGCTCAGCGAGCTTCTCCACGCCGGCCTCTCCCTGTCGACGGCACTGGCGATGGAGCCATGGAAGGCTCGCGAGGTGCTCGAGCTGCTGCGCACCTCGGCGCGCCGAGATGCCGCCAGCGAGCCCACGGGGCCCACCCGTGGTAGCATTTAGCACTCGAGAGTAAGGAGTGCTAAGTGCCGCGCGAGCGGCGGCGGCGAAGGAGAGTGCGTTGGAGACCAGAGTCCCCATCCCCCTCGACTCGCGAAAGCAGCAGATCCTCAAGGCGGTCGTGGCCGATTACACCCGCACCGGGGTGCCGGTCGGATCGCATGCCTTGGCGATCCATCTGGCGTCGTGGTCGTCGGCGACGATCCGCAACGATCTCGCCAACCTGGTCGAGGTCGGCTACCTGCTCCAACCGCACACCTCCGCTGGACGGGTGCCCTCCGACCTGGGCTACCGCTACTACGTCGACTTCCTCATGGAGGAGGAGCCCATCTCGGCGGCGGTGCGGCGTCAGATGGACCCCTTCTTCGCGCAGCTGACGGGCGGTCTCGAGGAGACCCTGGAGGTGGCCGCGAGGGCGCTGGCGCTGGTCACCGACGCGGTGAGCATGGTCACCGGCCCGCGGGCGCTGGGGGCCACCATCAAGCACCTCGACCTGATCTCGCTGGAGCAGCGACACGTGCTGGTGCTGCTGGTGCTCGAGGGCAACCTGATCCGCCAGCAGCCCATCGCTCTCGGCCGGGACACGGATCAGCTGGAGCTGAGCGCTCTGGCTCAACGCCTCAACGACACGCTGCATGGCGGCGATGCCGGCGGCGTCGCGGCTCTCGCGGCCCGAGAGCGCCAGGGATCGTTGGGAAGCGAGGTGGTGACCGCCATCGCCGCCCTGATGGAGTCCGTTGACGACGGCCAGGCCACCCTGGTGGTGCACGACGGGGTTCGCAACCTGCTCCGCCAGCCGGAATTCGGTGACGTGGTCCGCTTCCAGGAGGTGCTCGACCTACTCGAGGAGGAGCGCGTGCTCGGCGAGATGCTCGCCGCCATCGAGGCCGACCACGGCACCCAGATCATGATCGGCCGCGAGACCGGGGTGGAGCAGCTCCGCGAGTGCAGCCTGGTGATGACCACGTACCGCGTCGGGGCGCAGCGCTGGGGGACCCTCGGGGTGCTCGGTCCCACGCGCATGCGTTATTCGCAGGTGGCACCACGGGTGCGCCATGTGGCCACCCGGGTCGGCGACTCGCTGAGCCGGACGCTGCTGTGAGCAAGCGCGACCCCAGGGCCCGGGCCCGCGGCGATGGCGCCGAGGCCCGCCGCGCCAGGCCAGAGCGGGCGGAGCCGGCTGCCGCGCCGGCAGCCGAGGCGCTCGACGAGGTGGTGGTGCCAACCGGGGCGGAACCCGCGGCGGACGGCGCCATCGCCGGCGAGGCTCCCGCCGCCGCCGCCCCCAGCGCCGAGCCCGACGAGCGCTACCTGCGGCTGGCCGCGGACTTCGAGAACTTCCGCCGGCGCAAGAACCAGGAGATTTCCGACCGCTCCCGCTACGCCAGCGAGGACGCCGCCAGGGCGCTCCTGCCGGTGCTCGACAACCTGCGCCGCGCCGTCGCCCACGCCGCCGAGGCCGGCACCGAGGAGTTCTTCGTGAGCGGCCTGCAGCTGGTCGTCCGTGAGTTCGAGGCGGCCCTGGAGAAGCTCGGCGTCGAGCCCATCGCGGCCGAGGGAGCGCCCTTCGACCCCGCCCTCCACGAGGCCATCGCCGGCGAGGAGAGCGAGGGCGTCGAGGTGGACACTGTGGTCGACGAGGTGCAGCGCGGCTACCGGCTCCATGACCGCGTGCTGCGCCCCTCGCTGGTGCGCGTGGCCCATCCTGCGGCGACGACGCGCGAGGCGACCTAGTGGCCACCGTCAAGCGCGACTACTACGAGGTGCTCGGCGTCGAGCGCACCGCCTCCGGCGCCGAGCTGAAGAAGGCGTATCGCAAGCTGGCCATGGAATTCCATCCCGACCGCAACCAGGGCGACAAGCGGGCCGAGGAGCGGTTCAAGGAGGTCGGCGAGGCCTACTCGGTGCTCAGCGATCCCCAGAAGCGGCAGCGCTACGACACCTACGGGCACAGCGCCAACGGCATGCCCGACATGGGCGGCTTCTCGTTCGATTCGGCGTTCGATCTCTTCGACATGTTCTTCGGGGGCGGCGGGGCGCGCCGCCGTCACAGCGGCCCCCAGGCCGGCGCCGACCTGCGCATGAGTGTCGAGATAAGCTTCGAGGAATCGGTCTTCGGAGCGACGCGAACAGTCGAGGTCCCCCGCAAGGGCACCTGCGCAGAGTGCGCGGGCAGCGGCGCCGCGCCGGGAACGCACGCGGTGCAGTGCCAGGAGTGCGGCGGGTCGGGGCAGGTGCGCCGCAGCGTGCAGAGCATCTTCGGACAGATGGTCAACGTCAGCGCCTGTCCGCGCTGTCGCGGGGAGGGGCGAATCGTCGAGCATCCCTGCCCGAGCTGCCGGGGGCAGGGACGCGTCGACGAGCGGCAGAGGCTGGACATCACCATCCCCCCCGGGGTGGATGAGGACGTCACCCTGCGCTACGCCGGCCAGGGCGAGGCCGGTCCGCGCGGCGGCGCTCGCGGTGACCTCTACGTGGGATTCCGGATCGCTCCCCACCCCCACCTGATCCGGCGCGGCCAGGACCTGCTCTTCGAGCTGGCGGTCAGCGTGCCCCAGGCGGTGCTCGGGGATCGCATCACCGTGCCCACCGTCAGCGGCGAGCACGAGATCGACGTTCCGCCCGGGACCCAGCACGGCAAGGTCCTGAAGATCGCCGGCATGGGCGTGCCCCACGTGCGCAGCGGCCGGCGCGGAGACCAGCTCTGCATCGTCCACGTCGCCGTGCCCACGCATCTCACCGGCGCCGAGCGCGAGCTCTACCTGCAGCTGGGCCAGCGCGAGGGCCAGCCCGCCGAGGTCAGGAAGGGCTTCTTCGACTCGCTCAAGGACGCCTTCCGGGGCTGACGATCACCCCGGGGGCCAGGTCATGGCGCGGCCGCCGAGCAGGTGGAGGTGGAGGTGGTCCACCGTCTGGCCGCCGTTGCGGCCCACGTTGGTGACGATCCTGAACCCGCCCGCCTCGATGCCCTCGCTGCCGGCCAGCCGCTGGGCGACGTGGAGCAGCCGCCCCCACAACCGGTCATGGTCGGCGGTCAGCTCCGCGGCCGAAGCGATGTGCTCGCGGGGGATCACCAGGATGTGGGTCGGCGCCTGGGGGTTGATGTCGCGAAAGGCGATCACCGTCTCGTCCTCGTGCACCCGGGTGGCCGGGATCTCGCCGGCGGCGATGCGGCAGAAGAGGCAGTCGCTCATGGCACCACCGTACCGTGCAGGGCTTCCCCGCGGAGCGCATCCAGCTCGACTCGGGCGACACCGCCCGGGCGGGTCACCGCGCTGGCCGCAGCGACGACCTCGAGGTACGTGGAGGTGAGGCCGTGCGCCGTGTCGCCGTCGACGCGGTCCCAGATCACCGTCTCGCGGCGGCCGACGGCGCGGAGCCGCCGCGCCCGGCCGCTGGCCACCGCGGCCC
>JBOHUD010000062.1:0-5263 GCA_050734155.1 Candidatus Dormibacteria bacterium
GCGCCTTTGCGGGACTGCCGGTGCCCGACAGCACTGCGGAGATGAGGACATTGGGGTCGAGCACCGCCCTCACCACTGACCTCGGCTGTGCCCACCCTGTTCCTCAGCGCTTGACTGGCCGCGACGCATGCTGCGCCTCGATGGCCAGCGCCATGGCCTCGTCTTCGCCGGCGTCGTTCTTCGCCCACAGGCGCTGGAGCAGGTCGAGGCCGAGATCGCGGCGGAGCGCCTGCTCGATCACCTCGCTGTCACCCCTGCCCGTGCGTGCGGCACGGACCTTGACAGCCCGCAGCACCTCTTCGTCGATCGTCAGAGTGGTTCGCATCTTCGCCATCATCGCATCATAGCATTTTGATGTTCACACCCGAGACGACCACCCGGGCGGCATGGGCAAGCCCCATCAGGCGACAATGACCGGCGTGGATGAGGCTGTTTCCGACCTTGAGCGAGCCCTGGAAGCGATCGACCCCGTCATGACGGCGATGACGGGGGACGATCTCGACAAGCCGTCGCCGTGTCGCGGGTGGACAGCGGGGAAGGTGGCGACGCACCTCCTCTCTGGTCTCAACGAGCGATCCTCGGCGGTCAGCCTCGAGGGCTCCAGCCCCGACGAGGTGGCCCTCCTCGCCGATGTGCCGGCGGCGTGGCGGAGCAGCAAGAGGAACCTCCTGACAGCGTTGCAGCAACCGGGAGCGATGGAGCGCGAGGTGCGTGGCCCGGGCGGCCGGACGGTGCCGTTTGGCATGCTCGTCCGAATCCTGCCCATCGAGGTCATGCTGCACGGCTGGGACATCGCGCGCAGCGTCGGCAGATCGACGGATTTGGACCCGGAGCTCGCCGAGCGCCAGCTGGCGGCGGGCCGCCCGCTCATCGAGCAGTTCGGGCGCGGCACCGCGTTCGGGCCCGAGCAACCCGCCACGGCCGGCGCGGCCGCTGCTGACCGCCTGGCAGCTTTCTACGGGCGGCGCCTCGACGGCTGACGTCGGCGGAGCCCGCCGGCGACCTGTGGCCGTGCCCCGTCGATGACTTCGCCGTGGGCGCCGTCGGTCCTCCTGCGACTTCACCCCAACGGCTCCGCGTCGGCGGAGTGCCCCTCCTCCAGCGGCTCGAAGCCCAATTTCAGTCGTGCCGCGACCGCGGCAAGGCGCCTCTCCCCGGTCCACAGCTGGGCACCAGGTGTGAGGCGGGCGGCGGCGAGCAGCTGAGCATCGACGTAACCGATGCCGACACCAGCCAGCCGCTCCTGACCCATCAGGATCAGGACCTCCGCGTCGGAGGCGACCACCGCTTCGGGAAGCCCTTGGAGGAGCCGCAGGACCTCGCTGCCGGGGCTGAGGTTGCCCAGGGCGAGCTCACCGATCACCCAAGGATGGCTCAGAACCATGCCACGCTCGAGGAGGCGGGCCAGCCTCGCCTCCCCTGCCCTCAGGTGATCCACCCAGATCGAGGTGTCGACCAGGATCACCGGACTGGTGGACGCCGGCGCGGGACCGGGGTCAGCGCGGGCTCGGCGCCACCGAGCCGCGCCAGCCGGCGTGCACTCTCCCGTTCGATGAGAGCGCGCAGCGCTTCACGTACGAGTGCCGTCTTTTCTGTAGCGCCGGTGAGGCGCTGCGCCTCGACCAGCAGGTCGTCGTCCAGGGCCAGGGTCGTCCGCATCTGCATCCTCCGTGACTCATCTCTAGTGACATCATATGATGCCATAATTCGTGCGGCTGCGCACGACCGTACGCGGTCACGGCCGCGCGCGACGTCTCGCGATCGCCGTGCAGTCGCCATCAGGTTCAGCCGGTGATCGCCTACATTTGAGAGGAAAGCAGGGTGAGGAAGGCCGCGGGTGTGTGGACCGGCACCTTGTCGGCCAGGTCGAGCAGATGGGCGTCACCCGACACGATCACCGCGCGCGCGGCCTGTGCGAGCGCGATCAGGTAATCGTCATCTGGATCGGCCGAGGTGACGCTGGCAGTGCCCTGGGGGTCATCCAGCTCCTCGGCGTGGCGGTGAAGAAGCTCAACCAGCTCGGCGGCTTCCGCAGATGTCACCCGCCTGGCGATCTTCGGGTACTCCAGAACCCGTTCGAGCTCAGCGATCAGCCGGGGCGAGATCACCAGGTCGTACTCGCCGGCCAGCCAGGCACGAAGAACTCTCGCCGGGCTGCCGGTGCCGGACAGCACTGCGGAGATGAGGACATTGGGGTCGAGCACCGCCCTGATCACCGTCTCGGCTGGAGCCGCCCTGTTCCTCAGCGCTTGACTGGCCGCAACGCATGCTGCGCCTCGATGGCCAGCGCCATCGCCTCGTCTTCGCCGGGATCGTGCTTCGCCCACAGGCGCTCGAGCAGGTCGAGGCCGAGATCGCGGCGGAGCGCCTGCTCGATCACCTCGCTGTCGCCCCGGCCGGTGCGTGCGGCACGGACCTTCACCGCTCGCAGCACCTCTTGATCGATCGTGAGAGTCGTCCGCATCTTCGCCATCATCGCATCATAGCATCTTGATGTTCTTTCGGCTCCAACCCTCGCGGGAGTTGCGCAGGCGCCGTGGTTGGACTACGTGGTGCTGTCTAGGTCAGGGAGCCGGGTTGTGGCCAATTTTTGATGATTGCGTGCCTGCGGAAGGGGGGGTAGAATTCCGCTGGTCGGAAGGGCCCCGACTGTTTTTGGCGCCGCCGCGAGCCGCGCGACACGGTGGTGTCGAATACTCCGACACCGTGAGCGCACTGTTGGCTGAGACCGTGAACCCTTCTGGAAGTCTCGTAGTTCAAGTCACGCGGGACAGCAGCGCGTTGCTTGCCGAAGCCGCAACTGCGTTCCAGACTCTCTTCATCGCGCTAGCAGCTGTCGGGCTGCTCGTGGCCGGGTTCGGGGTGGCCAACATTCTCATGATCGCCGTTGTCGAGCGCCGGGCCGAAATCGGCATACGACGTGCGCTGGGCGCGACGCGCGGGAGCATAGCCACGCTGTTCCTGGCTGAAGGCGCGATCATCGCCATCATGGGCAGCGTCCTGGGGATAGCCCTGGGAGTCTGGATAACGCTGGTCGTGGCATGGCGCCAGGGGATCTCCCCAAGAGTGCCGCTACAGGCTCCTGCCATTGCATTGGGCGTGGCGTTGCTCGTCGCCTTGGTTGCCTCCTTATACCCGGCGGTGCGGGCGGCGACCCTTCCCCCGAATGACGCGCTCCGAACAATGGCGTAACCATTGGAGCGGCGTTGCGCCGAACACATCATGGCTCTCTCGCTAGGCGGTGCCAACCAGTTCAGTCGATCCACCATCTTTACCGAGGATCGAATCCGTAGTGAGCGCTACGACAGGTCGGCGACAGCGATATGGCCGGGGAGCTCGTCTGAAGGTCCGGCGATAAGGCGCCCGAGGAGTCTGACGGATTTGACCATCGCGATAAGGCAAAATGGCGATGCTCTGGAGCCCAAGGCGCGAGGCTGGATTGCCGGCGCCTCCCTGATGGCCGCGACCGCCGCTGCCTGGACTGCTCTGTGGGCCGTGGTAAATTGAGTGCCTCATGGAACGCGAGACAGATCCGCAAGCACCCTCCGCTCAGCCGCAGGAGCCACGTCCTTCGCGTCCTGCGAGCCTGCCTCCTCAACTGGGCACGCAGACGGAAGACACCTTCACCATCTTGAGGGTGGGCGTCGGTCCTCCCGGTTCCCGGAAGCGCTGATCTGCGCGGCCGCTCGCTCCCGGTGAAGAGCTCGCCCCGTTCAGCCCCCCAGCCACAGTGATCTTCGACGTCTCCATCGCCGTCACCCTGCGCCCGGTCGTCAACGACCCCCAGGGCCTGGTGGTGGAGAGCGGCCTCAGGCAGCTGGGCTTCGAGGGGGTCAGCGAGGTCCGCGTCGGCAAGTACATCCAGCTCCGCCTGGTGGCGGCCGACGAGGCGGCGGCGCGCGCGGAGGCGACGCGGATGTGCGAGAAGCTGCTCCGCAACCCGGTGATCGAGGACTACCGCATCGGCCTCGAGGCACAGCTGGAGCCTGCCCAGTAGGATTCGGCATGGCCGGCGCCAGCGCCGCCCCGACGCCACCAGGGAAAGAGGTGACCGCGCCACCACCGGCAGCCAGCCCCCCCGCCGACACTCGCCAACTGGCCGAGGCGCGCGCCGCTCTCGACGGCGGCGACTGGCGCGCGGCGGTCGCGTGCGCCCAGGCAGCGCTCGCCTCCGAGGAGTCGGGCGACGCCTACCTGGTCCTGGCCACCGCGCTGTGGTGCGGCTACGAGATCGACCGGGCGATCGTCGAGATGAAGGCCGCGTACCGGCAGTACACCCGCGAGTCCCGTCCCGAGCGAGCCGCCTGGCTGGCGTCATGGATCGCCATCGAGGAGCTGACCACGCGCGGCAACCCGGCGGTGGCGCGGGGCTGGCTGCAGCGGGCCCGGCGCCTGCTCGACGATCGCCCGGCGTGTGTGGAGCAGGGCTGGTTCCTGCTCTGGGACGCGGCGTTCGCGGGTGCCCCCGCTCGCCTCACCGCGGCCGCCGAGCAGGCGCTGCTGCTGGCCCGCTCCTGTGGCGACCGCGACCTGGAGATCGAGAGCCTGCTGGTCCAGGGCATGGTCCTGGTGCAGATGGGGCGCATCGACGAGGGCATGGTGCTGCTCGACGAGGTGATGGCGGCGGTCACCGGCGGTGAGACCGCCAGCCCGCTGGTGGTCGGCGACGCGTTCTGCCTGACGCTCGGGGCCTGCGAGCAGGCGGGCGACTTCAGCCGCGCCGAGGAGTGGTGCCGGGTGGGGCTGCGGGCGGCCGACAGTCGCGCCAACGGGTTCCTGAAGGCCAGCTGCCTGGCCAGCTACGGCTGGATCCTCACCGTCCTGGGGAGGTGGCGCGAGGGTGAGGCGAGGCTCAGCGAGGCGGTCGAGCTGTACTCGGCGGGCCACCGCCAGCTGCAGTCGCAAGCTTCGATCAAGCTCGCCGAGCTGCGCCGCCGCCAGGGTCGCCACGCCGAGGCGGGCCGCCTCCTCGATGACGCGCCGCGCTCGGCGGGGGCGCTGCGGGTGCGTGCCGAGATGGCCTTCGACGCCGGCGACCTCGCCGGCGCGCTGGCGCTGGCCCGCGAGCTCGACACGGTGGTGCAGGGCTTCCCGGTGACCGAGCACGTGGTCGCGCTGCAGCTGATCGTGCGCGCCGCCGCCGCTCTGGGTGACGTCGAGACCGCCGCCGCCGCCCTCGACCAGCTCGAGGTGGCGGCGTCCTCCATCAGCACCGACTCCGCCTGCGCCGCGGTGTGGCTGGCGCGCGCCGCCCTGCTGGGGG